>NZ_RHNP01000048.1 GCF_003950295.1 Loigolactobacillus iwatensis
ATAAAAAAACAGCATTAGAAGTTGCCTAACTTCTAACGCTGTAAAATTGGCTATCAACAGGATTTGACAGAGAGCCGAATTAGTTCACTTGGTCCACATTTTTTATTTAATAACGGTCATACCATTCATATATTTAACTAGCACATCGGGCACTTTTACAGAGCCATCTGCTTGTTGATAATTTTCTAAAATTGCCGCAACAGTACGGCCAACAGCGACACCGGAGCCGTTTAGCGTATGAACGTAATCGACGGAACCATCTTCCTTACGGTAACGAATCATTGCGCGCCGGGCCTGGAAATCCAAACAATTCGAGCACGAACTGATTTCACGATAAATGTTTTGTTCCGGCATCCAAACCTCAAGGTCAAAAGTTTTGGCGGATGAAAAGCCGGTATCCCCGGTGGATAGCACAATCACATGATATGCTAGGCCTAATTGTTCTAAGACTTCTTGAGCGTTCGCGGTCAGGGAATCTAATTCTTTATAAGAATCTTCTGGTTTACAGAACTTTACCATTTCAACCTTATTGAATTGGTGCATCCGCGTTAAGCCCCGTGTATCGCGACCGGCACTACCAGCCTCAGAACGGAATGCTGGTGTCAATGCCGTAAAGTAAGTTGGTAAATCCTTTTCGTCTAAAATTTCACCACTATAGTAATTTGTTAATGGTACCTCGGCAGTTGGAATCAGCGTCATGCCCGTTGATTCAACGGTGTAGACATCTTCCGTAAACTTAGGAAATTGGCCAGTACCAAACATTGTTTTTCCAGTAACCAAGTATGGTGGAATAATTTCATGATAGCCTTGCTTCTGTGTATGTAAATCCAGCATAAAGTTGTAAAGTGCCCGCTCCAAACGAGCACCAGCATCCTTATAGTAAACAAACCGCGCACCAGAAACTTTTGCGGCCCGATCAAAATCTAAAATTCCTAACTTTTCACCAATTTCCCAGTGAGCTTTAGGTTCAAAATCAAACTCAGGAATTGTTCCCCATTTACGTAACTCTTTATCTTCGGCCTCATCTGGCCCAATAGGCAAACTATCGTCAGGTAAATTAGGTAAGCGAATTGCAATATAACGCCACTGTGCGTAAACCTTCTTTTGCTTTTCGTCTGCGGCTTTAATGGCGTTATTTAACGTCTTAACCTGCTTAATTTTAGCCTGTGTTTCTTCAGAACGTTTGTCCTTGGCCTGGCTAATTTGCTCCGTTAATTGATTCTTTTGCTTACGTAAATCCTCGGCCTCCGCGATAGCATCCCGGTTCTCCTGGTCAAATGCCAAATACTGATCGACTTCTTTCGCCTCAATACCGCGTGTCTTTAACTTGGCCTTCACCATGTCAGGATTTTTTCGAATTATTTTAGGATTAATCATTGTGGAAACTCCTTCCAGAATAGTAAAAAGTAGTCGCTACGATTTAACTTCAATTAAAAAATAGCCTACTTCTTAACTACTCAAAAATTATTTTTCTGCAACAAAGCAATTTGGCCATCTTACATTAAACTAGGGAGTGTTTGAAAAAGCGGTTAGATTCTGAGGATTAGCCTAAATAGACGAATTACCTTTGAAAAAGGTGATTTGACTGTTGTAGCTAACCGCAGGAATCTGCTTTTTCAAGCACGTTTACACTAAGTTGGTCAGGTAAATACTAGTAACGGTATTTCCCAAATATAAACTCAGTTGTTAGCGCGCAACTATAAAACAAAAAACGTCCCGTAAATTAACTTTCGCTAACTTACGGGACGTTTACACGCGGTACCACCCATTTTAATGATTAAAATCATTCACTTAATTGAGTTTAACGGCTCACCGTGGTGACTTTTCGCCACCAAGCTCAGCACTGGATTCACCCAAAGTATTGACCAGCTCACATTAACCGCTAGCTTTCTGAACAATTCTCTGACCTACTAGATGCCTCATTGCAGATATCCCTTTTAATATAACATATAAAAGGTGATTGTCAACGGACTACGCGTTCATATAGGAAACAACGTTGTCAATGTAAGCATTAACCGTTGTATCAATTTCATTATCGTAAGCATTCATTAATGTCTGCAATTGTGCAATCACTAGTTGAGATAACTTCAAAGTCAACTTTGATTCTGCATCAATCAGCAACGCTTGATCAAGGTGAATTAGTGCTTGTTTCGCGGTCGCTTTTATGTCTAAATCAGCACGCTTAAAGGTTGCTCGCTGCCCATCTTCTGTTTCAACAGCGTAACGATCACCTACAAGTGGCACAAACTTCAAACCTTGTGCGACCACAATGCTATATTTTTCTTCATCAACGAATTCCATGTGTTGTGTCCTCCATTAGCATTAACTTAAAATATAAGAACCTGACAAAAACTAATAAACTTTAAAAACAACGTTCTAAAAATCAGTTTTTTGTCTAGCGTTTTTTCATGTAACCTTGATATATTTTAGTCATTTTTAATTGAAACGCAACCGTTTTAAACAAAGAAAATAAACTGTAATCTTTTCGTCATCTAACTGCGTGTTCGTTATAAAAAATACCAACTATTATAGGTTCTTGTCCATATCAAAAGTGAGCCGGGATAATCCGACACCTTGCGTAATTAAAGTACTAATTAACGCCTGAGTTCGCTTAGTCATGTCCGCAACCAACGCGTAATTTTGCTGGGTTAAAAATTCAGTCACTTGATTTGCCGGTTGTTTGCCTACCTGCGCATCTATCCTGGCCATCAACGTGTGTTGCTGTTGTCGTGCATCCTTCAAATAATCCAAATCGGCCTGTATAAAAGCACTGTGATGACTTTCAACTAACATGGATAGCGTCCGGTAAAGCCAATATGCACTGGTACTGCCATATGTCAGTGTCATTGGCGTTGTGGAATAACTGGGATCAGTATCATTAGCGTTGGCATAAAATGGGACGTACGGACTAAACGCCGGAACACCAAAAGACAACCAATACACGGCGGCACAAGATTCTGGAACGTGATTACGAATTTGTAATACGTGTGAATTCTGAGTCCGTGATAGCGAAATTGCCCGGTAGCGCACTTTATCAGCGTGACTGCCTTGGCCCAGCGGATCAAATTGCGTTTCATTATAGTGTGAACCCAAAATATATTCTACATCCTCGAGGCTGATTCGGTGGCTTGGATAGCAAATAAATGGTAAGTCCACACTTTCCGGATCCTGTTCAATTTCTGGATTCAAATAACGCTGGGCAAACCAAACACGTGGCGTATTGTAATGGTGGTCTTTTTTAGTGTTCGTTCCAAAAATATGCCGAAAATTCCAGCCTAACGAATCAGGATTCAGGTGATGTTCAGTCACAAAACTCTGAATACCATCAGCCCAAATAAAATTCGCAGTGTCCTTGAAATCGACCTGCTGAATTGCAACTTGATTAGCGGTAACCGCGTAGGCATCATCCGGAATCCGTTGCGCCAGCCATAAATGACCGGTCACAATTTCCATATACCAAACATCATTTTTATCACTAAACAAGACGCTATTACCAGCATTAGATCCATACTGTTTGATTAGCTTTCCTAAATACAAAACACCATCCCGCGCACTGTCGATGTAAGGTAAAACCAGCGTTTCCAGTGAATCTTCACCTAAACCCCCGTCTACTAGCGGGTCAAAAGCAAGCGTGCGCTCATTACCATAGGTGCTTTCGGTAGCACTCATTGCAACGTTTTTTTCGTTAATCCCACTTTCATCATTAACACCTTCTTTTTCAGCCTGGGGGTCAGCATCAGGCGTTGCTTGATACCGATAGCCCTTTTCTGGTAGCGGGGCCGTAAAGCCATTTAACTCCGATTTTAACGTTACCCCCTTGCGACCTTGAACTGCTGGGTGCATATAAAAACGTTTTGGATGGACCGCCAAGTAGCGATCTTCATTACGGGCAATCATTGTTGAACCATCAAGACTTGCCTTTTTACCAACCAAAACAGAAGTACACATTGTTGAAACTTTTGCCATAAAAATAAGCCCTCTTCATTAAAAAGTATTAAATGCATTTTACTACGTTTAGCCTAAAATAACGAGGGAGCGGAACAAAAGTCGTTTCTGGCACACGTTCTAGAATAATGTTTGGAAACAATAAGAGACCAGGACTTTTGTCCCAGCCTCGCTTACTATTTTTGATCATCACTCTAGAATGTGTTAAAAAACAATCTTCTATTTAACCTGTAATTTTTCAATATCAATGACCCGATCAATCCATCCTTCATAAAAACCAGGTTCATGGGTCACCAGCAAAACACTGCCTTCAAAATTCTGTAAAGACTGGCTCAATGCATCCTTTGTCTGCTCGTCCAAATGATTCGTCGGTTCATCAAGAATTAAGAGATTAGCTGGGAAAATTGTCAAAATGCATAATTTAACCTTGGTTTGTTCACCACCACTAAGCATTTTAATCGGTTTATCAACATTGTCCCGCTCAATCCCCGCACGTGCTAATGACTGCCGAACTTTTTTCTGAGTTAACTTCGGTGCCGCCGCTTGAACAATCTGTAGTGGTGTTTGTTGATTATTATTCCAAAGCAATTCCTGTTTAAAATAACCAACCTTGGTTGTGGCCGAAAACCAATAATCACCACTTAGTTTAGGAATAATTCCCAGTAACGTTTTAATCAAAGTTGACTTACCGATCCCATTAAAACCAGTAATGGCGACTTTTTCTGGTTGCGTAATCGAAAAATTAAATGGTGTTAATAGTGGCTTTTCGTAACCAACCACTAAGTCAGAAACGTCTAGCAGCATCCGGACGGCACTAAGCTGATACGGAAAATTAAAATGAGATGCCATTAAATTACCTGGTGGCGTTAAAATATCCATATGTGCTAACTGTTTCTCCCGGCTTTTGGCGATTGTCGAACGACTGCCAGCCTTGTTTTTACGAATGTAGGCCTTCGTCTTTTCGATTTTCTTTTGCTGCGTTGCGTAAGCCTTTAAATAAGTTTCTTTATTGGCCTCTTTTTGACGGCGAGCCTGATTTAGCGTTCCCCGGTATTTTGTGATCTTACCAAATTCAATATCACAAATACAATTAGTAATTTGGCCTAGAAAATCGTAATCATGGGAAATTACAATGAAGGCCCCGGCAAAATTATTCAAATAATTAATCAACCATTCAATATGGTTGGTATCTAAATAGTTAGTTGGTTCATCTAATAGGAGAACATCTGGTTGTTCTAGTAACAACTTGGCCAAAATAACTTTAGAACGCTGACCGCCTGATAGTTCACTACTATTGCGATCCAACCCGATTGCATCAATTCCAAGTCCCGAAGCAACTTGATTAATCGTGGTCTCGATATCATAGAAGTTTTTAGCTTCCAGAATTTCCTGATTATGCCCGGCTTTTTCTAATAAATCATCATCCGGATTTTCTGCATAGTCCGCGTAGATTTGCTCATTCTGTTTATTTAAAGCGTACAACTCACTAAAAGCACTTTTTAAAAATTCAAAAATTGTCTGCTGCTCAGCCAAACTCACGTACTGATCCAAATAACCAATTTTAATGTGTTTTTTCCAAGTGATTTTACCGCTATCAGGCAGAATTTGCCCGGTAATAATCTTAATTAAAGTACTTTTACCGACACCGTTTTGTCCAATAATACCCATATGGTCTTCTTGATTAAGGGCAAACCCAGTGTCATCATATAATGTTTTATCTAGAAACTGTTGTTGTAAATTTTCAACTGTTAACACACTCATATTGGCTCACCTCATTTCAAAAATAACCCTGACCTGTTTTATTTCACAATGTTAAAAGATTAGCACACTACAAAATGCCGGTCAAACAAAGGATTCCATGAAAAATAAACTCAATATCGATTTCAATAAAATTGATTTGGATAGATTATTTTGTCATCAATCTGTTAAAATAGCCCAAATTTCCTAAAATAGTCCCGTAATTTTGTGATAAAACGCTGTTTTTCACAAAAAATTGGAATTAATTTCACACTTTATTCTATTTTATTGTAATATTGGCACCTTATATAAGACCGCCACAGCAAAAACAGGCCGTTTAAAGTATCTTATTTATGACGTTAAATTACAAGCATGTAACAATATTTCATAAATACGTTTTTTTGTAATCTTGTTGGCATTTAATTGACACACTGGCCGCCTATAATAGCCTTTGTTGGTTGATAAGTTACTTATCGACATTGAAACAGAATATTTAATAATCCCAATTTAGGAGTGATCTTTATTTTATTGAACAAACGTGCAAAAATGATCTTGTTAACAACTGCTGGTGCAACTGGTTTATTGGTTGGTGGCGTTCAGGCCGCTAATGCCGCTACAGTTACTGCTAAAGCAGGCGATACTGTATCAGGGTTAGCTAAACAATATGGTTCAACTGTTGATGCTATCGAAAAAGCTAACAACATTAATTCTTATACACATTTGATCTTTGCTGGTCAAAGCTACAACGTACCTGATAGTGCCTCACAACAGGCTGCTACAACACAGCAAAATACAACTACTCAGGCTGCTAGCCAACAAACACAAAACCAACAAGTTGCCCAAGTTCAGCAACAAGCAACCCAGGCCCAAGCCCAACAAGCTGCTCCAGCACAACAAACACAGACACAGCAAACAACTAGTTCTGGTTCAGATGCTTCGGCTAAAGCTTGGATTGCTAACAAAGAATCTGGCGGTAGCTACTCTGCCCAAAACGGCCAATACGTTGGTAAGTACCAATTAAGTTCTTCATACTTAAATGGTGATTATTCGGCTGCTAACCAAGAACGTGTTGCTAACAACTACGTTACTTCCCGTTACGGTTCATGGACTGGTGCTCAATCTTTCTGGCAAGCAAACGGTTGGTACTAAGCCTTTAAATTTGTAATTGATGGCACTCACTGCGGTGGGTGCTTTTTTTGTGTCCTGTTATAAAAGACCAAATAACAATGGCTGCTTATTACTGATCATGATTACAAAGCAAAAAAAGAGCGGATGTGCTATGCTATTTCTAGAAGAAAAGCGCTGACATCTCTTTAACAGCGCTTTGGAGTGACCCCCACTTTACCCGTGCAAAAATTTTGGCACAATAAAGTACAGTAACTATTGTGATTGGCTTTTTACATAATCTTTAGTTACTACTGGTATCCTCCAAAAATAACTATTTAAATACAGGAGGTTCATTATGAGTAATACACAAAAATTACCTTTACGCAAAGATGTTCCGGTTGAATTAACTTGGGATTTAACCACAGTCTACCCAACCGACGCCGACTGGGAAATTGCCTACAAGGATGTTCAAACGTTGACTACGGAAGTTGAAAAATTAAGTGGTACTTTGGCGGCCAATGCCCGTGACCTGAGCACTGGTTTGGAACAAATTTTTGACCTTTACCGTAAATTAGAAAAAGTTTACGTCTATGCTAGTTTAAAAACCAACCAAGATAATAACGATCCAACCTATCAAGCAATGTCACAACGTGCAGGTACTTTGGTGGCCAAGGTCTCCGCGCAAACCGCCTTTGTCGAACCAGAAATTCTGGCCATCCCCGAAGATAAACTGACCGGTTACATCGACGAAAATAGTAACCTTCAAGTTTATAAGCACTACTTAACACAACTCACTGCTGCACGGGACCACACTTTATCGACTAATGAAGAAAGTTTGCTCGCCGGTGCTAGTGACGTCTTCGATGGCTCATCGCAAACGTTTAACGTTTTAAACGACGTTGATTTACCCTTCCCAACCGTTAAAGATGCTCAGGGTAACGATGTTCAACTTTCCCAGGGCGTTTATGGTACGTTAATCGAATCAACTGATCAGGCCGTCCGGCAAAATGCTTTTAAACAACTATATAAGGTTTACAATCAATTTCGGAATACGTTGGCCTCAACGCTAATCACGAATGTTAAAATGCATAATTTTCGTGCTCAGGCCCACCATTATCCAAGTGCACGTGCGGCCGCAATGGCGGGTAACCATATTCCTGAAAGCGTCTATACAACCTTAGTTGACGTTGTTAAAAAACACTTACCACTTTTGCATCGCTACGTTGCATTACGTAAAAAAACGCTAAAGCTCAAACAGGTCCATATGTACGATATGTATACTCCTTTAACTGGCGAACCTACCTTAACCTACACTTACAAAGAAGCCCAGCAGGAAGTCTTAAAAGCTGTCAAAGTCTTGGGCCGTGATTACACCAGTGTCGTTGAAGAGGCCTACGAAAAGCGCTGGATTGATGTTGTTGAGAATAAAGGTAAAACTAGCGGTGCTTACTCTTCTGGTATGTATGATACCAATCCGTACATTTTATTGAACTGGCAAAATAATCTGAATAGCTTATATACTTTAATTCACGAAATGGGCCATTCCGTTCATAGTTACTACACTCATCACAATCAGCCTTACGTATACGGTGATTACGCTATTTTTGTTGCGGAAATTGCTTCCACAACTAATGAAAATTTACTTACTGATTACCTATTGAAAACTCAAACTGATCCAAAAGTACGGGCCTACGTTTTAAATTATTACCTCGACGGTTTTAAAGGCACAATTTTCCGACAAACTCAATTTGCTGAATTTGAACAATTCATCCATACTCAGGATGCTAATGGTATTGCGCTAACCGCCGAAAGCATGTCGGATTACTATGGTAAATTAAACAAGGTTTATTATGGCCCTGATACTGCGGACGATCCAGAGATTGCTTTAGAATGGTCACGAATTCCACATTTCTATTTGAATTATTACGTTTACCAATACGCAACTGGCTTTGCCGCGGCGACAACCTTGGCGGATAAAATTGTTAATGGAAAGCGGCCAGAGCGAGATGCCTACATTAACTACCTTAAATCTGGCAGTTCAGCTTATCCAATTGAAATTATGCAAGCTGCTGGTGTCGACATGACTCAGGCTGATTACCTCGAAAAGGCCTTTGATGTTTTTGAAGAACGCCTAACTGAACTAGAAAAATTACTAGCTGACTAAAAGCCAGAAAATATCTAAAATAATTGATTACTATTTCGTGTATGAATGGCCGGGGAAAATTAAATTTTCCTCGGTTTTTTTGCTGGCCAAAAATTATTTTTAAAGAAAAGCGGTAATAAAAACGTACCCTGCGCCTAAGCAAATTTCATTAAGCTAGGACTTTGGACTGAATTAGTCTTTTCTTTAGAAAATATTTAACCTTATCAGTTATCCTTAAGACGAAGATAACCAAAACGTTATCACTAAAAATTCGAAGAGGTCAATTATGTTAATTCAAAAACACAAAATGCCAATAAAATGGTGGCTGGGTTTAACGGCGAGCTTCTTATTACTTGCCATTCTAGTTAAATTCCAGCTACTCACCGGGCTTGATGAACTTCTAATTAAGGGGATTCAGGCGAACACCTCAGCTACGAAAGATTTTTTCTTTAAATTGATCACCATCTTGGCACAACCGACGCTTGATCTCTTCTACGCCGCACTAATCGCCGGTTTTCTCTGGTTTCACCGCCATACTAGTGAAGCCATCTGGGTTATCCTAACCATTTTTGGTGGCGACGCAATTGCTAGCGTGATCAAAAAACTAGTTGCACGCCAGCGGCCGACAATCAAAGAAATCCTACCTGAAAATGGCTACAGTTTTCCTAGTGGGCACGTTTTGGGGACTGCGATTATCTTATTGTTTATCTGCGTTTTTTGGATCAATCACTTAAAAAACAAATGGCAGCAATTGCTTTGCTACCTTATCAGCCTGCTTTTATTATTATTAGTTAGTTATTCCCGTGTTTACCTTGGTGCCCACTACCCCAGTGACGTACTTGGTGCAATACTGTTTGCAGTAGTTTGGGGCGAGGCGGCACTCTGGCTTTATCAACACTACTTCCTTCGCTTTCAGAAAAAAGTAGTTAGGCCCCGCCACGCGAAATACTAACTAGTGTCCTGCTTAAATTTCAATCTGCAATTGAACATGATTACTGGTTCCACTAACACTAGCGTCTGTTTAGCAAGTCAAAATGACAACGGATTTTTCAAGCACGTTTTCGTCGATTAAAAAAACACCTTCAAGCTCTTACGAAAAATTGATTTTTAAGTTGTTCGTTAATAATGCCGTACCGACAATTAAGAAGAACAATTCAAAAAGGAAGAACAACGAGAAATTTAAATTCAGCGCTGTTCTTCCCTTATATTTACGTTATCCATCGTCATTTATTTGTCATAAAGACCCGAAAATATTGCAATTCAATCTGAATGTGGCAAATAAATTAATGACTTGTATCATTTCGTTTACAAAGCCACTTTTAACTAGTATTCGTATTCTGAATTACCTACAATTAAAATAATTAAGCAAATAAAATCGTGACATTGAACTTTTATTTTTGGCAGATTAAACTTTATTAAGGAGTGATTACTATTTTTGGTAAGCGTGAAACACAACGAACTGTAACTGCCGGTATTAAAACTGAATTACCACGTTATTTCACCAATTACATTTGGAACTATTTTGATCTGTTACAGTCGCAAGAATTACGTTTGGCCGTCATTTTAAGTGTTGAAATTCAAAAAGATGGCCGGCACTGCGAAATTTATTTTACCCAAAAAGCCCCTTATCTAGATGATCACTTCTCAATCGAGTTAATTGATGCTGCGACTATCCTACCTAACTTAGTCTTAATTGAACAAGAACGCTATTACCAACGAATGCTTCTTCCTGAAGAAGCAAGTTAACCTTTTAAATTTGATTTACGCCGCGCAAAACTGCAATTGCTGGCGTATTCGCCGGTAGTTCATCTGCTGGCAATACATAGACTTGCCCACCTAAGGCCAAGGTTGCGACACTCAAATCATTTAATAAATTATTTGCCTTGGCTGCTGGACTCTTTAAATCAAGGTTTTGCTTTAGATCCATAATCCCTGGCACTGTAGCATCTTTGGCAACAAACAGTGTAGCCACTCCACCTTCAGTCGTCCGTGAAATTATATCGCTTAAATCATCAAGGTACTTTTTTGCTGAACGAGCCTGATCAACTTGAGTCGCTAGGATGGTCATTACATCTTGACTTAATTTCTGATTGATACTGAGTACCAGTTGATTAATCACGCCTTGATCCAATTTTGCAGGAAGCTTAGTCAACGTTGTGTCTTTTAGTAAATACTCATTCTTGCTAACTTTACGCAAAATGCTCTGATTCTCTGTCGTGGCCATTAAAACTAGCCGCCGTTGTTGTGGCCTAGAATAATTCTTATAAATAAAATTATCGACAATCTGAAAATACTTTTGGTGATCATTTTCCTGCGTTCGTGTTTTTAAATCTTGTCCGTGAACACCACCGTTGCCACCAGAACTAGTCCAGCGCATTTTGCCGCTAGTTAGTTCTGTTCCCAATGCCTGTTCACTCGTTTTAGGCGCTTCATTTGGTAGATCAACTTTTTTGGCCAGGCCATCCTGAACTTGCCAAAATGCCATTTCCGTTCGATTTAGCTTTAACAAATCATAATCTAAATTAAATTGATCGTTTTCAATAACTGGTAAAAGATAAAGATTATCGCCTACATGAACAACATTGGCAACAGTAATATTCAAAGGATAAACCAAGATTTGTTCGCTGCCAGCAATAATGGCAACACTTTTCGCACCGTTATTACCCAACGCACGTGTTTGTAAAACGGTCTCAAATTCGGCCTGATACGTTGCCCAATTTTTTTCGGAATAACGGGTCTTAAAATTAACTTTGGCCTGCTGAATTAGCCCACGAAAACGCCCCTTATCACCATCTACACCACTTTCATAGGGTGAGACTGCCATAAAAATTGATACGTAAGGACCTTGTTCTCCCTGTGCCTGCATTAATTGTGCTAAATCTCGCTGTAATGTTGCCATATTAATCCCTCCAAGAATCAAAATCTTAGTAGTAAAGGCAAACGAATAGAAAGCGTTTTCTAATTCGCTTTCAGTCCCATCTTAGCACCCAACCACTCATTATTCAAAGGAACTTAATCGGCCGTTTAAATACGTGACATAGCAAGAATCAATTTGGCTATCGCGCGTTTTTTTATTTCAAAAATTATTGTGGCATTGGCTTCTTAAGGTTAAATAGGCTTGTAGCTATTCTCGATCCAAAATAGGTTTTCCGTCTATTTATAATTCTAAACACAAAAAAGCCTGGACAACTTGTCCAGGTCTGCGTGAATTTAAATGAATACTATTGGCCGTCCTCCAACTGTAAGCGATGATCTTCAAACCACGTTTCCCACGGCTCAATTGGTGTTCCGTTTGCTAAATAGCTTTGATCAAGCTTAGTCATCAAACGAGAAAAATGTTCACCAACGCGCTGTGTCAGGTAAGCCATTAGTTCTTTTTTATCGAAACGCGCTCCACTCATCAAAATTTTATTAATTGCTGGAATATCGCCTTCACTTTGACTGGCCTCGAATACTTCAAGGTTATTCCAGCGAAATTGATCAATGTAAGCCGACATAAAATCTTGAATAGCAGTTTGTTTAGCCTGATCGCTTAACGTTGTAAACTTTATACCTTCATCTGTCATCACACACACCTCTTTTCTGTCACTACTAAGTCTATTATAGTCCCGCCGGCACCAGATTGGACAAACTATTTCAAAGTTCATCTTTTAGCGGCCGTTTTCCAATTTTTTTAACCCAAATTTTAGTAACCGGATTACTGTATTCTCGCAGGGAGTGAGCCAAAAGTCGTCTTTGGGTTTACTGCGAAGCGTAGGGCCAACCCAATAACCGTAGTTAGGCACGTGAACCCAGACTTTTGGCCCACGTTCTAGAATAATGATCGGAAACAGTAAGAGGCTAGGACAAAAAGTCCTAGCCTCTTACTTAGAATTAAAACCTAGCTTAATTAATACTGCTCACCAATAAGCCAAAGGTAGCAATCAACTGAATTATACTTCTACTTTTTGAATCCAGCCTTCTGGCGCTTCTACATTACCAAACTGGATACCAGTTAACGTATCGTATAATTTTTTCGTAACTGGTCCAACTTCAGTTTCAGAATAGAAGACGTGCTTGTCATCACCGTTAGTAATACTTCCGATTGGTGAAATAACGGCCGCCGTTCCACAGGCTCCAGCTTCCTTAAACTGATCAAACTGATCAATGAAGACGTCGCCTTCTTTAGTACCTAAGCCCAAACGCTCTTTTGCCAAGTAGAGCAAGGAGTATTTAGTAACTGAAGGCAAGATTGAAGGCGATTTTGGTGTCAAGAATACGTTATCCTTTGTAATACCAAAGAAGTTTGCTGAACCAACTTCTTCGACTTTACGGTGTGAAACTGGATCAAGGTAGATACAATCACTGTAGCCATTCTCGTGAGCGTACTGGCCTGGGAACAAACTAGCAGCATAGTTACCACCAACTTTGTTAGCACCAGTACCTTTATGTGCGGCACGGTCATATTCAGAAGTGATGAAGGCCGTTGGTGTTAAACCACCCTTAAAGTAGTTCCCAACTGGCATCGCGAAAATTGAGAAAATGTATTCTTCTGCTGGATGAACACCAATGTTACCACCAACACCAACCATATAAGGACGCAAGTACAAAGTTGCACCGTTACCGTATGGTGGCACAAAGTCTTTATTTGCGACAACCGTTTGTTTAACAGCGTCGACAAATTTATCAACTGGATATTCGGGCATTAAAAGGCGTTCACATGAATGTGTCATTCGTTTAGCATTCTGTTCTGGACGGAATAAATTAACTTCACCATCTTTTGTCCGGTAAGCCTTTAAACCTTCAAAAACACCTTGACCGTAATGTAAAATGGTTGAACCTTCATTGATATGCAAATCTGGATCATCCGTTAAGCCTTCATTTTGCCACTTACCATCCTTATAATACGCACGAAAACGATAAGGTAAATTCATGTAGGTGAACCCTAAATTATTAAAATCAACATCTGCTGCACTAACTGACATATGTAAAACTCCCTTCAATAAATACTAAATTAAAAAATCAATGGTTTTTGTAAGCTAATTTTAATGTATAGTTTAGTAATAACTTTGGTTTTTGTCAAACTCAATCTTAGCTATTCTTGTTTAATTATGCGTTAACATTACTGCTATAGTCACATAATATCTAATATTTTAAATTTTATAATGTTTTTCATTTTATTTTGAATAAGATAGTTATTAAATGTACTAATTAGTAAATTAATTTTTGGCTAGTTTAATTTATCATTTACTTTAATCTAATTCTAATATAGAATTAGCGCTAATTAAACTAATTCACACTAACTAAAGGAAGTCTTTCAAATGAAAAAAGTTATCGCTACTAGCACTGCCCCAGCCGCGCTTGGCCCTTATTCACAAGCCGTTCTTGTTGATCAAACACTTTATGCTTCTGGTCAAATTGGCCTAAAACCAGAAACCGGCAGTTTAAATGGCGCGGATGTTACTAGCCAGACTAAACAAATCATGGCCAATATGGGCGCTGTTTTGACTGCAGCCGGTATGAATTACGCTGACGTGGTTAAAACAACTATTTTTCTGACCAACGTTGCCGATTTTACGGTTGTCAATGATCTATACGCAACCTACTCTACTTTACTGACGCTAAATTTCTACCAGCACGCTCAACCGTCCAAGTCGCAGCCTTACCTGATGACGCACTCATTGAAATTGAATACACTGCTACTAAATAGGAGTGTTTGAAAAAGCGGTTAGATTCTGAGGATTAGCCTAAGTAGGCGCTTTGGCCGTGCAACGGCCGAAGTGACTGCTGTAGCTAACCGCAGGAATCTGCTTTTTCAAACACGTTCACACCAAATTAATCAGATAAATACTAATAAGGACATTTTCCGACCTAGATTCTGAGGATTACTGACGTTGTCGATCGGACTAGGATGAACCGAAGTCCGAATCGCAGCCTAAACAGACGAATTAACTTTGAAAAAGGTGATTTGGCTGTTGTAGCTACTATTCCGCAACTGAGAATTATTAGCTAAGTACGCTAATAATTTTGATGCTTCATACGTTGTCCATTCAACTAAGGCGAAAACCGCCAAGTTGAAACATGGCAACCGCAGGAAGCTGCTTTTTCAAACACGCACACTAATTAGTTAGGAAAATCCTAATAAAGGTATTTCCTAAACACGAACTAATTTCTACAATTAAGGTTAACAATTTTCAAACGCGCTCTTAGAATAATTTTCAGAAATACCCCACTTTTTCTATGTAGGGTACACAGCCACACGTTCTTTGCCAAGTTTTAGTGTTTGAATCGGTTCGCGGTAAAATTTTGATAAGGTTGCTTCATTTAAAAGTTCTTGCCGACTACCTTTTTCGACAATCTCCCCATTTCGTAGTAAGAGCAGATTTTTAAAGCACGGTAATAACTCTTCTGTATAGTGTGAAACGAATAGTAACGCTGGGCTGTTCGGTTCGGCCGCAATTAATGCCACCCGTTGCAATAGTTGTTCCCGGGCAAATAAATCTAGACCATTACATGGTTCATCTAAAATTAGTAATTCCGGTTTTGCCATTAAGGCACGGGCTATCAATACTAGTTGGCGTTCACCTTGTGATAAGACACGGTAAGGCTTACCAATTAGACGTTTGCCACCCAAACGATTTAAAATCGTCTTGGCCTGATCCATTTCGGCCTCGGTATAGTGTTCGTAAACGCCAATACTGGCAAATTTTCCTGACAAAACAATACTTTCCACTAAATCACCTGGATGTAACCAATCCTGCAGGGCAGTACTTACCCAACCAATTTTTCGTTTTAATTCTGGAATTGAGGTATGTCCAAAAACACCACCAAGAACCTTTAGTTGCCCGCTAGTTGGCCAGATATCGCCGTGGATTAGTTTTAATAAAGTCGTCTTTCCCGCACCATTTAATCCTAGAATTGCCCAATTCTGTTTTTCATGAATTGTCCAGTCAATGTGTTTCAAGATAATATGGTCACCGCGTTCTAATGAAACATCCTTAAACGAAAGGATCTCGCCCATTAGGCCACCTCCTTTTGAGGTTCAACATAGTGTTGTTATTAAACCAACATGGTGTACAACATTTGATTGTCCTTTAAGTTAATGTAATGTGGGTCGAACATTGTTAGTCGATCCAACAAATCCGGTAATGTCGTTTTATCGCCTAATCGAACTCCAATTAGAACTGGCCCTTTACCGCGGTTAACTTTCTTTGTGTACTCAAATTTTGTAATATCGTCATCTGGTCCCAGAATTTCGTTAACAAATTCGCGCAAGGCTCCTGGTCGTTGAGGAAAATCAACGACAAAATAATGCTGGTAGCCTTCGAAGATTAAGGAGCGTTCCTCAATTTCCTGCATTCGGTTAATGTCGTTATTTCCACCGCTAATCACACAAACAACCGTTTTTCCGCGAACCTCATCTTGATACTGTTCCAAGGCAGAAACGCTTAAGGCTCCAGCCGGCTCAGCAACAATTGCCTCTTTGCTATATAAATCTAAAATAGTACTGCAAACTTGGCCCTCTGGCACAGCCAGCATATCATCAACGTAGGCCTTAACGTTAGCGTAGGTTAATTCGCCAACCGTACGAACGGCCGCGCCATCAACAAATTTCTCTAGTTCATTTAACGTTACTGGGTGGCCCACTTCCAAAGCCTTGGTCATTGACGCCGCACCTGCTGGTTCAACGCCAACAACTCGGGTTCGGGGACTAACTGCTTTAATGTAAGCCGCAGTCCCACTTAACAAACCGCCACCACCGACAGCGGCAAGAAAATAATCAACATTAACGTTTTGCTGCTCCGCATCGGCAAGTACTTCAACGGCCAAGGTTCCTTGACCGGCCATCGTTCGCTTATCATTAAATGGTGCAATAAAGGTCTGCTGCTTTTCCTGACAAAATTTTTCTGCCGCTTCAGCTGAAGCATCAAAAGTATCTCCGACCAACTTAATCGTTACGTCATCGCCACCAAAAAAGGCAACTTGGCTAACTTTTTGTTGTGGTGTCGTAGTTGGCATAAAAATCGTTGCTGGTACTTTCATATTATGACAAGTCCAAGCAACCCCTTGAGCATGGTTACCGGCGCTGGCACAGACAACTCCTTTTTCCCGTTCAGCTGCCGGTGTAGCGTGAATTGCGTAGTAGGCGCCACGGATTTTGAACGAACGTACGGCCTGTAAATCTTCACGTTTAAGGTAAACTTGACAATGATACTTCTGGGATAAATAGACATCATACTGTAACGGTGTGTGCCGAATAATTGGTGCCAACACCTCGTTTGCCTTTTCTACATCCTCTTTTGTCAATAAAGCTTGATCTGTCTTCGTTTTTAAATCCATTTTGCCACCATCCTTTCGTTCAAATTAAAAAGGAGTTGACTGAATAAAGGGTAAATTCCAAATCCAGAATCTACCTATTGAATGTGAGTTTAACAATCATTCCGCAACCATTTTTTAGTTAGGGAATGAACGTTTACTCGCCTTCAAGGCTTTATTTCAATCTCGTCCTTTCCGCTAGAGCTCACTTACCTACTTATCATAAAAGATCTTTTAGTTACTGTATTTATCAGCTTCCTTAACGAATGGCATCCGGGCACGTAGCTCTTCACCAACTTGGGATAATTGTGAATTCTCAGAACGTTCGCGTAATCTGTACAATTCTGGGAAACCGGCGCGGTAATCAGCCATAAAGTCTTTAGCAAACTTACCGTTTTGGATTTCTTTAAGAGCATCCTTCATAGCCTGCTTTGATTCTTTGCCGATGACTTTTGGTCCGACAACGTATGAACCATATTCAGATGTATTTGAACAATCACGATACATCTTATTGAAGCCACCTTCATAAATCAGGTCACAGATTAACTTCATTTCGTGTTCAACTTCAAAATAGGCCAATTGTGGTGAATAACCGGCTTCAGTTAAAACTTCAAAACCAGTTTCGATCAATGAAGTAACCCCGCCCATTAAGACATTTTGTTCACCGAATAAATCTTCATCGGTTTCTTCTTTGAAGGTTGTTTTCAAAAGTCCAGCACGAGCGGCGCCGTTAGCCTTAGCAAATTCTTTAGCCTTATCTTCGGCGTGTCCAGAAGCATCTTGGTAGTAACCATAAAGTGCGGGAACACCAAAACCTTCCATATATGTACGACGGCATAAGTTACCTGGTCCTTTAGGCGCCATGATAACAACGTCAACGTCTGCAGGTGGTACAATTTCTTTATAATAAACGTTAAAGCCATGTGAGAAACCAAGTGTGTTACCGGCCTCAAGGTAGGGCGCAACCTCTTCCTTATAAACGTCCGACATGACTTCATCAGGTGTTAGCATCTGAACCCAGTCGGCCTTTTTAGCGGCTTCGGCAACTGAATAAGTTGGAAAACCATCCTTTTTAGCCTTATCAAATGATTTACCTTGCCGAACACCTACAATAACGTCGACACCAGAATCCCGTAAGTTGTTTGCTTGGGCGTGACCTTGTGAGCCATAGCCCATAAATGCAACCGTTTGGCCAGCCATGTAATTCGTTGTAACGTCTTTGTCGTATAACATTTCTACTGTCATATAAAAAACCTCCATTTTTCTTGTCAATTCAGTAACCAAACCAATCTATTTATAACAAATTTCACTTTTCTTCCTATTATATAGATAAAAAGAAAAGGAAATGTGATACCACTTTTAACCAGATTTTTTGGGGATTAATCAGAAGTGCTTTCTGCCCGGGGAAAACCTGCAACCCCTGTTCGAACTAATTTTAAAATACCATATGGTTTCACTACGCGAAGCAATGCCGCAACCTTAGAACGTGTCCCCGTGATTTGCACCACCACGTCTACTGATGAAACATCCACAATAGCAGCCCGAAATGGTTGAATCATTGCCAGTAACTCCGCCCGCTTTTCAGGTAGTGCACTGATCTTGATTAAAACCAATTCTCGTTCAATGTGCGGAACATCGGTGATATCTTTAACTTCAAAAACATCAACTTGTTTCTCTAATTGGCGAAGTAACTGCGTACTGGCGGCCTTATCGGCTAAATAAACGGCCATTGTTACTCGTGAAACGGCCGGATCAACTACTGGACTAATTGAAATACTATCAATGTTGACCTGGCGACGATTAAGCGCACCAGTAAAACGATTTAAAACCCCTGGATTATTAGTCATCATACAAGTAAGTACCCGCCGCATTTACTTCACCCCAATCATTTGATCGTTAGATTTCCCTGGCGCAATCATCGGGAAAACTTGTTCTAGTGCTGGAATATCGGCCTCAATCAGCATTGCGTGTGGCGAACTAAAGGCTCGTTCTAACTCGGCCGCTACTGTTACTGGCGAAGTTACCTTTAAATGACGAAGTCCGTACGCGGCAGCAAGCTTCATGAAATCCGGTTGGTGATCAAAGACCGTTTGGGAACGGCGTTTTTCGTAAAATAAATCTTGCCATTGACGAACCATTCCAAGCGTCCCGTTGTTTAACAAAATAACTTTAACGTTGAGATCGTAAGCTGCTAAAACATCTAATTCTTCACTAGTCATCTGTAGCCCCCCATCGCCCACGAATAAGACAACGGTTTTATCTGGAGTGGCAAAGGCAGCACCAATCGCGGCTGGTAAACCAAAACCCATTGTTCCTAAACCACCACTAGTAATTAATTGTTGTGGTCGGCTAAAGGGGTAAAACTGGGCGGTCCACATTTGATGTTGCCCAACGTCGGTCACCACCGTAGCATCACCTTTGGTTAAACGACCAACTAATTCAATCACTCGTTGGGGTTTTAATTCAGTACTACTTTCTTGATAACTGTAGGGATGAGCGGCCTTTCTTTGCTTTAAAAGTTGTAGCCAAGTTTGATCGTGCGCTGGCTTCATTGGTTGTGCCAGGCAGTACTCTAAGGCCACCTTTGCATCGGCCACAATCGGATAATCCGCCGCAATCACTTTACCAAGTTCGGCCGGGTCAATATCAATGTGCGCAATCTTAGCATTTGGTGCAAACTGTTTTGGCGCCGTTGCTAAGCGATCATCAAACCGAGCACCAATACATAGAAGAAAATCACATTCGGTGAGTGCCATATTAGCGGTATAAGTGCCATGCATGCCACCCATTCCTAAAAATAGTGGTTCATCAGTTGGCATATCACCTAATCCTAATAAACTAGCAACAACTGGCAACTGAAAATCTTTACTGAATTTTCGCAATTCGGTACTCGCTTGGGCGGCCCCAATACCACCACCGGCAAGGATGACTGGTTTACTTGCTTGCCGTAAAGCAAGTAGCATTTCGTCCATTGCAGCTTGATCCAATGGCCGCTTTGCCTGATAACTGGTTAAATGAACTTGATCATCGGTAAGCTCCGTTACTTGTTCTTGTGTAACACTCTTGGGAAGGTCAACAACGACTGGCCCTTTCCGCCCAGTTGTTGCTACGCGAAACGCCTCAGCAACAATTCGGGGTAAATCGGCAACACGCCGTACTTGATAATTATTTTTGGTAACGGGCGCCGTCATACTCAGTACATCTGCTTCTTGAAAGGCATCCGTTCCAATGGCACCAACTCCAACTTGGCCAGTAAAGACAACAATTGGCGTTGAATCTGACATTGCGTTAGCTAGGCCAGTCATTGCGTTAGTTGCACCTGGTCCGCTAGTAACAAAGACAACGCCTGGTTTTCCGGTTACTTTCGCATAACCTTCAGCCGCATGAACTGCGCCCTGCTCGTGTCGAACCAAGATATTTTGAAATTTCATTTGGTACAACGCATCGTAAAGTGGAAGAACAGCCCCACCAGGATAACCAAACAACAGATTAACATTTTGCTTTTTCAAAGCCGTAAGTAAAACTGTCGCGCCAGTTTGTTGTTGAACATTGCTCTGTGTTTCTTTTTCTAACATCCACTCACCTCCTAAAACAATTGATTAAAATTCTATTAGAAATTATGTTATTCACTATACATTAGTTTTTGTGGTTGTCAACACCTTTTTAAAATAATTTTTAACTCATTTGGGAAAAATAAAAAGCGCCCGCCAAGATATTTAAAATCTTGAAGGACGCTTATTTGCGTGTTACCACCTCTATTCATAGCACCATTACTGGTACTACCTCTTCACGTGCAGCAATAAAAATAATTGCGATACGCTAGCGGGATAATGGTGGCAGCCAATAAACTTACTTAAATTTCGGTTCATCACTCGGGGAGGATTTTCTTAAGACGTCTGCTTGTTTCCTTTCACCTACTGAAACTCGCTTTAAGGCAGAACATCGAAATACTCTTTCCCGTCAACATGATTATTTATGGTGCTGAAATAAATCAACACATTTGCTTGGTTATTAATATACTTGTAGTAATCATGAATGTCAATTACTTTTTTACTTATTTTTGTTTTTGTTTATTCTTCCTAAATTGTCAAACTAAGTGCAACACCGGCCAGCTTTCACTTATAAGTGGTCTAGGTGTTAGTCATGCGAGTAA
>NZ_RHNP01000049.1 GCF_003950295.1 Loigolactobacillus iwatensis
ATAAAAAAACAGCATTAGAAGTTGCCTAACTTCTAACGCTGTAAAATTGGCTATCAACAGGATTTGACAGAGAGCCAGTCTTTACTGCCACTGCTTTAAAATTCTAATTGACTGTTCTAGATAATTTCTGCTAGAAAATAATAACTGGTGTATCTAAAGCAACATCAGCGTAAACTTTTGCCATCGTTGTTGGTGGTGTATTAATACAGCCGTGGGAACCGTGTGTTTTGTACCAATCGCCACCAAATGTTGGTTGCCACGAGGCATCATGGATACCGACACCAGTATAGTCAACTGGCATCCAGTAACTAACGGCCGAAGAGTAAGCTGAGCCGTTGTCATTTTTACCGGTCAACTTAGTATTACGTTGCTTGTTCCAAACAAAGTAAACACCAGATGGCGTGTCTTGACCAGGCTTACCAGTGACAACATCAGTATCTAATACCGATTTACCGTTTTTATAAACCCACATGTGTTGCGCGGATTTATCAACTTCAACGTAAGTATTACCGATGCCATCCTTACCGTAACCAATCCCAACCGTCACAGGTTCACGGGTGAAATCTTTTTCTTTTAAAACTTCACTGGCTAGGGCCGCGGACTCACTGCTGGTCTTAATACTCCAGCCATAGTTACCAGCGGGCACTTTTACTTTGCCTTGCTTGGTACTATTGAATTCGATTGATTTAATGTAAGTGGCATAGCGATTATTTAGTCCAACCACATATTGTTTAACTTTAGCGGTATCTACAGCGACTTTCCCGTTGTTATAAGTTTCCCAATCGTAGATCGTTGCTGCTGGAACTTGAAGTGTTTTACCATTAATTTTATAAGTAATCTTTTCTGCGTGGATCTTTTCCAATTTGGTCTTTGCAGTCTTTAATTGGGCCGCCGAACCAGTAACGGCCGGTTTGGTGTAATCATTCTTAAGTTGCACCGTTGTATTGCCGCTAGTCAAACTAGATTTAATACTTGCCTTTAATTTGGCGCTAGCTAGTTGATTACCATAAACGGCCTTAGTAACAACAAAGCCATTGTTGCGTTTAGCAACGGTCGCATCTTGACTCGCCTTGCGCCCCTTGTTTAACTGTTCGTTAGTTGTATTAAAGAATTGGTTAAAAGTCTGATTATTTAAATCCAGACTTTGTTCAGCACTGACGTTACCACCAGTGAGGAGGTGTAGTGGCCACAGCCAAGGATTTTGGCTAGCCTGTAAAGTTGTTAAACTTTCCTTGAAATTTGGTGTTACACCAGCGTCCTTGCCTTTAAATGATCCAACTTTTTTAGTACCATCCATAAACGTAAAACTTTGATTATGAAAATGTTCTTTAAGTGCTGTGTTAGCCTGCGTTGTTGTTTTACCGCCAATACTTAACCCAGCGACACTAGTTCGCGGTAGAAAAGTATTGCGGTATTGCATTCCCTTGACAATATAAATGCCAAGTAAAATAACGACAACTAAGCTCACCGCTAAAATGCGGTTACGATTTTTCATGTGGTCGTCCCCCCTATGATAGTGACCAGTAACTTTCCCTATTCTACCCAAAAAGGGAAGGAAAGAAAAGACAGTTGACCTTAATTTTTAGTAACGATCGCTTTAAACATCGAAAAAAGTACCGTTCTTTTGATGTTTAAGCGGCCATTTGAAGGTGGACCAAAGTAATTTACGCAAGAAAAAGAAGCTTAGGTATAGGCCTAAGCTTCTTACGGATTGAATAGTTAATTATTGACGTGATTCAATGCCGTTTTCTTTGAAGGCTTTGTCAGCAATTTCTTTAAGTGCTGCACCTGACTTAGTCATTTCGCTTGCTTCACGATCGGATAAAGGTAATTCGATGATCTGTTGTAAACCATTCCGGTTGATGACGGCTGGTGTCCCAATATAAAGGTCATGCAGGCCATATTCGCCGTCCATATAAACGGATAACGGTAAAATAGTATTTTCATCATCGAAAATTGCCTTAGTGATACGAGCTAAAGCGGCACCAATCCCGTAGTTAGTTGCACCTTTTTTATTGATAATATCATAGGCTGCATCGCGAACACTAACGAAGATTTCATCCAATTTCTTTTGGGTGACTTCGGGATGTTTTTCCATCCATTCGTGCATTTGTAGGCCACCAAAGCTTAAATGAGACCAAACGGCAAATTCAGAATCACCATGTTCACCCATAATATAACCGTGGACGCTGCGAGGTTCAACGCCGACCAATTCGCTGACGGCCACGCGTAAACGAGCAGTGTCTAACGAAGTACCGGAGCCAATAACACGTTCCTTAGGGAAACCAGAAAGCTTCCAAGTAGCGTAGGTGAGAATATCAACTGGATTAGCAGCGACTAAGAAGATACCGTCAAAACCAGATTCAACAACGGGATCAACAATTGACTTCAAAATCTTTAGGTTCTTGCTGACAAGATCTAAACGAGTTTCACCAGGTTTTTGTGGCGCGCCAGCAGTGATCACAACAAGATCAGCATCCTTCGCATCGGCGTAGCTACCTGAATAGATATTCTTAGGTGAATTCCAAGGTAACGCGTGGGATAAGCCAACGGCGTCTCCCTCAGTCTTTTCCTTAGCAATATCAACGATTGCAACTTCTTGTGCGATGCCTTGGGTTAATAAAGCAAATGCGTAACTAGAACCAACAGCGCCGTCACCGACAAGAAGAACTTTTTGATGTTTAAATGTTGCCACGATAAAATCATCCTTTCGTATGCAGAAAAATTTTTATTACATTAGTTATATTAACACAAATGTAAGCGCTTTGTCTTTGAAAAAATATTAAGGAATAATTTTGTTGGCGGGGAAAATTTACGGACTATGCTATAATAGTCCGGGATAAATAACTGAAGTTAAAAATGACGTGGTGCGTTTTAGGTTTACGTACCTTTTTCGTGTCTAATGAGGTCATTTAAGGCCGTGCTTTTAGGGCATGGTTTTTGACGAATACCAAGTGGGCGTTTTGCGCCAATAAGTTTTTACGGTAACACAAAATGGAGATTATAAGATTGAGAAGGAGTAGAACTAATGAAAATGATTGTTGGTCTGGGAAATCCAGGCAAAAAGTATGCAGGAACAAAACATAACGTTGGCTTTATGACAATTGATTCAATTGCTAAGGCACACGGCGTCACTTTAAATAAAAATGAATTTGAGGCCAATTACGGTACTTTCTTTTTAAATGGTGAAAAGGTGTTTTTGGTCAAGCCGCAAACTTACATGAATGATTCGGGACGGGCAGTTAAGCCGCTAATGACTTATTATCAAGTGCAATTGGATGAACTACTGGTTATTTATGATGATATGGATTTGCCGGCTGGAAAAATTCGGTTACGGCAACATGGTTCCGCCGGTGGTCATAACGGGATTAAGAGCATGATCAGCTATTTGAGAACAAGCAATTTCAATCGAATTCGAATTGGAACGGATCATCCAGGACGGGGAACAGTTGTGGATTGGGTACTAACGCCATTTGCCAAGACTGTTCGGCCTTTAATTGATGAAAGTATTGAAAAAGCGAGTGAGGCAGTCGATAGTTGGACGGCCGAACCAGATTTTATGCAAATCATGAATCAATACAACCGGAAAGGATAGTTACTGTTTATGGATTTAACGGAACTTCTATTACAAGCACCAACCTTTCGTAATTGGTTGGGCCAAATTAAGCCCGATAGTCGGCAGTTAGTTACCGGACTACAGGATTCTGCAAGAACCTTGGTCTTGGCGGGTTTAGTGCGGGCAAAAATGCAACCATTGTTGGTTGTGACAAACAGTTCTTATAATGCCAGTCAATTGGTTGATGATTTAACCAATCTATTACCAGATGAATCCGTTCAATTATTCCCAGTTGATGAAGTGATGGCCGCCCAAGTTGCAACGAGTTCACCGGAATACCGCAGTGAACGTGTTCAAGCGCTGAACTTTTTGGCCCAGGGTAAGGCAGGAATTGTGGTAACTTCTCTTTCAGGAATGCGGCAGTACTTGCCTCCCGTTGCAGTTTGGCAACAAAGTGCAATTCCAGTCAAAGTTGGTGGCGAAATTGATTTAGAAAAATTGCGGGCGCAACTTGTTGCTACCGGCTATACCAGAGAACAATTGGTCGGTAAGCCTGGCGAGTTTGCCATGCGTGGTGATATTATTGATGTTTATCCGTTAAATGCTGAAAATCCTGTTCGAATTGATTTATTTGATACTGAAGTTGATTCATTGCGGTACTTTGAGGCCAGCACGCAGCGCAGCTTGGAGAACATCGAGCAATTTACGATTTTACCGGCAACTGATTTTGTTGCGCCAGCAGCGTTATTGAAAAAGGCTGCTCCAAAATTGAAGAAGGCCTATCAGGCTGAGCTGGCAACAATAAAGGATAGCACCGAGCAGCAAGAATTGGCGACTAACTTTGCGTCCGTTTTGACTGCCTTTGAAAAGGGAAATCTAACTGAAGATCTGAATCGTTACCGTGATTTGATTTATGGCCAGAAGACAACTCTAGCTGATTATTTGGTTGCGGAGGGTTACTTGATTTTAGATGATTATCCACGAATGGCAGAAACGGAGAAAAATTTAGCGGCCGATACGGCCCAGTGGTTTACCGAGGAATTAAGTCAACACCGGGTTTTGCACACGCAGACGTTTGGTAATGAGTTGGCCAGTTTGCTGCGGAAAAGTCACCACACGCACATTTATTTTTCATTATTTCAAAAAGGAATGGGCAATTTACGCTTAGATCATATTTTTGACGTTCAAAATCGGAATATGCAGCAATTTTTTGGCCAAATGCCGTTATTCAAAGCAGAGGTAGATCGGTGGCAGACTGAAAAACGGACGGTTGTTGTCATGGTCGGTGATGACGAACGGCGGGAACGGGTGAGTCAGACTTTATGCGATTTTAAAATTAAAGCAGTTTTGACCCAGCCCGATCAGTTAGAAGTCGGTATTGTCCAAATTGTGGCCGCAACTTTACAAAATGGTTTTGAATTGGCAGAGGCCAACCTAGCGATTGTGACGGAAAAAGAGTTATTTAATCAGGTTGTCAAAAAGCGCGTTCGCCGCCAAACGTTGGCCAACGCAGAGCGAATCAAGAGTTATAACGAACTAAATCCTGGCGATTACGTTGTTCACGTTAATCACGGAATTGGTAAGTATGTTGGCATGCAAACGTTGGAAGTTGACGGAGCGCATCAAGACTACATTACGGTGCTATACCAGGACAACGCGAAGATCTTTATTCCGGTAACACAACTGAATTTAATTCAAAAATACGTTTCCGCTGAAGGAAAAACACCACGAATCAATAAACTTGGTGGTGGCGAGTGGGCTAAGACTAAGCGGCGAGTTTCTGAAAAGATTGAGGATATTGCCGATGAGTTAATCGCACTTTACGCTAAACGGGAGGCCGAACAAGGGTACGCCTTTTCACGGGACAATCCCTACCAAAAAGAGTTCGAAGATGCTTTTCCTTATACTGAGACGGATGATCAGTTGCGAAGTGTTGCCGAAATTAAGCATGATATGGAACGAACTAAACCAATGGATCGTTTGTTGGTTGGGGATGTCGGTTTTGGTAAGACTGAAGTTGCAATTCGCACTATTTTTAAGGCGATTCAAGATGGTAAGCAGGCCGCTTTTCTGGTACCAACAACCATTTTGGCGCAGCAGCACTACAATACGATGCTGGAACGATTTAGCAATTTTCCGGTTCAAGTAGAATTGATGTCGCGTTTTCGAACGCGTAAACAAATTAACGCTACTTTAGCGAACATTAAAAGTGGTCAGGCTGACGTTGTTGTCGGTACCCACCGTATTTTATCGAAGGACGTTGAATTCAAAGACCTGGGCCTGTTAATTGTCGATGAGGAGCAGCGCTTTGGCGTTAAGGCTAAGGAACGTTTAAAAGAAATGCGTGCCTCCGTTGATGTATTGACCATGACGGCAACTCCAATTCCGCGAACCTTGAACATGTCAATGGTAGGCGTCCGTGATCTGTCGGTTATTGAAACACCACCCGCTAATCGCTACCCGGTCCAAACTTACGTCATGGAACAAAATGCCGGGGCAATCCGGGAGGGGATTCAACGGGAGATTGATCGCGGCGGCCAAGTCTTTTACTTGCACAATCGTGTTGAGGACATTGAACGAACCGTTGCGAATATTCAGGCCTTAGTGCCTAATGCGACCATTACCTATGCCCACGGCAAAATGACGGAAACCCAATTGGAAAACACGTTGTATGAATTTGTTCACGGTGGCTATGATGTTTTGGTCACCACAACCATCATTGAAAATGGGGTTGATATGCCTAATGTGAACACGTTATTTGTTGAAAATGCCGATCACATGGGATTAGCACAGCTTTATCAGTTACGTGGTCGAGTTGGTCGAAGTAGCCGGGTTGGTTACGCCTATTTTATGTATAAACAGGATAAGGTGTTGACCGAATTAAGTGAAAAACGGTTGGCTGCAATCAAAGATTTTACCGAGCTTGGTTCTGGGTTTAAGATCGCCATGCGTGATCTTTCAATTCGTGGTGCTGGTAACTTATTGGGCAAACAGCAACATGGGTTTATCGATTCAGTTGGGTACGACCTTTATTCACAGATGCTATCTGAAGCAGTTGCTAAGAAACGCGGTGAAAAGCAAACCGTTAAGACTGATTCCGAAATTGATCTGAAGGTTGAGGCTTACTTGCCGGGTACTTACATTGAAGATGAACGCCAAAAGATAGAAATTTATAAGCGCGTTCGGGAAATGGCCAATCAGGATGATCTTCAAGAATTGGAATCTGATTTAATTGACCGCTTTGGTGATTACCCAATTGAGGTCACTAATCTCTTAAACGTGGGCGCACTGAAATTAAATGCCGATCGTGCGCTGGTTGAACGTGTTCGCCAAGTTGACGATCAAATTAAAGTTACTTTGTCACCAAAGGGTAGCCAAAAGATTAAGCCAGAAGATGTTTTCAAAGCCTTAGCGGCAACCAAATTGCGGGCGACAGTTAAAATGACGGATGGCAAACTAGTGATTACGTTAATTATTCAGCCAAGAATGCAGCAAAAGGATTGGATGAAAGAGTTAAACCAATTTTTAGAAGGGCTGGCGGTTTTCACTCAAGAAGAAACAAAGGTTGAAAGTGAATGAAAAATCAGCAAATGAAGCACGTTATGCGTGGTGCATTAATCTTGTCTGCGGCTTCGCTGATTGCTAAAATCTTAAGCGCAATTTACCGGGTTCCTTTCCAAAACTTGGTAGGTAACACTGGCTTTTACGTTTATCAACAGATTTATCCGATTTATGGTATTGGGATGACGTTTGCCTTATCAGGGCTGCCGGTCTTTATTTCAAAATTAGTTGCGGAACAAAAGACACCACTAGCCAGGCGGCAAGTATTAAAACAGAGTCGACTGCTTTTGCTAGGACTGTCCGTTGTTATTTTCTTAGGGTTACAGTTGGGTGCCGGAAAAATTGCGGTGGCAATGGGGGATGGCCAATTAAGGCCACTTATTTTAACCGTTTCGTTTATGTTTCTCGCCATGCCTTATTTGGCTGTTAGCCGAGGCTATTTTCAGGGGACATTTGAAATGGTACCAACGGCTATTTCTCAAGTCGCCGAACAGCTCGTGCGCGTTGGTGTTATCCTAATTGCCGCCTATTTAGCCGTTAAGCAAGGCTGGTCAGTTTATAAAATGGGCAGTTGGGCAATGAGCGGGGCGCTTTTTGGTGCATTAGCGGCAGCAAGCGTTTTGGCCTATTTTATTCGGCGGCAACAAACAAAATTAACCGGGCCCAATGCCACTATTTCTTACCGTTATTTGCTGAAACGTTTTTTGTTAGAAGGTGGCTCGATCTGTTTATTTTCGGCCATGATCATATTGCTGCAGTTGGTCGACTCCTTTACCGTTAAAAACGGACTTGTTGCTAGCGGTGTTAGTCAAGGACTGGCCAAAAGTTTAAAGGGTGTTTACGATCGGGGGCAGCCATTAGTTCAACTTGGTCTCGTTGTGGCGACCTCGTTTTCTTCAACGTTGTTACCAAGCTTAACGAAGGCGCGTCAGCAACGACAAATAACTAGTTTTTACCGAACGGCCAGCACGATGATTCATTTGAGCTTTGCGTTATCGGTTGCGGCAACAGCAGGTTTAATTGCGCTAATTCCCGGTATTAATCGACTATTATTTGGGAGTACCCAAGGGGATCTTGCAATCGGTTTATACCTACTCAGTATTATTTTTGTTGCCCTAATCAGTACCTATAATAGTGTTCTTCAGAGTCAAGATCAGTACCACCTAACGACAATTGCACTTTTTCTTGGTGTAATTGTAAAAGTACTGTTGAATCGTTGGGCGACGTTTAGATGGGGAATCACTGGTGCAAGTGCCGTGACGGTTATGGCGTTAGTGGTGACATTTTGTTTAATTTGGTGGCAATCAGATTATCAATTACGCCGTGCTTTAGTTGCCCGGCAGTTTATGTTTAAACTAGTAGCAATCTGTTTTGTGATGATGTTGGTCATTGGTCCAAGCACAAGGTGGGTGATCAACGAATTGGCTGCTGGGCGTTTACTGACGGGCTTACTAACACTGCTAGCTGTTTTGATTGGCGGTATTATTTTCGTTTTGTTAGCAACTGTCGGTCACTTATTTAGTATTCGTGAGTGGCTTGCGTTACCATTAGGAAGACGGTATTTAAAATTCTTAAGTCGGAAATAAATTAAGAAATGAGGAAAGATTATGCGCTTAGATAAATTTTTGAAAGTTTCGCGAATTATTAAGCGGCGAACGGTAGCTAAAGATATCGCCGATCAAGGACGAATTAAAGTTAATGATAAGGTTGCTAAATCATCCACTGATGTTTTAGTGGGGGATGTTTTAACCATTAAGTTTGGAAACAAAACGTTGACGGTTAAAGTAAAGCAATTGCTGGATACAACCAAAAAGGATGCGGCCGAGGAGCTTTACGAGACGGTGTCAGAAACATTTGAAAAAATTTATTAAAATCGAATAATCCATGGACAGCCCAAACAAAGCTTGTTATACTTTCAGTATAATTACGCGCTTTTGTTAGGGCTTTTTTATTGGGAAATAGTTAAAAAGCCACTTGAATTTTAACTATTAACAAACTGGGCTTTAACATTAATTTTCCGGAATATTTTACAAGATTAGGTGTGAAACAGCTTTAAGTTTTAACGATGACTTTTTAGAAAGAAGGACTGGGTATGCTACAATCTAGACGACCAATTGCAGATAATGTTAATCCATACCAAAAGTTGGCTGGTGCTAGACAACAAAAGGCGGCGTACTTGGAACACGTAAAAAAAGTACATAAACGACGGATTACGTTGTTATTAGGCTTGTTGGTTGTTATTTTAGCGGTTTGTGGCTTTCAAATTTATCAGGCTAATCAAACGTTGGCGCAGACAAATCACCAAGTAGCACAGCAGTCCACAAAGTTAAAGCAAGTTAAAACAAATAAGGCAGATTTAAAATTACAAGTCAAGCAGTTGCAAAATAATGATTATTTACAGAAGGTCATTCGCCAAAAATATTATTATTCAAAAGGAAACGAAACAATTTACAGTTTACCGACTGATAAAGCGGCAACGATCCCGGGAAAATAGTTTGTTAAGAGGTTGACGCTTGCACTGTTGCTGACCTATGCTATACTTATAGCTACATGATCTAAGGAGGAAAAACTTTTTTATGGCAATTGAAGTCGGAGCTAAAGTTTCTGGTAAAGTTTCTGGGATAACGAATTTCGGGGCCTTTGTTGATTTGGGTGACCACAAAACTGGGTTAGTTCATATCAGTGAGATTTCTGATAGTTATGTCAAAGATATTCATGATGTGTTATCTGTCGGTGATGAGGTAACGGTTAAAGTTATGTCGGTTGGTGATGACGGCAAGATCGGGCTTTCAATTCGACATGCAGTTGATAAGCCAGCGACAGAACGTCGTCCAGAACATAATCATGAAAATCATCATAATGCGAATCATTCAGGTTCCAATGGTCGTTCTCAGAGCCACGGTAACAGTGGTGGTGGCCGAAAACATTTCCAAGAAAACAAGAAAGAAGACTTTGACGATTTATTGTCAAACTTCCTTAAAGACAGTGAGTCACGTTTAACTGACTTAAAACGAAATACTGAAGGTAAACGCGGTGGTCGTGGTGGCCGGCGCAGTTAATTCTTAAAAATGTGAGTGGATCAAGAAACTCTGTGTACTTAGACAACGAGTCTTAGGGCTCGGTTAGTGATTATGAGATCACTAATACTAATGACCAGTGTTTTTGATCCACTATTTTAGTTGTAGAAGAAGTCCGGTTTCTAAAGTGGCCAAATTTTGGGCTAAGAAGGTGGGCTGGATTGTGTTTGGAAAATAGTGTTTATCTGACTAATTTAGGATAAACGTGTTTGAAAAAGCAGCTTCCTGTGCTTAGTTACGATCGCCAAATCATCTGTTTCACAGATAATTCGTCAATCTAGACTTCGATTCGGACTTCGATTCGGACTTCGTTTTATCCTAGTCCGATCGACATCGTTAGTAATCCTCGGAAGCTAACCGCTTTTTCCAACACTCTTATAAATGTAGGAGGTAGATCGTGGAACGACGCTTTCAGCAGCACGTTCAAACAAATCATTTTTGGTCGGCAGGTCAACGTGTTTTAGTGGCAGTGTCGACTGGGGCCGATTCAATGGTCTTATTAACACTACTACAGCGCTTACCGTTAAATTTGCGACCAAAAATTGGTGTTGTACATGTTAATCATCAATTACGGCAACAAAGTGAGCAAGAAGAAGTATTTTTAACTGATTATTGTCAAAGACAGCAATTACCACTTTTTAAAACGCATTGGGTAGACCATCCGCTGACGGGAGTTGAGCAAGCGGCAAGGCAGTTTCGTTATCGCTTCTTCGCAGATATTATGCAGCAACACCACTATTCGGTCTTATTAACGGCACACCATGGTGACGATGAATTGGAAACAATTTTAATGAACTTGGTTCGCGGTGGTGATATTCAAACGATGACCGGGATAAGAAGTCAACGTACTTTTGCCAGCGGAAAGCTAATGCGGCCGCTACTTGTTTTTTCAAAACAAGAGTTAAGAGATTATGCGGATCGGCAACAAATCAAATATTTTGATGACGTGACGAATAATGATTTGACCTTTATGCGTAATCAAATTCGTCATCAAATTGTGCCCGTTTTAAAGCAAGATAATCGGCAAGTGTTGGCGCACGCAGTTGCGTTTTCGGAGCGCCTGCAGCGTTTGCTCCGAGTGACGCAACAATTTACCGATGAACAATTGCAACGAATTGGCCAGTTCAGTGTAGTTGGCTTCCAGGGTAAGGTAAGCGCCTTTAAATCTTTTTCAACTGATCAGCAGGTATTGTTATTAGATCGAATTGTTGAGCGTTGCTTGATTCAGCGAGGGGTCACTGTTAATGAGGGTCAAAAGCAGCAATTATTACGGGCAATTTCATCGGTTACTAACCCCCAGACCCAGATTGACTTGGCCAATTCATGGCAGTTTGAAAGAAGCTATGATTTATTCGGATTAAGGCTGAGGCAGACGGCGAAAGTACCTGAATCGGCGGTGTACCAATTGTCCGTGGGTCAGTGGCAGCAAGTTGATCGGCAGCAGCTTGGACTAGTAACGGAACAAGCAGCTTTGAAACCCGGTGATGATGTATTATCGGTTTATCTGGCACCAACGGAATTACCGTTAATTGTGCGTCACCGGCAACCAGGTGATCAATTAGCTATAAAAACTGGTCACCAGTCGGTTAAACGACTATTGATTAATGAAAAAGTTCCAAGTGAAAAACGGGAACGACTTTGGTTCGTCACAACGGCTCAAAATAAAGGGTTATGGCTATTAAATTTAAAAAAATCACAATTGTTTAATCAAATACAAACTGATAAAATACATTACAGACTTGTATTGAGAAATATTTGAGAGGAGTTCGTTTATGCATCAAGATATTGAGCAGGTGTTATACGATCAAAAAGCACTTACTGAAGTCACTAAATCCCTTGGCGCACAATTGACGGTTGATTACGCCGGCAAGAATCCCCTAGTTGTCTGTGTTTTAAAGGGTGCCATTTTGTTTATGGCTGATCTAGTTCGCCAAATTGATACTCACGTTGAGCTTGATTTTATGGATGTTTCAAGTTACGGTGGCGCAACAGTTTCTTCAGGTGAAGTTAAAATCGTTAAGGATTTAGACACAAGTGTTGAAAACCGTGACGTTTTAATTGTTGAGGATATTGTGGATACTGGGCGAACGTTGAATTACATCGCTGATCTGTTTAAGTATCGCAAAGCAAGATCGGTTAAAATTTGTACGTTATTGGACAAGCCAGAAACACGAGTTGTACCAGTGCACGTTGATTATTCTGGTTTTAAAGTACCCAATGCATTCTTAGTTGGATACGGCTTAGATTACGCCGAACACTACCGTAACCTGCCGTATATCGGCATTTTAAAATCTTCCGTTTATCAGACGAAATAATGGTCAATGAAAGTCAGTTATGCTATTATCAATTAGTAAATGATATGACAAGTTATCATTTCTATAAAAAGAAAACGGGAACGGAGGTCACATATGAATAATAAGAAAAATGGGCTTTTTCGTAACAGTCTATTTTACATTGTTATCTTCCTCGCGTTGATGGGTGTTATCTATTTCTTTACGAATGGACAGTCCAACACGCAATCAAAGGAAATTCAATCTAGTGCGTTTGTCACTCAGTTAAAAGATAACAAGATTAAAAACTTTAGTGTTCAGCCAAATAACGGGGTCTATAAGATTACCGGTGAATACCGTAAAGCACAAAAGTCGAAGTCGACTGGCGGTGGTTTTGGCCTTGTTCCTAGTTCCAGTTCCAGCGTTAAGAGCTTCACAACAACTATGCTTGATAGTGATTCTCAAGTATCACAAATGACGCAGGCTGCTTCTAAAAACAATGTCACTATGAATACTAAAGCGGAAGAATCCAGCGGCTTTTGGGTTCAGATGTTACTATATGCCTTACCAATTGTAATGTTCATCTTCTTCTTCTATATGATGATGAGCCAATCAGGTCAAGGTGGCGGTGGCAACAATCGAGTTATGAATTTTGGGAAGTCCAAGGTAAAACCAGCTGATAAAAAAGCTAACAAAGTACGTTTTTCTGACGTCGCAGGTGCGGAAGAAGAAAAGCAGGAATTAGTTGAGGTTGTTGAATTCTTGAAAGATCCGCGGAAGTTTGTTTCCTTAGGGGCGCGAATTCCGGCGGGGGTACTTTTAGAGGGACCGCCTGGTACTGGTAAAACTTTACTTGCCAAAGCTGTTGCCGGTGAAGCTGGCGTCCCATTCTTCTCAATTTCAGGTTCTGACTTCGTTGAAATGTTCGTCGGTGTTGGTGCTAGCCGTGTTCGTGATTTATTTGAACAGGCTAAGAAAAATGCACCCGCAATCATCTTTATTGATGAAATTGATGCCGTAGGTCGCCAACGTGGCAGTGGTGTCGGTGGTGGACACGATGAACGTGAACAAACATTGAACCAGTTATTGGTTGAATTAGATGGTTTTACAGGTAATGAAGGTGTCATTGTAATTGCCGCAACTAACCGTTCTGATGTTTTGGATCCAGCTTTACTTCGTCCAGGCCGTTTTGACCGGAAGATCTTAGTTGGTAGTCCTGACGTTAAGGGTCGTGAGGCAATCTTAAAGGTTCATGCTAAAAACAAGCCGTTTGCTGACGATGTCGATCTAAAGGTAGTTGCTCAGCAAACACCAGGTTTCGTGGGTGCCGATCTAGAAAATGTGCTTAATGAAGCTGCTTTAGTTGCTGCGCGTCGTGGTAAACAAAAGATTGATGCTTCTGATGTTGATGAAGCAGAGGACCGCGTTATTGCCGGACCGGCTAAACGTGATCGGGTTATCAGTCCTAAAGAGCGTAACATGGTTGCTTTCCATGAAGCAGGTCATACAGTTGTTGGTATGGTGCTCAGTGATTCACGAACTGTTCGTAAAGTTACGATTGTTCCCCGTGGGCGTGCAGGTGGCTATGCTATTATGTTGCCACGGGAAGATCAATTCTTGATGACTAAGAAAGAATTGAACGAACAACTTGTCGGTTTACTTGGTGGTCGAGCGGCCGAAGAAATTATCTTTGGTACGCAATCAACTGGCGCCTCTAATGACTTTGAACAGGCAACGTCTCTCGCTCGTTCAATGGTTACTCAGTACGGGATGAGCTCTAAATTGGGTAATATTCAGTACGAGGGTCGTGCAATGCAGCAACAAGAATTTGGTGTACGGCCATATTCTGAAGCAACTGCAACCGCCATTGATGATGAGGTTCGGCGAATTATGAACGAAGCACATCAACGTGCTTACGACATTATTCAATCTCATCGTGCACAGCATAAGTTAATTGCTGAAAGTTTGCTCAAGTACGAAACACTTGATGAAAAGCAAATCATGAGCCTATTTAAAGATGGTGTTATGCCAAATAAGGGTGGCTCCAGCGAATTTCCTAGTGAGAAAGCAGCAACCTTTGAAGAATCCAAGAAAGAATTGGAACGACAAGATGCTGAAAAACAAGCTGAGGAAAAGAAAAATGATCAAACGGATAATTCCGATGATACTAGTAAACCTGAGTCAGCTGGTCCTGAATCGGCCGATGCAGCACCAACTAGTGAAGCACCAAAAGATGATCAGCAAGATGATTAACTGATTTATAAAGAGTGGGACAAAAGGCAACTTACTTTCTGGCTAGATTTGCTAGCGGAAAAATGTCTTTTGGCGCACTCTTTTCTTATGTTACTGCGTTGTCATTTTGCAAGACAAGGATAAATCGAAATAAATAAATGGAGGAATTAAAGATGGCGGATTATTTAGTTAAGAGCCTAGCGTACAATGATACAGTTCGTGCTTACGCAGTTGATGCTAGTCAACTGGTCGCGGAGGCACAGCGGCGCCATGGTACCTGGAGTGCATCTTCGGCGGCACTTGGTCGAACGCTTATTGCAACACTTTTAATGAGTTCGGCGGGACTGCAAGGTTCTGAAAAAATGACAGTAAAAGTGATGGGTGACGGCCCAGTGGGTGCAATTGTTGCGGATGGTAACACTAATGGCACGGTCAAAGGCTACGCGAAGAATCCACACGTTCACCTGCCGTTGAACAAGAAGCACCATATCGATGTTGCTGGTGCGGTTGGTAAAAATGGGACGATTGCGGTGACTAAGGATATGGGGCTGGGTAAGCCGTTTACCGGGCAAACGCCAATTGTTTCAGGGGAGTTAGGTGATGATTTTACTTACTACATGGCTGCCTCTGAACAAATTCCCTCATCCATTGGGGTTTCTGTCTTTGTTAAACCGGATAATTCGATTGATGTGGCCGGTGGCTTTTTAATCGAAATGATGCCTGGTGCGACTGACGCAACTGCACAAGAGTTGGAGAAGAAAATAAAGGCGTTGCCATTGGTTTCGGATCTGTTACGTGCTGGAAAAACACCGGAAGCAATTTTAACCGATATTTTTGGCGATCAATTAAAAATCATTGAAAAACTGCCGGTTGCCTATAAATGTGACTGTTCAAAGGCCCGTTTTGGTAAATCGATTGCTGGTTTAAATCCGGATGAAATTCAAGCAATGATTGATGAGGACGGTGGCGCAGAGGCTGTGTGCCAATTTTGTGGTAATAAATATGAATTTTCAGTTGCCGAACTAAAAACGTTAAAAACGGCTGCTGAGGCAAAGAAGAATAACTAGAGACCAAAGTCAGAAGTGGGACAAAAGTCGGTTTTGGGTTTTCTGCGTAACGTAGGCCAATTCAATAACCGTACTGTGGGTATTGAATTAAGGCACGTAAACCCAGACTTTTGGCGCACGTTCTAGAGTGATTTTCGGAAACAATTAGAGGCTTGGACTTTTGTCCGGCCCCTTTTTATTAAAGATCTTAATTTGTTTGCGGTTGTTAAATTCTTTTAATGTAGCGGTAAGTTATTTTGAGCCGCATTTGAATTTGGGAATAGAATCAGGTTTAGATTAGCTATTTTAGACACTTCCAGCTGACTTCTTTTGTCAAATGAGCATTTGTGTTATTATACGTAAGATGTTTTAAACTCGAGTAGTTTTAAATAAGGTGGGAAATTTATGGAATGGAAAATTGGTAACGTCACAATTCCAAATCAAGTTGTTGTGGCACCAATGGCGGGCATAACGAACGCCGCTTTTCGTTTAACTTGTCGTGAATTTGGCGCTGGTTTGGTTGTCTGCGAAATGATTAGTGACCGTGGTATTATGCACCATAACGCAAAGACGATGAGCATGCTTTTTGTCGATCCCAACGAGCACCCGGTCAGTGTTCAGATATTTGGTGGTACTAAGGAAACTTTGGTTGCGGCCGCAGAATTTGTGGATCAACACACCACGGCTGATATTATTGATATTAATATGGGCTGTCCTGTGAACAAGGTTGTTAAGACTGATGCTGGCGCTAAATGGTTACTGGATCCCAATAAAGTATACGAAATGGTGGCTGCAGTAACGGCCGCCGTTAGCAAACCAGTAACGGTTAAGATGCGAACTGGTTGGGATGAGGATCATATTTTTGCCGTTGAAAATGCCGTTGCGGCCCAAAAAGCTGGTGCCTCAGCGCTGGCTATGCACGGCCGAACCCGCAAACAAATGTACACCGGGCACGCTGATTGGAATATTTTAAAGGATGTTCGGGATCATCTGACGATTCCATTTATGGGAAACGGTGATGTTCGAACGCCTGAGGATGCAAAACGAATGCTTGATGAGGTTGGTGCGACGGCAGTGATGATTGGTCGTGCTGCTCTAGGCAATCCTTGGATTCTTAAGCGAACAAATGAATATTTACGGGATGGTGTTTTACTACCAGAGCCTACACCAAGGGAAAAGATTCAAACGGCCAAACTCCATTTGGATCGGTTAGTTGAATTGAAAGGTGAAAAGATTGGCGTTCATGAATTTCGAACCTCTTCTGCCTACTATCTAAAGGGAATTCCCCGAGCGGCTAAAACTAAGGTCGCTGTTAATAAGGCCGAAACGGAACAAGAAGTAGATACTATTTTTGATGATTTCGTTGAAAAAGCAGAACAGCGTGAGGCAGAAAAGGCGGCTTATTTAAAAGCTAAGCAAGTGTAATCGTGAGTTTGCACTTGCTTTTTCATGACTAAATTGGCAAGATAAGTAATGAAGCATGTTGAATGGAGGAATTTTAATTGGCAAATAAGGGTCAAAAGCCAAATGAGATGAATGACCAATTACGCGTTCGCCGGCAGAAGATGCAAGAGCTACGTGATGAGGGCATTGATCCTTTTGGTCACCGTTTTGAACGTGATGCAATGACACAAGGATTGCACGATAAGTACGGTGAGACAACTAAAGAGCAGCTTGAAGAAGAAGAGCATGTTGTTACAATTGCGGGTCGAATGATGACTAAACGTGGTAAGGGTAAGGTTGGTTTTGCTGATTTTGCCGATCGCGATGGTCGAATTCAAGTTTACGTACGTAAAGACCAGGTCGGTGAAGAAAATTACCATATCTTTAAACGCTCTGATATTGGCGACATCATGGGAATTACCGGAAGTGTCATGAAAACTGATACTGGTGAATTAACTATTCGGGCTAATCACGTAACTTTTCTCACTAAAGCCCTACGTCCACTGCCTGATAAGTACCATGGTCTCCAAAACGTTGAGCAGAAGTACCGGCAGCGTTATTTGGATCTGATTTCAAACCGGGAAAGTTTTGATCGGTTCATGAAACGAAGTCACATTATTAGTGCTGTTCGTGAATACTTAGATCAACATGAGTTTACTGAAGTAGAAACACCTGTTTTACATACGCAAGCAGGGGGCGCTTCGGCACGACCATTTACGACGCACCATAATGCGTTGAACATTGATCTTTATTTGCGAATTGCGTTGGAACTTCATTTGAAGCGCCTAATTGTTGGTGGCATGGAGCGGGTCTACGAAATTGGACGTGTTTTCCGGAATGAAGGAATTGATACAAGACATAACCCTGAATTTACGATGTTAGAAACATATGCAGCCTACTGGGACTTAACTGATGTGATGGACGAAACAGAAGGCATCTTCCGTTTTGCTGCTCAAAAAGTAAATGGTTCTGGCCAAATAACGTATCAAGGTCAATCAATTGATCTTGATAAACCATTTAAACGAATTCACATGGTTGACGCCATTAAAGAACAGACTGGTGTTGATTTCTGGCCAAAGATGAGCGTTGCGGATGCACAAAAATTAGCTGATGAGCATCACGTGGAGTATCAAGAGTGGTGGACGGTTGGGCATATTATCAATGCTTTCTTTGAAACTTTTGTTGAAGAAACACTGACACAACCAACGTTCATTTATGGACATCCAATTGAAATTTCACCATTAGCTAAAAAGGATCCTAAAGATCCACGTTTTGTTGGTCGTTTTGAATTATTTATTCATGGTGGTGAGTACGCGAATGCCTTTACTGAATTAAATGATCCAATTGATCAACGTGAACGCTTTGAGGCGCAGGCCAAGGAACGCGAAGAAGGTAATGATGAGGCACATGGGATTGATGAAGATTACGTTGAGGCATTAGAGTATGGTATGCCGCCAACTGGTGGATTGGGTATCGGTATCGATCGCTTAGTAATGTTATTGACCGATGTTGATTCAATTCGTGATGTGTTGTTGTTCCCGACAATGCGACCTGAAAAAACTTTAACGGATGATGAATTATAGACAAAAGTCGGTTTTGAGTTCACTGCGTAACTATAGCTAATTCAATAACCGTACTATAGTTACTGAATTGAGGCACGTGAACTTAGACTTTTGGCGTACGTTCTAGAGTTATGATCAGAAACAGTAAGAGGCTTGGAAGTGAACCCCCAATATTAGATTTTAGTCTAATACCGGGGGTTCACTTCCAAGCCTCTTTTTATTTTGCCATTAATTAAGCAGTGGCCGAATGCAACTTAATAGAGGAAAATGGACCAAATAGAACGAATTTATATTAAAAAAGCGAACTTTTATGCATATTGAGAGACAATTGTTTGTGCTTTGAAATAGTCTTATTTTTTTAAATAAATATTGTTGACGAATACTAAAAAACTTGGTATAGTTATCCCTGTTGTCAAAACGACTGAGCAAGTTGCTTTGAACTTTTAAAAGAAGTTCTTGACAACAAATTAGATTCTTGCTAAACTATAAAAGTTGTCGCGTTAAGTAAACTTGAATATTGATTGAAT
>NZ_RHNP01000005.1 GCF_003950295.1 Loigolactobacillus iwatensis
AAGACGTGGCACTGGAAAAATCGAATATTCGATTTTTCCAGTGCCACGTCTTATTTAAACTTACTTATGTCACAGCCGCTTACTGTTTCCGAACATTGCTCTAGAACGTGCGCCAAAAGTCTGGATTTACGTGCCTAACTACAGCTAATCCAAAACCGACTTTTGGCCCACTCCCACCATTTTTCAATTAATAGGTCATTGCCGCGTTATTTTGTGTTGCCGCCAACTTCCAAAAAGTTTTAGTTTTAATTTTGTTGTTACCAGAACCATCAAAAGGATCATTATAATAAAAATCATTTTGATCGTAGCCGGTTAATAAAATAGCATGGGCCGGAAAATCGTGTAAATATAGCCAAGCCACAACTGGCTTTCCTGAATGTAATGTCTGCTTAAGTGTCTTAATACTGGCACCTGACAAGTTTTTGAAGTGTCCTACCTTACTTTCAAAAAAGCTTTGCCACGCTGGTGGATACATTGTATAGCCTGTATCGTCGTAAGGATTTCCCCAAAAACCAGTATTTGGATCATCCGTATAGGGAATTTCTTGAGCAATTTCACTAGGAGAAATATTAACCTTCTTGTATTGCATTAGCATCGCAACCGCAGTGATCTCACAACCAGTGGGTAATTCAGGAAACTGATCAAGTGCCGGTGCCTTTAACTGAACTTGAGTCGCTCCTGCTTTTGTTTTAGCGGTCTGTTGAGCATCACTAATGGCCTGATTCACACCAGCCTTTTTTCTTGCGCGATCAATAGCAGCTTGCTTGGCTGTCTTGGCATCAGTCTTTTGCTTACTAGTAATTACTCCTGAAGTAGAACTTTGCGAGTTCTGGGCCCGTTTTTGATCCGTTGCGTGCGTGATAGAAAAAGCACCTGTAATCAAAGAAACAATGATAACCAGACTAAAAATAAGGCCTGCTTTAAATAAACGATACCGTCGTCTACGCATAAAATTATGTTGTTTTCGAGTCATCAAATTAAGCATCCCTATTCCTTCCGTTTTATTTAGCTTAGTAAAATAAATTTATGAAAACAAGCTAAAGGCGTAAAACGTCACAAAAAAATCTCATTTAATCGTGATGAAAGGTAATTTTACTAGGAGTGCTTGAAAGAGCAGTGCCTTCTTAAAGCGCCATAAATAATAGCTTAAAATTTTTCTCGTGATTTCACCATTGACGTTCATCCCAAGTTCGGCCATCAATTTCGCCCTGTGTTTGCTCAATCCTTTTTTCTTGTTCAGTAACCAGCTCGGCAAGTGCCCTAAATAAGGCCTGTTCCTCGTAATGTTCACTGGTAACGGCTAGTTCATTAATTTGCTGCTGCAACCAGTCATTCGTCATCATTTTCACTTGCTTTCATCATTTGAAGTGTCCATTGTAATTCATCAAGTTGTTCCTGCTGCGTCTCTAACTGCTCTAAAATTAGCGTTACTCGATCTTTCAGTTCTGGTTTTGCCGCAATCATTCGCTTTAATCGTTCGACAAACCAGCTCTCGCGTTCACTAAAGGCCGCCGAAACTGATAAGGTCAGGTATTGTTGATAAGCAATAAACAGTCGTTGCTTGGCCGACTCGCTTAAATGGGCAAATTGAGATAGCACAAAAGGTTGCAAATAAGTCATCTGTAGTTTGTGGGTAAGTGCTTGAAATGGCCGCAACAATTCAGAAATTGTGAATTGTTCGGCGCCACCTGCCTGATAGGCCTCGGCTTTAACGCCAGTACTGACAACGACACCTAATTCTTTACCGGCCAAGGAGCCTTTCACCTGTAAAACCTGCTCTTCCCAGATTTGTAAAATAGCCGGTGCGGAATACCAGTAAAGTGGAAATTGCAAAATAACACGATTGGCAACTAATAATAATTGGCGTTCCGCCGCCACGTTAATTGATTGCCGCTCATCTAAATAGTGCCAAGTGACGTCAGGCAATTGCGCGCCTGCCTTTAAAAAGGCCTGGGTAGCTGAATCTGCTAATTGGGGGTGAGCAACGATAATTAGTGTTTTCAAAATAAGTAGCTTCTTTCAAAAGATTTAAAATAATGATCCTGCGTATTTGGTAAACTTTTTTGTGAGTATAACACATCTTTTTTAAATATAATTAGCGTACAAAATGGCGGCCAACTACCCTTCTGATCATTTCTAAAATACTGTAGCATCTATAGATAGATTAGTTTAATAATTTTAAACGAAGGTGTGGCTACCCTAATTCAAACTACATTACTCAAAATGTAAAGGCCCTGCCACACTGATACTAAGTGGTAACCTAACTAATTTTGCTTTACAATATACGCTACAAGTACCCTTTGCAAAGGAGAATCAGTTATGCCCCAACCTTACCTTAACCAAATGACTCAAAATGGCTACCAACAAATCGAAGATAAAATCGAGACGTTAAAAAAGCAACGACCAGAACGTATTCGGATCTTACAAGCGGCACGTGCACTGGGGGATTTGTCAGAAAACGCTGAATACAGTGCCGCTAAGCGTGATTTACGTCACCTGGAAAGCCAGCTTCGTTTTTTAGATAAACAATTACAGTACGCCGAAATTGTGGCGCCAAAAACGACCGACAAAATTGAGTTAGGTAAATCCGTTACTATTCAATTTCTCGATGATAATAGTGAAGAAACCTTCCTAATTGTCGGCAAACAAGAGGCCGAAATGGCCGAAGTTACCCAAAATAAACTTTCCTTTGCCTCACCAATTGGCAAGGCCTTATTGAACAAATCCGCCGGGACAACTGTTACCGTTCAGGCACCGGCCAGCAGTTACCAGGTCAAAATCATCAAGGTTGATTGAAAACAACAACGCCAACATAGCATTCAATTAGCCTCTGTTCCGCTACACAAATAACACTTGAGGTCCACTGCGGCCGGAATGGAATCTATTCTGTTTTGTCTCGTTCCAGTTAAGTTTTAGCGTTCTGAAAACTAGCTAATAGTTTTAAATAGATTCACCACGATGCACTAGTATAGTAATGGCAATCGAAAGTAGCCTATTACGACGTTAAACAAAGGTAAATTGCTTTTTTACAATAAAAGAAAAGTGACTTAATCTATAAATTAAAATCACTAAGTAGATTGAGTCACTTTTGTCTATTTTGCCTTCATATCTTGACGCAGCGCGCGAAATGCGGCGTATAAATGTCCTAAAAGTAAAACTGCTAGTAAGATACTACAAACGCGCCAAAAGCCCGCGTACTGCGTTAAACTCGTGAACATAAATTCTAAAATAATAAGACCGGAAATAACTTCCATTAGCATTAATAACCAATGGCCCCACTTTTTTTGATTGGCGATAATAACAATCAAATAAAAGAATGAGACCGCAAATAATGACGACCACATCCCTGAGTTTGTTAATTGTTGGGGCTTAATTGCGCCGACAAGCAGAATAATTAAAGTATTAACCCAAGCGCCGATTGCCATTCTACTACTATGTAGCATTACTTTTACCTTCTTTATCTTTTCTTTTAGTATAAGCAAGCCACCGCAAAAATGAAACTAAGAAATGCAATAATCCTTTTTGAGCATTGGCCAAGTTTAGCAATAAGATACGTATACCGATCGTGGATAAACGTAGAAACCTGGGCGCTTTTCCAAATACTCCTTAGTTTCAGACCATAAGCGAGTTCAAATCGACTTGACAATTCCTTAATATTTTTATACACTGAATAACAATAATTTTAATCGAATGATTAAATTCAGAGAGAGTGGGCGAGGCTGAAATCCATTCAACTTTTATGGCGGTTGTTTTATATCGTTTGGCTACGTTAACGGCCGTTAAAGGCAATTCTTATGGATTGTGAATTTGGGTGGAACAGCGTTGCAAAGCGCCCCTAGTGCAGACCTCTGTACTAGAGGCGCTTTTTTATTACAACGTAAAAAGATTCAATAGCTACGGGTAAGATTGCAAAATATTAGGAGGAAGTATAAATGAAAGAAGAACAAAAACTATCACGATCACTAAAAAGCCGCCATATTCAAATGATTGCAATTGGCGGCGCGATTGGTACCGGACTATTTCTTGGTTCAGGGAGTGCCATTCGTGCTGCCGGACCGTCAATCATTTTATCCTACCTCATCGTCGGTATTTTCTGTTTCTTTTTAATGCGCGCAATTGGTGAGCTGCTACTTTCTGATACTAGTAAAAATTCATTCATTGATTTCGTTAAAGAATATCTCGGCGACCGCATGGAATTCATTACCGGCTGGACCTACTGGTTTTGTTGGATTAGCCTAGCAATGGCAGATTTAACTGCCACCGGAATTTACGTTAAGTATTGGTTTCCTAACGTTCCCCAATGGATCACACCATTTGTCATCATTCTCCTATTGCTGTTAGTTAATTTAGTGAACGTTGGCCTATTTGGCGAACTAGAATCTTGGTTCTCACTGATCAAAGTCGTTGCCATCCTAGCCTTAGTTGTTGTCGGTGTTTTTCTGGCCATCATTCACTACCACGTTGGTAATTCCGTAGCTGGTTTTTCTAATTTAGTTAGCCACGGCGGTTTCTTTCCCACTGGTCCAATTGGTTTTCTAATGTCATTTCAAATGGTGGTTTTTGCCTTTGTTGGTATTGAAATGGTTGGTCTAACTGCTGGTGAAACAACCAATCCGGAAGTTAATTTACCGAAGGCCATCAATAGTTTGCCAATCCGAATTGGACTTTTTTACATCGGTTCAATGATTGCTATTATGAGCGTTTACCCGTGGAATAAAATCACAACCACTTCCAGCCCCTTCGTTCAAGTGTTTTCCGGTATTGGTATTGTTGGCGCCGCTGGAATTTTAAACTTCGTTGTTTTAACTGCTGCCATGTCCGCAACTAATAGTGCTTTATTCAGTACCAGTCGGACGCTACACGCACTAGCACGGGGACATAACGCACCAGAACGCTTTGGTAAATTAGATCGGCGCAGCGTCCCAAATCAAGCATTACAATTTTCATCGCTGATTCTATTTATCATTGTCATTTTAAACTATTTTATGCCGGCCAAGGTTTTCAACTTAGTCTCTGGTGTCTCAACCATTAATTTTGTCTTCGTCTGGTTGATCTTACTTTGGTGCCACCTTAAATATCGGAAACAACACCCTGAAGGCAGTAGTAATTTTAAAATGCCTGGCTATCCTTTTACCGATTACCTGAGTTTGCTGTTTTTCATCTGCGTGTTGATTTTTCTTTTATTCATTCCTGATACGCGAATTTCGTTATTAATTTCTCTAATCTGGTTTGTCTTAATGTTCGTCGCCTACCATGTGCTTAAACGAAAATAGTGTCCTAAAAAAACAGCCTAAGATTTATTTTAAGAAAGACTTTTGCTCATTCTTTCTTAGAATAATCTTAGACTGTTTTATTTTTGAAATATTTCAAACCTATTTTTCAATTTTCTGTAATTTTTGATTCTCGTCTAGTTGTGACGTGCCTGCTAAATGAATTCGTTGCAACAATAACATAACAGTCCATAATAAAATTAGTGCCACTAACGTAAAGATTACTAAGATTAACGTGACTTGCCCAATTGTTTGACCACCAAGTCCAGAAGTAATTGCCTCCCGAAAGCCCAAAATTGAGTACGTCATCGGCAAAAACTTATGAATGGCATTAAAGAAGCCATTGGTGACTTCCATCGGGAACGTGCCACCAGAACCACCTAGTTGAAGCATCAGTAAAATCATCGCCAAAAAACGGCCTGGATTATCTAATGCCATTGAAAGAAACATGATGATAAACATTGAGGCCAGTGCAAAAATAATCGCTATCAGGTAGAAGGCCCCAACGTGGTCAACTTGTAGTCCAAACGCCATAATTAGTGTTGCTTCGATAATTGCCATTGCAACAGCAACCGCGGCACCAAGCGATACCTTGCTGAAAAACCAAGCAGTAGCCGATTTACCGGACATCGAAATTTTGCGAATTGGGTAAGCAAAATTAAAGACCAAGGCACCCACATAAAGTGCTAGAGAAAGTACGTACGGTGCTAAGGCGTGACCGTAGTTTGGAACATAGCTATAATTTTGGTGCTTTAAACTGGTTGGACTAGCAAACATGGCCGTCGTTTTTGGCGTTGTTTTAATCCCATTAACCTTCTTACTACCTGACTTAAGTGCAGTAGCCAACTGGGCAGCTCCTGTGTTCAGTTTAATATTTCCATCAATTAAATCAGTTGATTTAGCGTTTAACTGCCCTGTTCCTGAGGCTAACTGACCAACACCCGTAACCAATTGTGGTACCTGCTGGTTTAATTGCCCCAGTCCAGAAGCCAGTTGTTGCGCGCCGTTATTTAAGGTAGCTGAGTTAGCGTTTAATTGACTGGCACCACTGTTTAATGCCTGAACGCCACCCGTATATTGTTGAACGCCGCTAGAAAGCTGTTGTGCGCCACCATTTAAAGTACTAATACCAGTGACTAGTGGCGGTAACTGTTGCTGCATACTACCAATACCACCGGCCAGTTGGGTCGCACCGGAAGCCAAACTTCCTGAATTTTGCTTAAGCTGAGTGGCGCCAGCATTTGCAGCATCAACGCCCTTAGTGTAGGTAGTTGTGCCCGTCTCTAATTGATTGAGACTAGCCAATAATAATGACTGCTGACTACCTGGAACTTTTGCGTTAACCTGAGTATCTAATTGCTGTGTTCCAGCCGCTAATTGCTGCGTTGCTTTTTGTAAGTCATTTAATTTGGCCGGCATCGCAGCCAATAAAGTTTGATTTTCTTTCGTATTAAGCTGACTCATCAATGTATTGGTACTGGCCAGTAACGACTTGGCGGCCTGTAACTTTTCTTGTAATTCAGGCAACTGCTGGCCGAGACTGCTGACCTTTGTCAAAATTGGTGCTAACGTTGTCAGTGTATTTTCAGCAGTTGTGAGTTGCTGCGCAAGGCCAGTCATCGTCGCTTGCGTTATCTTTAGTTCACTAGCCGTGCTAGTTGGACTAGTACCAGCCTCACGAGCAATAATTGCGGTTAATTTGGCCTTTGAGGCTTGATCTAAATCAGGATTAGCCACTAGGACGGCCTGAGCATCCTGTGCAGATTCTTTTGCATTTGCAGCAATTTGACCAAGACTACCCGTCATTGTTGTTTGCGCTTCAGTTGCCGCTGTTTGGAGTTTTGCTACTGAATCACTCAATCCAGTTAAATTAACCTTGGCCAACTGATTCATACCATTTAACAGATCTTGGGTTTGTGAACTGGCTAAACTTTGCTCCAAATTGGAACTTTGTTGCCGCAATGTCGTTAACTGCTGTGGATTTTTAGCCAAATTAAGTAGACCACTTGTAGCGAGTTGTTGATTAAGCTGGGCTACTTGGGTCGCCAATTCAGTATTGCCATCATTTAGGGCAGTCACTCCTGCTGGTAAATCTTTTAATGAATTCTTTAGCTCACTTGTACCACTACGCAATTGCTGTGAGTTCGTCGCGAGTTGCCCCAAACCTCCAGAAAGTGAGCCAACACCAGCAGTATATGCTTGGACACCACCAGAAAATTTTTGTGAGCCAGTTGCTAACTGATTAACACCACCAGTGAGCGCGCCGGTTTTACCATTTAGTAAAGCCGTCCCACCGGCCAATTGGGTTGCACCACTAGTCAGTTTACTTGAATTGGCATTTAATTGGCCGGCACCCGTACCTAGTTGCAAAACTCCAGCCGTGTATTTGTTTAGCCCTTTTGCCAAAGTGGCCGAGCCTGTTGCCAATTGCCCAGCGCCACTAGCTAATGGTTTAACGCTCATATTCAACGTTTGAACACCATCATTAACTTGCGAAACCGCAACGGTGTACTGCTTTAAACCGTCATTCATTGTGACTAAACCAGTATCCAGTTGGGAGGCCCCACCAGCGGCAGTGTGCATCCCCTTGCCAACAACGTGTAATTGATCAAACACGGCGCTAGCATACGCGTTAGTGACGGCCGCACGAATTTCCTTATCTAAGGAAGTTGCGCCAATCTGACTAATGACCTCACCGATATAATTTAAGGAATCATTTGTTTTATAAGTTAACTGCATCTTTTTGGGATTTTTATCCAAAAGTGTGGCGGCATTTTTAGAAAAATTCTTTGGTAATGTTACAACGGTATAATATTTTTTATCTTTCATTCCTTGCGCGGCCTTTTTTGCCGACACAAAACGCCAGCCAAGTTGGTTATTATTTTTCAGCTTAGTTACTGTCTGCTTACCAACGTTCAATGTCGCGCCATTATAATGAACTGGCCGATCTTTATTAACCACGGCAACTGGCAAATTCTGCGTGTTACCATAAGGATCCCAAACTGACTTCAAGAAAAATACACTGTAAAGTAACGGAATAAATGCCATGACAATAACAGAAAGCAAAATTAACCGATTCTTACGTACAAAACGCCACTCATTTTTAATCATTTCCCACATAGTTTACTGCTCCCTCACTTAAGCTACCCCAGCAACAATCTCGTAATGTCTGCACTAATTCCGGCCATGGCGTTCGTCCAACCATAAAAATAACTGAGCTTGTCATTTGGTTAACGACTGTGACCAACAAAAGCTCTGGAAGACCAGCCCGTAAAACACCACACTGCTGGCCTTTTTGAATGGTTTGTTTTAAAAAGGCAATCAATGCGGCCTGTTTGGCCAGAGTTACTGAATCCAAAATAGTGGCAAACTGATTACGCATAATGAAAGTCGCACTGCGCGGATCGTGTTGAAATAGCTGCAACGTTTTGTTGAACAAAAAATCAAACTGGACTTCACAAGACGCCTGCTGTGGGAAATTAATCATCAGCCTATATTTAATGGCCATAATAAGCTGCTGACAGATTTGATTAAATAGCGCTTGCTTACTGGGAAAATGCCGGTAAATCGTCCCAATACTCACCTTGGCTTCAAACGCTATCACTGGTAAACGTGTGCCATCATAGCCATCACGTGCAAAAATAGTAAATGCCGCATCTAAAATTTGGCGATAACGTTCATCTAACCCATTATCCATTAACAACCAGTTCCCATCTGGCATTCTTTTCACCCTTATTCCACACCTTTATAAACACTCTAATAGAAAGATTTAACGCCGTTAACGGCAACCTTGATAAAAGAAATGATCTGTTCCTTTGGTAAATCGTAATTACTTTTACGCCACCAAACAAAAGCACCCATAATAGCACCACTCAGTACATAAGCCAACATCTCCGGTTGATCAGTTCGCCGCAAGGTCTCGATTAATGCATCCTGCGATTTTGTATCACGCCGCGCTAACATAATCCGACTGATGACAGTTAAAACTTCCATATCAAGATAGTTTCGCCCGTTATTAACTGAAATGTTCCGAAATACTTCCTTGTGCGTGTCCACAAAATTAACGATTTGTTCAATAATATCGTCACTGTGTCCTTGATCCTTTAGTAGCTGATTGAGCATCATTGACATCGTTTGCTGTAATAAGTCGTATTTATCATTAAAATAACGGTAAAAACTGCTGCGATGCAATAACGCCTCCGCACAAATTTGCTCTACGGTCACTGCATCAAACGATGTCGTTTCCAGTACCTTAATTAGTGCATTTTCAAAATCCCTAACAGTTCGTGTAACTCGCATCTGCTTTCCTCCATAACTACCCTGTTGCTGGACTTAGCATAATTAATTAACGCTGTTTATCATACCAGTCCGACTATGAAACAAAAGATTTAAATTGATGTTTTTATCTTGCAACGGAACAGATAACCAAAAGTGTCTTAATTAACCCTTTACAACAAAAAAGCTCACCACAATCTTAATTGCAGACAAACAATTAAAATTGTGACGAGCTCTCAGAGTGTTTGAAAAAGCGGTTAGATTCTGAGGATTACTAACGTTGTCGATCGGACTAGGATGAACCAAAGTCCGAGACGCAGCCTAGTTCGCTAATAATCTTGATGCTACGAACGATGGCCATTCTTGTGGCGAAAGCTACGGAGCACAGTTATAAAGTCCATAACTGTGTTTCCTCGACTAAGTTCGTCTCGGTCACCGCAGGAAGCTGTTTTTTCCAACATGTTTCCACTAAATCAGTTAAAAAGTATTTTTCACTTTTTTATCTAAAATTCACGGTCTTTAAACACGCTTAATTTTACCAACCGCAATGGGCAGCGTTGTGTGCGCATCATAAGTCCCAACTGCGCCTTTAACACTAGCTGGCAATGCCATGCTATCCGGCACACCGTGAACATAAATAACGCGCTTATCCAACGCCAACTGTTGATCGTGGAAAACCTCACTGAATTTTTGCTGCATCTCAATTAGCGGTACAGCCACTTTGTAATTAAAATTACCTGCACTACCAGCAACTGGGTAAGTATCCGTTGGAATATTAATATCTTGTGGTCGATCATTAAATGGTACCATTGTTGTTCCGGAAACTTCCTCGGTCTCTGGTAAATCAATAAAACCATCATGATTTTTATCCTGCTTAATGGTTGCAATTTGTGCATCTGAACCATCGGCAAATCCATGGAAATGCATCCAGTGTTCTGTATTGGCGGGAACGTCAGTCATGTTAACTTCAATTATTAATTGATTGTTCATAATGGTCAGTGTTGCGTGACCTTTTGGCTTAATACCCAATTTATCACTATTCAGCGCGGTTAACTCCGCTTCATAAACAACCTTGTCGATTGCCATTTATTGTCAATCCTTTCCGATTAAAAATACGCTTTCATTTTAAATCTTAAACGCTTGTGCTTTAATTTACAAGCAACTATTTTTTTCGTATCCGCAGAAATATTTGGAAGTTACCTTCGTTAGTATTTTCCTGACTATTTTAGTGGAAACGTACTTAAAAACATTTTGCTAATCCGCTACAAACAATTAACTTTGTTAAAACCCGCCACTTAATTTATGATGTACTCATATAGATAGACGCAATAAAGGAGAAACTATTAGTATGAATACTAAAATTACTAACCGCTGGCTCACACTTGGTCTGATTCTAGTTGGCGCCAATCTGCGGCTACCAATTACGATGCTGCCACCCTTACTCACTAACTTAAAACAGACTTTAGGGTTACCGGCCTCACTGGCGGGTTTTTTGACAACTATTCCATTACTTATGTTTGCCCTTATTTCCCCGTTTGCGCCACGACTCAGTCAACGCCTTGGTAACGAAAAAGTTCTCTTTGGCTTTCTCATTTTATTGGCCGCTGGTAGTTATTTACGCGTTATTCCAACCATTTGGGCGTTAATGATTGGAACTGGCCTGATTGGAATCGGTATTGCTGGCGGCAATGTCCTACTCCCAGCAATTATTAAGGAACAATTTCCAGCAAAAATTGCGATTAAAACGACTGAATATACGGTTGCGATGGGGCTGATTGCTTCTTTAGGTACCGGCTTTTCTGGCCATTTAGCTAATAAAATTTCACTCATGGGTTCGATGGCCATACTTTCATTAGTTGGCTTGGCCGGCCTGTTCGTTTGGCTACTTAATTTGAAAAAAATGCCAAATCAAAATACGACTACCAAACTGCAAAACACTACCCATAAATCAGTGTGGCGGACCGGGTTGGCCTGGTGGATTACGTTATTCTTTGGCCTACAATCTTTACTTTATTATTCTTTATTGACCTGGCTACCAACCTTATTTACCAGCGTTGGTTTTAGCACTATTCAGGCTGGTAATCTGGCGACCATTTTTCAAATCAGTCTCCTGCCTTTGTCCTTAGTGGTCCCTTTAATTTCCGAAAGGCCGCACGGAATGGCTGTTGTTGTAGCTTTTGTTGGTTTTGGCTTTATTGGTGGTGCCTGCGGGCTTTTGGCCGGCAGTCAATCCTTTGGCTGGTCCGCGCTATTTTCCTTATTAATGGGTGCTAGTTCTGGTGCGGCATTCAGTATTGCAATTATCTTTTTTCAAAAGAAAACCACTAACGCTACAGATACCGCAAATTTATCAGGGATGGCCCAATCTTTTGGCTACTTGCTAGCCGCCACTGGCCCAATTGCATTTGGTTTTCTAAAAACACAATTAGGCAGTTGGTTACCCATTATTTGGCTGGTTATCTGTTTATCGGTTTTATTAACCGGCGTTGGCGTTATTATTTTAACCCAGCAAACTTTATTTAAATCGGAAACGTTATCGTAAATAGTAAGCAAAAATAGCGGTGCTTACTAATTTGCCAAAGTTTCTGGATTTTTAAAGCACCGTTATTTTCCATGAAACTGCTAAAGTGAACTATATAACTTTAAAGCTATTGTAAAACCACTAACAATGCGTTATTTTAGTTCTGCAAATCTATTTTAGGAGACGCACTCATGCACTCACGTTCAAAAACAACTTCAAGGCTTCACATTAAGGATTTTTTAAAGCTAATTCAGCTGATTCAACCACGCTACTGGTTGTTTATTTGCGGCATACTACTAGGCGCGTTTGCTGCGGCCCTACAGCTTGCAGTTCCACTTCTAGCACGAAACATTCTCAACCAAATTCCGCACCATATAAATACTGGCTTTTTAATTGCGGTTATTCTATTGTTTGTTTTTAGTATTATTTTAGGTGCTTTTTCCGGAACCTCGCTTGGCGTTTTTGGTGAAGATGTTGTTTATCGATTACGCAACCGACTATGGAATAAGATTTTGGTTCTACCGATCAATTATTTAGATCAACATCAATCCGGCCAAATCGCATCACGGTTAACCAACGATTCAACCCAAGTTAAAGACCTGCTAGCGAACTCATTACCCCGAATGATCACTTCCATACTCCAACTTGTAGGCGCCATGCTTTTAATGTTGTTCATGGACTGGCGAATGACACTTATCATGTTCGTTGTTGTCCCACTCATTTTATTTTGTTTATTACCTGTATTCCGCCGATCTTACAGTGTAGCCCATAAACGTCAGAACGCCATAGCTTCATTAAACGCCAAGGTCAGTAAAGTATTGACCAAAATGCGTTTAGTGAAGTCCTCTGACGCAATGGCAACCGAAAAATTGAGTGGTGAAAAGCAAATGTCTAAACTTTACAAATTAGGCGTTCGTGAAGCAATTTATGACTCAATTGTGGGGCCAACCACCGGAGTGCTTATGCTCGCCCTCATAGTTGGCGTGCTTTCATACGGTGTCTTCCGCATTAGTCACGGCACGATGACTAGCGGAACTTTAATGGCCTTTCTAATGTATCTAGTTCAGTTAGTTGTTCCTTTTACCACACTTGGCCAGTTCTTATCCGACGTTGCTAAAACAGGCGGCTCGACTAGTAAAATTCAAGAATTACTTGATGTGGCCGAAGAAAGGACCAATGTTGGCGTTAAAGTTAATGCTAATGATAGGATCCTAGAAATGAATCACGTTTCTTTCTCTTATCAAACTGATCAAGAAATTTTACACGATGTTTCATTTAAGGCGGCACCAAATTCTGTCGTCGCATTTGTCGGCCCTTCTGGCAGCGGAAAAACAACCATTTTTAGCCTATTAGAACGCTTTTATCGGCCCGATACCGGTTCTATTACCATTGGTGACACTAACCTCACTGATTTAAATCTGGCCAATTGGCGCGATCAAATTGGTTTAGTTGGCCAAAACGCAGACACCATGACTGGCACCATCCGCTATAACCTAACTTACGGACTAAAAAAGCCCACCACCGATGAAGAACAGTGGCGAGCTTTAGAATTAGCGTACGCAAAAGATTTCGTATTAGAAATGCCAGCACAACTTGAAACCGAAATTGGTGAAAATGGCGTTAATATTTCCGGAGGCCAACGACAACGTTTATCAATTGCCCGTGCCTTCTTAAGGGACCCTCAGCTACTCATGCTTGATGAGGCAACCGCTAGCCTAGATCCTGAATCAGAAGTCATGGTTCAACGGGCGCTACAAGATCTCATGACCGGACGGACAACACTAATCATTGCTCACCGAATTAATACCATTATCGATGCGGACGAAATCTATTTTATCGAGAATGGACGCGTTAGTGGTCATGGTTCGCACAATGAATTAATAAAAAGTCATCCACTCTACCGGCAGTATTTTAACAATCAATTTGCAAAATCAGAAGAAGTCGAGCCAGTTACAGAGTAATCCGGTAACTGATTAAGTAACCCTTGGTACACTTCATAAAGGTCGTCATAGTCGTGAATTTTCATCCGCTGATGCACTTTATCAATTTCCCAGGGCTTAATTGATTCAGTATGAATAACGGGCCAAAATTTCCATTTCGCGGAAAAATGTTGAAACACGGTATCATTGACTCTGCCGTGCTGTTCATTATACCGCCGGTCCGTAATTCGTTTTAATTTTGAATATTTGTTAATGGCCGATTGATCTGGCATGATCATCGGTCTTTTTTTGCACAATTTACGACATTTTTCAAATAAATGAGTTTGCCTGATTAAATTCAGATTTAACAGTAAAACACCTGAATTGAGGTAGTCAAATTTACGCCATTGGTGATGAAAAAACCAGCGCCCATAATAATCTAGAGTGCCCACGATTTCAGTATTGACCAAAGATTGATGATAGAAATCATCGAATGGCCGTCGACAAAGGACATCCGCATCCAAATATAGAATTCGACCAGAAAGTTCAGGAATTTGATCTGCATAAAGACGTAATATGCTATATGGTGTAAACATCGTATGCGTGTTGGCGGTTGGTAAATAGGCATTATAGAGGGTGGTAATATCAATTCTAGTCACATCATTTTTCTCGTTATGCCGCGTTACAATTTCATTGATAAAATTGGCGTGTTTTTCCGTAAACTCAATCGTTTGGTGCTGTTTGTTTTGTAATTCAGCCGTTAATATATAAATTTCAAGAGGCTCAGATGTGTTCTTCAAAAGCGACAATACGGAAAGTAAAACGCCTCGAAACATTTGATCGTTGCCACAGTAAAGAATTTGGATAACAAACAGTCCCCTCCCAGTCAATAATGACTCACGTTCATGATAACTTTTTTCCTACGTGAGTCGATCCCGATTGTTAGTATAGCAGATATGGCGCAAATTTAACTTAGGGGAGGATTAAAATCAAGCTAGGAATGCTTGGAAAGGCCTTTGCATCAAGGACTATTTACATAGTGCTACAATTTGACTTGCAATATTATCACCAAACTAATAATTCTCGACTCTTTAACCCAATAACTACTTGCCTGTTTTTCAATTCAACGGCTAGGCACGGTTTTGATATTGAAGCGTTATATTTCTGTTTTCTTTGTAATTTTTATCGTAAATACATAAATTTGATTAGCGTTAAATTCAAACGATCTTTCACGGACTTTATTTTTGTTTCACGTGAAACAGGACATAACTCATTTATCTCAATCAAAACTTTCTGCATCAACTTTAACGGCCCCAGTCGTTTACCTAGCCATTGATGGTTTATGCGCCACATGCCGCAATTCCTGCTTGACTAATTATCAACTTATTTTTAATATGACAGATTGTAAAAATAAACCGCAATATTCAAAATAATTTCAATCCGGCCACGAGTAAATTTGACGAACCTTTTTATAACACTAATGATGATGACCTAATTCAAAGCAAACTAACTTATTCACGTTGCTAAAGTATGTTAGCTAAGTTATAAAAATATAGATCGGAGTGGTTTAGGGTTTGCTGCAGCCAGGATTTCCCCCACTCCGTCTGTATTTTTTATAGTCAATTACTTTGGTGTTCCAGTTGCGTGTTGGTATGACGGAATCAACACATCATCAATCAACGCAGTTAAATTTACTCTACTAACATTTTCATTAACAAATAGATGGTACCGAAGCCATTCGAATGGTAATAATTTTAAATCATTGGACATTTCAGTTGTTGCCAATTCACCACGTTCTTTAGCGCGCTTGAGCACCTGGTTAAGTGCACTAATATCAATTGCGGTCGCTTCATCGATCATCTTTTGGATAACTTCATTTTGTTGTTTACTCATACCATTAAAAAAAGTATTCGTGTAAGACTGGCCAAACGCATTCATACTAATAATAAAGCGTTGTAATAATTGCGATAAGTCCGCTCGCAAAGACGTTCCCGTCAACTTAAGTTCATCCATTCGGCCATGATTCTCCAGCTTAATTTTATCTTGAACGGCCGCAATGGCAAGTGAAAACGGTGAGTCCCAGCGCCGGTAAATCACTGGTTTACTGGTTCCAGCAGCTGTTGCAACTTTGGGGAAAGTTAACGCTGATAAACCATCATTTTCTAATATTTCGCGCGTTGCTTGATAAATTGCTTCTGTTAGTTCAGTTCCTCGCCGTCTTTTTTGCACCATTGCTTCGACCTCCTCAAAAAATAAGATACTTTAAGTTTCTTATTGACTTTTTCATTTCAAAGTGTATTATAGCACTCGTGTTCATAAGATACTAATAGTTTCTTATTTTACAGGAGGAAATAATATGCAGAAACAAAACGAGATTCCAAAATCTGTTTTAACGATCGCCTGGGTAGTTGTGCTTGGTGCCATGGCGCCTTTGCTTGACTCAACGATGATCAATATTGCCATCAATAATTTGGTTCATAGTTTCAACAGTTCGGTGCCCACCGTTCAATGGACGATTACTTGCTATTTACTAGCCACCGGGATCGCCGTACCGTTTTCTAGTTGGCTACTAAATAAATTTAACGGTAAATATGTTTTTATGGCTGGTGAAATTTTATTTGGCGTTGGTTCAATTTTATCGGCCATTTCGCCTAGTATCCAATTTTTAATCGGTGCTCGCTTAATTCAAGGATTTGCTGGTGGTCTAATTATGCCATTACTAACGACACTGTTAGTTCAAACGGCTGGACCTGAAATCATGGGTCGCATGATGGCAACCGTTGGCTTACCAATGATTTTAGGCCCACTATTGGGACCAGTCCTTGGTGGTGTTATTATTAAATTTCTATCGTGGCACTGGATTTTTTGGATTAATGTACCTGTCACTCTAGTCTCCCTAGGACTCATTATTTGGAAAATGCCAAATTATCCCGCACAAAATAAAACGGCGAAAATGGATTTTATTGGCATTCTACTTTTGATTGCTTCAACCAGCAGTATCATTTACGGTGTTGTGAAGGCAGCACATGCGGCCAATTTTAGTAATCACACGACAATTTCTTTTCTCACTACTGGATTAGTTACATTGATACTTTACATCGGCTGGGCATTTATTCGTAAAGATAAAGCTGTCTTACCAACGAAACTCTTCACGTTTAAGTCATTCGATGGCTCCATCATTGGTCTTTTCATTGCAGGAACCGTGCTCAATGGTGCAATGTTATTATTACCACTATTTTTTCAGAATGTTCGCGGTATGAGTGTGATTATGGCAGCTTTAGCCTTGGTTCCACAGGGACTAGGGATGCTCGTATCACGACCACTGACTGGCCGATTGACCGATAGTATTGGCGCTAAATATGTAGTTTTAGCAAGTGTCGTTATTACATTTGTAGGCACCCTACCATTTTTCTGGATTGATCAGCACACTTCATTTTGGATCATTGCCATTGTCCTATTCGTACGCGGTATCGGCGCCGGTGGAATCTTAATGCCGTTAATGGCCGATTCCTACACAGGAATGAAGGCTAATCAAGTGCCCGCTGCCACAATCGGCGCTCGGATTATTCAAAATATCGGGAGTGCTTTCGGTTCGGCAATCATCACAACTGCAGTTACCGTCTATTCAGCATCTCGAGTTAAAGCATTTGAAACTAGACTTGCTGCTGGAAAATATAATGTAGCGGCTAATCATTTACAATCATTTGCACACCAACATTTAGTTAATATTCGGCTTGAATCATTTCAGTACGGTTTTTTAATTATTTCGATTGCTGCCTTGATTATTATTTTACCGACCATATTGCTTTCTAATAAATTGAAAAGTACTAAATAAAAGTACTTGAAGTGAACACCTGGTATTGGACTAAAATAGCGGCCAAATCGGCTAGCGGGAATAAAATTTACCCACTAACTGATTTGACCGCTATGTTTAATCACGCTGCGTTGTCATATGAATTTGAAAAGTTAACAAGAATGATGCTGCCAAGAATACTGTGACCACTAAGTAAGGATAATGATAATTCATATCCAGTAACATCCCTGACATTATTGGCCCGATCACATTACCAACGCTAGTCAGCGACATGTTTAGCCCGTTAATCAGGCCCTGACTAGTTGTGCTGGCCTTAGTTAACAAGGTCGTAATTGCCGGTCGCAATAAATCAAAAGACGAAAAGACAATTAAAGTTGCCACAACAACTTCCCATTTAGAATGGGCCAAAATAATCCAAATCGTACCCGCAAAACTAAAAAAGAAGCAGTAACGAATCAGTTTGGTCTCCCGAAAAAGCACGACTAACCGGTCAAACAGTGCCACTTGCATAATCAACGAAATTGCCCCATTTAGAGTCAACACTAAGGCAATGTTATTTAACGTAAAGTGAAAAACTTCATTAACGTAAATACTGTAAATACTTTCGAACCCTTGTAAACCAAATGATGAAACTAAGATCATAATAAAAAGTAAAATAATCGGTTTAGTTAAAAATGACTTAACTCCCGTTTTTGTACTCTTAGTTTTCCGGGCCGCCACAATATCCGGCGCTAGTAGGTCATCTTCTTTAGGTAATAAAGTAATTAGCGCAATCATACTAAGCAGACCTAAAAATCCAGCACTCCAAAAAGGTGCCTTATAATCAATTTTAGCAAGCAGACCACCAATTCCGGGTCCCAAAATTAAACCACCACTAAAAGCGGCCGATAACCAGCCCACAACCCGCGCCCGCTGACTTCGCGTTGTAATATCGGCGGCCATTGCCATCGCAGTCGGTACAACCATTGCCGCCGACAAACCACCAACAATGCGTGATAGATTAAACATGTAGAGATGATTCGTTAACGCAAATAAAACTTCCGAAACCATGTATAAGAATAATCCGCTAACTAAAACTGGTTTACGCCCGATTCGGTCAGATAAACGACCAATCACTGGTGAAGCAATGAATTGCGCTAAGGCAAACAGTGCACTCATAATTCCAATATCAGTGGCCGATAAATGAAGTTCATTTTTAATAAACGGCATAACTGGAATAACCAAACTAATTCCCAAGCACACCAAAAACTCGCTAAAAATCAAAATGAAAATAGCGCGTTTCACCTTTTTTGTCACGTCACCCACTCCTTCAACATAAAAAAACAATACTTGCCAGTATACCGATAATAGCGTGCTTTTGTCCACTAATTGGCGCTATAAAATATAGTAGACCCACGGAACATTAACCTAATGTAGCACGCTGGCCCCATTTAATTGCCAGATCAATCAAGGCCTTTTCCTGACTAGTTAGCAGGCGATCGCGCTTATAGGCAATAAACGTCTCACTTTGTAATTCTTCAGTTGCTAATTGAAATGTATTTAATCGCGCCTTGGTGGGGTGGCTTTGCCAGACGGACCGTGGTACCAAAGTTGCGGCAGCAAAATTATGCTGTACTAATTTGATTGCAGTATTGAGACTGGCCGTTCGTAAAATCACTTTGGGATAAATATTATTCTTAGTTAAATATTGATCAATAAATCGTTGGAACCCAGAATTTTTATTTTCCATAATCATCGGCTGATTATCAATCAACTCATGACTACTGTTAATCAAACGCAACTTTTTGATTTGCGCCTGATAAGCTGGGTGGCTAGGTGACAGGACTAGACAAACCGGCTCCCGGTATAACAGTTGATAATGAATCTGACTATTATCAATTGGTAAGACACCAATGTAAAGATCCAAATTATCATTAATTAACTCGGTTTCAACCTCACTGCTGGGGTATTCAACAAGCCGCAGATCAACGTTAGGGTAAGTAGCGTGATATTCAGGTAATAACCGGGGCAAAATTTGCTCACCTAACGATTGGGTAACGCCAATCGTTAGACGCCCGTGCCCGGCCTCATTCAAGACTGCTAAGCCATGGTATAAAGAATCATACTGGGCCACAATATGTCGTAAGCGGTGTAAATAATACTCTCCCGAATAAGTTAACCGTAACGGATGATGCCGCCGATCGATTAACTGAACACCTAGTTGTTCCTCTCGCTGGCGAATTAATTTACTCAATGCTGGTTGCGTCATAAATAACATTTCCGCCGCGGCAGTAATGTTACCGAGTTTGGGAACTGCTTCCAGAATTGAAATAAACTGTTTATCTTTTTCAAGTGGTGTCATAGCGGGCACTCCTTTTTTAATCTCAACTTATGCCAATAATAGCATACTTTTAGTATAAAATAATTATTTCACAAATTAGTTTATTTGTTTAATAATGAAGTTGTAAAATGCTTACTTGCTTAATAAATAAGCACTTTTAAAATTAATGTTTAGGCAACAAATAATTATCATACCAATAATCGCATATTAAATGTAAGGGAGTTCTTCTAATGAAATTTATCGGTATCGTTGGTACTAACGCTGATTTTTCGTATAACCGGCAGTTACTACAGTACATGCAGACTCACTTTGGTCCTAAGCAAGAAATTGAAATTTGTGAAATTAATCATCTGCCACTTTTTAATGAAAATATCGTCAAGCAACCACCTGTTAGTATCACTCAATTGGCCGCTAAAATCAGCTCTGCAGATGGTGTCATCATCGCAACACCGGAATACGATCATTCAATTCCAGCCGCTTTGAAGAGTGTCTTAGAATGGTTGTCTTGCGAGTTACATCCTTTTAACCATAAACCAATTATGATTGTTGGTGCCTCTTATGGACCCCAAGGTGCTTCCCGTGCGCAACAACATTTACGCCAAATTTTGGATTCACCTGGTTTAGGTGCCTTTGTGCAACCGGGTAACGAATTTCTATTAAATTACGTTAAGGCCGCCTTTGATGAGCAACATCAATTAAAGGATCAACAAACAATTAGCTTTTTAGAAAGTTGTTTTAACAATTACTTAGATTTCACGACTTTAATTAATCAGAAATACCAAAAGAAGGTCACGCAATTGCCACAAGAATCACAAATTACTTGGAATGGTGCCTATGATGTCATTGTTGTTGGTTTCGGTGCCGCTGGTGCTACGGCTGCACGTTTTGCCGCAGACAACGGCGCCAAGGTACTTTTAACCGATGTTGCTCCAGAAGGACACGAAGGTGGTAACGTTCGCTATGCCGGCCAAGTCGTTGCAACCGGAACGGATTATACTAAAATGCTCAGTTATTACAAGGCAATGTTAGGTCCAATTGATCTGGATGATACGCTGCTACAAACCTACGTTCAGGGCATGATTAATATGCGTAGTTATTTTAAGAATTATCTAGACGTGGAACCAGTCAGCTACAATGATACCTATAAAAATGGAAGTCACGGTGAAGTCGCAAAGGGTTTGGCTCCAGAATACCCTGAATTCCCCGGTTCTGATACTTTTGATCTCAGCATGGTCCACGAAGGCTTTTTTGACGCCGCCTTATGGAAAAATCTCCGGCAGCACGTTGTTGATCGAACTAATAATATTGATGTTTGGCTGTCCTCTCCCGCACAGCACCTAGTTCAAGATCCACTGACCAAAACGATCACTGGCGTTACCATTAAACGCAATGGCCAAAATGTTAATATTCAGGCGAAAAATGGTGTTGTACTAGCCTGTGGTGGCTTTGAAACGGATAAACAAGCAATCCAAGACTATTTAGGTGCTCCACATTTGGCACCAATCGGAACACTTTATAATCAAGGCGATGGCATTAAAATGGCCGAAGAAATTGGTGCCGATATGTGGCACATGAAGAGTTACGAAGGATTAGGCCTACTTTCAGGAATGACCTTTGCAACTCACCCTGGTGAACGTGGTAAATTAATTTTAGCGCCATGGAAAGATCTTTATACTGGTAGTATTTTTGTTGTTGGTGATGATGGTAGTCGCTACTTCCGTGAAGACGAAGCAAATCGTCACGGTCGTTTGTACAGTCACGGTACTTGGCGTATTCCAACCGCCCAAGACCATCCTTACCTAATTTTTGATCAAGTTCAATTTGACCAATTTAAGGCCGCCAAACAGTTACCTGAACAAGATTTCTTTGAACGTGTCATTCAGGCCGCTAATTTACCTGAATTGGCCCAAAAGACAAATCTCAATGCGGCAACCTTGCAACAAACAGTCGCTGACTTTAATACTTTTGCCAAAACTGGCCACGATTACAGTCAACACCGTGCCGCTAAAACGATGCGGGCTTTAACTACCGGTCCATATTACGCAGTTAAACTGGAATCGGGAATGCTAAATACGCAAGGCGGACCACGGCGAAACGCTAACGCCGAAATTTTAAACACCCAGCTCCAACCAATTCCCCACTTATACGGAGCTGGCGAACTCGGTGGCGCTAATGCCAATCAATATGCTGGCGGCAGTAATCTTGCCGAGTGTTTAATTTTCGGTAAAATTGCTGGTGAAAATGCAGCTAAAGAAAAAACGACGTCAGTCAGCACCCCAACGACTCTTAACGCTAAGGTTGATTTAGGCAGTAACGACCTAGCTCCTGAAGATTCGCTAAAGGACATCAGTGTTGGCGAAAATCAATATTTGGGTGTCAGTGATACCGGAATTGGTGGCCAGGTGGTAGTTCGCGTGACCTATACCAACCAGCAAATCAAAAACGTCGAGGTTGTCAAGCAAAGTGAAAGCGAAGACGTTGGTAAGGCGGCCGTAGAACAGTTACCGGCCAAAATAGTTGCCGCAAATAGCTATACAGTTGACGCTATTTCAGGCGCTTCTGCTTCTAGTAACGCCATTAAAAGTGCCGTTAAAAATGCGTTAACCAAGGCAAAAACAACCAATTAATTTACTTGATTAGCTAATGTACCAAATAAAAAGCGGTCTAAATTCAAGTTATTTCTAACTTGAATTTAGACCGCTTTAATTACTCAAAATAACTTATATAATTGTTGCTTGCAACAGAGTTATGTCAAATTAAACTCGTTCAATCATTAAAATGACAGCGACTGTGTAGGTCCTTTTGGATAAATTCGGTTAAATAAAGCCATTAATTCTAGTTTTCGTTGTGATTTTGGAATAAAGACACCAATTTTTTCCAAGCTATAGCCCGCAACAATGTTCTTATCATCAAAAACAACTGGATTCTTTAAAAGCTGTGGCGTCGCTAAAACAGTATCGATTAATTCATTAAAGGTTAAATTATTGTCAAGTTGTGTCGACTTTGCTACCTTAGACTTTTTGGCAATTAAATCATCTGTTCCACCCGTTGCCATTAAAAATAAATGGGTTAACTCTGCTTTAGTTAACGGTTTTTGAATAATGTTACGTAGTTTAAATTCTAAGTGCTGTTGCTTAAACCACTTCATTAATTTATTTTTTGCCGGATCACTAGTGTGAAAATACATTGTAATCATGCAGGTGCCCCCCTAATTACAGATTGTTACACCCAAGAATAGACTAATATCAACCAAATGCAAGGGATTTTTAAATAATTTATAATTAATTATTTAAAATAGAACATATTTCACTAAATTAAATCGACCACCAACTAGTCTTAGATTTCTAGTATAATGAAAGTGATTTCATTTTGTCGCTAACTCACAAGTTATTACTATAGGAGAAATACATGTCCCAAGCAACTAATAAATTATTACTCATGCAGCAATTCAGCCGCCTATTTAATTTCTCATTTTTTGAATTTAGTATTCCTGGCTGGCAATTAACATCGCAAATGCAACGAAACACTGCGATTACTTTAAACCAAAAAGAAATTAAAAACTACAGTAAAGTACTTGCGTCAAAGCAACCACAAATATTTAGATTACAGCGTTCTAACGCCTTAATTTTAGCAATTCCAAAATTAGAAAAAAATAAATTAAATGGTATTTGGCTCTGCTTCATTCCCCTTGATTCAGCAAATTTCGTTCACACAATAACGGATAAATCCGACGCAAACAATCTAGCAGCTACACTTTATCTGGCACTCTACCACGTACCTTCGTCAGTCAAACTGAATTTAACCCAGCGGCTTGATTCGCTTGTTACACACTACGCAATGCGTGATCTTTTACTTGAAGAACTTAAAACCGACGAAACAACTCATTACTATGACATGGATGAGCTCTACAAACATGAATTACTAATGTTAGAGGCAATCACTGCCGGAAATTTACAACGTGCTGAGGCATTGATTGACTACTTGCTTCAAGTACCTGAATACGTTGGTATGCTTAGCTCTGATCCGATAAAACGTGTCAAGGAATTCATCATTGTAACGGTCGTTATTAGTTCTCGAGCCGCTAATGCCGCTGGCGTTCCTTCTGGTGAATCTTATTTTAAAGGGGATAAATTAATTCGGGAAGCTGAAAAGCAAGTTGATTTAACAAATTATAAGGACTTCACCCGTCAAATCGTTGCCTATTACACCAAACTGACGATTCGTTATCGCCAACAAGTGTCACCTTATATTTTTAATATTGAACAATACTTGCAACAACACATCTATCAACCAATCACAGTCGCAACTATTGCCCAAAAACTCAATGTTAACGCAACTTACTTATCTCGATTAACAAAAAGTAAGACTGGATTAACCTTAAAACAATATATTTTAAAGCATAAAATCACTGAGGCACGTTACCTACTGCAATTTTCAGCTCGCTCAGTGCAAGAAATTTCTCTAATGTTAAATTTCTCTGATCCTAGCCACCTAACTCGTGTTTTTCGCCAATATACAGGGAAAACACCTTCTGAATACCGCAAACAAAGGAAATAGCAAGGGAGTGGGACAAAAGTCGGTTTTGGATTCACGTTCTAGAGTAGCAGTCGAAAACAGTAAAAGGCCAGGACTTTCGTCTCGGCCTTTTACTATTTCCGAACATTACTCTAGTGCATCGTAGCAACCATATTTAAAACTATTAGCTAGTTTTCAGAACGCCAAAACTTAAAATGAAATCTGGCCGCGTGGAACATTCAAGCGTTGTTTGTGTCTTTGGCAACTACTGTAAACCAGCTTGTTGCAAGTAGGTGAAAATTACTTTCATCAGTGTTGATAGCTAATTAAGATCACTTGTAAAGTGTACAGCCTTAAAGCCATGATTCTGACTCAATTGTACTAACTAAACGGTTAAATTAATCAATAATCAGAACTCAACCACAGCCAAGGTGAAATGGAGGCGCTGGCGTATCAGCCGTGTCGAAGGTACTTGATGACCGAATTATGGTCATTTAGTACCTTGCGTGATTGATAAGATCCATTTTCTTTTCCGATGGGTTTAAACGGAAAGAAAATTAGCTTGTCGACGCGCCACTGTCGCTCATTCTTAACAACTAATTTTAGCAAGTATTAGTTACTAGAACATATTCGCTAAACAGGACTTGTTTCCCGTTGTCGATTGGACTAAGCCGAAGTCCGGCAAGTCCAAGTCGCACGCGTTCCATACGCCAGCGCCGGAATGGAACCTAACTAAATCCGTTCACATGTCATTCAGTGGCCAAGCGGCATAAATATTATTTTTAATAGCGATATAATTTAGATATGAACGCTAAACTTCACTAGAACGTGCGTAAAACTTTAATTTTATTTTCATTTTAAAATTTGAATACTCGACTCTTCATTAATTTCCGGGTAGGCCTTTTGTTCAACGTACATCGTTCCGGCCAATTCGGGCTTAGTTGAACCGTCAAATACAATTGAAATGTGCCCAAGATTACTTAAATTGGTCATGACCTCATTACCGACGGCTGTAATTGTATACGCTTGATCATCAATTAAGAGTGTCATTCCTGGCTTTGGTGTTGCCTTAACCGGCATAACATCAATCAAGTAACAAGAAGAACGTAACGCGTCCGGAGCCTCTTTACCAAAGAAAATCACCATATTGATTTCTTTAAAGCCCTTTGCTTCAGCACCAATTTCAGTAACTGTCGTTTCAAAAATTGTCGTCTTAACACTTTCCATTTTAACCTACCTCCTTTTATTTTGCGTACAAACCAAAGCTAGCTACCCAAGCAACTAAAACTCGCGGAACCCCGTTAATAAAGCGTGAATAAAGTACCGATGGAACCCCCACTTCAACGGTTTTAGAATCTGCTTCTTCTAAACCTAAACCAACTGGAATAAAGTCACAGCCATTTTGTGTATTAATGGCAAATAATGCTGGTAAAGCATACTGTGGTGGAATTGTGCCCTTACCGATTTCTAAACCAATTAACGTTCCGATAACTTGGCCAATAACTGCTCCTGGCCCAAGCAACGGTGATAGAAATGGCAGCGAACAAACAAACCCGATGACACAAAGCCCAACTACGTTACCGGCCAGTGGCGACATTAATTTCGCAAAAATTTTACCAATTCCCGATCCTTGAATAATCCCGATTAGTAATGCCACAAAAGCCATAAAGGGAATAATTGTATTGATAACCGTTTGAACTGATTCCTTAGCAGCTTGATTAAAAGTTGCCACAACTTTACCGGCGCCAGTACCAATCTTGGCAATAAAGCTAGTGTGGTGTAGCTGCTCAGTAAGCTTCTTACTGGAATCATATTTAGGCGCTGTGGTTTCCTCAGTTTCCGAAATTGGCGCCGTAACTGCAGTTGTTGCGATCGTCTCTGTACTATCATCAACCAAGGCAACTTGTTTATCGGTAACAGCAGAAACATAAATTTCCGGGTGAATAAATTTCTGTAATGGGCCACTTTTACCAGTTGGCAAAACGTTGACCGTTAAAATTCCCTTTTTAGGGTAAATACCACAACGTAACGTACCGCCACAATCAATAATTGCCAGTGCCGTTTCTTCATCTGGAATCGATGTTTTGAAAGCATCAACGGCCTTCATACCGGTCAATTTTTCGATGCGGTCAACAATACTCGGTCGTTCACCACCTGTAACATAGATAAATTGATGTTTTTGTTCAGTCGGTGTAATAATTAGTGGCCCACCATAACCGCCACTGCCTTTAGTGATTTTTATACTTTTCCAAGCCATAATTAATTTCTCCTAACGTGTTTTTAACCTAATCTACGCAGCATCCGTTTCTCCCTGTTCTTTAACCGACAACTTAACTTCTTTAGAAAGGATTACCCCGCTTGTCTTACAAACATAAGCGGTCGTAAAATCAGTAACCCAGCCACCAATGAAGTTCATCACTAAACCAACAAGCAAATAACGAACGGCCAAATCCATCGTGTTTAAGCCTAATTTTTGGACACCCTGCGCAATTCCTAACCAAATAAATAATTCACCTGGATTGATGTGTGGAAAAACCCCGTTACTTGTGTGGTTAAACTGAGCTAAAGCCGCGTAATAGCTAGGCTTATAGAATTCTGGCATAAAACGGCCTAATGAAAATGACATGGGATTACCTAACATGAACGCTGCCAAAAACGGTAAAATCATGTAGCGTGTGATGGGATTTCTTGATGAAGCCTTGGCCAATTTTTCCATTCGCTCTTCGCCTAAAAAGGAAATAATGGTATTCATCAGAACTAATAATAGCAAGACAACTGGAATGATCGTCGACATCCAAGTAATAAACGTTTTACCACCAGTTTGAAATAGGTTCATAAAACCGGAAGCAAAACCAGTAATATATTTCATTTCATAATTCCTTCTTTCTTTAATCTACCCTGAAAATGATTGATTTTACTTCTGAAATAGGTCACCAGTGGTAACTCAAAGAAATTCGTTTGACCTGAAAAATCACGTTCGGCCAAAGTGCCATTCTGGTACTTAATCAATGTTTGATAAGCGTTCAAAAGACACTGGCGAATTAAACGGTTTTCTTGATGAAGTTGCGTATAATCCGTAACTAATTCAATAAATGACTGCCCATTAAAACGTTTAATTTCTTTAAAGTGAGCAAATATTGTAATCCCTTTCATTACTTGGCAACTTTTAATTACGTTGTTGCCATCTAGCGCAATTAAAAGTAACGTTCCTGCCTGTAATCTTTTTGGATTACGTCCGATCAGAACCCGACCACGCCGTCGTAACTGGCCGTAATGTTTGGCAAAATTACGAACCTGGAGGAAACCCAATGCCGCTTGAAACAAGAATGCTAAAAAGATAAAGATAATAAGTATAACTAAGTTTGACATCTAAATTCCCTCCATTAACTGGTCAATCGGTTGATCGATTTGGTAGTGTAATAAATTTTGCAGGATATCCTTTTGGTGAACTAAATTGAAAATAAAATCATAAATAATATCTAGTACACGATTTAGTTGTTGATTTAAATTTTGGGGAATGCCAATCAAAAAGATAAACCGAACTTCACGTTTACCAGCCTTAAATGGCTCCTTCAAAATACCAACACTTAAACAAATTTGCTGTTTTTTTACCTCATTAATCGCGTGGGGAATGGCAACACCGTTTTCAAAAATACTACTGCCCAACAACTCACGCTTATGCCAAATTCGTTTAAAACTAGCCGCTAAATGACCCTTTTCCGTCTCTTGATCAATCATTTGATCAACCAACTCGCGGTAAGTCGTCGTTGCTGGGGCCAAATAATTAACTGCAAAAGTACACGATTTGGCCTGAATTGCCCGCTGAACTAACGAAATCGTAATCTTAGTACTGAGTTCTTCGGTTCTAAATAGTTCATCTACCCGAACAACTGGCGTGTAATTTCCACCTAAATCCAGTGGTCGATCTGAGAATATTAGTAAAAAATTCAAATCAGGTTGCTTTAGCTTGGCCAAATCATGAATTGCCACTACTTTAATTTGATCCGCAAAAACTTCGGCCAATTGCTTCTTTAAAAATTGTTGAGCACCAATCCCGATATTTCCGACTAGACCGACTGTTTGAACTGCTGGTAAAAAATCTTGTGTATCATCCAGCGCTAATTGAAAATAAATTGCTAAATAATTAGCCTCGACTGAATTAATGATGACGCCTAATTGCTGTTCTAGTGTCGTAAGTGAAATCAGTGCTAACTCGGCCGCCACTGGATAATTTTTAACAATTTCGTTAGTAAAAATATCACTTGCCGGCGTCGTGAAAATAGCGCGATTACACAAGAATAATAGGTGATACTTAATTTGCTCATGAAAGTGTTGATAGTCTAAATTGACCTGAATGTGTGTTTCAATTTGCTGTTGAATGATCTCGATTAAGGCCCAGTTCTCTTTGACCGCACATTCAACTAATTTCTTATCCAGTAAATCCGAATATTTAAGATTTAAGGGATAATACAATAAATCCTTTTCATTTTCAGTTAATGGTTCTTGCCGCAATTTGCCTAATGCCATTGTTAGCTGTTGTACTGCCGGCGTTAGTCTAACTAAATTAGTGTAGTGTGGAATTGTTTCGTCAAAACGATAACCCAATTGCCACAAATAGCAAAGTACTGCCGTAAATTTTTTCAAGCGAACCGTTTCTGTTGTTTTTCCAATTCGATCGATCAGTGATTTTATCTTTTCATCCAATCGATATTCGGAAGAAAAATAATCGTAAGTTTCATTTAGTAAAATAATTGGTAGTTGGTATTGTTGTCCTAGTCGCAATTTAATACCGTGATTGGATACCGATACAATCGTGGCTTCATAATATTGCAACGTTTGTTTCAGCTTAACTAAATCCTTACTCAGCGTACCCTTACTGATTGTTAATTCATCCGCCAAATCATCCTGAATTAGGTAGCCCTTGGTTTCAACTAATTGGCGAAGAATAAAGGCCTGGCGCTTTTCACTATCATTGAAGTCCAGTGATTCGCGTAAATAATTAACTTGTAAATGACTAAGTGCGTGATAATCAATAATCTGAAGGTAGTAACGCCCATGCCGCTCTTTAATTTGAGCAATTCCAATCAAAATCGTATTTAACCGGGTAATTCGTTTTTGTAATGTCTTTTGGGAAATATTCTCAAGCGTAATTAATTCGGCAAGGGAAACCGAATCATGCGTAATAAATCGTTTTAACAACCGATAATCTTGATTATCCACCTAGTTTCCCTCCACATCTTTTTATCCGCGAGACTTACCTCCCGCCACATTTGTTGTAACACCGGTAATATAGCTTGCCTTGTCAGAAAGATAGTAACAAACTACATCAGCAACTTCTGATAAACGTCCACTACGTCCTAATGGTGTCGTAGTTGTACTCTTGTAACCAGCCCGTAATTGTTCAACTGTTTTATGTCTTGTATAAGCCAGCGCCTCTTCGTATGAAGGTGTCCGTAAACCAGTTGCTTCCATGATGCCTGGCGCAATACCAACAACGCGCACGTTAAATTCGCCTAATTCCTTAGCCCATGAGCGTGTAAATCCATTAATTGCACCTTTTGTGGCCGAATAAACACTTTGGCCTTGTGAACCTTCTAACCCGGCTTCGGAAGACATATTAACGATAACGCCTTCATGTTTCGCGGCTAAAATACGGCCGACTGCTTGGGACATCAAGAAGACACTCTTAACGTTAACCGTAAACATTTTATTAAATGCGGCTTCATTTAACTCATATTGTCCATCTGCCTGTTTGGCATCGACTAGCAAACGAGGTAAATTAATTCCGGCGTTATTAACTAAACCGTCAATTGTTTTAAATTTAGCCACAACTTGTTTAACCAGTGCATTAACCGCCGCCTTATCGGTTACATCAGTTTGAATAAAAGTTAAGTTATCCGCCTTAAACTGTCCTTCTCTTAAATCAGCGTTAATCACGCTAACTCCTTGATTAATCAATTCCTGAACAATTGCGTCCCCGATACCCGATGAACCACCTGTCACGATAATTGTTTTACCTTGTAATTTTAACCAATCAATTGCCATTTGAATTTCCTCCTTAATTTCTATGTCCAAAGCATAACGAAACCGCTAACATTTATTAAGTCAGTAAAATTCTCAGGTTGGGATAAAACAATACAAGAATCATAAAATAACTATTGGTTTTGCTTAACTAGTCTATTTTAGAGGGATTAATATCGATTTATATAAAATTGGTCTATCAATCTAATAACTAAATTATACGGAGTGGGCGGGCTAGCTAATAGGATAAATTGGCTTAAAATAGAACAAATTTGATCAAATAGTCTTTCAAAGATCATTTCATTATTACGCTGCAAGCATCGCGATTAAAAATGTTGCAAAAATGAGCCACTGTCGGTTAGCCCTTATACCACTGACTCTTCCCAATACATGTAGCAACTAAATTCACGAAAAAAATAGACCTCAAAAGTGACAATTAGAAACACTAATAGCTCATTTAAATATTTAATGAGCCAAGCATTTTTCTTTTAAGTCACCATTTCTTTTAAGATCTATCATTTTTATTCAATTATATCGGTCAATTAATTAGTTTAACCGCGCTAATTTTAACCGTTGCTGCTCAACTGGCTTCCCGGGATTACCCACAATTGTCGTATAGGCTGGCACATCCGTTAAAACAATCGTTCCGGCACCAATCTTTACGTGCGCACCAATTTGGATTGCACCTAGTAATTGTGCACCTGCACCAATCAGAACATCATTAGCAACAACTGGGTGGCGCCGGCCGGCTTGAAGGTGCCGTGAACCCAACGTGACATTATGTAAAATTGTCACCCGATCACCAATCACCGCCGTTTCACCAATAACAACACCTGTCCCGTGATCAATAAAAACTTGCCGGCCAATTTGAGCGGCGGGGTGAATTTCAACGCCGGTTACTCGTTTTCCCCAGTGTGCAATTAATGCGGCCAATAAGTGATGACTATGCTGTTGAAACCAATGTGCCAATCGGTAAAAGGCCAAGGCGTGAAAGCCAGAATAAGTCAAAATAACTTCCCACACGCTATGAGCTGCTGGATCGCGTTGTTGAATCGCTTTTGCTGCCGTAAACATGCACTCGTCTCCTTTTTAAATCTGTGCGAAGGCTTGCTGCAGATCGGCCAGTAAATCTGCACTATCCTCTAAACCAACTGATAGGCGAATCAACTCATCCTGAATACCATTTTCCAGACGTATTTCCCGGGGAATTGCGCCGTGGGTCATGACTGCCGGAATTTCAATTAGGCTTTCCACACCACCAAGACTTTCTGCAAGGTCAACGATTTGCAGGCTTTCAACAAACTTTTTCGGATCCAGCCCAGGCCGTAATTCAAACGAAAGCATTGCGCCAAAGCCGTTCATCTGTTTTTTTGCAATGGCGTAACCATCTCCAGCCGGATTACCTGGATAATAAACTTTTGCCACCTTAGCGTTATTAGCAAGGTACTGATAAATAATTTGTGCATTTTCTTGGTGAACACGCATCCGAACGCCTAAGGTTTTAATACCACGCTGCAATAACCAACTATCATCCGGCCCTAACACACTGCCGATTGAATTTTGTAAAAAGGCCAACTGTTCCGCAATTTGATTATCATTAGTGACCGCTAGTCCAGCAACTACATCGCTATGCCCGCCAAGGTACTTTGTTGCGCTATGGACCACAATATCTGCACCCAGCACCAGCGGATTTTGATTATAGGGTGTCGCAAACGTATTATCAACGATTGTGCGCACGCCTTGTTTCTGAGCGAGCCTGGCAATTGCTTGAATATCGCTGATTCGTAGCAACGGATTAGTCGGTGTTTCCAAATAAATTGCTTTAGTATTACTCTGAATTGCAGCACTAGTGGCCGCCAAATCCCGCGTATCAACTACCGTAAAGGTTAGACCAAAACGTTTTAGCACCTGATTAATTAGACGAAAGGTTCCGCCATAGACATCATTACCAACAACAATGTGATCACCGGCTGAAAATAGTGAGAAAACCACGTGAATTGCTGCTGATCCAGATGAAAAGGCAAAGCCGGCCGTTCCTTGTTCCAGATCCGCGATCAATTGTTCTAACGCTGCCCGGGTGGGGTTACCCGTCCGTGCGTATTCCCATTTTGGTGCACCGCCAACTTTATGCTGGTGAAACGTTGATGAGCGGTAAATCGGAATTGAAACCGCCCCTGTAGTTGAATCTTCGCTAATACCACCATGAATCAATTTAGTATTAAATTTCATAATTATGACCCCTTCTATTTTAATCGTAAATTTTTTTACTTAAATAACGTTCACTTGAATCCGGAAAAACGGTCACGATGGTAGATTGGGCTGGTAATTCCGCCGCAACTTTTAAACTGGCCGCCAAGGCTGCGCCACTTGAACTACCAACAAATAGACCAAGGTTCTTTGCTAACCATTTAACGTATTTAAAAGCCGCAACATCACTAATTGTCTGAACCTGGTCAACCTGAATTTGTTTAAAAAATGGTGGGATAAATTCAACGCCAATTCCTTCAGTTCGATGCGCGTGCTCAGGACCACCGTTTAAGATTGAGCCCTCAGGTTCCACAGTAATTGCCTGCATTGCAGGATATCGTTCCTGTAGCGCACGTGCCGTTCCAACAAAGGTCCCCCCACTGCCAGCTCCGGCCACAAAAGCATTAATTGGCCGTTGTGCTAAATCAGCTAGAATCTCTGGTCCAAGTGTCTGGTAATAAGCATCAGGATTGGCCGGATTTTGAAATTGTAGCGGAACGTAAGCATTAGGAATTTCTTTAGCCAATGCTTGTGCTTTCGCAATTGCCCCTTTAATACCGGCCTCTGCTGGTGTATTGATTACTTCGGCTCCCAACGCCCGCATTAGTGTCTGCTTTTCAAAACTAAATTTCGCGGGAACCACCAGCTTAACTGGCAGCTGATACTGCTGTGCAGCTAGCGCAACACCAATTCCCGTGTTTCCCGCCGTTGGCTCAATGATGGTTGTCCCTTCACTAATCTTTCCAATCTCGCGGCCGTGAGCAATCAGTGCCATTCCTAAACGATCTTTAACACTGCCGCCTGGATTAAACATCTCTAACTTCGCGTAAATCCGACTACCATTGGGAACGGCCATTTTTAATCGTAGTAATGGCGTCTGCCCAATCGTCTGGTAAATACTGTTAACCAACATCGTTATTTCCTCACTTTCTAAACTGCTCAAGTATGTATTTCGTAAAATTGGATACAAAAAGGCGCAGATTCAAAGTTACCGAATCTGCGCCTTACACGATTATCTGATTTTACGTTAACCTAAAGGAAGTCACTATTTTTAGGCACACCAATCAGTGGGTCGCGTAAGACGCGATCCACAGCAACAATTGTTTAATTGCGTGTGTGCTAATAGCATAAATGACTACCTCCAAATTACTTTATGGCTTGAGCATACCTGAATAAATAAAACCTGTCAACAGGTCACTTTCTGTAAGTAACTTAATTACAAATTATAGTTTAAGCAAATTGAGTTAATTGTTTCTTTGATAAAACATCGTTCATTCGACCGCTGCGGAAGCCACCGAGATCAAGTGCGACGTACTTAAAACCATCCTTGATTAACTCTTTATTAACTCGTTCGTTAAAGACTAAGAAATCACCAATTCGCGCTTCTGGAATCTCGATTCGAGCAACGTCATCATGAAAACGAACGCGAACAGTTGGAAAGCCAAGATCACGAATGTACTTTTCGGCTTTCATAACTTGTTGAATAGTCGCAGAAGTTAACGTTGTCCCGTATGGAAAACGAGATGAAACTGAGCAAGAAGCAACTTTATTCCAGTTAGTTAAATCTAATTCTTGGGCCAATTCACGAACATCCTTTTTGTACAATCCTGCCTCTTGTAAAAGGCTACGAGCACCTGCTTCATCCCGTGCCCGTAAACCTGGTCGATAGTCATTCTTATCATCCATAATCATGCCATCAAGCACGGCCGTCGAACCATTTTCAGCAGCAATTTCAGTTAACCGTGAATAAAACATTTGCTTAGCGTAGTACCAGCTATCGGCCAGATTCTGTTTGATGTGATCATTAGCCAAGTAGTCAAGCGTTGTTGCTTGGACGTTAGCACCTAACTCCTTTGCCAATGAAATGGCCCTATCAAATTCTTCGTTCGTAAATAATTCTGAGTTAGCAACAACCGCAACAACATTCTCACTGCCAAGTGTATCTAGCGCCATTTTTAAAATCAAGGTACTATCAATCCCACCAGAAAAAGCAACAGTTACCTGGTTTAAGCTCTTTAAAGTTGTCGTTAGTGTTTGTTTTTTTTCGTTTAATGTTTGCATATTTGAAGTTCTCCTTTAATCAAATTATTGAATATTAAAAAATCCGTGCATGAATAAAGCAGCACAGGCCGCGCCAACAAATGGTGCAATACCAGGTACCAAAATACCATACTGCCAGTCACTATTAGCCTTGTTTTTAATTGGCAATAACGCGTGCGCAATTCTTGGGCCCATGTCGCGGGCCAAGTTCATTGCGAAACCAGTTGGTCCGCCGAGCCCCATACCAATCGCCCAAACTAATAAACCAACACCAATTGGAACAATACCCGGCGTCTTAATTTGCGAAATGGCCAAGATACCAGAAATGAAAATAAACGTGTCGAAAAATTCCACAAAGAAATTACGTGGTAAATTACGAACGGCAGGTGCAGTAGAGAAGAGGTTTCGAATCGTAATCGGTGAGATTTCGTTTTCTGAGGCCTTAAAGTGATCGGCGTACATAACCCAAACGATCATGGCACCGACAACTCCACCAAATACTTCGGCAAGTGAATAAGGTAGCAATAATGACCATTTTAGATTGCCTAGCAAACACTGCGCTAATACCATGGCTGGGTTAATACAAACATTTCCAAAGATAAATAGTGAAATCGTAATCCCAAATCCCCAAGTCGTAATAGCAAAAATGTGGCCTGAACCACGATACTTAGTCCCTTTTAAAACCTCGCTACAATGAACGCCAACCCCAAAAATAATCATTAAGGCGGTCCCCATAAATTCTGCAACTAATTGATGAAACAAGTGATCTCCTCCCGTAAATTTAATGTGTACCCAAGAGTGTTGGAAAAGCGTTTAGATTACTGTGGTTACCCTGTTTTCACTAAATTAGTCAAGTAAATACTAAAAAAAGGTTGTCCAAACACAGCTCCACTAGCTTGCTAAAAAAATAATTTCCAATCCTATCTTAAAATTCAAAAATACAGTTACTGAAATTGCTGAATTGCCGCCTGATAAACTGCAGTTAGCGTAACGTGCTGCTTCTGGGCCAATTTTAAGCAATCTTCATATTCAGGTGTCCGTTTAACTAAATCATCATAGGTGGCGACTTTAACGCGAACTTGACCATATTCTGTCGTAACTTTTTCAAAGCTTCGCGTCATAACTGTGCGCTGCCATTTCTGATAACGAACACCGATCGTGCTTGTTTCTTGTAGGATCAAGCGCGCAAATTTAGCGCGCTCGATTGGCCTAATTAATACCGATAGTTTAACGGCTGGCCGATTTTTCTTCATTTGAATCGGTGTGAAAAAAACATCAAGTGCGCCTGCATCCAGCAGTAGATTCATCACGTAACCTAACGCCTCACCGGTCTGATCATCGAGGTTGGCCTCAATTAGTAAAATCTCATCGCCTGTTTTACTAATTTCCTGCTGACTTAGTTTTTTTTTTCAAAAATAATGGCACGTAAGGCATTAAAACCACCTGTATCACGTTTGCCAAAGCCGTAACCAATTTTTTCCGCCGTTAAATCAGTTGGTAGTGGTCCAAAATCAGTGACCAGTGTTTTAACCAACCCCATGCCAGTCGGTGTAATCAGCTCCGTATTAACATCCAACCGCTGTTTAATCGGAATAGCGGTGCCAACGCGCATTTGCATAACCGCCGGCACTGGAACGGGCATTTGCCCATGAGCGACTTGGATAAGGCCAGTGCCATCAGCTAATTCAGAGGCCTTAATTTGATCAACATTTAATAGCTCCAAGGCAATACAACAGCCAACGATATCAACAATAGAATCAAGCGCGCCAACTTCGTGAAAATGGACTTCAGTGAGCGGTAAATGATGAACGGTTGCTTCGGCCTTAGCAATTTCAGAAAAAACCGCACTGGCTTGTTCTTTAACACGTTTTGATAAATCACTATTTTTAATCAATTCAAGAATTTCGTCTAAATGCCGCCCATGCTGGTGGTGCTGGCCTGCTTGATGCCGTTCAACAAAACCATGATCCTTTTCGTGATCAAGAATAACGTCAAAGTCCGTTCCATAAATACTACTCTTAGCTAATTCTTGTTTTTTCAAAGTGTAGCCATGAACACCCAACTTGGCTAATTCTTGCTTAAATTGCTCAAAGTCAACACCTAAATCAAGTAACGCACCAATAAACATATCACCGCTAATACCGGAAAAAGCGTCTAAATAAAGTATTCGCATTCTAAATCTCCCTCATCATAAATGATTGATCATACTAGCCGAATAGGCCGCACCAAAGCCATTATCAACGTTAACAACTGTAATTCCCGACGCACAGCTATTAAGCATCGTCATGAGTGCTGTCAAACCACCAAAGTTAGTTCCATAGCCGATACTAGTAGGAACCGCAATTAATGGTTTATTAATCAAACCACCAACAACACTGGCCAAGGCGCCTTCCATTCCCGCAATCACAATCACGACCTTCGCACCACGAATAACGTCTAACCGGGCAAACAGGCGCTGAATTCCAGCCACGCCGACATCGTAGACACGCTCCACCTGATTACCAAACGTTTCCGCGGTAATTGCCGCCTCTTCGGCAACTGGCACGTCTGAAGTGCCGGCAGTTACGATTGCAATGTAGCTTTTCGTTTGTGGCAGCGCCGTTCCAATCACGGTACAACGTGCTTCTTTATAATAGATTGCCTCAGGCAAGGCAATTTTTACGGCACCAAACTTTTCTGGCGAGACACGAGTTGCTAAAATCGGTGCAGTCTGTTGTTGAAGCACCTTTGCAATTTCAACTATCTGTTCGGCAGTCTTTCCTTCTCCATAAATAACTTCTGGATAGCCATTACGTTTCTGGCGTGCCAAATCAACGTTGGCAAAACCAATATCGGTAAAAGATTGTTTTTCCAAACTCGCCGCAGCGACTTCTGCACCCGTTTTTCCATTGGCAACTTGTTGTAGCAATTCTCGTAATGCTTTTTTATCCATAATTACACCAACTAACGAACAATAACGCCTAAACCATCCGGAATAACAACAACTTTTGAATCCTGGCCTTCTCGTTGATACGCCATTTCTAAAGCCTGATCCAAAGAAGTTGCCAAGTCCATGTGCATTGAAGTAATTAACTTAGGATCAACTAGATCAGAGACAAATATAACGTGATGATGAACCAGAATTCGGGCGAAAATTTGGGCGGTCCATTGATCAGGAATGGTCTTTAAACGCGGTGTATTAATTGCTTGATCTAAGAATTCTTTTGGATCATCTACATCAGCCAAATTATGGTAGAAGCCATCACCACCGTGACCATCGCGAGCACCGGCCACCATAATAATCGTGCCGTTTTCTTTATTAGTTGCTTCGGCAGCCGTCATTCCTTTAACGGCCTGATAAATATTTTGATCTAATGGGAAACCACCATTGGTAGAAATCGTAATATCACTAGGGATCTTCTTTACACTAGACAAATCACGAACAAACTCACAGCCTACTTTATGTGCGGCTTCCATATCACCGGCAAAAGAACCAATAATTTTTTTATCCTCATCCAACACCACGTTGATAATAAAGGCTAATTTAGCAGTTCGCGCTGCGTAAACCATATCTTTATGAATCGGATTATGCATTAAATTACCCGTTCGTGCCTTGTTAGAATTAATAAATTCACCAGAATGATTCGCCATAATTGTTTTATAAGAAGCAACACCTGGTAAAACGGACTTTCTACCACCAGAAAAGCCAGCAAAAAAGTGCGATTCAATAAAGCCTTCAGAAATCAACAAATCGGCCTCTGCAGCTACCCGGTTAATAATGCAATCGCCACCAGAAGGTAGTTGGCCAATTTTAACCATCGAGCTATCATCAGTGGAAACGTGCATCACAATCTCTTCATTGGCAACAATGTCCGCACCATATTTATTAACTAATTCTTCGTGGGTTGAAGGTCGGTGGAATCCAGTTGCTACGAGAATACGAATTCGGGCATCTGGCGCAACACTTCGCAAACGTCGCAATAAAATTGGCGTAATAATATGTGATGGAACTGGACGTGTGTGATCCGAACTAATAATGACAATATTCTTCTTACCAGTTGCTAACGTTTCTAAGCTTTCTGAACCAATCGGATTATCTAATGAACGTTCAACCGTTTCGTTTTCTGATAGTTCATTTTTATAAGTGGCCGCCTTTGAGACAAGTTTTCCCGCAAAATTTTCATCCGCAATTTTTGCAGTAATTGTCGTCTTATCATATGGCAAATCAATTGCTACCATGAAATGACATCCTCTTTCTCTATAAAATTTACATGCAAGCTTTGTTATACTCATCTTTTTTTAATTTGTCTGCTACCTTTGGCGTTTCCAAAACTGGTTAACAAATGTATACTTTAAATGCTGTCGCCAAATTTACTGAAACGGGTATGATACAAAAGTAATTGTAATTTTGGCAATGCAGTAATTAGCGAATTGTTCCTGACTAACCAAAACTTACATGAAAGAATGACGACGAATGGTATTAACTGATATTGAGTACTTAATGAATTATTTAGATGAACACCACGTTCCGATAATTAACAAAAAACGACATACGTATCTCACTTACCATGGACTTGCCGAGCATTACACCTACATTTTGAAACAAGGTATTATTAAAAATAGTATTATCCTGCAGGATGGTCGTGAATTTAATCTTTCTTACATCGTCAAACCCGACGTCATTTCGTTATTACGCGATGAGGTTTCAAAATACACTGATCAGCCATTTAATGTACGAATAGAATCAGACGAAGCAATGTTTTATCAAGTCGACCGCGTCACTTTTTGGAATTATGTCAACGCAAATTTGGAACTACAGAATTACGTTAAAAACTATTATCGAAAAAAGCTTTCCGAAAATATTTTCCGCTCACAACGAATGGTCATGAACGGAAAAAAGGGAGCTGTTTGTGCTTTTATCTATAGCCTAATTGATTTGTTTGGCCGCCAAGTCCCGGAAGGAATCCTGATTGATTTCATCGTCACTAACGATGATATTGCCGGTTTTTGCGGCATTAGTTCGCGTAGTAGCGTTAACCGAATGCTAAATGAACTCAAAAACGATGGTGCCCTTATCACTAAAAATCATAAATTTATTATTACCGATATCAGCTACCTCATCGATCATATTGCTAATTAAACCTTAGTATTATTGGATAAGGAGTTTTCTAAATTGCACATTCCCGATAATTATTTAAGTCCAACAACGTGTGGAACACTAATCGCTGTTATGACACCAATTTGGACGGTTTCAGTTTTAAAAGTGAAGGCCCAAATTAAAGAAAAAAAAGAAACCATTCCACTGCTAGGTGTGGCGGCTTCATTGGCCTTCTTAATCATGATGTTTAATTTACCGATCCCTGGCGGAACCACTGCCCACGCTGTTGGGGGAACTTTACTTGCCGTGTTATTAGGGCCTTGGGCGGCCTGTTTGGCACTTTCGATTACGTTACTCCTGCAAGCATTGCTATTTGGTGACGGTGGAATTTTAGCTTTTGGTGCTAACGCCTTTAATATGGCTTTCATCATGCCTTTTGTCGGTTACGCCTGCTATTTAATTGGCCGCCGATTACACCATGAAAAAATTGGTCTAGCCGTTGGTGCCTACGTTGGTATCAATCTCGCAGCTTTAGTTGCCGGAATTGAACTCGGTTTACAGCCACTTCTATTTCACAATCAGCAGGGAACACCGCTTTACTGTCCTTATGGATTGAATATTGCAGTCCCTGCCATGCTAACGGCCCATTTACTTATTGTTGGTTGGGTTGAGGCGGCTTTCACTGTCTTGGTCTTCCAATTTATCAAGAAGGCAGCGCCGGACAGTATTTATCATGCAGCAACTAAAAATACTAAAGTACACACTAAAGCAATTTACGGCCTATTAGCCGGCCTGGCCATCCTTTCGCCACTTGGTTTAATCGCTTCTGGAACGGCCTGGGGTGAGTGGAATAAAATGGAACTACAGCAACGTTTGCAGACCGCGCATCTGGCTACTCGTGCACCAAGTGGCATCAGTCATGGCTTTCAATTCAGCGCACTCTTTAATAACTACACTATTAAGGGTGTTCCACTGCCAATTGGATATATTTTATCTGCCGTAACCGTCCTACTTATCTTTTTTCTATTCGTTCGGGTGATTCGTTATGATCAAAACAAAGATAGTTGAACTGCCAAGCTGGCTGCAAGAAACGCGTGTTGTAGCCCCTAAACGAAATGGTCATTCCTTTCTACAGCAAAACAGCCAACGATTAAGTCAGTTATTACAGCGTTTTGCACAGGAGGCTGACATTAGGCACCAACCCCTTGAAGAATGGTTAGCGCCGCAAGTTAAATTATTAACCACTTTGAGCACTGTTTTATTAATTTCTTTAAATCAGAATCCATTTATAGCGTGGTTAATTTTAGTTTGTAATCTGGGCCTACTGGTAATATTACCGCCCGCTTACTTAAAAAAAATCATCCGCCAAACAGTCATCAGTAGTTTATTTGCTGAGCTGCTCGTTTTGCCAAGTATTCTGCTACTTCCTGGACAAAATTCACTATTTTTCTTTGGCCGAACTTGTCTAATTCTATTAAATCTTAGTTACTACCGGACAACGACAACCTTTACGGCGCTTATAACTGCTCTTAAACAACTACACTGCCCTAATAGTTTAATCTTCACTGTTGCTATCACCATCACCTACTTAAAACTACTGGGTGAATACTTATTAAATCTATTGGAGGCCATCACTCTGCGCTCAGTGGGTAAAACGGCCCACCCATACCAAACGATCGGCCAGCTTTTTGGTATACTTTACTTAAAGACCCACGATTATGCTTTGGCCTTATACGCCGCAATGGAAGCACGCGGTTTTACTGGCGATTATCAAAAGGAAACTAGGTCTATTCACCACTGGCGCGATAATCTAGTTTTGTTACTGGATGCCACTTTATTCGGTCTACTATTCTTTTTAGGGAGCTAATTTTAATGTTAACTGTGCAACACTTAAACTATCATTATCCAACTACTTGCGGCCTAAACGACATTAATCTACAAATCAAGGCCGGTGAATTTGTTTGTTTCATGGGTCCCAACGGTTCCGGTAAATCGACGCTGTTTAACATTCTAAGCGGCCTAAAAATAGCTAGTAGTGGTGATTACTATTTCAACGACGCATTAATTGATGCAGCTTTCTTAAAAAATGCTAAAAGACGGCAAACGTTCCACCAACAGATTGGTTTTGTCTTTCAAAATAGTGACGTTCAATTATTTAACCTAACCGTAGCCGATGAGGTCGCTTTTGGTCCGAAACAGCTAGCCCTGTCAGCGGCCGAAATTGAACAACGGGTTACGGATTGCCTAAGGTTAACTGGCTGTAGTGAATTCCGCGATCGTGTGCCTTACCATCTTTCTGGAGGTGAGAAAAAACGTGTCGCTTTGGCCAGTGCCTTAGCTCTTAATCCTAGTGTTTTAATCTTAGATGAACCACTGAACGGCCTAACACCAATCGCACAACAACAAATGTTGGATTTATTAATCCAACTCAATCAGGCCGGAAAAACAATTTTGATTGCCAGCCATGATTACAATCAAATCAAACAGTGTGCTAGTCGCTTTGTTATTTTTAACGAACAACATAAAATTGTTCATGATTTGAGTGCTACTGATTTAACGACTATGCCAGAATTAGGTCAAAAACTTACTTTAATTTAAATATACTTATGGGGGAATTAATTATGAATATGAACATAAACAACGAAATTCATCGTGGTTGGAACAAACGAATCGTGACCGGCAAAACATTGGCTGAATGTGATGAGAAATTAGTCACGTACTTGAATAAACAAGATTACGGTAGTGGCGAATTTGTTGTTTTACATGAAAATGACGGTACCAATCAAAATTCTGGTTACCCACTACCAGACGGTGATCTTTGTTACATCAGCTTTTTGATTTATAATAGCCGCCTTTAGGCTAAAAAGTGTTGCGAAAAGCGTTTAGATTAAAATAATCACTAACAATAGGTTCCAAGGTTGCTTAACAGCCTTGGGGCCTATTTATTAGTGATTAATTAAGCGCGCTTGATTACGCGCTTAATTTTATATAATGACAGCTTTTGCTTATTTATGATCAAATATCTACGTGGTGTTTGAGACTTGGAAAAACGTGTTGGTCAGACCAATTCATTATCGCACCTTGAGCTACTAACGCTAAAATTGTGCCGAAACCAATCGCCTTAAGTTGGCCAGTTGCAATAAATGAAATTATCGTAATCATAATTGGTGGCGTATAGCTTGCCCATTGTCCTAAGATTGCTGATCCTTTAAGGTACTTAAAGCGAAGAATATAGGACAAATCGTCATTAGGGTGCATTAGAATATTCGAGCGTTGGTAGATCGACACAGCCGCGGCCACTGTGAGAATACCAAGAACATCTAAAATAATGCGGACACCAAGCCCTAAATGAGGGACACCTAGCCAATCCCATGCCGTCGTCATTATTTGGACTAAATAGCTAAAGGGCACAATATAAAGTAAATTAGAAAAAAAGCGGCGCCGATCAAAGTGGCCCAGCAACAGTTGATTAACCAGTGTAATAACGATCCCGTAGACAAATAAAGTTGTGCCCAATGAGACATGAATCCAATTGGCTAAGTTAACCGAGGACCCTGTCCAAACTGCACTCCCTAAATTAGTAGAAATTGTTAAGGCGTTGCCGGTAGCGTTCATTAAAATTGAAAGAACTAAAAAATCCATTCTTTGGTGAAAATCTTTCATTTTAACCACACTAGTCAAGCTCCCCTACTAATTAATTTAACTTTCTTTATTAACTATATAACTATTTAGAACTAGTGACAAAGCAATCTAATTTCCGAACATCTTCCTGTCAATCAAGACCAGTATATTTTAAGGAACATACTTTAAGTTGTGTGAGATAATAGCTCAATCAAAATTATCGAATACGAACGTTACATTGGTGCTAGTAGGATTAATTTCCCGGGAAATATTGTATTTTACCGCAATCCTCAAAATTGAATATTTCTTAAAAACTAAGTAAAATACCCTTAGATGAGGTAACAATTATTTGAATAAGTTATTTCTTAAATGGAGACTATCATGGAACAAGTTGACAAACGTATTTTAAAAACCAAAACTAAAATCGATTCCACCCTATTTGCTCTCTGTAAAAAGAAAGTTAATTTTGAAACCCTAAGTGCACCTAAATTAGCAAAAATTGCCGGAATTTCCCGGCAAACTTTTTACCGTTACTACTTATCACCGAAACAAGTAATCGTTACAATGATCGACAAACATCTCAGTGAATTTCAAAAAGATTTTCGACTTCAAGGCTTAACCGCCCGGAGCATGACTGCCCAACTCATGAAAACCTGGCAACAGCGTGCCGAAGTCTTTGAACTAGTCGAGTGGTCAAATACCCGCCAAGAATTTATTCAACGCCTATCGCTCTTCAATCAAAATATTGCTCACCAAAATAAAATTACGTTAATCGATGAAGTGGCCATTTGTAATGTTTACGCCGCAGCAACTTACATGTTTTTACGCGCCTATGTATTGGATAATGCATGGTCTGAAAATGAAGCGACTGACTTGTTTCTGCACCTTACCAATAATTTAGATAAAATTTTTTAGTTACGCAACTTATTGGCTAATTCGGTCCATAACTTCCGTTTTAATCTCGCTATACTGTACTTAAATCTTAGATGAGGTGAATATTATGAAATTAATTACAACAGAAGAACATATCAGTACAGCTTACGCAAATAAGGCAATCATGGACTACATGAAAACACAACCTTCCGATCCTAAGGCCTTACAAGAATTTGGTCGTTCGTTTGCAGAAGGTCTTGTCGCTTATGCAGTAACGCCGGAAGAAATGCAGGATCTAGATACAAAACGACTTCAGTATATGGATAAAAACGGCATTGATATGCAAATTCTTTCGTATGGTGACGCCAGTACCAATCCAGATATGCTACCAGCAGAACAGTCCATTCCGTTAACGAAAAGAATTAATGATGACATTGCGGCTACTGTAAAACGCCATCCAGATCGTTACCTTGGCTTTGCAACTTTACCGGTTTCTGATCCCAAGGCAGCCGCACAAGAACTGAAACGTTCCGTAACTGAATTAGGCTTACAAGGCGCCTTGTTATTAGGTACTGCTAGAGGTGGTCACTTTTTGGATGAACCACAATTTTTACCAATCTTTGAAATGGCAGCAAAACTCGACGTGCCACTTTATATTCACCCTTCGATGCCCTCAGAAACCATTCGTAAAACCTATTATAGTGACATGAATCCGATTGGCTTTAACGCCATCATGGCAACACCAGGCTGGGGTTGGCACATGGAAGCTGGCCTGCACGTTACGCGCTTAATTTTATCTGGATTATTCGATAAGTTTCCAAACCTAAAATTAATTTCTGGCCACTGGGGTGAATTTGTACCTTATTTCTTGGAACGTTTAGACGACGCAACTACGCCAGTTGTTGGTAATCCATTAGCACACCCAGTCTCTTATTATTACAAAAAGAACGTCTACGTTACGCCTAGTGGTATGTTTACTTGGCCACAAATGCAGTTAGTTCTCACTGAAATGGGTGCGGATCACGTCTTATGGGCGCAGGATTATCCTTACGTTAAGGGTAACGCCGAAGATTTTCTTGCCAACACAGCAATTTCGGCAAATGACAAAGAAAAAATTGCCCACGGAAATATCGAAAAATTGTTGAAATTAAAGTAATATTGCACCACACGTTAAAAAAATACTATTAAATTTTACTAAAACAGGACAAATAGTCTGTTGTCTTGAAAGTTACCCATTTTCAACGGGGTAGCTTTCAACAGCTACTATTTGTCCTGTTTTAGATCATTTATTCTGTTGCCGGGTGCCGTAAACGATTTTCGTAATGCCGAAGCACCCTTGATAAACTGAAGGTCATGATGAAGTAAAGGATCATGGCAATCACAATTGGAATAACCCCTTTATAGGTATCAGCCTGCACAATTCGTAACTGGTAAATTAAATCAGTTACACCGATAATTGAAACAATCGAAGTTTCCTTAATTAATGAAATAAATTCGTTGCCAAGTGCCGGCCAGATATTCGCTAAAGCTTGTGGGAAGACAACGTACCGCATCGTCGAGCCGTGGCTCAATCCCAGGCTCCGGGCCGCTTCTACTTGCCCTTTAGCCACAGAATTAATGCCGCCACGAATTATTTCACTAACGTAGGCACCACTATTTAAAGCAACCGCAATTGTTCCGGCGATTAAAGCTGGTATGTTTACAAAAACACCAATCCCAAAGTAGACGAACATAATCTGCACCATTAACGGCGTGCCACGAACAAATTCAACGTAGGCCGTTGCTAGTGCCCGCAATATTTTAATGTGCCCCAATCGAATTAAGGCTAGTAAAACACCTAGTAAAACGCCAATGATCACTGCAACTAATGAAATTCCTAATGTGTACAGAACACCCTTTGCAAAATAGCTCCAGTAATGCAGCATCGACGTATTTTGTGTATTAACTTTCATGTAACTGCCAGCGGTAACTAAGTACTCTTTTTGAATCAAATTTTGCTGTTTAATCGTACTAAGTGACTTATTAATCGCTAGCCGCAGTGAAGTTGATCCCTTCGGCAAAGCAATTGCGTTACCGGCCTCTGCCTTACTGGTCTTAAAGTGTCCTTTCAAAGCGATTAAGTCAGGATCATTTTTAGCGTAAGCGGTTGCTGAAGCTTCATCCTTGGCAACACCGTCGACTTTATGGGTTTTTAACGCCAAAATGAGATCAGAGGCATTATCCATTCCGACAACCTTGATACCTGGCATCTGCTTTTTGGCCTGATCGTACTGTAAAGTCCCTGTCTCAGCACCAATTTTTTTGCTCCGAAAAGAATCTTTATTATGGTAAAGGCCTTTGTCCGCCTTATTAATCAAAATATCCTGACCACCAGAATAATAAACATTACTAAAATCAACGTTCTTTCGCCGTTCTGGTGTCGGGCTCATACCAGACAAAATCATATCAACCTTGCCCGTTTCTAGTGCCACCAACAATGAGTCAAAGGACATCTTCTTGATCACTAATTTTACGCCCAAATCGTGCGCAATTTTTTTACCAATTTCAATATCCATCCCAACAATTTTTTCTTTACCGTTTTTGTTTATCTGAAATTCATACGGTGGGTAGTTCGGCGAGTTACCCATCACCAACGTTCCTTTTCTTTGGATTCGCGCCAAAGAATCATCCGTTGCGGCCTGTGCAGGTTGTTGCACAATTCCCCCGAGCCCCATAAATATTAAACAAATAACCAAAAATAACTGCAGCCCTTTTTTCATTTCATTCGCTCCATCAATCAGAATACCATTATTATACGTCCGATTAATTATTTATTCAATTATTATTCATAATTTTCAAGCGTTTAAATCTAAATTCAGTTTAATTAGAAAAAATACTATTTTTGATCATAAAAAAGCCGACAACAAAATTAGTTTTTATCGTCGGTCTCTTATTTAATTAAAACAACAACGCATCAACCTCAGCCTTAGTTGGAATTGAATCCATCGCTCCTGCTCGTTGAATGGTTAAGGAGGATGCCGCGTTAGCAAAATCGATTGCCGCCTTAGCGTTACTAAGATCCTTATTTAAAACGGCTGCCATTGCTCCGATAAAGGTATCACCGGCAGCCGTTGTATCGACTGGCCGGGCAACTTTATGTGCCGCAACGACGCCAGTTTGAGCGGCGATATTATAATAGACACCCTTAGAACCTAAGGTAATCAATGTATTGGGAATTCCTTTGGCCTGAAAAGTGGCAGTAATTGCCGTGAAATCAGCCTCTGTCACTGCCTTATGTCCGGTTAAAGTTGCGGCCTCCGTTTCATTAGGCGTGATGATGTCCGTTAATTTCAATAGCTCATCTGGTACTGGTTTATTGGCAGGTGCTGGGTTTAAAATTGTCAGCACACCAGCTTCTTTAGCAATTTTAAAGGTTGCGATAATGGGCTCAAAATTAGTCTCTAGTTGAGCGATCACAATATCGGATTGCCTAATTCTGTCCGCAGCAGTTTCAATGGCCGCATCGCTAACTAACTTGTTGGCACCACCTTCAACCATAATCGTATTATGACCATCAGGCTCCAAAATAATAAAAGCCTGGCCAGTATTTTTGCCATCAAGCGCGCTGATTGCGCTGACATCAATACCTTCAGCCTTGCATTTACTAATCAACATTCTCCCGGCAGCATCGTTACCCGTCGCACCAATAAAATGAACTTGAGCACCTAATCGCGCCGCAGCAACAGCCTGATTTGCTCCCTTACCACCAGCTGCCTGAGTACTAGCCCTTAACAAACCAAGTGTTTCTCCTTGAGTCGGAATATGTTCAACGGGAATATGAATATCCAAATTCAAACTGCCAATAACTGTAATATTCTTTGCCATAATTACGTTCTCCTTTTGAGTTGATTGCGTAAAACATTTTAGCTGAAATGTGCCCCGTAATACGGACTCTGAACGCTAAGCGTCACATCCATGTTTATTCATTTTATCAGTTCTATCACGACATCATGCATCTGCATAAAGTTTATGCCTTTTAATCTAAGGACTCAATATTTTCATCCGTTTCATTAAAGGTAGACCGGCCTTTTATAATTATTTTAACTAATCTAAGTCTAGTGCAATTAAGGCTTCCTTGAAAAATTACTCAAAAACGCGTAATATGTTTCGTGCACGAATAGTTCGTATACGAATAATCAATATAAGGAGTACTAATGAATAACACCGAAATAGAAATTAAAGATTTAATCCTATCACTGCGCTCGCTTAGAAAAGAAACGCGCCGGATTTTTTATTACCAGGCTAATAAACAACAGCTCACTGAAACTTGGATTATTGCTTTGGGTGCCCTTGCAACTAAAAACCCTAGCTCACTCGAGGAACTCGCCAACGCCTTACGTCTTGGTAATAGCACAACTTCCGGTATTGTTGACCGAATGGTGGCAGAAGGTTTAGTCACTAAAAATCGTGATCAAACCAATAAACGCAAAATCAATATTAGTCCGACTGCTAAAGGACAGCAAAAATATGCAGTAACCTACGCCGATTTTTGGAAAAAATTAACGCCAATCAATGATATGTCCACGACAAAATTAACGGAACTATTAGCAACTCAAGCAGAACTACTAAAAAAGTTAGAAGGTATTAAATAGTGAACGCTGTCCAAACAAAACATAACCGGGGAATTATGTTGATTCTAGTCATGGGAACTTTTTTGGCCTTCTTAAATCAAACTTTAATGAACGTGGCGTTACCTAGTATCATGCGGTCATTTAATATCACTGCTGCACAAGGACAGTGGTTATCAAATGGTTACATGTTGGTTAACGGTATTATGGTCCCCTTAACGGCCTACTTGATTCAACGTTTCACCACCCGGCAACTTTATTTGGCTGCAATGTGTGTGTTTGCTTTTGGTACGATCATCGCCGGAATGGCGCCCAGTTATTTGATATTGATCACTGGACGGATGATTCAGGCCGGTGGTGCTGGCGTTATTGCCTCACTAATGAACGTCTCCATCATGAATATGTACGCGGCTAACAAACGTGGAACTGCTATGGGTTGGGTTGGTCTGGCACTAAATTTTGCGCCAGCCCTTGGTCCAACCATTTCTGGTTATTTAGTTGAACAGTATAATTGGCGTTCGCTTTTCTATCTGATTGCACCTCTAATTATCTTGGATATTATTTTTGCAGCAATCATGCTACGTAACCTGGGCACGAATAAAAAATTAAAACTTAACTGGAGTGGCGTTGCCCTTTCAAGTATTGGTCTTGGCTCACTGTTACTTGGTTTCAGTAATGCCGGTACAATGCCAATACTGTCTAAAAACGTTCTTGGTTTTAGTTTGCTTGGCCTACTGATTGTCATTGCCTTTGTCTATCAACAAACACATATCAGTAACAAATTACTAAACTTCAACGTTTTTAAAAGTCATAACTTCATCATTGCGGTGATCGTGAACGTCTTTTTAATGATGGCACTTTACGGCGGAACGCTGTTACTTCCTTTATATATGCAAAATGTTATGCATTATAGCGCAATCTATTCTGGTCTAGCTATGTTGCCCGGCGCCTTGATAATTGCGGTTATGTCACCAATTAGTGGCCGGATGTACGATCAATGGGGTGCCAAATATTTATCATTTGGTGGTACCATTATTTTACTGATTGGTACTCTTATGCTGAGTCGCGTAAGCCTGCATTCAAGCTTTGCCTGGGTGACTGCCGCCCAAGCCGTTCGCCAGTTAGGCCTTTCAGTCGTTACCATGCCCATTCAAACGGAGGCCTTTAATTCGTTACCTCAAGCAATCATTCCTGATGGCTCAGCGATGTATACAACCATCCGTCAAGTATCAGGTTCATTTGGGACAGCGTTATTAATTGGAATCATGAGCGTTTTGCAAAAAAATAACATTGCACAATTAATGGCCCAGCATAGCCTAAAAGTCGCTACCCAATTAGGTTCCTTACAAGCAATTAAAACAACTTACCTTGTAGCCGCCGTCTGTGTGTTAATTAGTTGTTTGCTCACCCTAAACTTTAGAAAACGTGACTATATCTAGCACATCGGAAAGGTGGGTTAGACTCTGAACTTGCACCGATTATAGAAGACTGCGCCGAAAATAAATTTTACTGCGGCCTTTTCAATTATTTTTAGTGCTAACGCGGAACAATCTAATTCACCAATATTGGTAAAATTTTGTCCATTGTAATTTTATTTGCCTTGACACACCTAAGCTTGTAGCTACCCTAATTAACCCAGAATTTATTTTTAACGGCCAGTCTTATACACAATATATTGTTAAATTTTAGTTGATTTTGCGAAATAACCCCCTATATATTGATTGATATCAATTGCGATTTGGCGGTGAATGCTTTAATATATGATGTATTAACAAAGAAAAAGGTGTTCATTATGTTAGATATTCAACCTAAAGTTTTACAAATTAAAGTGATCAAGCGCGACGGTCGTTTAATGCAGTTTGACGGCAACAAAATTCAAAATGCACTAGTAAAGGCTGCCACGCAAGTTGATCAGGAAATTGATCCAATCATTAATCAAGCATTAGAAGAAGTCACGACTGACGCCATTAACGAAATTAACCAACGTTTTACAAAAAATATAAAGATTTACGAAATTCAGAATATTGTTGAACAAACACTGTTAAATCACCACCAATACGATATTGCTCAAGAATACATTAATTACCGAACAAAACGTGACTTTTCCCGCAATCAGGCAACTGATATTAACTTTACAATCAAAAAATTATTAAATAAAGATCGTAACGTTATTAACGAAAATGCCAACAAAGACAGTGAAGTTTTCAATACACAACGAGACCTGACTGCCGGCACAGTTGCCAAAGCAATTGGGCTAAAAATGCTTCCTGCAAAAGTGGCCAACGCGCATTTAAAGGGTGAAATTCACTGGCATGATCTCGATTATCAACCTTACAGCCCCATGACAAATTGCTGTTTGATTGATTTCAAAGAAATGCTAACCCACGGCTTTAAAATTGGTAACGCTGAAGTAGAACCACCACATTCGATTCAGACGGCTACTGCCCAAATGAGCCAAATTATCGCTAACGTTGCTTCTAGTCAATATGGTGGGTGCTCCGCCGATCGAGTCGACGAATTATTGGCACCCTTTGCAGAAAAAAATTACCAAAAACACTTAACGGATGCTAAACAGTGGATTGATGGCGACCAAAAGCAACAGGATTTTGCGAAAACTAAGACAACCAAGGATATCTATGATGCTATGCAGGCCTTGGAATACGAAATCAACACCTTGTATTCTTCACAGGGCCAGACACCATTTACGACACTTGGCTTTGGTTTAGGCTCAAGTTGGATTGAACGCGATATTCAAAAGGCAATTTTACAGGTACGAATTAAGGGCCTTGGTAAAGAACACCGAACAGCAATTTTTCCTAAATTAGTCTTTACCTTGAAACGTGGTTTGAATTTAGACAAAACTGACCCTAATTACGATATTAAACAAATTGCGATTGAATGTGCCACAAAACGGATGTACCCTGACATTTTATCTTACGACAAGATTGTTGAATTAACTGGATCGTTTAAAGCACCAATGGGCTGCCGCAGCTTTTTACAAGGCTGGAAAGATGAAAATGGCAAAGAAGTTAACTCAGGCCGAATGAATTTAGGCGTTGTTACGGTTAATTTGCCGCGAATCGCTTTAGAATCACAAGGCGATCAGGCTAAGTTCTGGGAAATCCTGGAACAACGTTTGCAAGTTTGTAAAGAAGCTCTTGTTTTCAAGGTTAATCGGGCCAAGGAAGCCAAACCAAATAACGCACCAATTTTGTACGAATTTGGTGCATTTGGTAAGCGCCTAAAACCAACTGACTCGGTCGATGAGTTATTTAAAAATAACCGCGCAACTGTTTCACTAGGCTATATTGGCCTATACGAGGTAGGTGCGGTCTTCTTTGGACACGCTTGGGAAAATGACCCGTCGGCCAAGGCATTCACGGTTGACGTCGTAAAGGACCTCTACAAGCATTGTTTAGCGTGGGAAAAAGAATACGGTTATCACTTCAGTGTTTACAGCACGCCTGCAGAAAGCTTAACAAATACCTTCTGCCAAGCCGATTTAAAGAAATTCGGTAAGGTTAAAGACGTCACTGATAAGGAATACTACACAAATAGTTTTCACTACGATGTTCGTAAGGCGCCAACACCATTTGAGAAGATTGACTTTGAAAAAGCTTACCCTAAATATTGTGCTGGTGGTTTTATTCATTATTGTGAATACCCAAATTTGAAACAAAATCCAAAGGCATTAGAGGCCGTTTGGGACTATGGTTATGATCGAATTGGCTATCTAGGCACCAATACACCAATCGATCAATGCTTCAAGTGTGGTTTTAAAGGCGAATTTAAACCAACTGAACGGGGTTTCAAGTGTCCTAAATGTGGTAACACTGACCCAACGACTTGTGATGTGGTTAAACGAACTTGTGGTTATTTAGGTAATCCGCAACAACGCCCAATGGTTCACGGCCGACATGAAGAAATTATTCACCGGGTTAAGCACATGACACTGGGAAATGATCAAACAACGCAAGCAAGACAATAAATGGTGGTTATAATTAATGATAAAAAATGAATTACCCAATAATCCTAAGCCAAAAGAATGGTTAGCGGACGATTTAAGCCAGCAATACATTGCTGATTACAAGCCCTTTAATTTTGTTGATGGCGAAGGTGTTCGTAATAGTCTCTATGTTTCTGGCTGCCGTTTCGCTTGTCCAGGTTGCTATAATAAAATTGCCCAAAATTTTCATTATGGCCACCCCTATACAAAAGATTTGGAAGACCAAATCATCGCTGATCTGGCGCAGCCTTACGTTCAAGGACTGACCTTACTTGGTGGTGAGCCTTTCCTTAATACTCAAGTCTGCCTGGCGCTGGTTAAGCGGGTTCGGCAGGAATTTGGTCACGATAAGGATATCTGGTCGTGGACCGGCTATACTTGGGACGAACTACAACAGGAATCGGCGGATAAAAAAGAACTATTGAGTTTGTTAGATATTCTAGTGGATGGTCGCTTTATTCAAGCTAAAAAGGACCTAACACTTCAATTCCGTGGCAGTTCAAACCAACGTATTATTGACGTCCCCGCTTCACTTGCCACAAATAAAGTGGTGATTTGGAAGGATTTAGTTCGTTAAGCAAACATTAAAATAGACGCTAAAAGTATTGGTGATCAACCTTACTTTTAGCGCCTATTTTCATTTAAGCAATAACAAGCCACCAAAGACAATTAGTAAAATATAAATGTACTTGACCAAAGTAGTTCGTGCAATGTGATCACTAAGCCAGTTGCCTAATGGTACAACAACGAATAACAAGGGCACAATTATCAGCAGCAAGTGAACAACCGTTATATTCCAAAAACCTGAAGCGGCTTGACTAATGACAACAATTGTCCCTACGCAAAGAAAGTGTGCCTGCAAAATACCGCGTAATTGATCTACCGGCCATTTTTTCAAGGTCCCGTAAATGACAACTGGCACACCATGGCTGTTATAGGCACTTCCCAACGCCCCTGAAACGATACCAGCTAAATAATCCCAATAATTAGCGGCAAGATGCTTTTTTTGTGGTTGCTGACTAAATAATTTCCACAGACTATACGTTCCGTAAACAATTAGAAATAGACCTAATAAATGTAAAACCAACTTGGTGGGTACCATTTTAATCAAGAGAATTCCTAATGGCACCCCTAGTAATGAGCCAGTTACTAAGCGACGAACGACAGCAAAATCAATGTGGGCACGAAATTTAACCGCTGCCGGAATTGCAACCAGTAACCCCAATGCACCAATTAAAGCAGTTGACATTTGAAGGTTAAAACCCACTAATGCTAATAGTGGCATTGTTACTAATACTTCACCAAAACCAAAAACTGTTCGAACTAACGCACCAAATAAGGCGATTAAGACAACTAAAAATAGTGTCACTAGATCTCTCCATTTCATTTTAAGGTTATTCATTCATTGTAAAGGAAATCCAATAACAATAACAGGCCGCCAAAAATCAAACAACGCGCATATTTCTTTCTTTCACTGCTAATCATCATTTAAAATGATAATTAGAACTAAATTTGTAATTACAAGGAGGAATCCCAGTATGCCCTGGAATATGCAAGATTATCCTAATTCAATGAAAAATATGCCTGAGCAAGAACGGAAAAAAGCAATTGATATCGGCAACGCACTCTTGGCCGATGGATATCCAGATGACCGCGCCATTCCGATTGCGATCAGTCAGGCGGAAAAATGGTACCAGGATGCAACTCCTACCGACAAACAAAAGTTACGTAACGATAAAAATCCAACCAAACACGACAAACATTCGGAAAAGAAAAGTAATCCAGAACTCATTGACTCAAACGAACTAGTTAAGCACCAAGAAAATGGCTGGGCAGTCATGGCTGAAGGCGGTAAACAACCCAGTGAAGTGTTTCCTACTAAAGAAGAAGCGCTGAAACGTGCTCATAAAATCGTTGCCAATAAGGATTCGGTGATTAAAGTATATAAACGAGATGGTAGTTTGCAGGATGAAATTCGGCCCAAAAAATAAATGACGTTGCTATCCTTCTGCAATAAATCAAACCACCGTTATGGTTTGGTTTATTGCAGTTTATTTTATTGGCACACCAAAAACGAAAGGCTGGGGTAAAACTCTGGGTTCACGTGTCTAATTTGAAAAGACGTCCAGATCCAAGCATCAGTCTAGTGAGTATTTGAAAAGCATAAAAATAGCGCGCTATTAAACTTCAAGCGCGCTTGATTATTTAAAAATTTGTTGAACTGAGACTGGTCTCTGTTTTCGAATACTTTCTTTTAGACTGGGTTACAAAAATGGGCTGATCGTCGAGTATCGATTCAACTTGATAAATAATTCATTAAATACAATTTGGATTAGTTAATTTTATGAAAAATAGTTGCGCGACACGTTTAAAATACATAATTCATCAATAAGGTTCTAATAAATCCTGTAATTCATTTGTGGCCGCTGAATCATTAGAAACAGTGAAGTCCTGATCTGGCTTGTACGTAGTTTCGGTTCCATTATTATTGTATTCACCAAAACCAGTAAGTGGATCGACTGTTGTGCCGTTACCAGATTTTAATTCATACACAACCCCATTATCGGCCAAAAGGTATTTACTAACTGGTTTATCAAAGTTCATATTAGTCGTATAACCATCAGCCGTTGAGCCACTATCTAAGCTATCATCAACGCCAGTAGTCCCATCCTTAGACGTATAAAACACTAAACCACCAATTGCGTGAATTTTAAAATTAGCGGTACCGGGATTATTATTATCTTGCACCTGAACCTCACCATCTGGCGTTTGGGCGTACCAGTCACCAGAACCAGCGGCCCCATGATTGAAATAGTAATTACTAACCGCCATGTTGCCGGTTTGCGCACGACTGTCGGCCCAATTCAGCATTTGTTCAGTAACCGTTTGCTTTTCCGCTTCAGATAGTGTGACTGATTTTTGTTTATTTGTAGTTGTGACTTCACTTTTCGATTGAGTAGTTGAAGCCTTCAATGAAGCATTTTCTGCAGCCAAACTAGCACGCTCAGATTCTGTAGTATCACTAGACGAACTAGAGCTCGCAACCGCCGTTTTTTCAGCGGGACTGGGACTTTGTCGTAAAATAAAAATAAAACCAATAAATAATATAATTACTACCGTACCAAGTATCCACGGCCAACGATGGCTCACTCTTTTAATTGGCTGTTTTTGTGCACGATCTGTTTGTGAAAAGGTATAACCACAATGACTACAAAACATAGTTGTTTCCGTATTAGTTGTACCACAGCGTGGACAAACCTTAGTCGTTTGCCCTTCCAATGCCTGGCCACAACTAATACAGAATTTAGAATTTGGCTCATTTAAAGTACCACAATTTGGACATTTTACCATAATAACACTCCCCCACTGCTGCACAATAATATTCCGTTGTGCCCGCCGTTTACTACCTTTACCCAGTACTTCAGATCATTAATCTCGCTACATATTCTCCCAAATTACCTAAACACCTATTACCTCACCTTATTTATACCATATTTTAGACGTTATTTTACATTTTGAAATAAAAACTGCTTGCTCATAACGCTACGTCATTAGCTATGCTATAACTTATAGGAGGTGAAATTCTATGGCGACTTATACAACCGGTGAGCTCGCAAAAATTTGTGGTATTTCTATTCGCACCATTCAATACTACGATCAAAAAAATTTACTAAGCCCAGACCATTTTAATGAAAGTGGTAAACGTATTTACTCAAACAAAGAGTTACAAACCTTACGTATAATTTTGGGGTATAAACAACTGGGCTTTACGCTCAAAGACATTAGGAAGGTGATGGCAAATCAACAAAATTATGCAGTCTTGGAATTACTATTGGACCGGCAAATAACACGACTGGACCAACAAATTAAAGTACTGGAGGCACAAAAACAGAGCGCTCAGTATATTAGTGACACGCTCCACAATAGTGAACCACTATTAGAAAACACATTAGGCGACATAGATGGCACAATGCAAAAAAACAAAGAGCTGAAACAATTACATCAGCTACTGATTTTATTCGGTATTCTTGCAGATCTACTTGAAATTGGATTATTATTTCTGGGCATTGTTAACGGGATTTGGTGGCCAATGTTCATTGGCATTCCAATTATAGTTTTTATAGCTGGTTATATGACAAAAGAATACAATCAAAATACCGCTTATATTTGTCCTAATTGCAAAACCGTTTTTAAAATTAGACTAAAAAAACTATTTTTCTCTGCACACACACCAAAAACGCGTAAATTAATTTGCCCGCACTGTGGTAAAAAGGCGTATTGTATTGAAACATTTGCCAAAGAATAATCAATTAGTAGGCTCCAAGATTATGCTTCATCAAGCATAATTTGTTTAATTTCCGTCTGTAAAACGGGAAGAACTGTCCCTTCAAACCAAGTATTTTTATGCAACCAACCATAGTTAAGCGGTGATGGATGAACTAATGGAAAATAGTTAGGCAGATAATCTTCATAATGCCGAACAGTTTCCGTCAAAGTTCGCTGCCGCCGTTTTTGTAAATAATATTTTTGCGCGTACTGACCAATTAAAAGTGTTAAACGTACCTTGGGCATCAATTCTAATAGCGGTTCGTGCCACTTATCAGCAAAACCTTTCCGCGGTGGAAGATCGCCGTGTGCACCCTTACCTGGATAGTAAAAATCTAACGGCATCACAGCAATTTTACCAGAACGGTAAAACTCATCCTTGCTTAATCCCATCCAGGCGCGCAAACGATCGCCACTTGGATCATCCCAAAACACCATTGATGCTTGCGCCTTTCGACTGGGAGCTTGACTAATAATAAGAATTTCTGCCTGCGGAATAACGTGATAAAGTGGTTGAATTCCTTGAGCAGTAAATTCTTGATTTTGGGTATCGTTTTGAATTGCCGCAAATATTTCCGACGCAGTTTTTATGTGCATGCTGACCTCTCTCCTTTACTCCATCAACCTATTTTTAAATTAGTTAAAAACTTGATTCACCATCATGTGAGTAAACGATCAACATTGGCGCAAGTTACTTGCCTAGCTGAATCCATCTGCTAAGTTCACTAAACCCGTAATTGTTCTGACTAACCAATTGCCTTTTGCCGTTCTAATCGTTGCGCCCAAAGATTAATTCCCAACGCAATTAGCATCAGTATTAATGATAAAAACATGATGTTGTGCAGGCCATTATGTAAAATAAGCCGCATCTGCGGAATTAACTGGGTCGGCAACGTTTTGAGATTGGTTGCATCACTAAGCTTATTCATCATTTTCATCGTAATTTTACCACCGGATTGGGCAACACCACTTCTTAGTGCACTGTTCATGATCAGTCCAAAAATTGAGGCCGTAAATGTCTGGCTCAACATCCGAATTAAAAAACTAAACGATGTAGCCACTGGAATATCTTTAGGATCAGCATCTTGTTGCACCTTTACTTGCAGTTCATTAAAGCAGGCACCGTTACCAAAACCTTCAAAAGCGGCAGCGACCAATAAAATCCAGTACGGTGTTTTAACTCCCATAACTAAAAGAAGGATAAATGAAATAGTTAACGTAATAATTCCCATAGCGATTACTTTTTGCGGTGTTAAATACCGGCGCAATGGCGCGACCGAACCAGATCCCATAAAATTAGTTAATGAACCGGGAATTTGCGTGGCACCACCAACCAAGGCCGTTGTCCCGAGTAATCCTTGGGCCCACATTGGACTGTAGATTAAGAAACCAACAAAGGCGCCCCAAATTAATGTGAATAAAATAAAATCAATCATTAGCGAGCGATTTTTAAAGAGTCGACTAGGAATAATTGGATCGGCCACGCCACGTTCAAGGTACACCATGCCACCTAGGCAAATGGCCGCGAATACTAGCACGCCGGCAACAAGTAGTGAATTAGCGCTGCCGATCATTTCAATCCCGGCAAGCAAACTCACTAAACCAATCGTCATTGAAATAATTCCGCGATAATCAACTGGTTGACTTTGCCGTGATTCATGCGTTGTTTGATAATATATTTGCACTAAGATAGCCGAGATTAGGCCAATTGGTACGTTTAAATAGAAAACCCAGTGCCAACTGAACGTATCCACAATGTAGCCGCCAACCAATGGTCCAATAATCGTTGCCGTGCTGTAACTCGCCGACACAAGTCCCAAAACCTGCATCCGTTTCCGAGGATTGGTAAACATCCGCGCGTAAATAATGTACGGTAATGAAACCACCCCACCATTTCCGATTCCAGCGATGGTTCGTGCGATAATCAGAAAAACGATATTAGGTGCTAATCCTTCTAAAAGGGAACCCACTACAAAAAAGAGCGCAGCCAGTTGGTAGCTGTGCTTATTGCCGATATGTTCGCCTAACTTACTCCATAGAGGCGTACTAACTGCTGTTCCTAACAAAAATACCGCCACAATCCAGCCCATCATTTCAATTCCGTGTAAATCAGAAATAATGGCTGGTAATGCCGTATTAATGATAGTGTTATCCAACCCACTCATCGCATTTGACAACAACAATGCACAAGTGACAATGATAATATTATGCTTTGACAAACGATACACTTCTTCCTAAAAAATTAAACTATCTCTATCATGCTACAACTTATGCTGCCATTTTAAAATGCTGATTATTTGATACGCCAATTTTAGCGTCTTTAAGTGCTGAAAATATAACTATTTCATTCAAATTAGTCCCTAACGCCGGAGAAAAATTAGCTGAACGTTTGTTTGGCCTTTTTTCTTCTTAAGTAATATAATTAGCTCATTAAATCTGTAAAAAAGAGGTTAGACTAATGAACCAAAAATTCCTTGAAGTTATGCAGCATGAAGGCCCAACTACCATTATTACGGTTAACGCACAGCCTGCTAGTGTCGTTAATACCTGGAGCTCATACGTTGAGATAAAACAGGCCGATAATTACCTCCTTATCCCTGCAGCAGGGATGCACAGTATCGAAAATGATTTTCAAACTGACAACCGGGTTGTTTTAACTATGGGAAGCAAAGAAGTCCCCGGAACACAGGGACCTGGGGCTGGTTTTCACGTTTACGGAACCGGTGAATTTATAGAATCGGGAAGTGAATATGACGAAATGAAAGCTAAGTTCCCGTGGATTCGTAAGATATTAAAAGTTAAAATTGATGACATCGTTCAAAAAATTTAGTGTGCTTTTGAAAAAATAATTCGAAAACACCACACATTATAGCTAATAAATAATGACCAAAAGAAGTCTGCGACCTATTCAATTAGGTTGCGACTTCTTTTTTGCTACTTTATGCACTTAATCGTGCTAATTCAAGCTTGTCGGCCACTATAAATTTTCTTGTTCAGACATAGATTTAACCAAAAAAGACACATCCACAATTAAACGTGAACGCATCCAGCTAAAAATTCTACTTTCATAATCATTAAAAAGCACTAAATAACAACTACTATTTAAAAACTTATTTGAACTGAACAACTTGATCGGCTTCGTAGCGAACTGATTTAACCTCGTCCTTATCGTCTGGAGCCGGCTTGCCAATTGCAACCGCCATAACGGGAACGTATCTGTCTGGATCCAATCCCATTGCGGTGGCCGCCTTAGTTGCGTCATACCCGGCAATTGGATTTGTAGCGTAACCATGTCCCCGCGCAACTAGCATAAACTGCATCGCTGCCAAGGCACTGTCAACCGTGGCATCTGCCGTCAGCATTTCTTTCGAAGCACTTTCATAAAGTGGTAAGAAAGTTTTGAAAACCTCATCCCGTTTTTCAGCCGAAATTTGGCCGTTATCGTAGGCTTTATTCCATAAATTACGGTAAGACTTAAACGCTAATGTGTCGCCAAAAATCATGACCATCGCCGAAGAAGTTTCTAGTTGTGGTGTATTAAAGTGCATAAAGAAGGAACGCAGTTTATCCTTACCGGCTGGTGTGTCAACAACGACAAAGTGCCAAGCCTGTAAATTACACGCTGACGGTGCCGTAATTGCCTCTTTAATCATCGTTGTCATTTCATCGTGAGAAATTTTGACGGACTTATCGTAGTTACGAATTGACTGTCGCTTTAAAATAACATCCGCAAGATCATTATTCACAAACGTGCTCTTTTTAGTTAAAGTTGCCATAATAACTTCAAACCCTTTCTTTATTTGGCTGCTGGCTTTTCGCCATGTGTTTTATCTAAATATTTTGTGATCAGGTTAAGATCAGGCCCCTGTCCATTAACAATCCCTTGCGCCCGGGCCACAATCAACGGATTAACCGCTGGGTGTGACAAAATATAGAATTCATTCTTCTCTAAGGCTGTGAAAATAAGTGCCGGAATTGTGTTAATGGACATCCCCGTCTTGATATCATTTTCTGCAAATTTTTGCCCATCTTTAAAGACCTTACTCGTATAATATGGATCACTAGTGTTGGTATATTTAGCAGGGCGGTGCTGCTCAGAATGATAAAGATCAGTCTGCACAAACGCCGGACAAAAGACGTGCATGTGTACATTAGCCTTTGCCGCCTGTAAATCATACTCAACGGCTTCTGTCATCCCAACACTAGCAAACTTGCTCGTGTAATACGCAGGCATTAACGGACTAGTGATCAACCCTGCCATTGACGCTACATTGATGATATCACCACCATCTGGTTGCTTCATCATAATAGGAATAACCTGCTGTAAGGCATACACTTGACTCATAACATCCGCGTGCAAAATCCATTCCCAATCACGTGTTGGCAACTCCCAAATTGATCCTGGTACTGCGACACCAGCGCTATTGACCAAGACATCAATTTGACCGAAACGCTTCATGGTAGTTGCAACTGCATTATCTACTGCAGTTTCCTCAGTCACATCCGTCGGGATCATTTCCGCATCGGCACCTAACGTAGTAACCTCATCGTAAATATCCTTTAATGCTGGTTCATCAATATCGGCCAAAGCAAGTTTCATCCCACGTTGAGCGGCTTCCTTAGCAATCGCTGCGCCAAAACCGTGGGCGGATCCAGTGATCAAAATAACTCGATCTTTAAAATTATCCATAAACACCAACTCACTTTCATTAGTAGAACTACCTAAATTAGTAATGTAAATTCACTTATTACGTATTACCTTACGAGAAGAGTATAAGCGCTTTCAAAAAGATAATACAGAGACAAAAATGGTGACTTGTTAGATATCTTACAGATCACCATTTTTGTTAAGTTTGTTCTTTTTATTCGCGGTTTCCAGTGAGAAGATAATGATATTATCTTGAGTATCCAAAATCTGCTGACGGATAAATTCCGGTGACGTTTTTAGACCAGTATTTAACCAATCTACGACAATACTAACAAAGCCACCGGTAAAGAACCGTACGATAAAGTCCTGGTCTTCCTTAGATACAGCTAGGTGGTGCGTCCGTAAAATATAATCAATATAGCCTATTAACACTGTTTGGATTGGTTCACGAAAGATACGGTTCATTTGTTCCAAATCCATCGTCGCGTAAAAGGAACGGTACTGCTTCTCATTAGCCTTCAGGTATTTCAGCAACAAAAAAATATCCTCATCCCACGTATGATATTCCGGACTTCGTTGCAATAAACTCAGTGCCTCACTCACGAAGGTCCACTTAAGTAAATCGGTCGTACTATGAAAATGATAATAGAAGGTTGGCCGCGTATACGCCGTTATCGCAAGCAATTGCCGAACAGTAATCGTTTCAAAGGGTTGTCTGCCCATAAGCTGTTTTAGGGCCTTAGCAAATGTCTGTTTAGTTGTTAACGAAATTTCATTATTCTTCATGTGACCGCGCCTCCTTCTTTAAGATTTTTCCGACCTAAACTTGGCAGTTAGCATAATAATCAAAATGTACTTCATCAAGCGACCTCTGAATGTTTTAGGGAGAAACTTTTAATAATTTTAAGATTGCTGGCTACCTTCACCAATTTTTTCTAAAAACGTTGCTAATTCCTCCGGTGTTTCTGGCTGTTTTTTGGTTACCCAATCAATAATGACACTAGTCAAACCAGTAGCATGATACCGAACATAATAATCGATTTCCCGAGCATTCAGATTTTGCAATTGTTTTTTATTTGCCGATAATTTCGCCAGAACTTGAGAGATATTATCGCGTAAAATATCTTGTTGCTGTGCAAGCAATAAGATTCGAATGAAACTTGCATGATCTTTTAAAAATTGCATAATAAAAACTAATCCTTCATGTTGAACAACTGTTTTAGAACCAAGTTTATCCGTCAATTCATTAACTATTTCTGCCATTTCACGCGTCAAAATATCTGTTATATTCTGATAGTGCCGATAAAAGGTCATACGTGAAATACCAGCCACTTTCGTTAGTTCAGTGATCGAAATTTCATCAAATGCTTTCTTTTTAAGCAAGCGTTTAAGTGCCCCTAATAAATATTCTTCAATTGCTTTTGATTGATCGGCCATTGACAATTTCACTCCTTTTGTCACTTATTGGTCTAGAAAGATTGTACTGCGAAAAGATTGGCGGTATACTCTTCTCAGCTTAAGCCTGTTACAACTGTAACATTATTATCACTATAAACCAACTAAGATGGGAGAAAACGAGTATGACAACAAGAAAAGTAATTGCAATCACCGGCGCAAGTAGCGGAATGGGCAAAGCAGCTCTCCAATTATTTGCACAACGCGGCTGGACTGTCTATGGCGGTGCACGACGTGTGGAAAAAATCCCAACCGGCACCAATATTTACGCCGTTAAATTAGATGTGACTGATTCAGAATCAAATCATACCTTTATCAGTACTATTTTAAATGAACAACACCGAATTGACGTCTTGATTAATAATGCCGGTTACGGCGAAGGTGGTCCAATTGAAGATATTGATCTGAAAAATGTACGTAAACAATTTGAGACTAATTTCTTTGGTGCCGCTGAATTAACTAAATTAGTTTTACCCACAATGCGCTCACAAAAAACTGGCCGTATCGTTAATATCTCATCAATTGGCGGTGATCTTTACATGCCACTAAATGCTTACTATCACGCCTCAAAGGCAGCCTTACAGCAATGGAGTGATTCGTTGGACCTCGAAGTACAACAATTTGGCATCCGTTCCGTCATTGTTCAACCTGGTGGAACCCAATCAGCTTGGGGCGACATTGCTGTACAGAATATGCGTAAAAATCTTAAAACGGATTCGGCCTATTTGCCACTTGTAAATACTCTAAGTAATGTCTTAAGCTCAAGTTCAAATATGATCAGTGCAACCTCGGCCGATCTGGCTAGAGTTTTCTATGCTGCCGCAACTGACCTTAATCCTAAACGTCGCTATTTCAATTCATTCGGTGACCGTTTTGTTGTGCACGTCGCTCGGGCACACCCCAAAGTTTTTCGTGCTGCTTCCAGTGCACTCTTACGCCACTTAGATCGCCGTAACCGCGAATAACGTATTAATACCCATTTGCATTTTTGTTTGCATTACAAAAAAGTTAAAATCATAAAATAACCGTATTTAAAAAATGATGTATCCAGCCGCCTTAGGTTGAATACACCATTTTTTAAACTTATTTATGTCGATTGAATAACCAATCGCGTACTGCTGGAATTGCCAGACGTTTCCGCTAAACTACTAACACTAATTTTGTTTGACAATCGATTTGTCAAATACGTTGCCAAGATAAAGATTAAAAGTAACGCCCCAGAGAAACCCAGTATCCGTTTTTCATTCCATCAATTTAATTAAGTCCGCTTCTGAATAAACATAAGGAAAATGCGCCATTTGCGGCACTTGATCCCAGGCCACTGGATAACCAGCTCCGTGGGCACAAAAAACTGACCCTGGCGTGTTGTCCAAATCGGCAACTGGATCATATTTCAAATCCGCCATAACCGTTTTTGCATCATGACAAGGCCGATAACCCGCAACGATACATTCTAGCTGCCCCTGACCATGCGTATAAGCGTGGACCTCCTGAGCATAGTCCTGCATTTCTGAAACCGGCGCAAAACCAGTCAGAGTCGTCGGCCCAGCACCAGAAATAGCGGTCACTTCTGGCGCGGCAAAACTACCACTCATTCGTTCAATATCACTCATCGCGCGACCAATTTGATCTTGGTTTATTTCCAGCCGAAATTGATACCAAGGTTCCAACAGCTGACAGGCACCACGTTTTTTAAGCATCATTAAACCTTGCCTAATTGCCCGCCAAGTTGCTTCGCGGAAATCACCCCCAACAGAATGGACGATACTGGCCCTGCCACCTACAAGGGTAACCCGCATATCCGTAATTGGCGCACCAGTAAGAACCCCCAGCTGTTCTTTGGCCCGCAGATTGGCCAGCACCTGATGCTGCCAATTACGACCAAGCACTTCTAAACTGCAGTTAGCAGCGAAGGTCAGCCCACTGCCACGTGGCGCAGGCTGAAGCAGTAAATGAACTTCTGCATAGTGCCGCAGAGGTTCAAAATGACCCACTCCCTCGGTCGCCTGCGTAATCGATTCTTTGTAAAGAATACTCCCTTTACCAAAACTAACGTCTAAATTAAAACGTTCAAGTAGGATTTGCTGCAAAATTTCCAACTGAACTTCACCCATGATTTGAACCCTGATTTCCTGAAGGTGACTTGACCAAGAAACGTGTAACTGGGGATCTTCATCCTCAAGTTGACGAAGTGCAGCGAGACAAACGTGAATGTCGTACGCCTTAGGATCAAGCGCATAGTTGAGAACAGGCTGAATCACTGGCGTAGCACCATCAACTTCGTTACCAAGTCCCTGGCCAGGATAAGTATTCGTTAGTCCAGCAATAGCGCAGATGTCACCGGCAGATATTTTTTGACAGGCCGTAAATTTAGTCCCATTATAGACGCGCAATTGATTGGCCTTCTGCTCGTTTAATAAGACATCCTTAGTCCGAAGCACACCACCAGTTACTCGAATCCAAGTCAGCCGCTCACCTTTTTCGTCATACGAAATTTTAAATACGCGGGCGCCAAAGTCTTGCTTATCCGTTGCTGCATTAGTCCAGCGTTCAAGGCCAGCAAGTAAATTATCAACGCCCGCTACCTTAAGTGCCGCGCCAAAATAACAAGGAAAGACCTCGCGGCGACCAATCATTTGCCGGACAGTACTGCCATCAAGCGCGCCAGAAGTTAGATAACCTTCAAGTACTTTATCATCACGGACAGCAATTTCTTCGGCCGCTTCAGCCGAGAAATCAGTATTTTGGACCTGCTCGTCTGCGTTAAAATCAATACAGCCTGGTGAAAAAGTATTTTGTAACTGGTTAAGTACTTGCGTTTTATCAGCACCATTTGTATCCATTTTATTAACAAAAATAAACGTGGGCACGTGATAATGCTCAAGTAAACGCCAAAGTGTCCGCGTATAACCCTGAATACCATCCGTCGCCGAAATCACCAGAATTGCGCAATCAAGGACGCTCAAAACCTGCTCCGTCTGCGTCGCAAAATCTACGTGGCCAGGAGTATCTAACAAAGTTAACTTAAGGTCCCCGTACTGAAGACTGGCTTGGTGCGAAAAGATCGTGATCCCACGTTTCTTCTCAAGTTTGTCTGGATCAAGAAAAGCGTCACCTTTATCAACCCGACCAAGTTTACGCAACTCACCGGCCCGGTAAAGCAATGCTTCCGAAAGCGTTGTTTTACCGGCATCAACGTGGGCAATAATTCCTGCAACGATGTGCTTCATGGTTGGACTCTCCTTTTCTACAGGATAAAAATTCATTCAATTACGCAACTTTTGGATAATCATCAATTTCTGTTTCGTGCATAATCGTAAGACTGCATGAATTTCATATAAATACTTTTTATACTAACATCAATCATGTTGTCCAATCACTCAATTATGCGCTACTTAACGCGCCAAACGTCATCAGCTCCGCATTATTGTATAAAACATTCACACGCTTAAAGCTTTCTATAACTAAACTGTAGCACTTGTGATTGGAATGTAATTATCGTTTTTAACTATAGTTTTAATACACGGCAGATTGTAAAAATTCTGCAAATATTGCTAAGTCCTTGAGTTTTTATAAAAGACTCTAATAGTGTTTTAAGGCCCAAATAGTTAAACGACATTGCGTTCGTAAAACAATTAATTCATCAGTTATGGCCTGAGACAGGCATCTATTAGGCATAAAACAACCTAAAATTCGGTTATTATCTATTATTCGCTGATCTTTTTAATCGGTATGGCCATATTAACCCTAACCCGTTGACGTTTAATACAAAAAATGTATAGGGACCAACAATTTGATCCTTATACATCATTTTATTGATACCATTTAGAAATCTCATCAATACATTTTCGTACCTAAGGCAATGTGTGCCCGCCAGCCAAGTATAGTGCATACCACTCTTGACGTGAAAGCTGTACTTCGTTTGCTTCCAAAATATCACTTAAATGTTGTGGATTAGTTGTGCCGGCAATCATTTGAATATGTGCAGGATGACGCAAAATCCAAGCAGTCGCAATGGCAGTCTTAGACACTCCGTGAATTTTTGCAATTTGATCCAATACCTTATTAACCTGAGGTATTTCCGGATTATCAGTAATCAGACCGTGAAATTGCCACTGACCATTAATAAATCCGCCATTAACTGGTCCCTCATACTGAAGTGGTGACCAGGCCTGAAGTGTAATTTTATTCTTCTGTGAATAAGGTAATAACCCACCATCATGATCTATGCTTAGTGAATCTTTCATGTTTGTATGAATACCAAAATCGATCATACCTGTATGCATCAGACTAAATTGAACCTGATCAACTAATAATGGCCGATTTAGGGCACTTTGTAGAAACTCAATCTGAAAGGTATTCATATTTGAAACACCAAACTCGCGGACTTTTCCACTTTGCCTTAGTTGATTAAACGCAGATGAAATTTCGGCAGGCTCCATTAATGGATCAGGTCGATGGAGTAATAAAACATCCAAATAATCCGTTTGAAGACGCCTCAAAATACCATCCACACTATTCAAAATATGTTCTTTGGAAAAGTCATAGCCAAAGTCAGTCAGTCCAACCTTAGATTGGATAATCAAATCTTCGCGCTTAATGCTAGACTGCTTTAACGCCTGACCAAATATGCGCTCTGATTGACCACCGCCATAAACATCAGCAAAATCAAAAAAATTAATACCATTATCGATTTCAACCTGCATTAACTTCTGCATTTGAGCTAAATTAAGACTAGCATACCTCATACCACCTGCCGCAATGTTTGAAACCATAATGTTACTTGAACCCAATGGAAATAATTTCATTACAAAATTCTCCTCATATTAACTAATTTAAAACACAGTATAGGTCTGATCACTAAATTAAGCAGTTAATTTGCTCACCTAAATTCTAGAAATGTAGTGTTACATCAACACTTATTTTCAGAAATTCTGTTGATCCATATTCTGATTTTAAAAAATTTAGTTAATATTTTAAGGAATACGATAGGTGGTCGATTACGAAACTCCACTATCCTCTAAAAAAGCAGCAACGCAAATTACCAGAAGTCCGTCATACTATCCATAAGTTGTAAATATTCAATACCGAATTCAATATCATCCTTTATCTCTGCTCTGGCCTGTTCAGCATCAACCTGACTAATTTCACCTGCAACTTCCATGAATTTTATAAATTTCTTGATTGAAGTTGCATTGGCCTTGATTTCACTTGCTGAATAAGCAATTTTGCGCGGAAACCAATCAGCCAAATATGGTTGCACGGCATCAACTGTTGTTAAAGGCGTTTTGATCGTATCAAATAACATAAATTCATTAATAAATAATTCAATATTCTTGACATGTTTTTTAGCGGTTTTTTCAGTTAATCCAGTCGAGTTTATCAAGTAATTTTTAAACTCTGCCAAAAGTAAAGCATTGTTAGCCAGAACCTTGGCCCCAATTTGCTCATAAAGGTGACCGTCGCCAGCAAATAGTGCTTCACTATCTTGATATTTATCCCATTGATGATAATCTAGCCAAGTTCTGTCGACATGATATTCACTTACCTGCATTTCGGCAGCGTTAACCTTAGTGATCGATAACCCAGTAGCAAATGCATTAGCGACTGAATCTTTAGCAAACGCGTAGTCCTTCTGGCTAAATGGAATCTGCATTAAATAGTCCATTAATTTAGTCTGAATTAATTTGGTTCGATCAATTAGGCGGCCTTCTTTAACCATTAAAATCATATTAGTCACCGCGCCTGTTACTTGACGGTTAAACCCAGCGTTTAGCCTAACTGCTCCCGCTAATTCAAAATACGCGGCAATATCTTCAGGTGCGACACCAACAAGTAAGAACGCTTCGCGAATACCATCATTAATATATTGCTCTAAATTAACTTTGTTTTTGGCGTTAATATCATATAAAGCAACTGCGGCGTAGGTCAAATCATTAACCAGTAAAACAACCTTTTTCCGGTTCACCAAGTAGTAATTTGCGTGCCAAGAAAATAATGGATTTACCGTGGCAAAACGCTTAGCCATTGCGGCATCTTCCACTTTAACTAATTTATTAAAAATCGGTAATGCCTTTTTCGTTGGATTAATGATCATTACACTAACTCCTTGCAGTTTATTTTGTATAAATTGATGCAATTTCATTATTTATGATACGGACTTGCATCTCACTTTGCCCTGCGGTATGAAAATAGGTAGGGCTTAGTAACTAAACCACAATTTTAGCCTAATATGTCTTAATAACCTTCAGGTAGGTCGTATTAGTCCACCCAAATATTTGTGTCCCGTTAGCATCAGCAACAACTACTCGTTTCCAATGCCGTTTAGTCTGGACTACTTTTACAACCGTTCCTTCTCCCAAAACGTTTATAATTTTAGCATGTTGCTTGGGCCGATTTCTTAACGTCAGACCATCAACCCTAACTGTACGATAAGCATGCTTGGGTTGCTTGGGATTTATTCCGTTACCTTCAATAACCAAATCTGTATAATTTCCAAGATCAACCTGTAACCATTGATTAATTGACTGACCGATCGGTGTTGCCCCCAATATTGGTTCAATTAATAAAGGTAATAAAAGTAAAAGAATTTGTTGAAAAAATATCCGACCTTTATGGCTAAGCTTACTAATATTTCCAGTTTTAAATGATTCAGCAACTTCTTTTGCCACTTGTTTGTCTATCGTCGTTTCTGAATTTGCGTCATCTTCTGGCAGATTTTCAGTAAATTCATTAAAAGCATTATTCAATTTATCAGTTTGTTCAGTATTTAGGTTGGAAAGTATTTTATTAAGTGTTGGCTGTAAGGTCGCGCCTCTAAGCAAGGCTGAATTAGTCGCAACAATCCCCATTTGGTCAGCTATATGTAGTTGGCCAAGTTGCCGTGCAGCTATTTTGGATAAGGTTGGTGAAGCGAAGGTCGTTTGGAATACTTTAGCTTTATCGTTGACTACAGATTGCAAAGCTCCAGATAACCCTGACTTAACTCCAAACTTATTCCATACAGAATTATGCTCCATTGCCTTGATCGACTGTAATGCACTTTTTTGGAGGCCAGAAACACCCATCAATTTTAAAGTATGACTAAGCTGATCATTAGGTAAAATTATAGCACCTGCTGCTATTTTCGGTAACGATTTCATTGCTCCAGTCGAATTCAAGCTTCTAGATAAACCATTAGCCCACTTAACTTCAGGCATGAGTGATATTTTCGTAAAAGCACTTTCCCACCTCGATCCAGAAACGATTCCAACTTGTGCAGAGGTACTTTTCATATTTAACGTATTGATAATATTTTTGTAGTTTTCATTTGCTGCATTAATAAGCCCCGTAGTATTAGGATGTTCAGTGACCATGCTACCCCTCCTCGTAATAAAATATTTCTTAAATTCATTATAGCACGTATGTTCCCCAGACATTCAAACCCGTTTTCCCGGCGTTGGTGAAGGATACAGGCAAAATCATTAGATTGTTGATAAGCCAGATTATTCATATAATAAATATATTTAATACTATTACCGGGAAAACGGGTTTTCATAAAAATAGTGCTAGGGTGGCAGCCCAAACTGCCGCCCGTCAAAGAATAATCCGACATTAGGTCCAGGTTCGGACTACTGCCACTAGTTTAGCTAGATGAAAAAATTTATTTGGCACGACAGGCATGTTATCTATCTAAAATCAATTTAGATAGTGGCACATAAACTTTTCTCATCGGCAAAGACAAGAACCTGCAACAAGCTTTTCAGGGCTTGCCACAGGTTCTTTTTCTAACTTATTCAGTTGAGTCCAAGACATCGATTTCGACCTCTATGTCAGCTTCTGTCATGGCATCAGCACTAGGTAAGAATTTACTTTTCGGCTGAGATGTTTTATCAATTTCTTCCATTCATCAAGCATTGTTGTTTGGTTTAGTGCCATAAATTGTGGCTTATAATCCAATGGTAAGAGCAACGTATATACAGTTGCGCGATCGTAGTCCGCCATTCTAACTCGTCTCGTTTGTCGATCAGGCTCATAACTTAGAAGTCTATAACATCCTTAATGATAAAAAGCGTCAACTATCCTCATTATTTCATATATACTGAAGCTAACATTATGAAAGGAAAGCGCATATGCCACAAACAACTAATAATAGTTTAACCCGTTTCAAAAATGCTTTTGCGAGCTTGTTGATTAGTCGGCCGCTCTCAACGATTACAGTACAAGACATTGTACGTAAAGCTGGCGTTAATCGTTCCACCTTTTACCGCCATTTCTTAGATCTAGATGACTTTTTAGATTGGCTGGAAGAAGAAATGCTAGTTGAAATTACGACTCATTTTCAGTTAAGCGAAAATAAAAACATTGATTTTACACAATTTTACCAATATACAAACGAAAATCGCATTCTACTTCAAGGATTCTTGGAAACAAATCGCTGGAATCATTTTATTGACCGTTTACAAACAATCGTTTTAAAAAATTATTTAAAGCTACTTTCCACTCAAGCCACAACAATTCCAATTGAGATTCAAGTGCAGTTTTTTATTGGTGGTCATATAAACCTTTTTAAATGGTGGCTTGATCAAGAAAATCCCCCTACTCCAGAAAAAATGGCAACGTATCATCAAAAATTAAGTCAACCTCGTTAATGCAACACATTTCGTGAGATGTGTTGTTCTTTTTAAATCAATTTGCAATTATCATGATCTTATTAAATCAAAGGATCTGATTCTAAATGCAAATTAAAACAAACGATAATACGCTCTTAAACGTTAATAAAGTTGGTCATGGCCCCATTTTGATTCTTATCCCAGGAGCAAATGGGACTGGTGATATCTTCTACACAACTGCAGAAACTTTAAAAAATAACTTTACAGTCATTACCTATGACCGACGTGGCTATGGAAAAACAGTTGTACCTACACCACTACCCGCGAACGCATCCGATCCAGATAGTAACTATCGAATTGACAAAGACGTTGATGATATTTTCGCGCTTGCAGATACATTCAGCCCTAATGAACCAGTTTATTTAATGGGTTCCTCATCTGGTTCGATTGTCGCAGAAAAAGCCTTTTCTAAAAACCCGAACCACTTTGTTAAAGTGTCGATCCATGAAAGTCCATTGGCTACTGTCATCGATGATGGTGGTCAGTTCAAAAAAGAATCCGCACAAATCGTTCAAAAGGTTTTAGACGGTAACTTCGGTGCTATCTCTGATTTATTCGTTGATCAAATGCACATTCAACCCTTAGATGCTAAAATGATGGGCCTAGCAACTGACTCAAAACCAGATCCGGCCAAAATGAAATCAATATTATTTTGGCTGAAATATGAATCCGCACAGTATACGAGCCAAGTTATTGATTGGAATATTTTTAAGAACAACTCAGAAAAAGTTATTTTACTCAACGGAACTGATTCAACCGGATTCTTTCCACAAACGGTTAACCAAGCAATCAGTAAAAAAATTGATGTTCCAATTACAATGATTTCCGGAGGGCACCTAGGATACGCGCAAAAACCAGAGAAATTTGCGGATACCTTAACAGATGCACTGCTCAAATAAAATATAGATGTAATACATGGACAAATGATTAAGTAGTTGTCCGTTTGTTCGTAATTTTCGAGGTATAGAGTCGTATTTTAGAGCCATTGATTCATGAAATTCGTTACTTTTTGACACAAAGAGATTATATAGAGATTAAATAGGCGCCCTCCCGCAAAAGGAGTGGCGTCTATTTACTTATCTTAGTCTAATATATCCAGATAAGTCCCGTTATATCGGCAATCTTTCCAAAAACCGCATCACTTATGATATGGAGACCCCTATCGATCCGGCCTGCGGTTAATATCACGAAAAAACCGCATCACTTATGATATGGACTTCCTTCATTAATCATAAACGCCCGGTAAATCTGCTCAATCAAAACCAGCCGCATTAGTTGGTGGGGTAAGGTCAGCTTTCCAAAAGACAATTGATCGTCACTGCGTTTTAAAACTTCTGGTGATAAGCCTAATGAACCGCCAATAACGAAAGTGATGTCCGAATGACCGTAAGTCGTCAATTGATCAAACTCTGCGGCAAATTGTTCTGAGGCGCGCTGCTTACCTTGAATCGCCAATGCATAAACGTATTCTTTAGCCTTAATTTTAGCAAGAATTCGCTCCCCTTCCTTGTGCTTAACTTCAATCATCTCGGCATCGCTTAATTTTTCCGGTGCTTTTTCGTCAGGTACTTCAATAATTTGTAACTTGCAGAAGCTATCTAACCGCTTGGCGTACTCGGCAATACCCTGTTTAAGGTACTTTTCCTTCAATTTACCCACACCAATTATTTTAATATTCATTCGTGCTTGTCCTCCATTTGAGAATTTACTATCCAAATAACATCCTAGCGCGCTAGCTCAAAAAAAGCGTCGCTAAACAAAAATTATAACCTATTTTTTATTAAGCTGTGGATGAGCGGGCAATGTTACCCACCGTAAATAACAGGTTATCCACAAAAGTTATCCACATGTACACAACTCGTAAATCAAAATGTTGGGGGTCAAAATAATTCGACCACAAAATACTGATTTTAGAAAAAATTAATTTTTTTCGTAAAAAAGTTATCCCCAAAAATTAAAGCGTTCGTTAAGTTAGCGCTTGCGTTCTATAAAACTTATTATACCAGACTTTAAGTCCTAACTTAATCTAAATAATTACAAGTTATCAACAAGCACAAATTCAAACTGTGGATAACATAAAAACAAAAAATAGCGGTATTCTAGCAATTATTAGTTATCCACAGTTGTGTACAAAGCTGTTAACAACCCTTATGAACATTGACAAATCTATTTCTTAACATTACTTAATGTTCGTTTTTACCCAATTGATTACGAAAGACTATTAAATTAGCGAAAAATCGTCTAATCAATTTTTACTTTAACGAATAATTACTATTTGCTAATCTAAAAACTAGTGATTTTTACCCAATTACCCGCTTAAACCTAATTTGGCGTAAGCATCAGATAATCTTGCTAAAAAATCCGAATTCACTATTTTGATATCAGCGCGCCAGACTATTTGAATAACTCTAAAAAATCCGTTTTGAGCACAAAAAAACTAGTCGTAAAAATAACGACTAGTTTTTTATACCGCCACATCAGTGTTTTGGCGTTACAATGGGCGTTTTGAGCTAATAATTTTCAATTGCGGAGTAGAATCTAACCACTTTTATTAGTATTTTCCTGATTAGTGTAAACGTGTTTGAAAAAGCAGATTCCTGCGGTTGCCATGTTTCAACTTGGCGGTTTTCGCCTTGCTAGTTCTTGCGGTGACCGAGACGAATTGAGTCGAGGAAACACAGTTATGGACTTTATAACTGTGTTCCTTGTTTTTGCCACAAGAATAGACAACATTCGAAGCATCCTAAGTTATTTGCGATCTTTGCAAATAACTAACCGTAATTACGAAGTAGTAGTTGAATGGACAACGTATGAAGCATCAAGATTATTAGCGATTTAGGCTAATAATCCTCAATTGCGGAATAGTAGCTACAACAGCCAAATCACCTTTTTCAAAGGTAATTCGGCTGTTTAGGCTGCGACTTGGACTTCGGTTTATCCTAGTCCGATCGACATCGTTAGTAATCCTCAGAATCTAACCGCTTTTCCAAACACTCCCCTCAGTTAATCAGTAATATCTAACTGACTAGTGTTCTCCGATAATTTAATTGAGCCAGATTTTTCTTGTCCATCATGATAGTACTTAACGCTAACAGTATCACCGACATTATGATTATATAGTTCAGAACGCAAATCGGCGCTACTGTCTACTTTCTTACCGGCCAATTGCGTGATCACATCGTATTTCTTCAAGCCGGCGTTACTGGCTGGCGAATTACTCTTAGCAGACATGACGACAACCCCACCAGTGACACTTGATGGTATTTTCAAAATTGATTTCTGTTGTGCTGAAGAGATGTTAGACAGATCAACCATTGAAATGCCAAGTGCTGGTCGCACAACCTTCCCGTTAGAAACGAGCTGATCAATAATCTTAACAACTTCATTACTTGGAATTGCAAAGCCCATTCCTTCAACCGTTGCGTTGCTACTACTGCTAGACGAGGTTCCAGTGCCACTTAATTTCATTGAATTAATCCCGATGACTTGGCCTTGAATGTTTAGTAACGGACCACCAGAATTACCGGGGTTGATGGCAGCATCGGTTTGAATAACCGTTGCTTCACCTGTTTCTTGACCAGTAGTTTCATCCTGAACTGGAACGGTTCGTTTCTTAGCAGAGATAATTCCTTGGGTGACTGACGTTGCGTATTCCGAACCTAATGGTGACCCAATCGCAATGGCAGGTTCACCAACTTTAATCGAATCGGAATTTCCGAAGCTGGCAACTTGCGTGACTTTAGCCGAATCAATGCTTAAAACGGCCAAATCGGTCACTGAATCAGTACCGACTTTTTTGGCATCTAATTTAGTGCCATTACTCAGGATAACTTCTAATTTTTCTGAGCCAGAAACAACGTGATTATTCGTAACAATGTAGGCCTTACCACTTGCCTTCTTGTAGATCACACCAGAACCTTCGCTGTATTCCGTCAAATCTTTACTACTGCTACTACTGGAGCTGTCACTAGAGCTATTACTGCCACCAAAGTATTCGGATAATCCACTACTATCAGAACTACTTTGCTTTTGCAGATTTACAACTGAGACAACTGAATTTTTTGTATGATTAAAAACATTAGATACTTGTGAATTTGTACTAACCTTAACGTTACTGACTTTAGTACTGCCAGCCTTACTTGTGTTCACGACACTACCATTAGAATCGCTACCACTATTAAAGAAATTAGCACCACCGTAAACAACACCGCCACCAATAACAGCAGCTACCACGGCTACGATTGCCGTTCGAATAAGACCAGAACTAGGCTTGTTTTGCATAATCTTCCTCCAATTTCCGGACTAAAAAGTCTTGAGATAAGCCTTATACGTTACGTTTTTAGTCCACACTTCTAAATATACCACGTCACCAATAAACTAGAACGGATAACGCACAAATTGCTTTACGACCTATAAGATAACGCAAACATTTGAATAATTCTTGAAAAAGTTAGGATTTATTCCACAAAAATAAAGAAATAAACACAATAATTGATAAAGTACGTAAAAAATAACCCTTAAACCTATGATAAAACAAAGTTTATCGCAAATTTAGGGGTTTAGAAGACTATAATTATTTAACTTAAATTATCATTAGTGGTGAAGCATCATCGGGTTCGGTATCATACAATTTAAAATCATGATCAACACCATAATCGTGTTCTTTTAACATGGAAGAAACGGTTAAGTGACAGAGTTCCTTCATGTTATTGTGCAAACTACGATGTCCTAGGAAAACCTTTTTTGTTCGGTTGCCAATGACGCTCATTAAACCATCCGCACCGGCCTCATTACTAAGGTGCCCTTTATCGCCAAGAATTCGTTGCTTGAGTGGCCAAGGATACAGGCCCATGCGCAACATTTCAACATCATGATTACATTCAAACAAATAGGCGTCAGCATCATTAATTTCAGCACTGAGTCGTTCTGACACATAGCCGGTATCCGTTAAAATAACAAAGGTCTTGCCGGCGTGTTGAAATTCATAGAATTGTGGATCGATAGCATCATGGGAAACCCCAAAGCTTTGAACGTCTAAATCACCAAGCGCTTTAAAACTACCCGTATCAAAAATTTGTTGTTGATTTTCTGGAACTTTACCAATCTTGGGTAACATGGCCTGCCAAGTCAGCTTATTCGCATAAATATTTAAATTAGGGTAACGCCGTGCCAACACCCCAACACTCTTGATATGGTCAGTGTGTTCATGGGTAACCAATAGATCATCGACCGCAGTTAGATCACGTCCGATGTTTTTCATCAAGTTTTCGATCTTTTTGCCACTCAAACCAGCATCTACCAGAATTTTACATTGTGGTGTTTCAATGTAAGTCACATTGCCGGTGCTGCCACTACTTAAGATACTGACCTTCAATTGATCATCCTTGTTGTCCATCTATTGTGATCTCCTTTTGTCCGTTAAACTCATCTACCGCATTCTACCATGAAAATTGGCCAAATGCACTTCTCCAGAGATCAAGCGCGCTTAATTAGGGGCGTACGCCAAAAACCGATTTTGGGTTTTCTGCATACCGTCAGTTAATCCAATAACTGTACTATGGTTATTGGATTGGCTGTAGTTAGGCCCGTGAACCCAGACTTTTGGCACACACATTTTAGAATAATACTCAGAAACAGTCAGCGACTGGGTTTGGTTCCAACCTTTTAATTAGAGGAGGTAGTTGCTAAGCTATTATCGTTATTATTTTTCATTAATGCACCAGTAAAGGCATTGATCCGTTTAATCTGGATATTACCAGAATTTTTACTTTCAATGGCAATAAACCACGCCGGAATATACACACTACTATTGTTAACGTCCAATAAACGCGAATAACCAACACTAGTCCACTTAATGGTTGCTCCAGAAGAAATTTCATTATCCGTATAGAGATCTTGAACGGCCTGCTTAGCACTAATCGTCTGTTCTTTTTCCCGTAAGGTTGTTAGCCGATTAATATAGGTTTGTTGATAATTAGTGACTTGATGATTATCGTTCACCTGAAATACCAGCTCGCCGGCCTCGTCATAAAGATCCCCTTCAGAGATTTTCTGTGTAAAAACAAGTCGATCTGCAGTTGAAAATTCCCTTGAGTAACGGTACTGATCACCATGCAGAATCTGGTGTTCATTTTTCATAATTTCTTTTAATTGATTAATTAAGCGCAGATTCGAGCGCGCTGAAATTGAGTTGTAAAAGTGACCGTATAAACGATTGTCATTAAATGTCACTCGTTGTCCGGTTAAACGCTCACTTTGCTCTTGCAACGTTCGGTTAGGTTTACTAGCTAAGTAATACCCCGTGTAGGTCTTACTCGATAAATGCGGTGTGGTAACTTGATCATTACTCATTTCCCGCTTAATTGTTGTATTACGTGAGACGCTAGAATCGATCATCTCAATATTTTGATTTTGCTGGTAAGAGACGAATAAAAAAATATCCAAACAAGCAAAGACAACTAGAAAAATAATCTCAATTCGTTTGAAATCCAATTAATTCGCCTCCTCACTAGAGCTATCTTCATTCTGATCGGCATTCAGCATTTGACTTAAACTCAACCAACTACCGTTATAGTTAATGTAGTAAGTAGGAGTCAGATCAATCACCGAATCCGATGAGTGATTAACTTGCCAATGATAACCCAGTTGAACGCTTTTAACATCCGTTAAGTTATAACCGGCATTTTGTAGCTGATCCAACATATTTTGGGTTGTTGGTAGCGTTACTGCTTGCTTGTCCGAAGGTAGTGGTACTTGCAGCGAATAAACCGAAAAATCTAGCTTATTCCCAGTTGCCATCAGCTGAACCTTAACCGTGCCAAAGTTGGTTTGGTTAAAGACCGGAAAGCCTTCAACATAGCTACGGTAAACGACGGTTCGATCTTGTGGATTGTAATAGAAATAACGCATGTTAACTGGTGTATTCCCTAAATTCGATAGTTCACGAAAACTGTCGGTTAAGATACTCGTTGTGTTTTTAGCTGTATTGCTGGTGGAATAATCTTCGAAATTAATCGTACCGTTTTTATGGTTAACCTGAAGACTCTTATAAGTACCATCATTATAAATTGTGCTATCGCCAACCTCTTTAGAGTCAACTGAATTAGGCGATTTACCACCAAGTAAAGCAGTAACAAAATCGGTTGGATTTTGCTTATTGAGTAAGTAACTATACTGCGCCACTTGAACCGATTGTTCATAAAAAATTTGTGGCCGCTTATTCATTAATTGCTCATTAATTGGCATTTTTACAGTTGCCTTATTGATTGCTTTTTTCAAAGCCGCTAAATTCTGTTTACTTACTTTAACGCGATATCCGTGCGTTTGCCGGTCACTTAAGAGGTAAACAACCCCTTTTTTGCCTAAGGGGATCAATAATCGGTTAAAATTTTTATTGCGGTCCTGCTGGCTAACTTTCTGACCAAAAGTTTGGCCAAAAATTGAGTAAGAAACGTTACTTGGATAATTAATACTAAGCATATTACCCCGATTAATGAGCTTAAGGTACTGCTTAGCCGTCAATTTAACGGTTGTAGGGCGACCAAAACGCCATTTTTTAACATCACTACGTAAAGTATCAATTAAATTTTCTTTTTTATTATAAATTAGATTTTTTTGCCCTTGTTTAGTTGTGGCCATAATTTGGGTTGGAAGATAAACGGCCGCTAAATTTTTAGTATCCAGTTGAGTTTGTTGGGGCGTAACGTCAGTCGTATTCCGTTGAAAACGTGCATTATTAGTCCAAATTAACCCTGAAAGAACAATACTGATTACGATTAGGACGGACAAACTCACGCGCAGGATTAGATTTTTAATTTTCATCCCAGAGATCATCCTCCTCTTCATCGTAAGGCTGATATGACAGAGAAATATAGAACGTTGAGCCTTTACCTTCCTCACTGTCTACCCAGATACGGCCATTAAGGGCCTCAACAACTTCCTTAGAAATTGCTAGTCCAAGACCAGTACCACCTTGGGCCCGAGAGCGTGCCTTATCTACCCGGTAAAAGCGGTCAAAGACGTGTGGTAAGTCCTTCTTAGGAATACCTAAACCTTGATCAGAGATACTCAAAATAACGTGATTGTTGGTTTCCAGTAAACGGCAAGTCACAACACCGCCATCAGGTGAGTATTTAATCGCATTATTCATAATATTATCGATAACCTGCATAAATTTATCGGTGTCGATTTCAACCCATAAGTCACGTTTAGTGAATTCACGTTTAATCGAATATTTTTTGTTGGCCGGTAAATTTCTAGCCTCAGTTCGATTATTGTCCGCGGCACTCGTATCTGCCTTAATCATCATATCAAACCGATTGAGCACGTAATTAAATAACTCATTAAGGTTAACTAACTCCATATCCATTTTGACGGTCCCGGAATCCATTCGGGACAGGCTCAACAGATCATTAATCATCCGGATCATTCGGTCTGTCTCTTCCTGCGTTACGTGTAGGAAGTCTGGCGCAACCTTAGGATCCTTCCAAGCACCATCCGTTAAGGCCTCCAGATAGCTACGCATTGAAGTTAACGGCGTCCGCAATTCATGAGAAACGTTGGAAACAAACTGCCGCCGTTCGCGCTCATCCTTTTGTTGTTCCGTGACATCATGTAAAACACAAACGATCCCCGAAATAAACCCAGTTTCACGTTGAATCAAAGAAAATTCGGCGTGTAGGATTAAATCATGTTCGTGACTAGAAAAATCTAACATTAATTCCGTTTGGTTTTCCAATAAGTCCCGAATAGTGTGATCGTTCCCAATTTTTAAAATCTGTAAAATTGATTGACCAATCACAGCGCTATCGTCAACATCAAGGAAATCAGCTGCCGCCTCATTAATAATGATCACGTTTCCCCGCCGATCCGTTGAAATAACACCATCGGTCATATGTGATAAAACCGAGTCCAAACGACGACGCTCTGCTTCTGAGGCCTCCTGTGCTTCTTCAACCCGAACTGACAAATTATTAACGGCTACAGCTAATTGTCCTAATTCATCCTGACCGTAAATTCGAACCTGCCCTGAATAATCACCACGGGCCATTCGAATAGCCTGTTTTTTCATCTCATCAATTGGCCGTGTAATCGCACGACTAATCACAATTGCAATTACTGAAGAGAAAAGCGCCGCCACTAACGAAGCCGTCAAAAAGATAATGGTAATGCTATTAATCCCCTTATACACACTTTTCATATTGGCGCGTACGTAAATAGCACCAACCACGCTATTACTATCGCCGCTAGGATTAATTAACGGAACGATCGTGACGTAATAGCTTGCTTGGTTCTTTTTATCGTAGGACAACGTTTCGTACGAACGATTATTATAGAGGACGTTCTTAACGTCACTATCAGGCGTTTTTTGGCCAACTTCACCTTGATCGTTGACATCACTAGTACCACGAATAATACCTTTACTATCAACAACGCGAATATCGGCGGAGTTATTAAGGTCCGCTAAAACATTGCCGATCTCTTTGTTGGCCGAAGTTGCATCCGTCTTCAATAAGTCATCTGCCAATTGGTTATTCACGTAAGCTGGTGTTTGAACCTGCTGTTTAAAAGTTTGAATGTTCTGTTGTTCTAACTGTTTGACAAAATAAGCCCCAATGATTTCCAAGGTTACCATCAGTAGCAGAATAAAAACGAGTGCAATTTTAAAATTAATTGATTGAAAAAAATGGATTTTTTTATTCATAATGAATCCTTAATCTGACTTTCTGTTGCCCAATAAATATAAAATAATTTTTACGCTAATTAGCCGCTGTAACACCACGACAATATACGATAAGCAGTACAATTTTCTTGTACTGCTTATTGGCTATACTGTAAAAAGCATTAGTGCAACACATTGCTAGTGCGATGCTATTTCTAATAGTGCATATGGCTCTATTCCGCTTCTGGGTTTCGCAAATAGTAGCCTACACCACGACGGGTAACTAACCATTCTGGATGACTTGGGTTATCCTCGATTTTTTCACGTAAACGTCGTACTGTAACGTCAACCGTCCGAACATCACCAAAGTAATCGTAGCCCCAAACTGTTTGGAGTAAATGTTCACGCGTCATGACTTGGCCAATGTGTTGCGCTAAATAATGTAGTAACTCAAATTCACGGTGGGTTAACTCAATTTTGTCCCCACGCTTAGAAACAATATATGCATCAGGGTGAATAGTTAAATCACCAATCTGAATTTCGTTATTTTCATCATTTTCTTGTTGTTGAGCATTATTAATCGTTCCTTGACGGCGTAGATTAGCCTTAACTCGGGCAACAAGTTCGCGATTAGAGAAGGGTTTAGTTACGTAATCATCGGCGCCCATCTCCAAGCCTAATACTTTATCAATCTCAGAGTCCTTGGCCGTTAACATGATAATTGGCATATCATGATCTTTCCGGACTTCACGCGCAACCTCCAAGCCATCAATCTTAGGTAACATTAGATCGAGTATAATTAAATCAGGATTTTCTTCACTTACTTTTTCTAAAGCTTCTTCACCATCATATGCCGTAACAACATCATAACCTTCTTTAGTCAAATTAAATTTAACAATATCAGAAATCGGTTTTTCATCGTCAACGACTAGAATTTTTTTTGCCATGTGTGGGTATCCTCCTTGGATGCGCTTCGGTTACAATTATAACCATTCAGGTAAGTCTTGGCAAAATAGGCGTTAAATTTTACCTTTGTGTGCTTACCGCTTACCAGTTAAAACGCTAACGTAATTTTATAATAAAAGCACGTTCTTACAAAAATAAACACGTGATTTCATTGAACTTTAAAGAAATATAAAATTTTTACAAAAAAGATTTGCGTGACTGATTATTATTTGCTATACTATTTCTTGTTGATGACATGGATCGTTAGCTCAGCTGGCAGAGCAACGGACTCTTAATCCGTGGGTCCGGGGTTCGATCCCCCGACGGTCCATCTATTTCATTGAGTAAGACAGACGTTAAGAGCGTCTGTCTTTTTTTGTTTTCTGTAACTCCCAACAGTGCCCCCATTATAGCACACCCATAGCTAACAACTAGACCCTTTAAATCTGGTAACGGCATAACGTTAAATAAAGTGACTGCCACACATCTACCTGCCACGCTAGAATTATTCGTAACTTTTGACATGAAATTTTAACCTAAATTGTCAAACTAAGTGCAACACCGGCCAGCTTTCACTTATAAGTGGTCTAGGTGTTAGTCATGCGAGTAATT
>NZ_RHNP01000050.1 GCF_003950295.1 Loigolactobacillus iwatensis
CGACTACATTTTGTCTGTTTATCGACTACATTTTGTCTGTTTATCGACTACATTTTGTCTGTTTATCGACTACATTTATTTACTCCTGTATTCAAATAAGGTAGTATTATTCAAGGAGGTTATTTTATGAGCAATGAATTAGTCAAATATGACCCTGAATTAAATACAATCCCCTTGCGAAGGTTTACTCCTGTAGAAATGAACTTGTTCTTTTCTGTAGTTTCTAGAATGCGTGATAAAGGTGATGATACTGTTAGATTTACCTTTGATCAGTTAAAAGAGTTAAGTGCCTATAAGCCAACCGCAAATAATCGGTTTATTGATGACATACAAAGTACATATCAAAAAATACTAGGTCTTAGATTTGGCTCTCGAAGTAAAGATGGTCTTGATAGAGAGATGTTTGTCATGTTCACTCGATTTGAAATTAAGGGATCTGCAGACGTTCCTTATGTTGATATTCAAATTTATCCCAAAGCGTTGAAACTTCTAAATAATCTCGAAAGTTGGGTTCGTTATGCTTTGACAGAGTTCCGAGATTTAAAGAGTAGTTACGCAAAAACAACTTTTCGTATTCTTAAACAATTCCGAACCACTGGTTATGCTTATTTTTCTAAAAATGATTTCTTTGAACTACTAGATATTCCACAAAGCTATTGGAGTAAGCCTGCGAACGTTGAATCTAGGGTTATTCGCCCAATTAAGGAAGAACTAACCCCTTTGTTTAGAGGCCTAACTGTTCGAAAGAAATATGGTAAAGGCCGCGGGAAACCAGTAATTGGGTATTCTTTTACTTGGAAGCCTGAAAAGAAAGACGCTAACGACTTCTCACAAGGTCAATTTCAAGATGAACGTCAAAAACTCTTTAACATTCAGCATAATGGTGAATTAACAGAACAGGAAAAATGGCGCGCCATTGACAAGGTTAAGGGGTTAACTTTAGGCTCTACTGAGAAACAAGCGTTGGCTGATAAACAGGCCGAGCACGATAAAAAATTAAGAGATCAAGCAAGACAAGAAGCACTTGCTGAACTCCGAAAGGGGTTTGGAAATAATGCCTAAAACAATTAGAGAACTTGCTGATGAATTGAAGGTCTCTAAACAAACTATTCAATATCACTACCAAAGACTACCAACAAAGAACCAACAAAAAGATAGTCAAGGTACAAACATGATTAGCCTTACAGCTGAAAGGATTATTAGGGACAAGGTAGCAAAGCCTTTGGTAGCAAAAGATCAACAAATAGGTAGCAAAAAAGCGACAAAGACTAGCAAAAAAAATAATGAGCTAATTGCTACTCTAAGAAAAGAGGTAGCAGATTTAAAGTCTCAACGTGACAAACAGCTTGCGACCAAAGACCAGCAAATAAGTAGCAAAGACAGACAAATAGATCATTTAACAAAACTAATAGACCAACAACAACAATTACAATTAGCAACAGTAGCAGAAGATCGCCATTTGAAAGAACGCCTACGAAAATTAGATGGCCCAGTTGAAGATCTTGAAAGTATAGAAAAAAGCCAAGTTGCAAAAACTGATGGTGCAAAAAAACAGGCAGCTAAAAATATAACTAATAAAAAATGGTGGCATTTTTGGTAATCGAATAATTATCGTAAATATGTACTAGAAAAGAGCATACAAATTATGGAGGGTCTGTACTAGAATTTCGGACAGAAACATAAGAGAATTGATTTATCCGAAAGGAGTCCTCAAAATGACCTATTCACGCAATCGCTACGACCAAGATTTTAAGAAAAATGCGGTACGTTTGAGTTTTAACTCTTCCAAACCAGTTAAAATCATTGCCTCCGAACTTGGTGTTCCTGAAAGTGCCCTGTATCGTTGGCGGAAGCTATATACCGAAGATGGAAAGCAAACGCCGTTTGCTTCTTTAGAAGCTGAGAACCGTGCCTTAAAACGTGAAAATGCCGAATTAGCATTGGAGCGTGATATGTTAAAAAAATCCGCCGCCTACTTTGCCAGTCTCCAGAAGGAACCCCGGTCTTTCCTCGTGAACCACTATTGACAATCACTGGACCACTTGAGCAAGCGCAATTACTTGAAACGCTCGTCTTAAATATCGTCAATCACCAATCACTGATTGCCACTAAAGCTCGTCGACTGAGTTATGCCGCGGCAGGACGTCCAATTATGGAATTCGGTGCGCGCCGTGCGCAAGGCCCGGAAAGCGCACTTTACGGCACCCGGGCAGCCATTATTGGTGGCGCCAATAGTACTTCAAACGTTCTCGCTGCGAAGCTGTTTGATATTCCCGTTGCTAGTACCATGGCCCACAGTTGGATTGAAGCTTTCCCAGATGAACTAACGGCGTTTCGCAAGTGGACCGAACAATATCCTGACAATAGTGCGCTACTAGTCGATACTTATGATGTGCTTAACTCTGGGATTCCTAACGCGGTGACGGTCTTTAAGGAGCTACGAGCAGCTGGGCATGAACCCGTCGGTATTCGAATCGATTCGGGGGACGTCACGACTTTATCACAAGCTGCCCGGACACAATTGGACGCGGCTGGCTTTCCCAATGCCAAAATCACTATTTCTAACGCATTGGATGAACACATCATTACCTCGCTGTTGCACGAAGGCGCACCGATCGATAATTTTGGTATCGGTGAAAAGCTCATCACTAGCGCGTCCGCACCGGTTCTAAGTGGCGTCTACAAGCTTGCGGCAACTGAGAGCAATGGTCAGAGCACCCCCAAGATCAAGGTCAGTGCCAGTCGCGAAAAACTAACGATTCCTGGTGATAAGCAAGTCTATCGTCTGTACGAACCAGGAACTCAGCGGGCCTTTGCTGATTTGATTGCACTAGCTACCGAGACGATCGTTGATGCGACCAGCCTAACCGTCGTCACCAGTGACCCACTCAGTGTCGACCGTCAACAGCGACTCACCCATTTTGAAGCCCGGCCCTTACTCGCGCCGGTAGATTTGTCCAACACCACGTCAATTCCGGTTACAACCATTCAGGCAACGACCCAGGCTAAACTTGCCGAGCTCCCACGAACAACCCAGCGGCTCGTCAACCCAGATCTTTACCCGGTCTACATGACGACCACACTCAGCCAGTTACAAACTAGTTTGTTGAATAAAATGACGATACTAGCAGATTAACAAACGAACACGCGTAGCAACGACCAAAGCCACTTCTGTACTTAGCGTTCAAATGACCGCTAAGTACAGAAGTGGCTTTAGTTTATATCAAGTAACAGTTAGCTCACTGACCAGTAATTTGATCATGTTCACCCGGGGTCAATATTTTGGTCATCACCGTAATCAAATACGCTTGTTCGCGCTCAATTTCAGTTCCCGGCAATTCCAGCATTAACTGCGCTAGGTAACCGAATAGCTGCGATAACAAACTTTGCAGTATCAAATCATTCGGCCAATCCACAATCAAATGATCTGCTTTTAGTTGATTTATGACACTTCCCATCTGCTTGACCATCTTAGGCGCAATCTGGCTAAGAATCTGTTCGCGTCGTTCGGTGTCAAAAGCTGCCATTTCAAAAATGACCTTTAACTCTTTCACGTTAGCTTTAGCAAATGCAACTCGGTCCGTAAAAATTGCTGTGACGAATGCCTGTAGACTGGGATAACGCTGCCGTAATTTATCCTCTGAAAAATCACTCGCTAAGATTGGCACAATGTGCGCGGTAATTGGTGCTAAGATGGCATCCCGTAAGGCAACCTTAGTCTTATACCGCTGATAGACCGTCCCCTCCGCAACGCCGGCCCGTTGTGCAATATCACTAGTACTGGTCTGGTCAAAACCCTTTTCAGCAAACAAATCGAGACTTGCCTGGAGGATGGCCCGTTGCTTAGGTGTAATCGTTTCATTCTGACTTAGATCCTGTTGAAAATAATCCCGTATCCGTGGTCGTTCCATATCCTCACACCTTCCGATAACGTTTCATTCCAACAATATTCAACATTGTTAGTACGACCATAAACCCTACTAATATTAACAAATTGACACCAATATCGCCAAGCCCAGCACCCTTTGTCACAACAGCCGTCAACGCATTAGCACCATAGTATAACGGCATGATGTGGGCAATTGCTTGCAACCAACTGGCCATGCCATCGACTGGAACCAACCCAGCAAAAAAGATTTGTGGTACAACAATCAGTGGAATAAACTGAATCATTTGAAATTCTGAGTTAGTAAAGGTGGAAATAAAGATACCCAAGGTCAAAGCCACTAACGCTAATAATAAGTTAGTCAGAAAGACCAGCCAAATACTACCAACTAAGTGAATCTTGAAGACCACAATTGTAAAAACAACGGTCAGAACAGTCTGAATGATGGCAAAGCCCCCATAGCCAATTAGATAGCCCATAATAATTTCACTCCGTCGAATTGGGGTTGCAAGTAGCCGGCTTAGGGTTCCAGTAGTGCGTTCATTCAAAAGTGAAACGCCAGAAATCAAGAACACAAAGAAGAAGACAAAGAAACCGAGAAATGCTGGCGAAAAGTTTTCAAAGAACGTTGAATCACTACTACCATAAATATAATGAGACTTAGTCGTATAACTGGTTGCTTTAGCTGACTGAGTCGAACTAGACGTCGTGGCTGTGGCCTGCTTGAGTTGCTTTTGTAATTTCTCAGCAGTTGCCTGGTCACCGCGGGCCTGGGCTTGTGCAATGGCAGTCTTCAGCTTGGTCACCGTTGCTTGTGTCTGGGCTGCTGTCAGCTTCTTCAAAGCGGCTTGTTGCGATTCAAGGGCCGCGCGCTGTTTCTTAGTAACGGTCACCAGCGTCTTCATTTTCAACTTGACTAATCCTGATTGTAAACTCGCCTTAATTAAAGACGTGTTGGTTGGATTGCTATTTGAATAAGTAATCGTCAATTGACCATTTTTCTGAGTCAAATAGCCATCTAGATCATGCTGCTTAATCATTTTCCGTGCCTGTGAACTATCATAATGATGAATCGTCACGTTTTTGGTATCGATCACGTTAACCACGGATTGGTCTACATGATGAACACCCAAGCTTGCTACTTGCGTCGTGTTGTTTTGAAATAAGAAATACATCAGCGTCATAATCAGCAATGGTGCCAAAAACATCAGCGCCAAGGTACGCTTATCACGTAACATTTGCTTAAAAACTCGTCTAACGATTGCCATCGTTCGCATCTTGCATCCGCCCCGCTTTCAAAAAGACCTGTTCGATCGTATCTACTGCATACTGTTGTTTCAGTGCCGCGGGTGTCCCCTCAGCAAGCGCAATCCCGTGCCGAATCAACATGAGATAATCACACCGTTCTGCTTCGTCCATGACATGCGTTGTCACGAGCATCGACTTACCGGTATCCTTGAGCTTATTTAGTTCGGTCCAAATTTGTTGCCGTAATTCTGGATCAATCCCAACGGTCGGTTCATCTAAAATCAATAATTGGGGATCCTGAATCAGGGCAATTGCCAACGACAAGCGCCGTTTCATCCCACCCGAATAGCCACTGACCCGCTTGTCTAATTGGGACGTTAAATCAACTAATCCGGCTGCATAATCAATCATCTGTGCTAACTTTATTTTTGGAACGCTCATCAATTGCCCAAACAAGGTCAGGTTTTCACGGGCCGTTAGTGTCTCATACAAAGCGTCACTTTGGGCCATATACCCTACTTGTGCCATTACCGCCCTATTGGGCATCACCGTATCCATGACTTTAACAGTGCCACTATCCACAGCTTCCATCCCTAAAATACTCTTGATCAAGGTGGTCTTCCCAGCTCCTGATGGCCCAATCAAGCCATAAATCATTCCAGCCGGCAGTGTCAAATCAATCTGATTGAGCACTTGCTGATGACCAAAGTGCTTGCTGACCTGCTTGGCGATGACATAATCCGTTGCCATTTTAATAACCCTCTTTCTCAAAGCGAGTGTATGCTCACTCACTTAATGGCCTTAGTATAATCAGTACATCTCGGTTTGTCAACATTAAAATGAGTTATCACTCACTTATTTTGTTTCCGGCCTATTTGTCACCGCATTGCAAACAAAAATGCGCCACCCCGTTGTTGGGATGTCTCATTTTAATTAAATAGCAGCACTGATATAAGCGTTAGCAATGTTTAAGCCTACCGATTTTTTAATATTATTTTATTCATCAATTTCCGGCGCCGACCCAAGCTCTGCCTGAATCATCCAGATTTTCTTCTCAATTGCGGTTTTGAGACCAATGAAAATATCTTGGGTACTGAAGTCTTTTTCAACATCGGATACTTCAATGCCGTGTTGGTAAAGGTCTTCCAAGTAACGATAGCCATCAACTAAGTGTGCGAGGCGTTCTGGGGTTGTTTTGTCCCATTCACCAGGCCAGTCTTGAATCTTAGTGTTTTCGGCCATTTCTTTTAAGGTCGAGTAAGGACTGCCATCAAGCGCAATCAGCCGTTCAGAAATGACATCGAGTTGGCTGTCAATTTCTTCCATGAACTCATCCATCAAGGGGTGCAACTTCAAAAAGTTGGGGCCACGCATGTACCAATGCGTCTGATGGATAATCATTGACATCTGGCTCAAATCGGCAACGAGTTGCTTTAATACTGCTTTGGTTTTCGTATATTTCATTAGATTGATCTCCTTTCGATATGGTTATTATAACTTAGTGGTAGCTTAATCTGAAACGTTATACACTGGCAAATTAAGTTATTTATAGCCCGTAGAATTAAGTCGTTTTGAAAAGATGGAGACGTTAATTGGTAGATTGTAAAATTAATCCGAACGCTGTTCGGACTAATTTTACAATCTACCAATTAAATAAATCTACAATTGAATTTTATTTACCTTATGAAGATGTTCAAAACGCGTTAAAGGAAAGTGCGCAAAACCCCTTTATACGTACAAAGGATGAATGGGTAGTGGGTAACAATGAGTGTAAATTAAATAAGGCACAAAAAAGGATGCTTAAGGATAAAGAAATATATAATCATTTCAATTTAGAAAATATTTCCAGTTCCATCAAAACGGAGCTAAACAAGATAGTGCATGACATCGATGACTAATACTTTAACACCAAACAGAAAGGGGCTATGAATATATAGGGTCTATAATTAACAAATAACCCCTCAAAAACATTGAAAGAATAGCCCCCAATATCTATAATGTAGATATTGGGGGCTATTTTAATTTATTTTTTTATAAGTGCCCCTAAACTATAGCTATTGATTCAAGATTTCATGGGAGCCAGTTGCAACCAATAACAAAATCAATTCATCATGATCTAGCTGATAAATAACAATCCAGTTGTCATAATTTTTACCATAGTTTCCATATCTGGCAGGGTGAAATTCACGATAGCCACGCCAATTTCCTTTTAATGCATGATCTTTAATCTGTTTCAAAACAAGTACATCTTGTTCAACAATTGCTTCTAAACAAGGCTTCAAGACAGTTATTGGAAAATGTTTTTTGACTAGTTTTTTTAATTCACGTTCAAAAGATTTGGTCTGTTTAATTTGCATCTAACTTATCGATCCAATCTTCAAAGTCAGTCAATGAACCAATGTTTTTGACCTGCCCTGTTTCTGCTTCTTTTTTAGCGGCTAAGGCTTCCGGAGAATCTAAAAAGCTGACTAATCGAACTTCATTATTGGCCGCTTTAACTAACGATAAGCGTATATACTCAGAAACGGTTAGCCCTTGTTTTGCTAGATTAGCTTTAGCCCGTTCACTAATGTCAGGTGTTACACGAGTTGAAATTGTCTTGTTTTTAATAATAGTATTACTCATTCTAATCCGCCTCCTTTAAGTTTACCATCGTACTACATTATAATATTCGATTTTTAGGTTTTCTGCAACTAAATTAATTTTAAAGTAAAGGAACTAACAGCTTATGCAACAAATTGTCCTACCCATCAAAGATTCAAACGTTCTTAAAGAGGTTCAAGATACGTTACTCAATAACTTTAAAGCTGGCCGACGTAACTATACGATTTTTCAAGTTGGTAAAGCGACGCTACTGCGAGTGAGTGACGTTATGGGCTTAAAACAGGCCGATATTTTTAATCCGGACGGTTCTATTAAACAAAATGCATTCATTCACGACCGAAAAACAGGCAAGCCTAATACCTTGTACCTTAAACCAGTTCAAACAGAGCTTTTATTGTATCGTCAATGGCTGCTTGATCATAAACTAGAATCTGAATGGCTCTTTCCGTCCATTCAACACCCAGAACGGCATATTACGGAAAAACAGTTCTATAAAATCATGAGCAAAGTCGGCGATCTTTTAAGCATTAATTATCTAGGCACCCATACGATGCGCAAAACGGGTGCTTATCGCGTCTATACGCAATCGAATTATAATATTGGCCTAGTCATGCATTTACTCAATCATTCCAGTGAAGCCATGACGTTAGCTTATTTAGGCTTAGATCAGGCCAGCCAAGAAACTATGCTAGATCAAATTGATTTTGGCTAGTTGTTCTTATTAAAATAAAAGAGTGGTGCTTATATATGGAAAAGAATTGCAGCAATATAAAAGAAATAATAGAAGAATTGGAAAATATTCAAAGAGATGGTGCTAAGTTCTTCTTTAGAGGAGAAAATGGACTTTACGAAAATAAAATTTCATCCAGTTTATTTAGAAATCCAAAAAAAGAAGGTGACAAAATATATTCCAAAACTTTAGAAACATGCTTCTATGGTCAAAAGCTTTTCATAGAGAAATAATTAGCTTAAATAAACGCGAAGACTTTAACTTTATGGCTTTATGTCAACACCATGGTCTCCCAACACCTTTAGTTGACATTACACTAAATCCTTTAGTAGCAATTCACTTTGCCTGTCAACCTACCCATAACTCAAAAGACTTGGGAGTTTTGTATTGTTTAAAAAAAGAAAAATATATAGAATTACCAAGCGATTTGCTTAAATACGAAGATAATATCAGTGATTTTATATTTAATGTCTATCCCTTTGCTAACTTAAAAAGACTATCTAATGCCATTAACGACCACAATAGATTTTATACTAATAACAGTTTTTTGAAAAATGCTTTAAAGGATGAACTATCTGAGTTCCAAACGTATTTGAAATCGTTTAATGATCACACAACCACGGATTATATGAAAGAAATTAAATCATTCAAAGATGATGAAGCAATGTACCGTTATATTCGTGAAAATTTCTATAAGATTGATGATTCGCTTTGCAAAGAATACCAAAACTTTCAATCCTAATTATTTTAGCAATTTATGCTCAAAAAAACATGAAGCAGGCGAAAATTTGGTCATTAAGCCGATTTGTTTCTTTGCTTCTTCATTTTTCCAGTACATTGGTGGCTGCATGATGCAATTTTTAAATTTACCGGCAGCAACCTTATCACCGGAATTATTTGGCCGTTTGTTGGTTCGAATGTTCTCATCTAAAATCATTGGTTAATAACAATTTAATCAGCTTAAATGAATAATGATATAATGTAATTACCGATTCTAGAAACCATATTTTCGTTGTAAGATGAGACAGTTCAATAACACATGCTGTTAGCATTTGTCAAATGTATAAATTGATTAATTTGGACGAACAATCCAAGTGTAATTAAAGCTAATCTCATTAGCAATATACCTCCTTGATAATACTCAAGCAAATTGCTTAGAATACTTTCAGTAATATTATAATAAGTCACAACAACATGCAGTATATCGATATGGAGATTACTACAGGAAAGTTAGGCAGGCATAAGTCAATTAGGCAATGTGATGAAGAAAGCCAAAGACTTATGTCTGATTTTCTATTTTATAGGAGATACTAAATGAATAATAATATTAATAAACCCAATAACTTTGATACTAAAAACTATATTTCAAAGTCCTATCTTCACTTCGATTTTCCGTTGACAACAGCTGAAGCAACTAATTTCCTATCATCAATCAGTACAGATGTTTTATGTAAACATAGATATTTACCTTTTATAACCTACTCTATAGTTTTTAAAAAATATTTACCTAAAGAAAAAGATGTTAAACCCAAAAGAAGAAAAATATCATTATCAAGTCACCATGATGCTTTAATTTATAAATATTATTCTGAAATTCTTGGATATAATTATGAGAAATATGTCAAAAATAATAATTTCCAATTGGTAGCTACAGCTTATAGAAAAAATATCGGTATGGACAGTATCAAAGCCGCTAGAGAAGTATTTAATTTTATAGACCAAACAAATGAATCTTGGATTATAAAGGGAGACTTTCATCATTTTTTCGATACTTTAAACCATAAAATCCTTATCAAAAATATAAAAGAAGTTCTAAATGTCACTGTTATTCCTAATGATTGGAAAAAAATGCTTACTTCTTTATTAAAATTCAAATCTATTTCCAGGGAAAAATTAAAATCTCAATTAAGTATGGTAGGTATAAATTCACCTTTTAAAAGGAATAATCAACGTGCATATATAAAAAATATTAGAATGCTTGGCGAGTTAATTAAAAACAATCAATTAATATTCTCAAATAAAAATAATGTTGGAATTCCTCAAGGAACAGCAATTAGTGCAACATTAGCTAATGTATATATGATCAACTTTGATAAACAAATAAATAAAATAACAAAACATTTCAATGGAATATATAGACGATATTCAGATGACTTTATCATAGTTATACCAACAACTACGCCACTATATAAAATTATTAGCTTTAAAAGATACATAGTCAAAAGGAGCCAAAATATAAAATTAACCATTGAACCTCATAAAACCAAAATTTTTAAATTTGAATCTGCAAAATCATCTATAACTAAATTAAGTTATCCAAATAAAAAGTTAAAGAATAATAAATCTAATAAAATCTCTTCTACTCCCTCTTCGTTAGATTATCTGGGTTTTATGTTTGACGGAATTTCAGTATCATTACGGCCAAAAAGTATTTATAAATACTCTTACAAAAGTAAAAGAGCTCTTAAAAGATTAATTATGCTAGAAAATGATAATCACATTTCCAGCCTTGGAAATGATGAAATCCAAGCAAAGATTCAGAACTATTATGTGAAGAAATATCCCAACGGACATGAACCTGCAACATGGAGAATAGCAAATAATTATGAACGTAAAAATTATGTAGATAGAATAATTGCTGCAAAAAGTAGAAAAATTAATGATATATTGAGTTTCCACAAAAATGTTACCCAAAGATACTTATGCTTTAATCCTAGAGGAAAAAATATATCCATGATGAACTATGCTATACGTGCGCAAAAAGAATTTAATAAATCACAACATTCATACAATGTTGTAATTTTAAAACAGGTTAAAAGACAAATAAAAAGAAACCAGATTGCATTAGGAAAAAACAGAAAAAACAGATAAAATCATTAAACAATATAATTGGATAATAAACTGATTTTAAATGGTTAGAATACTTTTTTGATCAAGCTAAATTAGCTTGCGCCGTTTGCGTAAAACTCCGCCTGAAAGGCTCCTGCTGAAGGCATGCTGATGATGCAAAATCATTCGGCCAACTGCTCCCGTCTGGCCGACTTTTTTACTCAATTTTGCCATCAAAATCTGAGTAAAAAACGCGAAGCTTTGTCAAAAAATGGCTAGCCAGTCGGCTAGCCATTTTGGCATTGCGCAGCTAACTTGGGGGTCAAGGGGGAGCGTTAGCTTTCCCCCTTGCAAGCACCGCAGCAGCCACAAACGTAGTCTTGTGGCTAGCATGCGGGTTGCTTGCCAATCCTCTATTATTCGATTATCATTAGGAGGTCATCAGCCGTCGGCTGATCCGACTTTTGATATCTCGAATAGCTTTGCCCGCAGGGCAACGGAGGTGGGACTTGTGAACGAACCACAAGATATGGCTAGCACAAAAAAGACGACTCAGGTTCATCGTCAGGCTAGCAAACAAATTAATTTTCGGGTGAGTGAACCGGACTATTTAAAGCTGGCGCGTTCCGCGCAAACTTTAAATCTGTCCGTGCCGGCTTTTGTCAAAAAGAAGGCCCAGGGGGCGCGCTTGGTAACGCCTAAGATTGCCGCCCAAGATGCCCAGAACATCACTCATCAGTTAGCTAAAATTGGCGGTAATCTTAATCAATTGGCCCATCATGCTAATCAAGGTGGTCAAATCGATCCCCAAGCATTAAAGGATTTACAAAACGAGGTGCACCGCGTATGGCAACAACTCACATAAAACGTTCCACCAGTGCATCTAGGTTAGTCAATTACGCTGAAAAACGAGCCATCAAAAAAGATGGCCTCAATTTAGATATTCAGTACGCTAAAAGCGAATTTAAACAAGTGCGGGCCGTCTATGGCAATCCTGGTAAGACCCAAGCGTATGCCAGCCGGATTGCCTTTAGCCCGTTGGAATTTAATCCGCAAGATCCTCATGATCAGACAACGGTTTTAGCCGTTGCCACAGAAGTTTATGCCAAAGCCTATCCCAATCAACAGGTGGCCCTTTATGAACATGCCGATACCGATTCGTTACACGTCCATGCCGTCATTGGCGCGATTAACCTGGAAACCGGGCAAAAAATGCACGGTAATTGGCACCAATATCGCGATCACTTAGTCCACATCACGGATCAAGTGTGCCAGGAACATGGCTTAATGGTCACTCGGCCCGATCCTAACCGTCACGAGAAACGCTCAATGGCCGAAATTAAGCTCCGGGCTAAACAGCAGCCCACTTGGAAAGATCAAATCCGCCAAGCCGTCGATCACACCATGCAGAACCCCCTGATTCGCGATTTTCAGGCCTTTCAGGACGACTTGAAACAACAGGCAGTTAAAGTATGGGAACGGGGCAAAAATCTCACCTATCAGCTATTAGGGACCAATTACAAGTCTCGGGGAACCAAACTCGGGCTTGATTATGAAAAGGAGACGATTTTTAATGAGTTGGCAAGCCGACAAAACCAAACAAGAACCAACCAGCAACCAGAACGAACCGTTAACCCAACAATTGACCCAGCTCAATCAGACCATAGCCGAACTCCGGAATTACCAGGGCACTCAGATTCAACTGCAAGCCACAGCCAAAACGTCCCTCGATCAACAACTTCATCAGATCGAACAGACCGCCCAACAAGTCAACCAACAGTTTCAGACGACCTTAAACAACTTAGACAGCAGCAACGCCAGCTCGCAGGCCCAATTAAAACAGACCTTACAAAGCGCCTACGCAGCATTCCAAAAGCAGACCAACCTGATCAGTCAGGAAAATCTGACCGCGCTCAAACAAATTCAAACCGAACAAGCCAAAAACAACCAGCGCCTCAGCCAACTCAGCGACCAAGTGAACCAGACCATTCAAGAGACGATGGCCCAAGTCGCTGATCAAATGGATCAGCAGTTACAAACCACGAAAAAGCGGTTCTCGTGGTATGAAATTAAGAATTATCTGCTGGCTGTGATCCCGACTGGTATTCTGACAGGCCTTATTTTCTGGTTATTGACCAAGTATTTCGGTTAGTTCAAGTTAAGCTTTCAGGTTTCCGCGTCCTCAATTGCTGACAATTTTATTTCAGGGTTAAACCAAATTGGCGTTTTATTGACATGAATTTAGGATTTTGAAACCAATTAGCGTATTTTTTCGCTTATTATTGGCTATATTTATCGTTTCTAAGCCATTTTAAATCAGCTCTGGTGTAATTTATATGCCAGTTAACTAAAACGGATGAGAAACGATTTTAGAGCTAATCTGAAATGACCCCTTGATTTTTGAATTCTTCTGAGTGTTGCGCCCGATATTTAGCCCCAGCTAGTTTATTCCAGTAAATACCGAACAGATTCGTCATGGTCCCGTACAAATAGTTTTCCACGTCCTTAACATGCTTCTCGTTACTTCTGAGCACGTTAAAGTATCTTCTCAAGGTCTTAGTTATCAGTGGTTTAAGCGTATCGTCACCTAAATTAATTTTGACTCCTAAGGCTTGATGTTCTTTTTCGAGGTTGTTTTTAGCATTCAAAATGATGCGGATAAAGCGTCGCATTTGTTGTGGTGTTCGACACCAGAAACTGAGCAGTTGAATGGCTTCGGGTTCTAAGAAGACTTCCCAGCCACTTTCTGGATCGGTTAAAAACTCGTCAGCATGTTTTACTAAATCCCGGTTTTGGGTTTCAATTTCAGCTGGTGAAAAGTTAGTGCAAGAAATACCCCACAATCGTTAGACTTCTTGTCTAACAATTGTAGGGCACTTCAAATCGGCTGATCGAGGACTTTTTGGTATTCGTCCAGCACGTCATTCGGCAAGGGCGTCAGTAAATGCAGGTCATCGATGACATCGCTGGCCGTGTCGGTGCTGGACAAATCAACGAAAAGGTCGATTTTACTGAGACAATCACTTAGTAGATCGGTCAGCTGCGAAAGCGGCTTGCCGTTTTCATCGGTGATCACGACCTGGCGATGATTGAGGGGCTGGTGCTCGATCTGAATCATTTTCAGCGCATGATAAACATTCAACTGGCTCACCTCGATATGGTTACCCCGATTGTAGGCAATCTGGCCCGAAAAAACAATCTTTAATCATGCTCTGGGGCTACCGGCGGGCGATGCCAACGCAGCCACAGTTCTTTGATTCCAGACAAAATGAGGGTCGGTAGCGCCGGGATGAAGACTACCGCAGCATACAGCGTGCTAGAAAGTGGCGCGGTCCCCATCACTTCGTTGAAGAACGGCATGATGGTGACAAGTAATGAAGCCACCGCCGCGAAAGCCACTGCCAGCAGCAACTGATAGTTTTCAAACGGGTTGCGGGCGAACAAAGTGCGGGTGCTACGCGCGTCGAACACATGCCACAGCTGGCCAAACACCAGGGTCAAAAAGGCGAGGGTTTGCGCTTCTGCGCCGCTCATGCCTTGACTGGCAGCCCAGATGAAGGCGACATACACGAGCCCACCCATCACAATACCGCGCAGGAAGATGCGCCCGAGCATGCCATGCAAAATGGATTGTTTCACATTGCGCGGCGGCTGGTTCATGAGGTCGGCTTCTGGCACATCATAGCCGAGGGCAAAGCTCGGTAAAGCATCGGAAATCATGTTCACCCACAGCACCATCAGCGCCGTTAATGTTGGGGTGGTGGCCGCCACTTGGCCGACGGGTTGCGTCATCAGTAGCACGCCGAACAGCAGCGCCAACACCTCGGCGACATTGGTGGTTAACTCATGCCGCATAAAGTTTTTGATATTGCCAAAAATGGTGCGGCCGGCGCGGACACTGCGCTCGATGGTGGTGAATTTATCATCCAGTAAAATCAGATCTGCGGCGTCTTTGGTGACTTCGGTGCCATTAATGCCCATGGCAATGCCAATGTCAGCAGCGCGTAAGGCTGGCGCGTCATTGATGCCATCACCAGTCATGGCCACGGTTTCGCCATGCCGCTGCAAGGCGCGCACGATGCGCTGCTTGTGTTCCGGCGACACCCGGGCGTATACGCGGATGCTTGGCGCGAGCCGGAACAAATCTTCATCGGTCATGGCTTCCAGCTGCTTGCCTTCCACTACCCGGGCGCTAGGGTCGGTGACAATGCCCAGCTTTAAGGCAATCGCGCGGGCGGTGACTGCGTGATCGCCGGTGATCATCACGACCTGAATACCGGCTTGGTGCAAGGTGGTCACACTTTGGCGCACTTCCGGCCGCGGCGGGTCAATGATGCCGGCAATGCCTAGTAAGGTCAGGTGCTGCTCAAGCTCAGCGGTGCTACCATGCAACGCCAGGTCCTCGTCGATGTCACGCAGCGTTACCGCCAGCGTCCGCAGCGCCTGTTCGGCAAAGCGGTTGACCTGCGCTTCTACCGCAGTTTGACCAGCTGGCAATGTTACGAGTTGGTCGTGGTCCAGAATGGCATCAGTTTTGGCTAAAATCACGTCTGGCGCACCTTTAGTCAGCACCTGATACTGGTCGCCATCTTTAATGACGACACTCATCATTTTACGGTCGCTGTCAAACGGCAGTTCGCGAATGATGTCGATGTCCTGCGCCTGGTCTTTGCTCAAAATCGTATCGCGATCGATACCAAATTTGTGGCCCATCACTACCAGCGCTACGTCGGTGGGGTTGCCATACGGGCGGCTGCGGCCTTCGTCGTCGGTTTGAATCGCCGCTTCGTTATTCAGGACAGCTGCCATCATGAAGCGCGAAAAGCCGGGGGTGTCGGCTTCGTCATCAGGGATGATTTCGCCTACTGGTTCATAGCCGTCGCCTTCCACCACATAACTGGCGCCATTGGCATAAAACCGGGTGACAGTCATTTCATTTTTGGTCAAGGTACCAGTTTTATCTGAGGCAATGTAGCTGGTGGCCCCTAGGGTTTCCACACTGTTCAGGGACTTGATCAGACCGTTGTTTTTGGCCAGCATCGTGGCCCCGACCGTGAGCACAATTGACAGCACCGCCGGTAGCGCATCGGGAATCGCGGCCACCGCCAAGGCAATCGCCGTAGAGAGGGATTCGGCCAGCGCAGCGAAGGAGAGACTGCCAGTTTGCTGATAGGCTTTCAAGAGCTCCACCAGCAATGTGAACGCCACAATCACCATCGCCACCATCATCAGTTTGGTGGTCAGGCTCGCAATGGTGCGTTCAATCGGGGTCTTTTTGTCCTTGACTTGATCCAGCAAGGTGGCGATTTTGCCCAGCTCGGTTTGCATGCCGGTCGCAACCACCACCCCGAGGCCGTTACCATGCGTCACTGTCGCACCAGAAAAGCCCATGTTGGTGCGGTCACCGATTTGCACGTCAGCGCCCAATGCGTGGGTTTGTTTTTGCACAGGTTCCGCTTCGCCGGTGAGGTGGGCTTCGTTGGTTTGCAGCTCGGCGACATGGAGCCAGCGAACGTCGGCTTCGATGAAGTCGCCGGTTTTGACACTGACAATATCGCCAGGCACCAGCTCGGTGGCTGGCACCGTCAGCCAGTCGCCATCGCGCAGGACCTTGGCGTGGTGATCCGCCATCACCTTCAGGGCGTCCAGGGATTTTTGTGCGCTTTTGGCTTGCCAGAAGGAGAGGCCGGCATTAACGAAAATCAGCAGCAGAATCGCAATGCTTTCATACACTGCCGCCATACCATGGCTGGGGTCGTGGCGCACGAAGAAGTCATAGCCGGCGCTGGCCCAGGCCAATAGCACGGCGATGAATAAAATAATCACCAAAGGTTCTTTCAAGGTGGCCAAAAACTGGCGCCAGGCTGGTAGGGGCTTGCTGGCGGCCAAGGCGTTGGGGCCATGCTGGGTGAGCCGGGCCTGTGCTTCTTCACTGGTGAGGCCGCTTTGCCGGCTGGTGGCCAAGCGCTTTAGGACATCTGCTTTGTGTTCGTTGTAAGGGGTCATAAGTTTCCTCCAATAAGAAAAGGCCGCACCCAAGAATCGCTTTCCTCCCCGAGAAAGCTTTCTTGAGCACCGCCCAACCGAATTTTTTGAATTAGTTACCTTTTATTGCTAGTTTAAAGGATACCTAATGTTGCTGTCAAAAGATTTGGCCCGGGCCGCCGGTGGCGTGGGCAACGTGCACGCTTTCTAGTCGCTAAACTGTGAACAATGCTCGTGCTAAATGCAAAACTGAGCAAGGAGATGAACTATAAGCGGGGACCCTTTGCTATTGAGGAGGAAGGCGAAGTAGAGAAAGAGCGGTGATTTGAACTCGAAACAGCGGCGCCTGCGCAGGAGCGCGAAGACGCCGCTGTTTGCGGTAAAAGGTTACTGACGCTGTTACGACTAGCGTTCAGCGCGCGACTGCTTGTGGGGGTGGTCGCCTGCCAGGACGTAACCGGCGCCGCAGGCTAGCAGCACTGTCAGATTAATCGCCAGCAGCAGATACTAGACAGCTTCTTATATTTTGAAAAAAAGACAAGAAGATATTATTAATCGTCCTGGCTTCGTTATTTAGCCCTCTAAGAGCCTGTTGAGGGCTTTTTGTTTTTGCTTTGGTATAAATAATATATAAACAGTCTCAAAACCGCTAAAAACGAAAAATAAGGCTCTTAAAAACGAACATAGCAGTTGAATTCTTGTTAAGATTCAGAAAAACTAACTGTTTGCTGTCAATGGTAGCGGACGAGCGCAGCGTTGGAGCATAAGGAATTGACAGCTCTTAACCAGTCTTAACACTGAAATGGCGAAAGCCAAAGTTTCTACAAAACTTTGCTTTCCTGCCTAACGGCGAGTGAAAAAGCGGTCAAGCTGGCTCAGCTTGGACGGGGTTCGGGGCGTCAGCGCCCGAATTAATGTGGCTTGCCACACCTTTTAAGCAACGAACAGCGTGAGGCGCAAGGAGCTGTGCGACTGGAGTTTAATGTGAGCCGTTTTTTGGCTCACTCCTTTGTGTTTTTTTGTTTTAGGTTTGTATCTCGTACAGTGGTGCCTCTTATATACCTCTTTTATAAACCTCTTTTAAACCTCTTTTAGACCCCTCTTGCGCCTTACTCCCCCAAGGCGTACAGAAGTTTATCGACTACATTTTGTCTGTTTATCGACTACATTTTGTCTGTTTATCGACTACATTTTGTCTGTTTATCGACT
>NZ_RHNP01000051.1 GCF_003950295.1 Loigolactobacillus iwatensis
GTTTGTGGTAAACACCATTTTAAAGGAAGCTGATCTTTTTTGTCCGAACAGCGTTCGGATTAATTTTACAATCTACCTAATTAGTTTTAATATTTTTAAGTTGATATTATAACTTAATGAATTATCTAATAAGAATTGGTTGATATATAGCTGATACGAATAAATGACGATGTTCGGTAAAGAATATTGCTATTATATAGAAGTGAAAAAAGAACTGTAAAAACTTGACCATTTTTGTTGACATCAATTGTTACAACTTTATGACAAGGGTTGAATTCAAGTTGTTGGGTATATACCATATATGTTATAGTATGATAGATAAGGCATATTTTCATGAAAATATTGTGGAGATTGCGGTAATGGTGGAGGTACGCATGAGACATAAAGCAGGACGAATCGTGGCAGTCTTACTGGTTTTGTTGATAATCGTCGGTGGTGGGGCTGTGGCAGCAATTTATCAAAAAAACAGTCTAGCTCACGTTTATTTTCACAAGTTGACTGATAAGACAGAGAAAACAACAACGACAGCGGCCCCTGTGACTGATGAGACCGCAACAAGTTCTACCATTGATGAAACAAAGCTGAAAGCGCAATTGAAACAGCTCCAGTTCGTCGGTAATGTAGCGGTGATTCAAGATGGCAAGTTGATCTACCAACAACCATACGGACAAGATCCACAAAAGAATGTCAAAACAGCGACGACGGAGTATCAGATCGGGGCATTGCAAAATACGCTGACGGCGGCGGCCGTGATGCAGTTAGTCAAAGATGGCAAGTTGGATCTGACCACACCGGTAAGTAAATATTACCTATTAGATAATGCCGATGCTAGCGTCACGGTAGGCAGCCTTTTGGAAATGACTTCTGGCTTGACGTTGGATGTTTTACCGGCCAGTGAGTTAAACAAAGACGTGATCGCATGGAATCTAGCAAACGCCACTGTGACCACAACAGGGCAATATAACTTCCAGACAGTCAATTATGCGTTACTTTCTGGCATCATTGCGCAAGCCTCTGGTGTATCCTACCAGAAATTCATTAAGGACACGCTTTTGCAACCAGCTGGGGTCAAACATACCGGCTTTGTCACCAGCGCCGCGGTACAATCTAAGTTAGCCCCATCATTCACTTATGATAAGGCTAGTGACAGTGCTTCAGCGGTCACGCAAGACACGCTTTTCCAAACGATGAATGATCAGTTAGGTTCAAAACAGCTCTATACCACAGCTAGCGATATGGCACAGTTGACTCATTACATCACCAGTAGTAGTTTTGTCGGTGAAAAGTACATGCATCAAGGGGCCATCGCCAAAGAGGGGACTGCCTATACTGGACGGTTGACTATTGATGGCAGCCGGTTAGTCAGTCGGGCTGACTTTGCTGGTTACCACAATGCGCTAGCCTTTACCGAGGATGGTAAAACGGGTGTCGTATTGCTGAGCAATTATCAAAAAGATGGTAGCTTAAGTGATACGGCGAAAGCCATTTTGAAACTAGTGCAAAAAACGACTAATTAATCGCACAAAAGGCACTATTTACGAACGATTGTCTGGAAATAACGCGACATAATATGTCACATGGTAATTAATATTCGTTTTATTACGTGTTTGTCATGAAACTGTTATGTAAACAAACTATAATGACAGTGAATTAAGCAATAAGTTTAATCAATGATAGTGCTTATTAGAAAATATAAAACAAAAAGAAACTTGTTCGGTAAGTAGCCGAAACAAATCAAAAATTCAAATTTATGCTCTGCATAAATTATCCCGTCATCTATGTATGATCTGGTCATATTTCTTGTGGGACTTTTTAGCCACAGGGATGGTCACCAACTGTAACATCTAAAATTTATTAGTAGATTTAACTAATGGATTCACCTTAAGAGTGTGTAATAGGAGGAGCTTTTTAAATGAACGAAACGAGCCATTCAGAGGCAACCCTGAGTATTGAAGATATTCTGTTGACGTTGCGCAAACATTTAAAGATCATTATCGGATCAACGATCATCGTAACGTTATTGGCGTTCGTCGTGACGTTCTTCGTGATGACACCTAAATACCAATCGACAACACAATTATTGGTTAATCGTAAATTAGATGCAAGTGAACAAACGGCGGCTTTACAACAAACACAGGCTGATGTCCAAATGATTAATACTTATAAGGATATCATCACTAGTCCAACGATCTTAAAGGATGTTGCTAAAAAGGTGGGTAATGGGCAAACGGTTGGTAAGTTAAGCAGCGAAATTTCAATCAGTAGTCAACAGAATTCGCAGGTTTTCTCAGTTAACGTTAAAACGACTGATCCCCAAGAAGCAGCTAAAATCGCTAACATCACGGCACGGACTTTCCGCGACAAGATCAAGTCGATCATGAGTGTTAATAACGTTTCGGTGGTTTCTAAAGCAACAGTCAATGAATCACCAGTTTCACCGCGGTTGCCATTGAATATTGCCATTGGGTTCGTGCTTGGTTTATTAGCCGGAATTGGCTTGGCTTTCTTGAATGAAGCCTTGGATAAGACGGTCAAAGACGAAGCCTTCTTAGCTGAAGCTGGCTTGACCAGCTTAGGGATCGTTTCGGAAATTTCAGACGAAGATATTAAGCAGCGAGCCTTTGATGGACAACAACACGGTCAACACGGACATCATACGCGGGTTGCGGAAACAACCGATGAGTTGCCGCCGCGTAGTGCAGAATTACGACGGAGGGTGAACTAATGGCTTTATTTAAAAAGAAAAAGCAGTTTGATTCGAGCAGTATGAAAAACGGGGTCGGTTTGATCACCGTCACCAAGCCAACCTCATCGATTGCCGAACAGTTTCGGACGATTCGGACTAATATTCAGTTCTCTTCTGCAGATCGGCAACTAAAAACCTTAGTTTTCACCTCTGCTGATCCTTCTGAAGGCAAATCAACAATCAGTTCTAACGTGGCCGTAACTTGGGCGGATCAAGGGAATAAGGTCTTATTGATCGATGGTGATTTACGGCGGCCAACCGTTGCCCGTTCTTTCCGTGTTTCCAATAGCCACGGGCTAACGACAATTTTAACGGCAAAACAGGCGAATTTAAGTGAAAGTATTCATGAGACTGAAGTGCCGAATTTGTACGTTTTACCAAGCGGTCCGGTGCCACCGAATCCGTCTGAATTACTTAACTCCTCGAAAATGGATCAATTACTGAAAGTCTTAAAAGAACAATTCGATATTATTATTCTGGACGTACCACCAGTTAATACGGTCACCGATGCACAAATTCTAGCAAGTAAGGTTGACGGCGTGATCTTGGTGGTTCCCCAAGGTATCGCTCTTAAAGGGGCTGTTTTACGGGCGCGCGACTTACTCAAAAAGGTGAACGCTAACCTGATCGGTGCCGTACTTAACCGCGTGACAGATGCAGCTTCTGGCGGTTACTACGGTGGGTATTATGGTGGGTATTACGGAACGGACGATAAGAAATGATCGATCTACATTGTCATATCTTACCGGGATGTGATGATGGGGCGCATACCATGGCTGATGCTTTAGCAATGGCCCGAGTGGCTGTAGATAACGGTATCAGTCATATTTTGGTAACGCCACACCACATGGACGGCAAATATACCAATCATAAGGCTGACGTGATTCAGCGGACTGCAGAATTTCAAGCAGCGCTGGATGAAGCTAAAATCGATTTAGTTGTCTTCCCGGGGCAAGAAGCGCATATCAATGGTGACTTAATGCAAGCCATTAAAAATGATGACGTGTTGTTCGCTGATGAAACCAATCGTTACTTGATGTTGGAGCTTCCCCACGGTGAAGTACCGGAATACACGAGTCAAATGATTTTTGAACTACAAGCGGCAGGAATTACCCCAGTAATTGTTCATCCAGAGCGGAATCATGGTATTCAAAAAAAGCCCGAGTTGCTCTATGATTTCGTGGCTAGTGGCTGCTTGACGCAAATCACCGCTAGTAGTTACTTAGGCGTTTTTGGTTCCGAGGTTGAAGACTTTACGCAGCGAATCATTGATGCCGGCTTAGGCTTCGTTTTTGCCTCTGATGCACATAACCTAAAGGGCCGTAATTTCCGTATGCAGAAAGCTTTCGCTAAGCTAGAGCAGCATAATGGGGCGGAGATGGTCACTTGGATGCAAGATAATGCTAAAAAGATCATTAATGGTGATGACCTAGAGCCAAGTGAGTACCACCATATTAAAGAAAAAAAGAAGTTTGGGTTGTTTAGATAATAGTTGGGAGGATTTACTGAATGATGATCGATAAGACGGGAGAACACAATATCGAGCCAAGCATCACAGCTCATAAAACTGCGCGCTTAGATCGGGTTGCGCTTGACCATAGATACGCCTATTACAGTATTCAGCGATTGTTTGATATTGTCGCTAGTAGTATTGCTTTGATCCTATTGGCTATCCCATTCTTAATCGTCGCAATTCTGATCAAACGCAACGATCCCCAAGGTCCAGTATTTTATTCGCAAATCCGTTTGGGTAAGCATCAACGGCCATTTAAAATGTATAAATTTCGTTCAATGGTTGTAGATGCTGATAAGAAATTGGCGGACTTGTTGAAGTATAACGAAGTTGATGGCGCAATGTTTAAAATGAAAGAAGATCCGCGGGTAACACGAATTGGGCACTTTATTCGTAAATATAGTATTGATGAATTACCACAGTTGTTCAATGTTCTCAAAGGCGATATGTCGCTAGTTGGACCACGACCACCGTTGAAACGTGAAATTCGTGGTTATAGTGAGTACGCCAAACAACGATTATACGTTAAACCTGGCTGTACTGGTTTATGGCAGGTTACTGGGCGCAATGGTGTTGGTTTTGATGAGATGGTTGAATTAGATTTACAGTACATAGAAAAGAGTAGCTTCTGGTTTGATCTGAAGATTATGTTTATGACTGTTAAGATTATGATTTGGCCGAATAGCGCGTATTAGTGAAATAGCTTTAGGAAAGGCAATCATGACGCTAATGAAATATAATAAGATAAGACTAATGATTATTACTCAATCTGAGCGCGGAGGCCTTAGAAGATATATTACAGATGTTATTGATGGATTAGATAAAAATAAATATGAAATTGCTTTAGTGTATAATTCAGATTATGGTGATCAAAAATTTAAGGATTGGATTCGTAAAAATCAGAATAATCACCAAATTAAATTCTTTGATATAAAAACCTTTGTCAGGGAAATTAGCTTAATTAATGATTTAAAAGCTTATCGATATTTACTTAAATGTATAGACAACTTTAAACCAACTATAGTACATGTTCAATCATCAAAAGCAGGGGTTATTGGGCGTCTCGCTGCAAAAATAAAGCATATAAAACAAATATATTATACACCGCACGCCTATTCTTTTTTATCACCGGAATTCTCCGTAATTAAAAGGCATATATTTATTTTAATTGAAAAAACACTTAGCCGGCACTTCACCACGTTTACCTTTAATGTTTCTCAAACGGAAAAAGAGGCTGCCTTAAAGTATAAAATTGATCAATCTAATAAATTTGTGGTGATTCCAAATGGAATCCCACCACTTAAAAAGAATTATAGATCATATGCGCGAAGTGAAATGGGAGCTGCAACTAAAGAGATAGTTATAGGGAATGTCGCACGATTTTCAAATCAAAAAAACCCACAACTTTTTGTTTCTATTGCGATAGAAGCACTTAAACAAACTAAAGGATTAAAATTTGTATGGATTGGCTCAGGTGAGCTAATGAAAGAAATGCAATCTTTAGTCAAAAATGCTGCTATAGAAAAGTCATTCATCTTTTTAGGAGACCGTAATGATGCAGAATATTTGATGGATGGTTTTGATGTATATTTAGCTACTAGTAACTTTGAAGGGTTTTCGTATTCGTTGTTAGAAGCTGCACGAGCTAAGCTTCCAGTAGTTGCTTCTAAGGTTCCTGGTATTATAGATTTTGCAGGTATCTATCAAAATACTTATCTATTTAATTTACATGATAGTGTAAATAGTATTTATGATCTACTGTGTAAGTCCATAGTTGATTTAAATACTTCAGTGAATACGAAAGTATCATTTTCTTATAGTGATATGCTTGATAAAATCACTGATTATTACGAAAATAAGGAGAATTGAGTATGAAACGTGTTATTACTTATGGAACGTTTGATTTATTGCATTATGGACATATAAATCTTTTGCGTAGAGCAAAGGAATATGGTGATTATTTAATTGTTGCTTTATCAACTGATGAATTTAATAAAGACGCTAAGTCCAAAATAACTTACTTCACGTACGAACAGCGAAAACAATTGTTAGAAGCTATTCGTTATGTTGATTTAGTAATCCCTGAATGTAACTGGAATCAAAAGCCTAAAGATATTAAATTATATAAGGCAGATGTCTTTATAATGGGTGATGATTGGAAAGGGCAATTTGATTATTTACGAGATCAAACTGATGCTGTGGTTATTTATTTACCCAGAACACCTGAAATTTCAACTACCCAAATAAAAAATAACTTAAATAAAAAAAATCTAGTTACTGAACATCAATCGATAGTAGGTCAAAATAATGACAACTAATAATCGATATAGTTTGGCTGACATTATTAATAGTAGATCAAGCAAAAAAAAGTATATTGATAAAATAGATATTTGGGTTTTTACAGTAGTTAGGCCGCTATCTAATTTATTAACGTGGTTATTTCTTAAACTTAGATTATCAGCTAATCAAGCAACGTTTATTTCAACAATAGTTGGTTTACTAGGCGCAGTTATGGTAATCTTTTCTGAATCCTCAATAAGTACTGTTATTGGATTAATAGTACTTAATTTTTGGATTGTTTTTGATTGTATAGATGGAAATATTGCAAGAACGACACACACAAGCAGTAAGTTAGGCATGTATTTAGATGGAATTAGTGGATATTGTTACGTATCGTTGTTATACATTGCGTTAGGTGTGAATGTTTATAAGGATTATAAATTAATTATTTCTGGTGAAAATTATAGCTGGCTTTATATGCTTATTGGATCATTAGCTTCAATGGCGTGTATTTTCCCCAGATTGGTTGAACACAAGGCAGGTACATCATTTCTAAAGTTTAATTCGGGTATAACTGACAAAACTAGCTATAATTGGTTTTATATCTTAGGGTTAAACATAGCTGGGATGGCTGGACTATCTAATCCATTAATGATTGTTTTTTTTATTATGCATAAATTGAATCTGTATTTAATTACATATTTTGTTATTCAAGTAGCTATTGCGATACTATCAATATTTAAGACAATAAGGCGTGCGTATAAAATTAGTTCTGAGGTAGATCATGATGAATCCTAAAGTTTCTTTTATTGTTCCGGTCTATAATGTTCCAGATATTTTTTTAAATACTTGTATTACATCTATTTTAAAACAAACAGAGTCTAGTATTGAGGTTCTATTGATAGATGATGGCTCAACAGATGGTTCTGGGTGTATTTGTGATACTTTTGCAAAAAAGGATAATCGAATTAAAGTGATACACCAACCAAATAAAGGATTATCGGGTGCGCGAAATACTGGCGTTAAGAATGCCAGTGGAGAGTACATTACCTTTGTTGATGGTGACGATTGGGTAGAGGCCGATTTGATTTCGTCACTTTTACCTAAACAACGGGAAGATATTGTAATTGGAAAGATCGTCAAAAACTACCCTAATAAAGAAAAGTATTATCGGTATTCAATGGCAGATGGACAAAAGTTTAATAAAAATGATCAAATTGATTTACAAAAACAAATTTTAAATTTTAATGGAAATATTTCTGCAGTTTATGGGAAACTCATCAATAGAGAATACTTATTTAAAAATAATATTTTTCATAATGAAGATCTTAGTCAAGGGGCTGAAGGTATTGAATTTAATTTTCGTTTATTTCAGTCTATTAGTACTGGTATTTTTATTGATAGATATGTATATCATTATGTGTACAACGCTGAATCAATAACAACTACTCCATCGCAAAAGAATATGATATTAGCTTTACGGTGTTTTGAAAAGATACAAGAAAATATAGAAAGTAATTTAAAATATAGTGAGGCAGTGAGAAAGCTTCTACTACAAAGTCTAAATGATCGAATTCTTTATTTTATCGTAACAACTGCTATGAGTTCTATTTTTAACCCTAAAAATGGGATACCTTATACTGATAAAAAAAATCAATTAATGAAATTCATGAAAAATAAAACAATTAATATGTCATTTAAAAATGGTGACAGAAGTGAAATTGGTATTCAAAGAAAAATAATTTTATTATTAATTAAGTTTCGATTGTTTTCTATTATAAATCTACTTGGAAAAATAAAGAAATAGGATATGGAGGGGATCTTACGGGTATTTACTTTTTTGTGCTAATAATCGGGTTCTTTTTCATTTTTTTTTCCAAGGTTAAAACTACAGATAAAAATGTTACTTCTAGTATATCCGTTAGACCGTTTTTGAGCTTTCTTTTTTTGATACTTTTACTTTATTTAGCGACCTTTCGATCACGGAGTGTTGGTACGGATTACTCTATGTATAATGGCTTTTTCTTTATGACTAATCAACAGCTTAAAGCAATATATATAGAAAATGGGTATTTATTAATATATGGTATAGCCAGATGGGCCAATAATTTTTATATTGTTCCCTTTATTTCATTCTTGTTATTTTTTGTTGGTATATATCGATTTTCTAAAGAGGTTGAACTATCCACTGAGGTTTTATTAGGGTTTTTAGTTTGTAGTTATTTGTATTGTAGTTCGTTTAATACTATAAGACAGATGTCTGCTATTGGCATTGTTTTTTTTGCCTTATCGCTATATATAAGTGATAAGATTTTACCAAAGCATCGTTGGCTAAATATTATGTTATACGTATCTATTGTGTATATTGCTAGTCAGTTTCATGCGAGTGCGTGGGTTGCACTTTTATTACCATTTATAGAATATATTCCAATTAGTAGTACTTTAGTATTTTGGGGAGGAGTACTAACCACTATCGGATTTTTTACAAAATTTATTAATAATGTTATACCACAGTTAGTTATTCTTTTCCCACATTATCTTACAAAGCATAACGGAATTGATAGTGCTTTTTTTGTTGATCAAGGATCTAAGGGAATAGTTGAGTTTTTGCCTATTCTTATTCAGTTTATTTTTCTATTTTTAATATGTTACTACGCACGGAGATTTATTAGAACGAATAAGTTTATTTCATCAGGCTATCTCGTCTATTTATTGTTATTTATAGGTGGTGGTAATGCTTCTATTATAAGAGTGCAAGCATATTTACTACCATTTATAATTTTCTTTTATGGTAAATATTTTCAAGATGGTTCTGGAAGTATTCTTCATCTAAAAAATAGTGTGGTTAAATTTATTATTATATTATTTTTTATTGTTTATTTTATTTTTAGATTACTTAGAAATATCTCTGGTGTAGTGCCCTTTACTTTAGGGTGAACGAATGATGTAGTTGTCAACTATAACAAAGGTGAAGGCGGCATCGTGAATTAACCAAGTGAGCGTAAAAATTGACCACACTCGGCGAAAGAATTGACCAACTTATGCGAAGAAAATTGACCATACGACTAAAAGAACCCACTAAAGTGGGTTCAAACATTGTTATTGCTCTAGGTATTCTTTGATCAATTTAATACCAATATCAACGAGCTCATTCTCACTAATTTGTTCATTGCTTTGAAGCATGGCCATTGTTAACCGATCAACCAATTTATTTTCAAAGCTTTCTTCTATCGAGTTAAGAAAGTAGTAACTAGCGAGCCGATTGCGCACATCTTCTGGAATCATACAGAGTCACCTCGTAATCCATAGCGTTCACGCATTGATTTATCGCCTTGAATTAAAATCGGGTAGGCATCATGGATAATGCGATCAAGGATTGCATCGGCTATTTGTGGATTACCTAGTTTATTATGCCATCCATCTGGCGCAAACTGTGAACAATAAATGGTTGATGATTGATGTAATCGACTTTCTACTAGCTCTAAAACATAGGTAGACTGCTCTAAAGACAACTCCGTTAACAACCATTCGTCAATGATTAAAACATCAACTTTTTTATAGCGAGCTAATATTTTATGAAAATTTCCATTAGCTTCATGCTTAGCTACAGCTAAGTCGTCTAAAAGTTCTGGCAGCCGAACATACTTCACCTTATAAAATTGGCGACATGCTTCTATGCCTAAGGCATTAGCGAGCCAAGTTTTACCATTGCCAGATGCGCCCATCAAAATAATATTATGATGCTCACGAATGTAGTTCCCTGTTGCTAGTTTTTGGATTAGCTTACGATCCAATTTGCGATCTGGCAAATAATCTATTTCGGCTAACGCAGGCTCTATACTCGGAAAATCAGCGCTGTGTAATAGCCGACTAAGCTTATTAGATTGCTGTCTGGCATAAGCACCATCGACAATTAATTCAAACTTATCTTCAAAATCCATTTGTTGGTATTCTGGTTGCTGTTCCTGAACTTCTAAAATCTCAACCATAGCGTTGAGTCGCATTTCTCGTAATTTACGCTTAGTTTCATCTGATGTCATTATCTTTTTCCCCTTCGATTCCAAAATAGGCTGCGCCACGCGTGAAGCCATAAGTGTTTTGTGCACTTGCATTGTGAGGTTGCTCCTGTTGTTGGTTACTGCGTAATAAACGCTCGATTACTGGCACCGTTGGTGCTGAGGCAATTTTTATAATATCTTGGCAAGCCTGCTCAATCGCTTCACTGGAGTACTTACGGCCAAAATTCTTTAAACGAAGGGTTGCTTTCAGTGCTTGCTTTTCCACTTTTGCCGATTTAAGCAAATAACGAACGACTTCCGTTGTTGCTTCACCAATACTTTCGGCCCACTTAATTGCTTCTTTTGGGGTGTAATCAAGATACAACTGGTGGTTCTCTGGTAGATGATCATGATTAGTCGAGAATTGACCCAGCTTGCCATAAAGTCGTTTGTGTGAGGCAATACGACTATCTTTGTAAAAGATCTCAACGAGATCTTTCGTAACTTTAATATCAACTTTATTCTGGATATATTCGTAAGGAACAGAATAAAACATATTCTCCACATTAGTGTGGTAATCTAATTGTACAGTGGCAGTTTTCCAGGTTGCCATTTTATAAGGTACCCGTGGTAGAGGCTGTAATGCGAACTGCTCTTCGCTAATAAAAGCGTCTTTACGGTTACCTTTTTGTAAGCGGTAAATAATCACCCGTTTTAAAAAGACAACCAAACTTCTCGATTTTGAGAAATCTGGTTGTCTTTTGTTAGGCGGCATTTTTAGCTTGATGCTTGTCCGTTGTTTTTTTATTTTGATGCCGAGCACCTGGATAATGCCATGGTAAATAAACCGCTAACTGCGCCGGATCGGCGAAATCTGGTTGTTGCGGCAGTTCTTTTAACAGATAAGTAATGTAAGCTCGTGGATCAATGCCGTTGGCCTTGGCACTTTCAATTAAAGTTAGCCAAATGGCGGTTGATCTGGCTCCGGCTGGACTCGTACTGAAAAGCCAGTTTTTTCGGCCGATCACAAGACGCTTCATATTGCGTTCAGAAGCATTATTGCGCCAGTCCATCATGCCAATATTGATTAACCGATCTAAGGTCGGCCTTTGATCAACGGCGTAAGTGATTGCCTTGCCTAAACGTGATTTAGGTAGTACCTGTGCCGAAGCGATCCATTTCCAGAAGCGCTTAAGTAGCTTGCGAATCTGACTACGTCGTCTACGCCGCCGCACGCGCGGGGAAAAATGCTGCCATTGTCGTTCATGGGCAAACATCTCATCGATCAATGTCAGGGGGACACTTGCTACTGTTTTACCGTTAACTTGGGCGGCATCGTAAAACTTACGCCGCACATGGGCCCAACAACCGACCCGAGTCACACTGTTTGCTAACAAGTTATAGCCGGCATAACCATCGCACTGTAGGATACCAGTGAAGTTCTGGTATAATTTTTGGGCGAAGGTGCCTGAACGTGTCTTGCTATAAGCATATAAAATAATTTGCTGGGGACATTGTTTGACCGTTCGGGCCACCCACATATAGGATTTTGCGGTTGCGGCTTTACCTGATTCACGTAGTACTTGAATTGGGGTCTCGTCACCTTGCAAATAGCGCTGCGCGCTGATTGCTTGCCACAATAGGTCGTAGATTGGCGCAACCATTTGACTTGATTTAATGATCCAGTTAGTCGCCGTGGCTTCTGAAAGTGCGATACCTAGTCGCTTCCAGTTGGGTAATTGCCGATATAACGGCGTACCTAAGATAAACTTTTGACAGATGATCTCGGCAACCACCGAAGCTGAAGCGAGACTATGCGGAATTAAAGCTGCTGGTGTGTGCGCTTGAATTAAATGCGCAATCCCATCTTCTAGTTCACATTCAAGGCACTTATAGGTGCGCGTATAAATACGCTCACGATAGAGTTTAGCCGGAATAAAATGCAGTTCTTCACGGACAAACTTTTTGCCAACGCTGGTTAGCTTATGACCTTGGTCACACTGTTGGCCAGTTAAATCAATCATTGTTTCTTTAACCGCCAAATGGCGGCTTAAGCTTTCTTGCCGGGTTTTTTTACGCTTTTTCTTTGCCGGTACTTGATCTGTGGCGCTGCTTTGTTGGCCAGTTTGCTCTGGCGCGCTAAAAACACCGTCATTACCTTCCAGTAAAGACAGCTGATTAGGGTCCGTTTGTTCTGATTTTTGACCATAAAGTTTTTTCGTCAAGTATGCGACCATCTCGGTCAATTCGGCCACCTGTTTGCGTAACGCCGCAATTTCTTCTTCTGGGGTCATTAGCCCACCTACTCAGTCCGTATTTTATGAATTGAGTTTACCACGTCTCCTTTAGCTTGAATAGTTATTTTTCATGTCCAGGTGGACATGTTTTATGAATAGTGGCGTCTAACGACCAACCGCTGAGTAATCGCCGCAATTGTTTGGCATTCAGTTTGCGTAATGCATTCTGATTAGTCGGCCACTGTAACCGCCCATTTTCAATTCGTTTGTAAAGTAATAAAAAGCCATCACCGTCCCAGTAGAGCGCCTTAAAGCGGTCTTTCCTAGTACCACAGAATAAATAGAGCGCCTGATTATAAGGATCCAATTCAAATTGATCCTGGACAACGCCGGCTAAACCGTCGATGCCGCGGCGAAGATCCGTTTTACCGCACACTAAATAGACTTGGCGAATTTGCCGTTGATCAATGATCATCGGTGAACACCGCCTTTAAAACTGCTTCTAAAATATAGTTATTAATGCGATTGTAGACGATCACTGATTTATTTGTGCCAACCTTAATTTGTAGCGCCTTGGTTGTTGCGCGTAGCTGTGGTTCAGATTGATCCATTTTGATTTGTACAATATCGGGTTTTGCCAATAAAAATCACCTCACCAATTATTTGATGAGGTAATCATAACTTGGATTTAGTTAGTTTGATAGTCGGTCAGTTATTTGGTGCTTACATTTGTTATGCCTTCAAGTACGATATTCAGACAACACACCAGATTAAACGCCGCAACTAATAAAACAACAAAAAAGATCTCCCACACGAGGAGATCTCCAAAGGATAGAAACTATCCTTCAACACCATTTGACAAACTTCCATTCATTTACACAAACTATTTTATACTCTCAAATAATCAACGTATTTGTTGACACCACCACCGTATGACTCACAAACTTCCAACACATGTATCATAGAAATCCCCCATTTATTGAATATCAATTAATATTTGCTTTAAAGTCGCTAAGTATTGTTGCGTATACATTTTGGTAATAGTCATCTGTACTTCTTCTGGGGACAAATATGTCGTTTTCTTCTCAAAAAAGCCAACCAATTTTTCGTGGGCTTGCGTGACATTGCCATGGGTGTACAATGTCCCATTAGCACCATCCTTAATAATGTCTTCCGGCCCAGTTGGGCTATCCGCCGAAAAACACGGTACCCCATAAGACATTGCTTCAGCAAGAATCATCGGCAATCCCTCAAATTTTGAGGTTAAGAAAAGCAAATCAACCTCATCCAGGATATCCCATGGATGTGACTGCCACCCAATCCATGTTATCCGTTCTGCAATACCTGCATCCTTAGCCTGCCGTTTCAGAGTTGCTTCATCGTCGCCAGCCCCAATCACACGTAAATGCCACGGATACGCAGTGGTTGCGCCTAATATAGATATGAGTTCCGTCAGATTTTTTTGACCTTTACTTTGCAGCCGACCAATATAAACAAACTCTTTGGTATAACCGTTAGTTCTCGGTATTAACTTTTCTTGCGGATCAATTGGATTATATACTAAGAAAATACGATGCGGCGAAATCCCTAAGCCCTGAAGTTGGTGTTGGATACCCGAGCTGATCGCCAGATGATAGTCACACAATTTAAAGAGCTTCAAAATACTTGGAAAACGTGTCTCTAATATTGAAAAATGATTCCAAGAGACCAGTTTAAATTTTCTTCTAAAGATTTTTCGAGCCATCCACGCTGCTAATATCTGAACTTTACTCATCGAAATAACGATATTCGGTTGTGTTTTTAAAATAAATACTAATGTATCCCAGAAACGAGTAAAACTATTTGTCTTACTATGTAACGTTACTCGATCAGCAAATGCCTGCAACCACCTTTGGTCTGAACACCCTCCTGGCAAGAATAGTGAAAAATTAAAAGACTTATCACTAGCCGTTAAAACTTTAGCAAGTACCGTCTCCATTCCACCCTTTCCAGATAAATGTGGAAATATCATCAAAACTTTCATAACAGCCTCCTAAATCAGGGTAAGTACTTTCTATTTTTTCCGGTTACACCCTTAATACCGTCACGGTAGCCATCTTTTAGTTGGTTGAAGAGATATTTACTATATTTCCAATGATCTTTTTTCAGAATCATTCCGCACAACCGACGCAGAATAAACGCACAATTAGACGGAATCAACCATGCCCTATTAGAACTATGCTTTTTCTCCATTTGTAGCCGATTTCGAATACCATAATATTCCTTCCAGGTAGGAGAGAACCTCTGCCCCACATTGACATTATTATAATGATAAACTGTAGCGTCAGAAATATTTAATATACGCGTTTGTTTTGCCACTCGCAACGAATACTCTGTGTCATCATTCCAAATGAAATAGTTTTTCTCTGGAAAACCAATTGTCTTAATTAAATCGTGGGCTAGCAAAACACCTACAAAAGTGAAGCTATCTAACCAAAAATTTTTGGCGTATCGTGACTGGTCAATTGGTTTTTCTCTTAAAGTTGCGGTGTTTAATAGTTTTCTACGATGGACATCTTGAATTGTCTCGTTAGGAGATCTAACCGTTCCTGTGAAGCATTTCACTTCCGGCTTTTGCTTACTAGCAACTAATAATTTTTCAAAATAATGAGTTTCAAATATCGCATCATCATCCGAAAGTGACACCCAGTCCGTCCCCAGATCATATGCCCTTTTTAACCCCAAATAGAATCCCATTGAACCACCAACATTTTCTGATGTTCTGACGTAAACAATCTCTTTTCTGCTAGCAAACGTCGTCATTAATTCATCGGTGCCATCTGTCGAATGGTTATCTACTACGATGACATAAGTCGGTGCATAGGTCTGCGTTAACACACTATTAATCGCCTTTTTTAAGAGATCCTTTCGATTAAAAGTCACAATTACACTCGCATACGACAACTTCTTACCTCCATTTCCAATTTAGCAAGCCAAATAACTATTCGCCCAGTACGTAATCTCACACTTTGTCTTCACGACTAACCTAATAATTATAATACTAATGAAAAAATTTGGTAGCGTCAAGAATCTTGTGTAAATGAAATGCCTTCGTACATATAATATGTATCTAACTTAAATAAATGATGCTTCCAAGGTGTCCTGGAGTCCTTTGAACCCTCGGTGGATCCGCTTCAGAGACTTCTCGTTATAAACATTAAACTGAGAAACCAGAAAGCGATCCAGTGAATCTTCCGTTGGAAATTGTTCTTTGTGGTGGGTGGTGCGCTTGAGATGCTTATTAAAGATCCAAATATAATCAATCTTTGGGGCGATCAATTGAACAGCGTCCCATGATGATTAATCAACGTAATTGCATCGGCGATTTTGAACTAGATACAGTCGTTGGTCCTCGTGGGCATAGTAAGGCAGTTTTATTAACTTTAATCGAT
>NZ_RHNP01000052.1 GCF_003950295.1 Loigolactobacillus iwatensis
ATAAAAAAACAGCATTAGAAGTTGCCTAACTTCTAACGCTGTAAAATTGGCTATCAACAGGATTTGACAGAGAGCCGGAATTTAGCGGCCTTTTTATCAATATTTTTACGGTCATCTGGTCATACTTTTGTTAGTCTTTCGCGGTTTGACGGTGTTCATAGCGTGAATAAAGTAACCAGGCGATGAGGCCAAAGACGATTGGGCCGATAATAATTTCAAAAGCATCTAAGTATTGGCCTTCTAGAATTGGTTCCACAATCGTGAAAATAATCCCAAAGACTAGCACTAAATCAACGACAACGGTGATAAAGTTAGTCCAACCCTTACTCTTATAGATGACGAAAGGTCGTTCAAGATCAGTCCGTTTCTTAAAGAAGGGAAAGGCTGTGACTAGGAATAGATAGGGTAGCGTTGTTGAAACGTTGGCCATCTGGGTTAGGACGTTGTAGAAGACTTGGGCGTCCTTACCGCCGAAGGAAACAAGAAAAATAAGTACCGAGACAAAGGCGGCCTGGCACCACATTGCTCGTGCAGGCATGCCAGCCTTGTTAGTTTCCGCGAACCCTTTTGGCCAGAGTCCCTTAGGTGTACCTAAGACAAATGATTTTAGCGGTGAATAAATTAAAACGAAAAAGGCACCTAAGTAGCTAAAGAACATGGTGAAACCAGTAATCCGGGCAAACCAGGTTCCAATGACTAGCGCACTGGTGTGACTGAGATTCAGACTTTCACCAAGGAAGTAACCCAGATTTTGCATTAAGACGTAGGTGATGTTCCCCAGGTTAGTGGTTTTATTATTTAAAATCGAGTTCCAGTTGGCCGAAATTCCCCAAATAAAAATGGAAAGGGCGTAGCTGATAGTAATTAGAACGGTTGCGAAAATCAAACCTTTAGGAAAGTTTTTCGCTGGCTTATCCATACTATCAGTAACGCCACCCATGGTTTCCATGCCACCATAGGCAAAGACCGCGAAAACAACGAAGGATAGCATTCCAATTAAGGATTTATAGGCGGCGTTTGGTGACGAAACGAAAGTGTGAATGCCGTGAATTGGCTCAGCGAGATGAAAGCCATTTTTAATTAAAATAAACAAACTAACTAAGATAAAACCAACGTTCAAGATGGCAATCAAGGTACCACCGAAGGATGCAAATTGCGAAATTCGTTCAATCCCGTTAGTTGCTAGCGCCGTAATTAAAATGAAGAAAATGATCCCTAATAAACCAATTGTGGCGTTGGAGGTTAGCCCAAATAAGTGCCAGCTTTGGGTTTTGTCGCTACCGAAGATAAAGGTTGAAAAAGGAATCCAAACCTTAGAAGCGGTGGAAACCATCCAAATAATCCACGATGCCAGCCAGATAAAGGTACCGATAAAAGCTGGACGGGGGCCAATCGATTCAGCCAGCCAGGAATAAATGCCGCCGTGGGATTCTTTAAAGGTTGAGCCGTACTCGGCGAACATCAAGGATGAAGGTAAGAAAAAGCAGATTGCTGCAATAATGTACCAAATGATGCCGCCGTAGCCCATTAAGTAGTAAGCAACGGTGGTGTTAGCAAAGCCGAAGATGGAGCCAAAAATCATTAAAACTAAACCAACTAAGGTTATTTTCTTTTGAGTAGCCATTTATTTATATTCCCCTTATTAAGACCCAAACAATCAATGGTGCTGCGGTGTAACATGTGGTAAAAGGTGTTGCCATGCTTGACCTAGTCACGTTTTTAGTAAGTATTAAAAACTGCTTTTAGTGAATTACAGTTGGACTGCCATTTCACGAAGTTAACCCGGTCCAAAATAACCTTTTAGCACGCCTTACAAGTTTGCGTCGGTATTAAAATTCAGTGGTGATTGATCAGTTGCCTGCGTGATCAGCTTGGCTGTCAAGGCTTCAAATTCTTGACGAGCGTAGGCCCCGCGCTGGGCACTAGTTTTGGTTAAGTAGTCGGTTAGGGCAGTGCCAGTTAATGTAACTGCCTTTTGATCAGCTTCCTCTAACTGATGTAAAAGGTTGGCGTGAACTTCGTTTTGGACCGCCGCCAACTGTTCGTTAAACTGGTGATAATGGCTATCCACCAGTACGCCTAATAGCTTGTACGCCCAGTAATTTGACTGGGGATCATAGGTTGCGCCGCCAACTTTGTAGTCCGCCGGTGTATCACTAATCCCAGCGTAAAAAGGAACGTAACAACTTTCGGCAGCGACACCCATGGCCAACCAATGTAGACCACCAATGGCAGTCGGTAAATTTGGTCGCAGTTGGAGAATGTGGGACTCTTGTGTTTTAGCTAAACTGATTGGGCGAAATTTATGTTTATTCTTTGGTTTGCCCTGGCCAACTGGATCGTACTTGGTTCCCTGAAAATGAGAACTTAGAATCTGACTTAGCATTTCAACGGTAATTGGCCGTTCCGCTTGGCGAATAAATGGTAGCGCAAAGGACATTGGTTTTTGTTTGCTACTGGGGTTCAATAAACGCTGACCATACCAAACACGAGGGGTGTTGTAAATTAGGTCGGATTGACTTTGCGTACCAAATATTTCACAAAAGTTGAATGAAGTTCCCGTTTGCCATAAATGGTGCTGACTGGCGAACGTTTGAATGGCCGGGGAACTCATGAAATTAGCTGTGTCCGCGAAATCAACGACTTGAATACTCAGTTGGTTGGAAACAACCGCGTAAGAGTCATCGGGAATTCGCTGCGCAACCCAGTGGTGGCCGGAGCCGGATTCGAGGTACCAAACCTCCGCTTGATCCGCGAAAAGAATGCCATTGGTTTCACTGGTCCCATACTGACTGATCAGGTTGCCAAGTCGTTGAACGCCTTCACGAGCAGAGTGAACGTAGGGTAAAACGACGGTGACCATTGCTTCTTCGGCAATGCCAGTAGCGACTAGCGGATCGTAGCCTAAGACTTGGGCGTTGGCGTACGCACTTTCAGTGGCGCTCATTGCAACGCCGTATTCATTAATACCGTCTTCTTCAAAGAGACCAAATTTATCCGTCCATTCAGGCGTTGCCGTGTAGGCAGCACTTTCTTGTGGCAGGGTTAAGCTTAAACCAGTATCTTTGGAAACAAACTCAGTTCCCGCACTATTGTGGGCGTGTTTGACAAAATGCTTTGGCCAGGCAGCTTTACTGTCTTCATTACGACCAATCAAAGTTGAACCATCAGCACTGGCAGTCTTGCCCACAAGAACACTGGTACAGGCTGAGAAATTAGTTAATAAATTTTTTTGCATCAGCAAAACTTCTTTCTTCAATATATGCATTAAAGCGAATAAATAATGGGATAATTATAGCATAATTAGCTAACAATGATTTTTTATTCATAATAATCATAGCAAGATCTAATCAAATTTGTTAAATTAACGTTAGAACACTGTTTCTAGATGAGAATTAGCAAAGAAAACCATCATTTTAGCCTTTTTTACGGGTTGCTTAGGTAGAATAAGCTAAGAATTACTTAACAGGAGGCTATTCATGAATAAACTAACAAGTAACGAAACACTAAAAAAGGCCTTTTTCGTTCTTTTTGCCAGTATCTTAACGGCCTTGTCACTAAATATGTTTTTGATTCCAGCAAATGTGTTTAGTTCCGGGGTTAACGGGATTGCCCAATTGCTGGCAACTTTATTGGAACGTTTTATGCACATTCACATTGAAACTGGTTATTTTATTTTGCTGTTTAATATTCCAATTGGTTTATTGGGCTGGTTTAAAATCGGCCGCAGTTTTACTTTATATAGTATTTTGACGGCGTTACTTTCTTCCGTTCTTTCCGTTGTTTTGCCGGTTAAGGCGTTGTCGGCCAATCCGTTAATGAACGCCATTATTGGTGGTGCACTGGTTGGCCTTGCCATTGGCTACGCCTTGCGGGATGGTTTTTCAACTGGTGGGATGGATATTGTGGCCTTCGTACTGGCCAAAACAACCGGGAAAACAATTGGTAATTTAATGCTGGCGATTAACGGAATTATCGTACTTGTTGCTGGTTTAACGCTGAATTGGGCCAGCGCACTGTACACGATTATTTCGATTTACTGCACCTCACGAGTGGTGGATAACATCAACACCAGCCATTTAAAAGTGACGGCCATGATTGTCACCCAGCAAACGGACGCCGTGGTCAACGCTGTTCACGCACGACTTATTCGGGGAATCACGATTATTCCGGCCAAGGGTGCCTACTATAAAAAAGACAGCACGGTTTTGATGATCGTGATCACCCGTTATGAAATGTACGAAATTGAACAGGCCGTTCGTGACGCTGACGCCCACGCCTTCGTTAATTTCTTGAATACAAATGAAGTTATGGGTGTGTTTTTGGATGAAAGCCAACAGCCGAAACACGTTGTAAAAGGTGGCTAGGGAAGTGTTTGGAAAAACGTTTTCACTCTGTAATTGCAGCGTATTATTGGCCTCTTAATGCCGGTGAGTGGGCTAAGCTAAGCGGAAGTCAAAATTACGGCTAAGTGCAGAAGGTGGTTTGGTTCAAACATATTTAGATTAAATTAGGTGAAAAATGACATATAAATGTAATTTTGAAACCTAGTCTAGAAATAGTTTAACCACCGCTCACTTCTTTTTGCCAAGGCCGGAGACATTCGGTATAATAAGGCTAATTCATTAGACTAGGGAGTGTTTAATTATGCCACTTGTTCACATTGATTTACTTGAAGGCCGGACACCGGAGCAGCTTAAAAAAATGGCCGCCGACGTCACAACTGCCATTGCTAAGGATGCAAACGTTCCTGCCGATGATATTCACATTGTGCTAAATGAAATGAAGCACGATCATTATTTTGTTGCGGGAAAAGAAAAGGGACAGAAGTAATTTGCGGCAAAAATGGAGACTGGAACAAAGTTAATTTTTTGTTTCCAGTCTTTACTTTATTCTAAATATGATCGCTGTATCGTGCGGCAAAGGGCGAATTATTCTGTTTGGAATTTAAGCGCCAGTTTGGCCCACTTTTTTAAAATTTAGTTTGATTTTGGATGGAGTGAATACATTGAGTTATTATCATTACGGAACTACGCGGACGAACGCCGCCGGCCATTTGGAAATTGGTGGCGTCGACACTTTGGCCCTTGCTAAAGATTATGGGACGCCACTGTTTGTGTATGACACGGCCTTAATTAAAGAGCGAATTCAACAATTTAAAGAAGTTTTCGAAACGGCTGGTGTTGCTTATAAGGTAACTTATGCCAGCAAGGCCTTCACCGCAATCGCCATGTACCAGCTGTTGGCCCAGGCTGGCGTTGGCTGTGACGTTGTTTCTGGTGGGGAAATCTATACTGCCAATCAGGCTGGCTTCAACATGGCCGACGTTTCTTTTCACGGTAATAATAAATCTGCCGCCGAGCTCGAATTGGCCCTAGAAACGGGTGTCGGCACGATTGTTTTAGACAATTTTCACGAAATTGATTTATTAAATAATTTGCTTGAAGAGCGGCAGCAGCAAGTCAACGTGTTACTGCGGGTTTCTCCTGGAATTTCGGCCCACACCCATGAATACATTATGACTGGTCAGGAAGATTCTAAATTTGGATTTGATTTGAAGAGCGGCCAGGCAACAGCGGCTTTTGAAAAAGTACGCCAGTTGACCACAATGAAGTTGTTAGGTGTTCACTGTCACATTGGCTCGCAGATTTTTGAAACGAAGGGCTTTGAAATGGCTGCTGGAGCGATGGTTGACCTATTAAATACTTGGAAACAAAAGGACGGTTTTCAGGCCGCTGTACTGAATTTAGGCGGGGGCTTTGGTGTTCGCTATACCGCGGAAGACCACCCGTTGGCGCCGCAGGACTACGTTAAGGACATTGTCGCGGTCGTTAAAAAATTAACCAGTTCGGCCGGCTTGAAACTACCCGCAATTTGGATTGAACCTGGGCGCTCAATGGTGGCCGAGGCGGGAACGACTTTATACACCGTTGGCTCCCGTAAAGATTTGGCTGGTATTCGTAGTTACTTAGCTTTAGATGGCGGCATGGGTGATAATATTCGACCAGCGCTTTACCAAGCAAAATACGATGCTGTTTTGGCCAGTGACCCTGATGGCGCAGCGACCCAAACTGTTTCGTTAGCGGGTAAATACTGTGAATCCGGCGACATGTTGGCTTGGGATCAGCAGTTACCGGCGACGCAGCCTGGCGATGTGGTGGCCATGTTCACCACGGGTGCGTACGGCTATTCTATGGCCAGCAACTACAACCGAAATCCGCGGCCAGCCGTTGTTTTCGTGGAAAATGGTCACGCCCAATTAGTTGTGAAACGAGAAAGTTTTGCGGATTTAGTGCATTTAGATTTACCGTTGGAATAGTGACGGAGTGGCTTAAAAAGCGATTTGATTTTGAATATTAGCTACATTTGAACATTAACTGAAAAAGCGACATTATTCTAGCAATGCAGGATAATATCGCTTTTTTTAGTGACCAAAGAACAAGAAACTGCTGGTTTAAAGTGAATTCTTTTTCAGTTTTCAAAACAGGCACAAATCTAAAAATGGTTTCAAATAAGATTAAAGTGATCTTTTAATTACTTTTTACTCAGACTAATATCACCACTTTCTTATTAATAGTGATTTATCTAACGTGAATCTAACACTGTGTTTACAGCTATCTGTCGATTAGTTATGCTTTGATTGTGATAAAAAATACAAAAGGAGTGAGTGAATTGGACATTATTATATTATTTATTATTGCGTATTTATACTATTTGTTGGCGATTAAACAAGATACCTCCAACAAAATCTTGGTCTTATTCGGCGTTGTGCTAGTACTTTGTATGATCCTATTCAAATTGCACGCCACTAGTAGTTTACCAATCAGTCTATAGTTAGGGGGGAAAACAAAACATGGAACAAAAAGCAAAGCGTAATGAGGAATTATGGGGCTCCTTAGGTTTTTGGCTGGCGATTGGCTTCGTTGGCGCCTATATTTTAGTTTTATTGGGAAGCATGTCGGCGCAATTTATTAATCATGATCTACCTTGTCCGTTATGTGTGTTGCAGCGGGAGTCAATGATTATGACGGCAGTTGGCCCGGCATACATTATTACGGCCAGCCTAAAACATGAGTTAACAATTGAAAAATTTGCCCGGGGTTACGGGATGGCGCTTGTTTTTGCGGTCTTTGGAATGGTAGCAGCGGCCCGACAAACCTTACTACATATTGGGCCCCACGACCCTGGCTATGGTCCTGGTTTTTTGGGTGTTCATTTTTACACGTGGTCACTGCTTACTTTTATTGTTGTCGTTGTCTTTTGTGGGTTTAACTTAATTTTTGCTAAACAGTTGGCACCAGGGAAGAATTTAATCTTACCAATTTTTGGCAATATTATTGTTAAAGTAATGTTTGTGTTAGTGGTTGTCATGTTTATTGCAATGATTTTTCAAGAAGGGTTTAACTTCTTGTTACCGGATGATCCAGTTAAATATCAGCTGTTCGATTTATTCTAGATTGGCGGAATAGTACCAGATACTATAAGCAATCTGAATGACTTAAATAAAAATCTGGTTAAATGGCTTCTATAATGAAGTTATTTAACCAGATTTTTTAGATAGTTATTGGTTTGACTGTGAAGTGATTAATACCGGTGGGTTAAAATTTAACTTAGGGGTGATTGGAAAAGCGTCCCGTTAGGTCAAAGTAATCTGAAAAAGACTTACGAAAATAATTTTCAAACCCAATTTAGATGGCCTGAACAGTGACTGACCACAAAATTAATTGGCCGGAATAATCGAAAGATCGTTGATATCACAATAATCCCGTTCACAAAGAAAATGTAGTCCTCATTAACTTCTGGCAGGGTACCGACTAAGAGAACCTTGGTTTGGTCATCGACATCAAGAATCAGTTGATAAGTTTGCATGTCTGTAACTCCTTTCTCTTTTATCAAACCAAATTATCAGTTAAAATGCAAGCGCTTTCTAAAAATAGTTAACTTATTTTATTACCTTAATTGTTGGTGGTAAGACGAGTTAGTTTGAAATTAAATTTATTGATATTGATTTGGATTGGTGCTGCGGTTGCTGCTATTTTTAGGGATTAAGGGCGTAAAAGTTGGTATTTTAGTGTCTAAAAATTTATGGTGCCTTAAATCTAATTGATTAAAATCGGTATAGGCAGTTATTGGTCCATTATATTAGAAGTAAAAACAATAACGCTGATTGAACCGATGATCAGTAGAACAAGGATGGGGTTTGGCCAACGGAGCTTTTGATTTAATTTATCCGGCCGGTGATTTTTCGTTGAATAAAAATTGGTTCGTGCACTAGTGTTGCTTGTGCTTAAATTTTAATTTGGCTTTTATGGTGGCATCTCCTTTATTTTAAATATTAATGGTAGCGGAAAATCTAAAACCAGAATTCAAATTATGCTTTTATTGTTCGATTGGGTTGAACGATTTTGATTGACAAGTTAAATTAGTTGCCTATACTTTTAATTGATATAGTTGTATTTACAATACTAAATTATTTAAGGAGTGAAAATCTAATGAAAAAAGCACTAGTTACCGGCGCAAATAAAGGAATTGGTTTTGAAATTGCGAAACAGTTAGGCAATAATGGTTATTTTGTTTTAGTTGGTGCTCGTAATGTTCAACGAGGTAAGGCTGCCGTTGACCGTTTGCTGGCGAGTGGCTTGGCCGCCGACCAGGTTGAATTACTGCCACTAGATATTGCAAGTGAAACTTCGCGGAAGCAGGCAAGGGATGTTATACAGGCCAAGCACGCCGATTTGAGTTTATTAGTGAATAACGCTGGGGCTGCAGGGGATATGAAGCCGGCACTGGAGACTTCCGCGGCAGAAATTCAGGCTTTATTGGACGTTAATTTATTTGGCACGTTTGAATTCACTAAATTAATGGTGCCAATATTAGAAGCAAATGATGGTCGAATTGCCGATATCACAGGGCCATTTCAAGCGGCATTACAGTTCAGTCCAGCGGCCTATTCAATTTCTAAGGTCGCCTTAAACGCTTCAATTTTGAATTTAGCGGCTAATTTTGAAAATAACAAGATGGCACTTGAAATTTTTGGGATTTTTCCTGGTGGCGTGACCACTGATTTAAATGATAATCGCAAGAGTTCATTTATGAAGACGGCCGAACAAGCCGGTAAGGAGATTACGGCGCTGTTGTTAGATAAGGAAAAACATAATGGTGAAATCTTAACAACTGATAAGAAGGTAATCGGCCAACTGCAGCGATTAAATTAGTTCAAGTGATAATAAAAAAGTTACTTTAACTATACTATCAAAACAACAGCTCAAAACCAAACGCACGACAAAAAAAACACTGCCTGCAAGGACGGTGTTTTTTCAGTGCAAAGAATTAAGTTATAATCACTTAGAAAATTTATGAATTTAAAATTAAATTGCCAATCCTTTGCGGAGAATATGTATTACCGGCAAAAAATAGTTTGGCTTTTGCAAACACTGTCAATGGGAATAGTGTTTGAACTCCTATTTGGAATTCGTTTGCCAGTCACAACTATTGGTTAGACAGTGGTAGCAACTTCAATTTTAGGTAAAATCATGGTGAAAAATGTTCTTTTAAGTATTATCTGAGGTGCCAAAGGATAGTTAACCAAATAAAATTGCTAAGTAACGGGCCGTGTGCCACAGTTGCTTAGCAATTATTTTCCAAAAGCTTTTCCAAGTAGGCCACCAATGCAGGGAATTAGTCCAATTAGTAGCACAAGTATTGCAAAATCTGATTTCATTAGCAGGCCAATCATAATGATTAATAGGCCGATAACTGTAAATTGTGCTCCGTAATTTTTAAAAACACGCAAAAAATCATCTCTCTAGTAAAATAGTACAAATAAGTCTCAATTTAGAAACATTATTCAGTATACCAAAAAATTGTAATAAGTTCAGTGTTAATTGACGATTTTTAATATCCATGATATTTTGAAGGTGGCCACAAAATTCCAGTTGGCCGTTGGAGTAATTTTGAATATTGGAGGACTTTTAGGTGAAGCAGGATAAAGAAAAGGCCAAACAAATTGTTCATGAGTTATATAATGATTTACAAACTAATTCGGCGCCGGGAATCGCCGATGTTAGTGAGGTCTTGTTGCGAGTTTATTCGAAAACCGATCGGCTTAAGGATCTGGCGCCAACGTATAATCGCTTGGTGACTTATATTTATTTTACCGGTAAAGTTAATCGTTTTGTTTTGACCCAGCGGCAAGAAACGCTTGTTGCAAAACTGGCAACCATCGGTAATTCGGCCGGTGTGCGTGGTGCTGCCTATGGGTCAGATTACGGTGATAAATTACAATTCTAAGGAAAAAGGAGAACTTCTTTATGATGATTGGCGGAAATTTACCAATTGGTACCAAGGACGCAATTTTGGCGGTTGCTGTTTTGACGATTTTAGTGGTTACTGTTGTTTTTAAACAATCGGTCGGCGAATTTGTTACTGAAGAAATTGCTGTTTGTGTGGCGTTTCTTGGCGGTACTTTAAAACGGGATAAACGATTGAGGTAGCAGTCAAACTGGATTAAAAAAACTAATTCTTAAGGGCCATTCTAAGCCTCAAGGAATTAGTTTTTTCTTCTTTGGATTTCTCGATTCATTGTGTTGGCGGCTAGCTTTGGTCCCAGTATTCCTTGCGCCGGTAAAATAATAGACTGCTTAAACCGGCAAGCATAATAAACGGTAGCGCATGTTGGTAAGGACGAATAAAGGCCTGGGTTACTTGGTGCTTCGTTGTTACTTGAATTGTGTGCGCCGCTTTGGCCATGCTGTCATTGTCTTGTTTAACCTGTTGTTTAACTTTTTTGGCAACTTTTGTGTAAATGGCCCGTTGAGCGACTGCTGGAATAGTTTGTTGGTTTAACCTATTTAGGGTCCTTTGGTAATTTTTTTGAATAAGTTGTTTTTGTTGGCTGGAACTAATGTAGTGCCGTTTAGGTTGTTTTTGTTGCGCGTTACTGGCCTCAATTTGCTGTGTGGCCTGGCGCGTCATTTTGATTTTGGCCGTTTTGGAAATGTTCAGTGTTGAAATTTGGGCGGTGGCGGCCTTCACTGAAGTTGTTTTGGCTGTATTAAGGTTAGCGGTTAGGGCCGAAACAAAAATAGCAACTGCTAAAACCGAACCAATTTGGCGAAAGAGGCCCAGGACACTTTGGGAGGCGGTCAATAATTCGCCGGTAAAATCGGCAGCGCCTAAAACGACAATCGGTCCTGCGATAATACCGTAGCCGGCACCAATCAAAAGACAGGCTACGAAAATTTGCCAGTATTGATTTGGATCCATCATGGCCAGAACAAGGTAGCCTAAGATCATTAAAATAAAGCCACTTGCAACCATTATTCGGGGGCCAATTTTGTTAATGATAAAACCGCTGATCGGCGAAAAAATAAAAATCATCACCGAGGCCGGTGTAATCATTAAGGCCGCCGTTAGCTCGGATTTACCTTGAACCTTGGTGAAAAAGGTTGGTAAAATGACCAAAACGGCAACTAAGAAAATGCCACTTAAAACAACGGCTAGAACGGCACCAGTAAATTGCCGATTCCGAAAAAGCTCTAATGGTACCATTGGCTCTTTAACGTGCTGCTCAACCAGTAGAAATAAAATGAGGGCGAGTAGGCTGGTACCAAGTAGGACAATAATGGCAAAGCTTGACCAGCCCCAGGCACTGCCTTTGATTAAAGCCAGCGTAAGGGAAAAAAGTAGGATCATCGATAACAGCATGCCCGGAAAATCAATTTGAGCATTGCTGTGCGGTTCATGTTTAAACGTTAATAGTGTGGCACATAAAATAAGGGCTAAAATAATCAACGGAATATTAATGAAAAAGACCCAGCGCCAACCTAAGTATTGGGTCACAATACCGCCAACCGTGGGACCAAGCGCTGCGGCCAATCCTTGCGTTACACCCAGGGTTGCAACGACGCCAGTTCGGTGGGAGAGATCCGTTGTGGAAATACCAATCGTCATGCTGGCCGGGAAAATAATCGCAGCACCTAGGCTTTGCACACAACGACCAATAATTAAGTTTGCTGCGTCATTGGCAAATCCAGAAAGTGCTGAACCGGTAATAAAAATAAGTAAGCCACTAATGTAGACCTTGTTTCGGCCTAAAATATCGGCTAGACGTCCTAACGGGATCGTAAAGACGGCAAAGGTAATTGTGTAAACATTGAGTGCCCAGGAAAGTTGTTCCAAATTAACGTTTAGGCCAGTTTGAATTGCTGGTAACGCAATGTTCATAACAGTTGTGTCTAACATACACAGAAAAATACCAATGGCCATCGCAAAAACGGTCAATTTTGCTTTAAAGTTCATATTGTGATGAACCTCCTTCATTATTAAAAAATCAGCAATTGAAGAGTGCCCGGAATTCTTTTCCTAACTAATTTGGTCCTAATGTGCCTGAAAGCTGGTTCCCGGTACTTTTTAGGCTACGTTAGGTGTGGCCAAACTTAATTTGTGGCACCTCTAATCATTGCTGGTTTGTAGAATAACATCGGTGTATAGTTAATTTAAATACATTGATTACAAAAGGGGCTAATTTGTCAACTATGACGCCTAAAGAATTGAAAAATAAAAAATTACTTGATAGCTTTAACGCGTTAATTGGGCTGCTCAAAGAGAAAAAGTTAACGGCCATTTCAGTGACTGAGCTTTGTGCAACGGCTCAGGTTTCCCGGACCTATTATTACCATAACTTCAGCTCGTTTGCGGACATTATTAGTCAATATGAAATTTTGAGTATTATTCAATATATGCGCGGTTTGCCGAATAAAATCCATTTAACGGTAACAACGATGATTACCCATTATTTTCAACTGGCAGCAAATGCGGCGGACGCCCAACTGGTGTTAATTAATAACGACAAGGGGTCTGCTTTGATCAATGCCTTTACGACGGCGTACCTTTACTTATTAAAAAATGACATTATCTTAAAAAGTGGTTATAAACGACTTGGCCAAAAATATTGGGCCGAATTTATGGCAGGCGCTGTTATCAATATGTCGGTTCGTTGGTTGCAAGAAGGAATGCCGGAAACACCAGAATATATGGGCAAATTAGTGGCTTCGTTTGTTCAGGCAAAATAGAATCGTAATATCTCAAAGTTTTGATTTCGGCCGGATTTAAAAGTAATGTGCCCGTTTATTACCAACTATATTCATAAAAGTCATATATAATTGACATTGGCCTTGATTGTCAGATATAATGTACTTAAATGAAGGAGATGGCCTGGGTGGCACCGAATCGAGTACGCTACTACCGTAGAAAAAAAGAGTTAACACAGCTTACTTTGGCACGGGCAATCGGGGTTTCACGACAAACAATTAATTTGATTGAAAATGACAAGTATAATCCGTCATTAGATTTGATTATTAAGTTGGCTAAGGTGTTAGGGACGGACTTGAATTCACTATTTTGGGGGTAATTAGTATGCGTAAGCGCCTGTATCAGTGGTTTGTTGGGGTATCTGAAGAACGAGATGAACGGCAATTAAGTGAACTTCACCGGATGATGGCAGATTGTTTGTTGGGCATTTACATAATTAATCTCGTTTACTTAGGAGCGCGTTGTATATATATTGTTGTCAACCAAACTTCATTTCCACTAGATTTGGTGGCAATTTTAATATTAACGTTGGCTATCTCAGGTTACATGGGGTTTCAGATTATTTATCATCGCTTGGATGAAGTGGATGTTCAAAATCATGATCAGCTAAAAGTTAAACGCCATAGGTTACTACTTAAAAGTGGTTGTCAGGCTGGCTATTTTGCGCTCGGTTTATTTGGCCTAGATGTTTTTTTTGGTAGTTCAATTAATGGCCACATGATCTTTGGTCACATAATCGGTGGGATCATCTTTGGTTTTATGATGTACATAATAGGTCGTTGGCGTTATCGATTGTAGAGTGAAAAGAACTTAGTGTAGTTTAATTAGATAATATCCGTTTTGCGTAGTTGCGTTTTCTTGTAGGCCTCTAAATTAATTGCTAAGCTAAACGGATCAACTCAGGAGGTGGCGGCATGCGGCAAGTTCAATTTTACGGTGCGATTTCGCTTGATGGTTATCTAGCGACTAGGGAAAATGAGATGCAGTGGTTATTTGATACCAAGGGCGGCGAGAGTGCCAATACTGCTGAATTTATGGTTCAGGTTGATACGACAATTATGGGACGCAAAACTTATGCTGTTACTAAGAAATTAATGAATAACGCACCTTTATTTCCGGATAAAACCAATTACGTTTTATCGCGAACACGACAGGGTAAGGAAACTGATGCCATTTATACTCGCAAGTCACCAGTCACATTAGTGCAACAATTACGCCAACGAGCCGGCGCTAATATTTGGATTGTCGGCGGTGGTCAGATCGTGGCTGACTTGGTGGCGGCCGATTTGATTGATGCATGGTGGATTCAAGTTGCGCCGGTATTATTAAGGGACGGCATTCGCTTCTTTCCAAAGGGTGATTACGCAACTCGCCTGGACGTAGTGGCAGTAAAACAGTATGACCAGTTGATGGAGTTACAATTGCGGCGTAGAAGCAGGCCGTAAGTGAATAACTGATTACTAAAAATATTAGGCCAACAAAACAATCTAAGATTAGTTCCGGTAAGAACTGGTGAGTTTTCCAGTTCTTACCGGATTTTTCTTTTTGTCCGT
>NZ_RHNP01000053.1 GCF_003950295.1 Loigolactobacillus iwatensis
CACCAAAAGAGCCCTAATCACAAAGTGATTAGAACTCTAATATCTGGATTCACCAACAACAGTTGACGAAGAGCCAATTTCGGCAGCGTTATTCTTATCTATTTTTTAGCAAATTTTACCGCCAAGTTCAGTCATTTCGGCCTTTAAAGCCTCCTGATCTTGCGTTGGTGCAGTATAGGGTTCAACTGTAACGGCCCCATCCAGAATTCCGCTGTCGTCAGTTAACTTAAGCATTGCATTATTGTAATCCAGAGCCAAACCGTTCCCTAAGAAAGTAGTTTCCGGTTGCGCCGTGGTTAACGTCAAACCGAGATTATTATCTAATCCAATGTTGTATTCAGCGTCAGCCTGATCAGCGACAACTAACTGAAATTTATTACCAATCGAGCAAGAACCGCCCAATTTGGAAAATTTGTTTGAACCATCGTCTAACGCCAGAAAAACGTTTTTTCCAGCCGGAATCTTAGCGGCTAAATAAGTTGCGGCTGCTTGTTTGATATTAATTTTCATTGTCATCCACCATCCTATAATGTAATTGGGGTTATTTATCGTAAAATTGATTGACGTAAATAACTCTAGTCAACGCTAACAAGTCATTTTTCTAATGCTTGTTACTTGGGTACAGCAATAAGTCTATCGCAAAATTAGATTTTGCACAATCTATTTGCTCAAAAAATAAACATTATTACCCTATCAACTTTTATTGACTTATTTTAATATGATAATAATTAGTACCGCCACTGACCTGATTTCTTTCACCTGTATTTACATAATCAATAAACCCTCGCCACGTAATAACTATCACGCCACTAGTAAACAAAGGTTTTCAAACAGGCCTAGTCCCCCTCATAATTTTATGCCTTCGCTTTTCCTAAAACCTTTTTAAAATAATTATCAGCCTACCAAAAACTGAATCATTGAGCGCACATATGTCCATAATTTTCCTAACAGCGAGTAAAGTTCATTTAATTTAAATCGGACTAAAGTGGTGGTCACACTTTTCGGTAATCATTCACACCTATTTCAGTTTGCTAAAGAAACTGACTTAAGTAAAACTTTAGTTATCCTTCGGCTGATCTTCACACCTTCTTCTTGATAGTGTTATAAACTAGTGTCAATGGCTTTTAAAAAGCATTCTAACGTATAAAACGGGCCAAATTGATTGGAGTTGTAAAGATGGCGAATAATGATTCGACTATGAGTCGTACAGAATTACGTAACCAGAAAAATAAACAACAACAAAATAAACAAATGGAACGAAATCTTAGCAAAAATAAAAAGAAGAAAAAGCGCCGCCATCATCGAAAATTATGGATTTCTTTAATCTTCATTATTGCAATCTTAGTTGGTATCTTTGTTTGGATTAGTTCGCGTTCATCCTTATCCGGCTCTTGGGTTGAGATCAATAATGCCAGTGGGACAACATATTCGACAACGGATAACATTGATAAACTTAGTAGTTTAACAATCAAAAACAGTAAATATACTTATACTCCCAATAATGAGCAAAATAATGCAACTACAGGCGAGTTTAAAGATAATAGTTCTAGTGATCAGGCCACATTTGATGCCGATACGGCCAATTACACCCTTACCGCTGACAATGATCAAGTGACCTTCACTGCCAACAACGGCTCCCTTACTGGGTTGGGTAGTACTTCAACGGCCACTTTTGTTCGAAAAAATTCAACGGAATATAAGCAAATTAAGGATAAAATCACGGCACAAACTGAAAACAACACAAATAACACTAGTTCAAGTAATACGAATGATTCTAGTTCTACTACTGATTCTAGCTCTGGCAAATTAAGCAGTACCTTTTCCAGTATTAAGGATAAAGTCACGAGTAGTTCATCCTCGACGGCAGATTCAAGCAGTATCAGCGAGCCTACTACCACGGACTCGGCAGGCAGCAGTGCTTCTGAATCAGACCCCACTGAATCAAGCACTACCAATGATAATACCGGTGGCTCTGATATTTTGAACCAAATTCAGAATCGAGTTCAAGGCTGGCTAAGTAATTTCGGCATGCAAACGAATTAATGACATAGTGCAAGTTAGTTGCATAAACTAATGGCGCACCATCTAAATTGCCTTATAATAAAAATAATTATAATCAATAGAGGAAGCCATTAACGTGCGTCGAAAATTTTTAATTTTTATTACTGCATTGGCCACTGGGCTAACTTTTTTTATCGTTAGTCCGGCTACGGCCACAGCACCTACTAAATCCGCCAACCAAACTTACCAAAAACAAAAGATTAGCAATCTGACCAGCACAACCAAAAAAGGCGACTATTTAAACGGTAGTAGTGGCGTCATTTTAACCTTTTTGAAAGATGCCATCCCCATCGCCAATTATTCTCGTGATGGTTTGCAGTTCAGTAATCTTTACACCACCGTTTACGCTAGCGGGCCAGAGCCGCAACAAAATTTATTAAAATACCCCACCGTTTTTGCTGCTGGTCATCACGCGATTTTTGATCAGCCTGAAACAAAGATGGTTAACCACCATTATTTTGTGGCCTTGTTAGTCAATACTGACATCAAAAACACCACTAATCACACCATCACATTTATAGGCCTATCTGGCAATCCGCAAGATCGTTACCGCGTTACGACTGGAAACAAAACAAAACGGATTAGAAAATCTGCCAAAATTGGCATTAACGATGCCACCGCTAATTTAAAGTTAGCACCAGGACAAAGTGTCACCGGCAAAACTTTCCGCATTATCCTTGCCTCTGGTGATTCCATTCGACAAGCTTTTGCAAAAGTTCCTCGTGGCCACCTTAACGTTAAAACTGGCGGCGTTAATGGTACCACCAACGGTAATGCCCGCGTATTGAAACTTAACTTGCATTAACTTTCATCATTATTTGCCCATCCAGAATAATAATGGCTAACTTAAAAGGCCAGACTACCGCAAAAAAGAGGTAGTCTGGTCTTTTTGAAATACTATTTATAAATACAACGATCTAAATCGTGTTTAAAGATTACTTCACTAATACTTTTCCGACCAAGTTAGCTTACACTTGATCACTCCAAAATATGCTCCAACTTCATAGAGTGATCATTTATTAATTACGGTAAAACGACAACCTTACCAAAACTATCTTGGCTGTCCAAAAAGGCCGTTGCAGCACCAGTATGGGCCAAATCAAATGTTTTCGTTGGTGAAACATCCAGATCATGTGCCGCAATTAATTTCAAAAGATCATTAAACTTGGCCTCGGTGACACTGTCAGAGCCGAAGTTTGTCAGATAAGCACCAGTAGGGATTACCATCGGGTCGAAGTCTTTTACCGTCCAAATGCCACCTAGCTCACCAGTAAGACAAATAATGCCGGTTTCTTTTACTGCGGTCAGTGAATTCGCCAAAGTCAGCGCGCCAACTAACTCTAGGACCTTATCGAAACGTTTATTATCAACTTGTAATTGGTTATCCTTATCTTCAAAAACACCGTCAAAACCGGCCGCCTTCAATTCATCACTTTTGGCAAGATTTCGCGTTGTCCCGTAAACTTTAACGCTGGGCTCCATCGCCTTGGCCAATTTGACGGCGGCTACACCAACACCGCTAGTAGCACCACGAACCAATAACGTATCATTCTTTTGTAATTTCAGATTTAACAGTGAGCCATAAGCTGTGAAATAGGTTTCGGGAACGGCCGCTAAATCCGCCCAACTCAAATCAGTTGTAACGGGATAAATATTTGCGTTAGGAATTAACGCATATTCGGCGTAACTGCCATCAAATGCCCGGCCCATGCCGCCCATTAATGTAACTACTTTTTGACCTTTAGGTAAACGTCTTGCGTCAGATGTAGCAGCAATTTCGCCGACGCCTTCAATTCCTAAAATTCGGGGTAATTTCACACTTGGAGACCAGCCATTACGCGTGAAAATTTCGGAACGATTAATACCGAATCCTTTGATTTTAATTAGCGACCAGCCTGGTTTAACTTCCGGCGTAGCAACTTCTTTATAATCAAATACACTAGCGTCCCCTGGTTTTGTTAAAACGATTGCTTTCATATTAATTCCTCCTCATATTATTTGATTAGCGTTAAAACACGATCAACGTTTTCCATAAATATTTTCTGATCATGAATGACTTCTAGTGACCCCATTGTCACTAAGGCCAAATTACCGATAATAAAATTTAAAAACAATTCTTCATTTTCATTCACATCGTCCGGACCGCTTGTAATACTACTGATAATAGTGACCGATATTTTACGTAGGTCCATAAGTTGTTCTACCACTTGCGGCGTATGCCCATATTCAGTTAGGCCACTAATCATTTCCGCAAATGGAATACTAGTTTGACCATAGGAAATAAAGTGAATTGCAAATTGTCGCAAGGCCTCCTTACCAGAATAAGGTAACAATTTTTTGTGCAAACTAACAATTAGATGCTTAATGTATTCTGCTACGACACCGGCCTTTACATCCGCAATATTAACTACATACCGGTAAAGCGACTGGGGTTGTACGCCTAATTCGCGAGCCAAACCATTATAGGTCACCTGACTAAAGCCCTGCTCACTGGCCATCTGTAAGGCCTGATCCAGCACAATTTGTCGTGTTAATGGGTTGCGTTTCAAACGTTCACCTCTTTTAAAGTCTTTCACTTATCTAACTCATGACATGAGTCTATACTATTTTTTCAGAGTTCGCAATTTATAACCTTACTAAGCGGCTACCAAAACATTAAAGTATAAAATAGTAACAACTTGGAGCACGGCATTGATACCAAAGGTAATTTTTTGGCCGTAACCGTTTTGCATCACTAAATTGATCGAACCACAACTTTAAGTCTCGACTGTAAATCACTAGTCAACTGCTTGGCCGCAATACTTGTATCTGCGTTAACAATAAAGTAGCCCAAGCGATCATCAGAGTTTTCCGGAATTTTAACCTTTGTACCAACTTTAGTTTCAATAACATAACGTTTAACCCGGGCGTTGTTTTCCAACAAGGCCAGATTCTCAATTTTTTCAAAAATACCGGCCTTAGTTGCAAATATAAAACCCGTTGCGGCGGCCTTCCGTTTGCTCGGTTTCAACGTTAACGCTAAACCCAAATACAGCTTGATTGTCTCCGTAAAAATATTAATTCCGTAAGCATCATAAACTAGGTCCGAGGTAATCGAATCACCACCTGGCCGCCCGTTCACTTCAACAATTCGTGGTCCAGTAGCCGTTACTTTCACTTCTACATGCGTAGGACCAGCTTGGAAACCTAACGCCAAAACTGCAGCAAAGGCCGTTTGAATAATTTTACTTCGCTGTTCTTTTAAAATAGTAGTTGGAAAAACATGCATTGTCTCAACAAAAAATGGTGGTTGTGTCGTCTTTTTTTCGGTTACTTCGGCAAAAGCAATCTGACCTTGTTGCAAAAAAAGTTCCACACTAAATTCAGGCCCTTGGAGAAATTCTTCTAGCAAATACTCATGTCGTACTTGAAAGCCTAAATAACTCGTTTTAAGTCGCGTTATTGTCTGAAAACGACGTGCTAATTCTGCCGCGGTGCGGATATAAAAAACTGCAATACTACTGGCCGTATTAGTTGGTTTCAATACCAACGGGTAACCAATTCTATTCGCTGCAGTTTTGGCGTTATTCAGTGTGGTTACTTTTTGAAAAGCCGCACTGCTAACACCCTTCTTTTGGTAGATCTGTCGGGCAAGATCTTTGTTACGGGCGGCCTGGGCGGCTACTAATGGTGTTCCAAAGACACCTAAAGACTGAGCAACCGCTGCGGTTACTGCGGTAACGTAATCCGTGCAAGGAATCAGGGCGGCAAAGTGCCGATAAGGACTCTCCTGGATTGCGGTCAAAATTGCCGAAACAGAACGCACATCGGCAATAATTAAATCATCAAATAAATCCTGATAACCATATTTTTCAGGGTCAGTTGCGTCCTCAACAAGGCAGATTACTTCACAACCCAATTTTTTAGCTGAACGGACAAATTCAACGCCATAAAAACTAGGTTCAACTAATAAAACTCTTTTTTTCATATTCAACACCTCAACTATTTTTCGGCATTGCCGTCGTCAGAATCATGCCAATTGCCATGATAAACGCCATGCATAAAAAGCCATAATTTGCGCCGTAAGAATCATTTAAAACACCAATGTAAGTTGATGCAAAAATCTCAATAAATTGTGCCATCCCATTCCATAATGATGTGGCCCGACCCATGAACTGACTATCAATATGTGTCATTAAAATTGTATTTAGAACAATTCGTAAAGATGAGTTGGCCAGACCAATAAGCAAACTAGCAATGTACATTAGACTAATCTGATGACCAAGAAACAACACAATCAAGGCTAGCACGACAATACTAAATAAAGTAAACGTAATTATCTTTTTTCTGAATTTTCTTAAGATACTAGCCATTAACAAGCCAGAAACCAACCCACCAATCCCATAGGACATATCTGCAAAACCATAAACAACACTGTTGGACCTTAGTATTGTTGCAACGTAGTCTGGTGATGATACGTTAAAAAGTTGGGTGACAATCAAAGGTAAAATTGAAAGCAATCCGACAATTAAAATTAGGCGATTATGCAAAATATATTTTAAACCACCCTTTAACCCACTGTTCATCCCCTGGGTCATAGAAGGCGGATCTTTTTTTATTTTAACGATGAGTAAACTACTTACCAAAAAGACTAAGGCGTTGATCACTAAAATAACCGTAAAACCAGTGTAATGTAAGATCACACCAGATGCGGCGCCTGCCGTAAACATCCCAACTTGTAAGGAAATTTCAATAAAGGAATTGGCCGAACCAAGCATTCCTTTGGGGAGCATCGTTTGCACGTAACTACGTGAGGCCGCCATGTAAGTAATCCAACCGGCGCCTGTAATCAACGCCAACAGATACATTAACCACAGTGAAAAACCAGTACTTGCAAAATAAAGTGCAATTAAAGCAATGAGCCCGCCGCGAACCAAAAAGGTTATAAAAATAACGGTTTTTCGGGAAAAACGATCGGTAATACTCCCAGCAAGTGGTGCCATTAAAAAACCAGCTAGCACGTTAAGTGTTAAATAAATTCCCACATACTGATTTGAATGCGTTTCTGCTAACAAATACCAGTTGGCACCCACAGTGGTCATGCCAACGCCAAAGCTAGAAATAATGTCCGCGAAAAAGAAATTTCTAAATTCATGATTTTTTAATAAATTAAGCATGCTGCTCACCCTCACCATTAAGTTGGTGACCAAGTTGAGCCGCCAGTTGCAAGGCGGCCTGATCATTTTTAATTTCTAAAGGTCGATTTGCTTCACCAATAAGTGCTGATTTAAAGGTCATTTGGAGAAATTCACAAATGTAACGAAACTGTTGGACAATCAACTGACCTTTTTCTTGTGGCTGATCACTGCCAACTAAGACTAAATAAATCTGCTTGCCTTTCATCTTTTCCCGAAAGCTCTGCTCCAGCTTAAGTGACTCCGACCAATGATCAATAAAGGTCTTCATTAGGCCGGACATGCCGTACCAATAAATTGGTGTGGCAAATACAATGACCTGTGCTGCTAAAACATATCTAATTAAGCGCGGATAATCATCAATCAGGCGGGGCCACTCCCAATCGTGCCGGTGATCAACAATTGGCCGTAACTTAAACGTTTCAAGCTCAAGCTCCGTAAACGGTACCCCCGCTAGCATCGTCTTCGCCAGATAGGTTGAATTACTTTCTTGGCGTGAGCTACCAGTGATCAAAACTATTTTCATGTCGCCATCTCCTCATTTATTTTTTAAGTCTAGCATGCTGATCACCAATGCCGTATACTTGTTGCATATAGTTCACAAGGAGCGTGAAAACGATTTGATTACTACTTTCGGTACCACTTACAAGCGCCTACGAGAGGCCAAAAATATCACTATGCAAAAGGCAGCGGACCACATTGTTTCTAAATCCTTTTTATCACGTTTTGAGCGAAACCTAACCAACATTAGCTTTGCAAAACTTTACGCATTACTTTTAAATATCAATGTTTCCGTTGCGGAATTTATTTTTATTGATAACATCTACCATCACCGACACCAAGCTTTTTATTTTGATGACACTAAGGATTACCTCGACCAAATCACAAAACTTACTCACCAACAATTGATTAACGACTACTTTAAAAAATGGCAACAAAATCAATCAACTTATAATTATTTCAATTATTTGAAGCAAAAACATTTAACACGCACTGAGCATTTAACGCCCACTGAAATTCACGAAATCAGTAATTTTTTATTTAACATTGAAACCTGGACCCACTACGAAATTCGTTTATACATGAGCACCATGGATGTTTTTCCCGCACCAACTGTCTACGCCTTGACTAAACAATTACTTCATAATGGGGAAATCACCCTAAACGTCGACTGGAATCACCAGGCAGACTTCACCTATATTTTGTTGAAATCGGCCTTACTGGCTTGCTATCAGCATGATCTGGAAAACGCCGTTTATTTTTCTAATCAAGTGGTCAAAACCATTGATAACGAGCAATACCTTTACGAAAAAACTGAACTACACTTTATTCACGGCCTGATTTATTTGCAAAAAAAAGAAACCGCCTTGGGAAACCAAACGATTAATGAAGTCTTTTCAATATTTAAACAATTAGATTCCCCAAACCTGTTACGCCTTTACCAGCAGCGTCTAAAAAAGTTTCAGACCTGGCAGTCTTAAGAAAAGAACTGACTTGCATTTAAATTTTGAATGCGATTCCGAATTAGATTTGCGGAAGTTGTTACCGCCGCAAATAAAACGCTAAGCGCTAAATGACACCGGTCATGTTTTAAACATTATTTTTCAGGTCAGTTTGAACGTATTTAAAATATCCACTCCACTTCGAAATAAAAGTAGCCTGTAACCAGAATAATCTGGTTACAGGCTACTTACTTAACAAAATTAATGTTTAAAAGAATAGATTGCAAGAATGAATACTACTAGAGTTTCAAATTATGCCACAACAGAATATTATTACTGACTTCATTGGCAATATTAATCTGACTCTGGGAAATTTAACTTTACTTGATTTAAGTGGGCTGTTAAACAATGTGCACTAAAACACTAAATTGAATTATTTAATCATCTGAACTAGGCTAAGTTTGCGAGGTGATTGGATGTCGTATTTTAAAACTAACGACAATGTAAAACTTTATTATTCTGAATCAGGTCAAGGCCAAAACTTATTATTGGTGCACGGCTACGGTTGCTCGGGAAAATATTTTGAAAGAAATATTCCTGAACTTAACCAACATTTCCACGTCATCACCGTTGATTTACGCGGTCATGGTAATTCTAATAACGTTAATAGTGGCGCCCGGATTTCCCGGTTGGCAACTGATATTCATGAGTTATTAGCGCAATTGAACCTAACAAATGTTACTTATCTCGGCTGGTCAATGGGCTGCTCCGTTGGCTGGTCATACTGGGATCTTTTCCAAAATGATCGGTTAAGCAAATTTATCTTCGTTGACGAACCTGCATGGGCGTTAGCTACCAAAGAAAACCCCTCAGGCCTACTAAATTATCAGGCCACGCTTGATTTTTGTCAGTCTCTATCCACCAATAAAGAGGAAGCACTCGGTAGTTTTATTAAGGGAATCGTAATTGATAAAACAATTGACTTAACGGATTTATTGGCCGAATCAAATAAGGGTAAAACTGATTTCATTGCCCCATTGTTCTATAATCATATGGTAAACAATTGGTCAGATGTTATCAAAACAATCACAATCCCTAGTTTGGTGATCTCAGGCAAAAAAAGTTTCTTTAATTGGAAACTGGTCAAACAGGTCAGTGATGAATTACCAAAAGGGCAATTTGAAAGTTTTGCCAACGTCGGCCATATGCTATTTTATGAAGAAGCAGATCACTTCAACAAATTAGTTACTAACTTTGTCCAAGCATAACTGGTTGTTCTGGCCAAGTATTACTCAGTTTATATTTATAAATGAATTAAGTCTGTGTTCAGAAAACAGGTTTAACTTTTTTAAAAACTTATCCAAGAAAAAAAATTTATAATTCTCCTTTGCTTTATCGCCGATTAATAGCGTATGATAGACATTAAATCATTATTTATAAATTTAACCAAGGCAAAATGACACGTTCATTTGCTGTACGGTGCTTGTATATCTTTGTGGCCTTCAGGTTACCATTGAAAAGTACCTTCTGTAGTTTTTTACTACATGAAGTGCATTTTCCTTGGTTCTGGAGGTTATTTTTTGCATCAAATAGAAAAACAAGTCCCAACGCAAACCAAACTGGCCATTTTTGGAACCGCCGGCCTGGCCTTTTGTGGCGTATTAGTTGAAACATCGATGAATGTCACCTTTCCCACCCTCATGGAACAATTTAACACTTCGTTAAGCACTGTCCAATGGGTAACCACGGCCTATTTACTGGCGGTGGCCGCCGCTATGATTGTTGCGGCCTTTGTTCAGAATAATTTTAAAACGCGGACGATTATCAATATCAGTGGGACCGCATTTATTTGTGGTGGCCTGCTATGCGCCACGGCATCCATTTTACCAATACTTCTGTTAGGCCGAATCATTCAGGCCTTAGGTACTGGTTTTGCCATGCCGTTAGTTTTTGCACTAATTATGCATCAGGTCCCATTTCATCAACAAGGTAAATTCACTGGAACTGCTGGGATGATCATTGCTATGGCCCCTTCACTAGGGCCAACCTATGGCGGTCTGATCACGCAGTTCGCTACTTGGCCAGTGATTTTTTGGATCACAATTCCTATTGGGGCAATCTGTTGGTTAATCGCTAGTAAAAATATGCCCCAGTTAGCCGACACGCAACAACAAAGATTCCCACTGTTCCAGTTTATTTTTGCGGTAATTGGACTAATTTTATTGACGCTAGGCCTTAATAACGCTGGAACTGCTGGCCTTGGCGCACCCGAATGCTATCTACCAATAATTCTCGCCTTACTGGCCTTCACTATTTTTGTTCAACTGGCCAATCATAGTGCACACCCACTGATTCAATTGTCAGTTTTCAAAAATCAAACCTTTGTTAAAGTGTTACTGCTCTACTTTTTAATTCAGTTTGTTCAAATTGGCATGTCCTTTTTACTGCCAAACTTCGCCCAATTGGCTTTAGGCCAAAACGCCTTAATTTCCGGTTTACTTTTACTAGCTGGTAGTTTAGTTTCCGCTGTATTATCACCAATTGCGGGGGCTTTAATGGATCGCCGTGGCTTCAAACAACCAATTTTACTAGGAACTGTTTTCTTGTTGGCGTCCACGCTGTTATTCGCCCTCTTTGCCCAGCATTTAACTATTCTGATGATTATTGTTTTTAATGTACTTTACATGATTGGCTTCAGTTTCATGTTCAACAATTCGCTGACTTTCGGATTGCAACAAGTTCCTCAGGCCCAAATCGGTGATGGTAATGCATTATTCAATACTTTACAACAATACGCGGGCTCACTTGGAACAACGGTCATGGCAGTTATGTTGGCCAGTGGCGCCCGGTTAACGCCTAATGCAACCTCGGTGGTCCAAACGGTTAATGGGAGTCAACTTGCCTTATGGTTGAGCTTCGGCGTAATTGTGATCGTTGCTTTGCTTGCCCTATCAATCAAGGCTAAGCCCCAACAATAGCGAGTATTTAAAACAATCCATTAGTTAGAAAAACACAGTAAAAACATTTTTAAAGCAAACAATTAGCACTACTATCAGATCAGGATTAAACCACAAAGAGGCCTGGACAAAAATCCAAGCCTCTTATTATGCGGACATTACTCTAGAACGTACACCAAAAATTGGGGTTCACGTGCCTTCCGACATTTTTTAAACACTGGCTAACTGATTGCAGTTTTGTAGTCAACGCCCAACCGTGTAGCGATCCCAACGATTTCTTCTAACGTCCGATCGTCAATGATGATGCCGTTTTTCTTCCGATCTTTGTAGGCAATTGCTTCCTTATCGCCGTGAACATAAATTGTTTTGCCGGGAATAGCCGGTAATTCGCGAATATTCTGTAAATAACGAGAAAAGCGATCAATAATTTGCTCCTTGTCACCAAAGATAGTTGGATCAATTGCGGTAAAACTTTGGCAAGGACCTACACTCAAGTCATCTGGGGTAATTTCATTTGAGATATTTCCCATTGATAAAATTGATGTGAAAACTTCAACAATAATCCCCAAGCCAAAGCCCTTGTGACTGCCAGTGTCCTCGGAAACACCTCCTAAGGGTGCTAACCCAACATTAGCCTCTGGATCGCGCAATGCCTTAAAGGAGGCCTGATCACGATGATCGTAGACTGGCTCGTTACCATTTTTGGCCACCCACAATGCTGGTAAATTCTTCTCCAACTTATTATAAACTTCAATTTTTCCTTGAGGAACTGTCGTCGTGGCACAATCAAAGATAAACGTATGGGGCTTGGCCGGCATGGCAAAGGCAATCGGGTTAGTGCCAACAAAGGCCTTAGTAGCGTGTGTCGGTAGCATCGCTGGTCGCGAATTACAAGATGACATCCCGATCAGCCCCTGTTCCGCCGCCAAGTTTGCGTAATATCCGGCAATTCCGTAGTGACCGGAATTCCGCGTAGTCACAATACCAATTCCATGTTGTTTTGCCTTTTTAATCGCCAAATCCATGCTAAAGATACCGTTTAACTGTCCAAGACCAAAATGAGCGTCAACCACTGCCGAAACATCCGTTTCCTTAACGACTTCTGGTTTACTATGTACGCGAATCTTACCATTTTGAATGAAGTCATCATACATGATCAGACGCTGCACACCATGTGACTGGGCCTAGAATAAAAAGTGTACAAGTTAAATAGAGACTCTGATTTAGTATAATTAAGGAAGTAAATTGGAGGATCA
>NZ_RHNP01000054.1 GCF_003950295.1 Loigolactobacillus iwatensis
ATTTGTAGCTTCCAAAGCTGCAACCGCACGAAGCGAGTTTTTAAGTTTCGTCTGAACACTTGTATTCGGCGAGTCTAAGATATTAAGGAGGTGCATATTAAATGTACGCAATTATTAAAACTGGTGGTAAACAACTTAAGGTAGAAGCTGGCGAACAAATTTGGGTTGAAAAACTTGATGCTAACGAAGGTGAACAAGTTACGTTCAGCGACGTTATCCTTGTTGGTGGCGATGATACTAAGATTGGCACACCAACAGTTGACGGTGCAACTGTTACTGGTACAGTTGAAAAACAAGGTAAGGAAAAGAAAGTTGTTACTTTCAAGTACAAGCCTAAGAAACATAGTCATACTAAACGTGGCCATCGTCAACCATATACTCGTGTCAAGATTGACACAATTAACGCATAGTTAAAATGGTGACACAATGATAAAAGCTAGTTTTGAGCGAAATGCAGAACAAGAAATTATTTATTTTCGGTTAACTGGTCATGCTGATTCTGGTCCTTATGGTAGTGATATCGTTTGTGCCGCTGTTTCGGCAGTTGCAATCGGGGCAGTTAATGGGGTTGAAGTATTGGCTGGTTTTGAACCACAAGTTAAGATGGACGAAGAAAATGGAGGCCATTTAGAGCTTCGATTACCGGCTAACTTAACTTTGGAACAAAATAAGACAGCACAAATTATTCTCGCCAATTTACATTTATCGCTTGAAAGTATTGTTGCAAGTTATCCAGATTATGTTGTAATCAAAAAATAAAATCTATCAAAAACGTAGGAGGTGCACGCATATGTTGAAAATGGATCTGCAATTCTTCTCTCACCATAAAGGTGGTGGTTCCACTGCTAACGGCCGTGACTCAGCTGGCCGTCGTTTAGGCAGCAAACGTGCTGATGGTCAAACAGTTACAAGTGGTTCAATTCTGTATCGTCAACGCGGAACTAAAATTCATCCTGGTGAAAACGTTGGAATTGGCGGCGATGATACATTATTCGCTTTAACAGACGGTGTTGTTCGTTTTGAACGTCTTGGTAAAAAGAAGAAAAAAGTTTCTGTTTACCCAGCTGAAGCAGCTGCTAAATAATTATTTAAAGGTCGAGGGCGTTTGCCTTTGGCCTTTTTTTGTGGTTTAGTGTATTTCGTTTATAGTTAGTTTTTGCTATACTGTTAGGCGTAAGTAAAAATGCGAACGGGGAGGGTTGAGGCTATGGCAAGTCGATTAGAACTTTTACGTGAAAAGTTGGCGGAAATTGAATTAGACGGCCTATTAGTGACCAGCCAGGCTAATTTACGTTATTTATCGGCTTTCACTGGAACGACCGGCGTGGCCTTAATTACGCGGACTGCCGCTTATTTTATAACCGATTCGCGTTATTTAATTCAAGCACAGCAGCAAGTGGCTCCCCATGGTTTTGTGATTATTGAAAACAAAGGGTCAATTTACGAAATGGTGAATCAATTGTTGCTGGAGTGTCAGTTGACGACGTTAGGTTTTGAAGAGGCTTATATTTCTTTTCAAACTTATGATGAATTAGCCGACCTGTTTGATGTTGGTTTGGTGCCAGTTGCCGGTATGATTGAGGAATTACGGGAAGTTAAAGAGCCAGCAGAGCTTGAACTAATTGAAAAGGCAGTTAAGATTGCTGATCAAGGCTACCAACACTTACTGGCCACCATCCATCCTGGAATGACTGAACGACAAGTAGCAAATGAATTAGATTTTTATATGCGAAAATTAGGTGCCAGCGGTACTTCGTTTGAGACAATTGTCGCTAGTGGCGTGCGATCGGCGTTACCCCATGGCGTTGCGACTGATAAAATTGTTCAGCAGCATGAATTAATTACAGTTGATTTCGGCTGTTACTACCAAGGGTATGTTTCTGACATGACCCGAACTTTTGCGATTTGTCGGCCAGATATTCAACTGCAAGAAATTTATAAGATTGTACTTGCGGCACAGCAGGCCGTTACAGACCAGTTACGGCCCGGTGTTACTGGTGCATTAATTGATACGGCGGCCCGCGAGCTTATTACTAATGCCGGTTATGGGCCTGAATTTGGCCACGATACAGGGCATGGAATTGGTTTAGAAATACATGAAGGACCGTATGCGGGTCCAGAAGTGCAGCAGCAGTTTATAGTTGGAAATATTGAAACTGATGAACCCGGTATTTATCTACCTGGGCTTGGTGGTGTTAGAATAGAAGATGACTTATTAGTGACACCAACTGGAAGTCAGGTTTTAAATCAAGCACCAAAACAAGAATTAATCATTCTCTAGGGAGTGATTTTTCAAGTATTTGGCTATGTTAGGCGATTAATTTAACGCGAAATAAAACACTAGTAAAAATTATTTCAAGATCTACTCTAAATAAATTCATCTTATTTTTTAAAAGTGACAAGAATTAAATGAAATAGATTTGCCGGATATGGCGCAGGTGTTTCGACTTGTGCCGTTAATAGTTTTTCAAAAGTGATATTTTGGCCACTAATTGACCAGAATAGATATTAGAGAACTTAGGAGGAATAATATAGATGATTTCAGTTAATGATTTTAAGACTGGTTTGACAATTGAAGTTGAAGGTGAATTATGGCGGGTAGTTGAATTCCAGCACGTTAAGCCTGGTAAAGGTAGTGCCTTTGTTCGGTCAAAACTTAAAAATTTACGTACGGGTGCCGTACAAGAAAAAACTTTTGCGGCAGGTAAAAAAGTGGGTCGCGCCCAAATTGATAATAAAAAAATGCAGTATCTCTATCAAGATGGCGATAATTATGTTTTTATGGATACAGCAACTTATGAGCAATTATCTTTACCGGGCACGCAAATTAAAGACGAATTGAATTACATTAAAGAAAATATGGAAGTTAGCGTTAGTATGTATGGTAGTGAAACTTTAGGCGTTTCTTTACCTAATACAGTTGAATTAGAAGTTGCGGAAACTGAACCTGGAATTCGTGGCGATACACAATCTGGTGGCTCAAAACCCGCAACGATGGAAACTGGTTTGGTTGTGCAAGTACCATTTTTTATTAATGTTGGCGAAAAACTAATGATTAATACTCAAGATGGTTCGTATATTTCACGTGCCTAGTTTATTGTGGAAAAATGATTTTCACGTGATTAGGGAGCAATAAAAATTTCTACTTGTTAGTTGCGGATCGTCACGGTTTGCAAAATAACCCTGATAGAATTGAGGAGGTCCAGAATATGGCTGAAGACAACAATATTGTTTTAGATTCAAAGGAACAACCTTCCCTTGGAAAAATTGAAATTGCACCAGAAGTAATCGAGATTATTTTAGGAATTGCGGCTCGTGAAGTGAAGGGCGTTTACCAAATGCGGGGGACGCTTGCGTCAAGTATTAACGCATTATTTGGTCGGGAAAATCGCGGTAAGGGTGTAAAGCTTAGTGTTTCTGATGGTAAAATCAAGGCTGAAGTTTACGTCTATTTAAACTATGGTGTTTCGGTACCTCAGGTGGCTTTAAAAATGCAGGATCGAATTAAAGAACAACTGTTATTTATGACGGATCTTTCATTAGTAGAGGTTAATATTCATGTGGTGGGTGTTATTCCGGAAAAATTGGCGACAACTGTCGATCCGAACAATCTATTTGCGGACGACGACGATGAAAATGGTGATAATAAGTGACAATTACACGGCATAAAATTCGGGAATTAGCTTTTCAAACGCTTTTTGCAATTGATGCTAATCCAGAAGTTGATCAAACGGCCTTAATGAACTCATTATTAGTGCCAGTTGACTCGGCTGCTGAAGAATCAGCAATCCCTGCGTATTTACAAAGTTTAGTGGCTGGTGTGTCTAATAGTACTGAAGTATTGGATGAACAAATTGCTGCACATTTAAGTGAAAATTGGTCGATTAAACGGATTGCTAAAACAGATTTGGTTATATTACGGATTGCCATTTTTGAGATCACTAATGTGGAAGATGTTCCGGCACGAGTCGCCGTCAATGAAGCCTTAGAGTTAGCTCGTAAATACAATGATGAGCGTTCACGCCGATTTATCAATGGTGTTTTATCGGCCATTTTACGTGAACAGGCAACACCTAATAATTAATTTTACAATGGACCAAAAAGCAGTTTAGCCGCAGTGGATCCCAGTTTTCTGCAATTATTTTATATGTAGATTGGGTGTAAAATGACAAACTGTTTTTTTGTCTATCTTTGCGTAAATTAGTAACCGGTTATTAGTTTTTAATGAAAAGGGTGGTTTTTTGGCAACTGTAATAGATGGTAAGGCCGTATCTGGGGAGATTATGGCCGATTTAACACTTGAGATAGCTCAATTAAAACAGCAGGGAGTAGTTCCTTGCTTGGCTGTTGTCATTGTAGGCGATGATCCTGCTAGCCACGTTTATCTGCACAGTAAGCAACGCCGTGCAAAGAAATTAGGAATTAGAGTACTTGTTAAGGCTCTGGCTGAAACGGCGACTGAGGCAGCCGTGCTTAAGGCATTGGCTGAGTTGAATCAGAATCCAGAAATTAACGCAATTTTGGTTGAAATGCCTTTACCTAAACAAATTAATCAGCAACATATTTTAGAGGCAATCGATCCAGCCAAAGATGTGGATGGGTTTCACCCGATTAATTTGGGCCAGTTATTTGCAGGAACGCCTAGGAACATTCCGAATACACCCTATGGCGTCATGAAATTATTGGCGCATTATCAAATACCACTAGCAGGTAAAAATGCAGTTGTTATTGGTCGAAGTGTGATCGTTGGTCGACCAATGGCGGCTTTATTAATGAATCAAAACGCGACCGTGACCGTTGCCCATAGTTACACGACTAATTTAAGTGCTTTAACGAAGCAAGCAGATATTTTGGTGGTTGCGGCTGGTAAGGCCAATTTTATTCATGGGGATGCCATCAAGCCTGGTGCAACCGTTATTGACGTAGGTATGAACCGAACGGCAGCCGGAAAATTAGTGGGCGATGTTTCCTATCAAGAAGCTAGCCAGGTGGCCAGTGCGATTACGCCGGTTCCCGGTGGTGTTGGGCCGATGACAATCACGATGTTGATGTACCAAATTGTGAAATTAACAAAGGGTGTGGCTTAAATGGCAGCGCAAACTGATTATTTATCAGTTACAGCATTAACTAAGTATTTAAAACGTAAATTTGATAGTGATCCCTATTTAGACCGTGTTTATTTAACTGGTGAAATTTCTAACTTTCGTTTACGTCCCAACGCCCATCAGTACTTTTCTTTGAAAGATGATCACGCTAAAATTAGTGCAATTATGTTTCGTTCTGCCTTCAATAAAGTAAAATTTACACCTGAAGAAGGAATGAAGGTTTTAGTTGTCGGTCGAATTTCATTATACGAGCCGTCCGGAAGTTATCAGATCTACGTTGAACGGATGGAACCTGATGGCGTTGGGGCGCTCTATCAAGCCTATGAGCAATTAAAAAAGAAGTTGACCCAAGAAGGGTTATTTGCGGCACCTAAAAAACCGTTAGTCCGTTTTCCAAAACGAATTGCAGTTATTACGAGTCCAAGTGGTGCGGTTATTCGTGATATTATTACCACAACTAGACGGCGCTATCCAATTGCACAACTTGTTTTGTTTCCAACACTGGTTCAAGGAACTGAGGCGGCCAGTGATATTACCGCAAAAATTCAGCAAGTTAATCGAATTGGTAATTTTGATACGTTAATCGTTGGTCGTGGTGGGGGTTCAATTGAAGATTTATGGCCCTTTAATGAGGAAAGAGTAGCTCGTGCAATTTTTGCTAGTCAAGTGCCCATTATTTCTTCGGTTGGTCATGAGACTGACACAACCATTGCTGATTTAGTTGCGGATGTACGCGCAGCAACCCCGACGGCCGCCGCTGAATTGGCCGTTCCGGTACTTAGCGATGAAGTGTTGAAATTGCAACAGCAACGGATTCGTTTATTTCAAGCCTTACAGTCCAAATTAGCTATCGCCAAAAAACAATTAGAGCGTTTACAACAATCTTACGTTTTTCGTCAACCTAATCGACTTTATGATGGTTACAGTCAACGAGTTGATAGCTTAAAACAACAGTTAGTAAGCGGATTTCAGCAAACTTATTTAAAGCAAAATCAGCAAGTTGCTATTTTAAATACGCGCTTGAAGCAGCAAACACCATTACGAGCGATTCAGTTGGCACAAGAAAACTTGCAACGGCAGCGGCAACAGTTAACGGATGCTGGCCAGCGTTATTTTCAGGAAAAGCGGCAGCTCTTACAACAGCAAATTCAGTCGCTTGATTATTTAAGTCCTTTAAAAATTATGAAGCGCGGCTACAGCTACGTTACTGATGACCAAGGAAATGTTTTAAAGCGTGCGGCTGATTTTAAACCAGCCAATTCAGTTACGCTACATGTGTCTGATGCAACTGTGACGGCAACGATTAAGAAAGTTGCAGTAAACGAGCAAAAGGAGGAAGACAATGGCTAAAGAACAACCATCATTTGAAGATAATCTTACCCAATTAAATGAGATTGTCACGAATTTGGAAAAGGGTGACGTCCCACTAGAAGAAGCGCTAAGTGAATTTCAAAAGGGTGTTACGTTAAGTAAAAATTTACAGGATACCTTAGATCACGCCGAGAAGACGCTGACAAAAATGATGAATGAAGATAATCAGGAAGTACCTTTTGAGGAGCCTGAAGGGATAGACGATAAAAATGACGACTAAACTGACTCGTTTGACAACAGAAATGGTGCCCGCATTGGATAGTCTATTAACCATGAAAATCCAGCATGATGTGCCGGATGAAACATTGCAAAGTGCAATGACGTATTCGGTAATGGCTGGTGGCAAGCGATTACGACCACTTTTACTTTTAGCAACCGTGCAAACTTTTTTGCCGGGCCAAATACCACAAAGCTTGCAGGCGGCCGCTGCGATTGAATTGGTGCATACATATTCATTGATTCATGATGATTTACCAGCAATGGACAATGATGATCTTCGTCGCGGCAAACCGACTAATCACGTAAAATTTGGCGAAGCACAGGCCATTTTGGCGGGTGATGGTCTCTTAACCTTGGCTTTTCAGTGGTTGAGCGATTGCCAGTTAGCGGCTGAGGTCAAGGTTGCCTTAGTGCATGAATTAGCGTTAGGCGCTGGGCCCGCCAAAATGGTGGCAGGCCAAAGTGAAGACATCGCTGGTGAAGCGCGACAATTAACGTTACCGCAACTACAAGCATTACATGAAAAGAAAACGGGAGCACTGATCAAGGCAAGCATCTTAATGGGTGCCGATATTGCGGGTGTTCAAGATTACCGGCGTGATGCATTAACTAAGTACGCCGTCAATCTTGGCTTAGCTTTTCAAATCAGAGATGATATTCTGGATGTCACAAGTACAGCTGAAGAATTAGGCAAGCCAGTTCATCAAGATGAGGCTGCCCACAAGAATACTTACCCTGGGTTATTAGGGTTGGCTGGCGCTAAAGATGCATTTAATAAGGCCATTGCCGCGACTAGATTGGCACTTGATCCGTTAGTTGCGTCAACCGACATAACATTATTTGAAGATTTTGCTGATTATTTGGAAAAATGAGGGAATAGTTTGAAAAAAGAGCGGATTGATGTTTTATTAACACAGCAAGGGCTATTTGATTCTCGTGAACAAGCCAAGCGTGCAGTAATGGCCGGTGAAGTTTACGATAAAAATGATCAACGTTATGATAAGCCAGGTAGTAAAATTGCGGCCGACGCGGTGTTACACCTTAAAGGTAAACACTTACCGTACGTTAGTCGTGGTGGGCTAAAACTGGCCAAAGCGTTAAAGGTTTTTAAATTAGATGTTACGGATAAAACTGTTTTAGATATTGGTTCGTCAACTGGTGGATTTACAGATGTTGTCCTACAAAATGGTGCTAAGATGAGTTACGCGCTTGATGTGGGAACCAATCAGTTGGTGTGGAAATTGCGGGAGGATCCGCGAGTTGTTGTAATGGAACAAACCAATTTTAGGTACAGTAAGCCAGAAGACTTTACCGCGGGGCAACCTAATTTTTCTTCAATTGATGTTTCGTTTATTTCGTTGCGGTTAATTTTACCGAATTTAGCAACTATCTTGGCTCCGCAAGGCGATGTTGTTGCGTTGATTAAGCCACAGTTTGAGGCTGGTCCCAAAAATGTCGGTAAGGGTGGGATTGTTCGTGATCGTAAAGTCCATCAACAAGTTTTAGAAACTATCCTAACTTTTGCGGCTAGTCATCATTATAATGTGCTGAACTTAGATTTTTCGCCAATTAAAGGCGGCGAACGCGGTGGCGAAGGAAATATTGAATTTATCACGCATTTACAGCTGGCCGATAGTGAAGAAGGCCAAATTGCGGCAAATGTTTCAATTGACGAAACACTTAAGGCGGCCTACCAAGCACTTAACGGTGCAAAAGCGTAAGTTTTACTTTATCTCCTTTTAAAAATACGCTATCATTAAGAAAGAACTTGCGGATTAAGAGGGTGATGGATTGCGTAAAGTAGAACGGCAACGAATTATTAGACAGTTACTCGATGAACATGATGTTGAGAAGCAAGAAGATTTGGTTGCGCTGTTAGATCACGCTGACATTAAGGTGACCCAGGCGACAATTTCCCGGGACATCAAGGATATGCAGTTAGTCAAGGTACCGTCACCCAGCGGCGGCTATCGTTATAGTTTGCCGGCGCAACAAGCAATGGATACGGAGAAAAAGCTTAAGCGAACGCTTTATGATGCTTATGTTTCTTTGGATGTTCAGGATTACTTTATCGTTTTAAAGGCCTTACCAGGTAATGGCACAGCGATTGCGACTTTAATTGACCAAATGAATTTTGATGGTGCTTTTGGGACAATTGGTGGCGACGATACTGTTCTTATTATTGCCAAGTCGGCTGATGATGCGCAACATTTATACCAGACACTTTTGGACTTGCTTGAACAATAGGCAAGTTCTTTATTTTTTAAATTGAGGAGTGTTTATGTGTTACAAGAATTAGCAATTCGTGATTTTGCAATTATTGAAAAATTAAATATTGAATTTGATTCTGGCATGACCGTATTAACTGGTGAAACTGGGGCCGGTAAATCCATTATTATTGACGCAGTTGGTTTACTGGCTGGTGGGCGTGGCTCACAGGAGTTCATTCGCACTGGCGCCAGCAAGGCTCGACTTCAGGGCCAGTTTCATTTACCAACTACTGCGGTAACTTTCTCATTACTCGATAAATATGGTATCGAACACCATGATCAGGATGTGCTGCTGCAACGTGATCTACACCGCAGTGGCCGTAATGTGTGTCGAATCAATGGTCAGCTTGTTAATACGGCCACTTTAAAAGAGATTGGTGAAACCATTGTTGATATTCATGGTCAAAACGAGCACCAAGAATTGATGCACGCTGAAAAGCATCTTGGTTTGTTAGATGAATTTAGCAAACAAGAAGTTGTACCAGTGCGAACGCGTTATGAAGCGGCCTATCAAACTTATCAACAACTAAATCGAGCTTACCAGAAACGCTTGGCCAATGAAAAAGAGTGGGCGCAACGACTAGATATGTTGCGCTTTCAGGTTGATGAAATCGAAGCGGCGCAGTTAAAAGAAAACGAAGAAGTGACGCTAACTAAAGAAAAAGATCACCTTAGTAATTTCCAACAAATTAATGATGCGCTTCAGCATAGTTACGACGCAATTAGTAGTGATGAGGCGGAAACGCTGGATCACATTGGTGCTGCCATGACCGACTTACAGCAAATTGCCGACTTTGATGATAATTACAAGTCATTAGCGGAAAGTGTGCAAACGGCCTACTATACGTTGCAGGACGTTTCGTCAGACATTTTAAAGCAAACCGATTTATTGGATTGGGATGAAGGTCGTCTTGATGAAATTGAAAAGCGGTTAGAGGTGATTGAACAACTAAAACATAAATATGGCGATAGTACGACGCAAATATTGCATTATTACCATAAAATTAAACAAGAATTGCAACAAATGGAAGCAACTGAAAATGATGAGGGTCAATTAGAAGCAGATGTGGCGGCGGCTAAAGATAAATTGCTAACGATTGGTGAGCAACTTACTAAAATTCGAAAAAAAGGTGCAAAACAGTTAGCTCAGGCCATTCATCAGCAATTACGCGAGCTTTATATGGAAAAAACGGTTTTCTCCGTTGTTTTTAAACCACAATCAGGCACGCATTTCTACGCGACAGGTTTGGATGATGTTGAATTCTACATTCAAACTAATCCGGGGGAAACTGCCCGACCACTTGCAAAAATTGCCTCTGGCGGTGAATTATCCCGGATGATGTTGGCTTTGAAAACAATCTTTACTCGCAGTCAGGGAATTACTAGTATCGTTTTTGATGAAGTTGATACGGGAGTTAGTGGCCGAGTAGCGCAGGCAATTGCGGATAAGATTAGTGGCATTGCTCGTTTTTCACAGGTGCTTTGTATTACACACTTACCACAGGTTGCGGCCATGAGTGATCATCATTTCTTCATTCAAAAACAAATCGTGGGTAAGCGGACGAAGACAACGGTTGAAGCACTAACCTTAAATTCGCGAGTTGATGAATTAGCCCGGATGCTAGCGGGGACAACCGTTACTAAGTTAACCCTTGAGCACGCAAAGGAACTTTTAGAATTGGCGGAGACTGAGAAAAGTAAGGTTATTCAGCACGCAACTGAGTAAAATTATTATTACATTGGGATTGGCTTAGGGTGTATCTTCGAAATGGATAGATCAGTTTCATTCTTGGAATTGTGGTTTTTATTATTAAGATAATTCAAGAAAATAGATCGCTAACTTGGAAAGAGCGATGAATTTTCTACAAGTAATGAACATTTTTTAATTTGAAGATACATCCTAAATTAAATCAATAAAAAAAGAGGTTGCTAGCAATAATTGAACTACAGATTAGCCGTAAAACTTGGTTAATTATGTACTTCAATTATTGTAACAATCTCGGTTACGATCGTGATTTAAGTGAGTTCGATATAGCGGATGGCGTTAGCTGTAACTAAATGAATTAATTTTTGATCGAGGCTAGTAAAAAACGTAATGTGACCGCGCTGATTAAAGTAACCAGTTATAGCCGTTTGACCACCATGATCAAAATCATTAAATTGGACGGTAACTAGTTGTTTGCGCGTGAGGACTTGTTTTAAGTAGTAGCTGATTTGAAAGCGGGGCATTTGTGGTTTTGCGTCTAAGTTTAGTTGATCCTCAGGGGTTAGCAACTTATTGTAAGAAGTTTGAATTCGCGAACCTAAAGTCTTTAGTCTAACTTGTTTTGATTCCATTTTTAATTGCCTCCGAACGTTTGTTTGTATCATCATTATACGAACAAATGTTCAAAAAAGCAACCATTCTTTATAATTTAATTGTGCTTTATAGTGACGTCAGGCTTTTAAGCATGTTAAACTTATCTCAATAAAATTCCGGGGGGCACCGTAAATTGGCTAACCAAATTAATTTTGAAATTGAAGAAACGATTGGTATTTTAAGCACCAATAAGAGTGGTTGGACGAAGGAACTTAACTTGATCAGTTGGAATGGTCGACCACCAAAATTTGATTTACGTGATTGGGCACCTGACCACGCAAAAATGGGTAAGGGTATTACATTAACTAATGAAGAAGTGGCATCTTTACGTGAAATCCTTGTTGGAATGGTTAATGAATAACTTGAAAAAAGTTATAAAAAAGTGCAAAATGAAGTTTAATACGTTTAGGGAAGAAGGAGAAGTAAGCTAATGGCAACGCGTGGAATGTTAATTGTGCTGTCTGGGCCATCGGGCGTTGGTAAAGGAACTGTTCGTAAGGCGATGTTTCGGGATAATAAGAAACGAGATTTTGTCTACTCAGTATCGATGACAACCCGAAAACCACGACCTGGAGAAGTTGATGGTGTGGACTATTATTTTCGTAGTGAGCAGGAGTTTAAACACGAGATTGCGACCGATGGCATGCTGGAGTATGCGCAATACGTCGATCATTATTACGGAACGCCATTGAAGTACGTTAATCAAACGTTGGACTCTGGTAAGGATGTTTTTTTAGAAATTGAAGTCAACGGTGCAATGCAGGTTCGCGAAAAATGTCCAGACGGTGTTTTTATTTTCCTAACACCACCTGATTTATCTTCTCTCAAAGAACGGATTAAGGGACGTGGCTCTGAAGATAGTCAAACAATTAATAAACGGATGGTTAAGGCTGTGCAAGAGATTAAGATGATGCAGCAGTATGATTATGCCGTTGTTAACGACCGAGTTTTCCTTGCAGTTAAACGAATTGAGAACATTATTGAAAGTGAACATTTGCGTGTGAAACGAGTTATGACGCAATATGAAAAAATGATTGGAGCGGTTGAAAAATGATTTTATATCCCTCAATTGATAAATTATTGGAAAAAGTTGATTCACGTTATTCGCTGGCAGTTTTGGCGGCCAAACGTGCTCATGAAATTGAAGCTGGTGCCTTAAAAATGTTACCAGAATATCGGTCACCACAAACAGTAGGCCAAGCATTAGAAGAGATTGCTGAAGGCGACGTTATTATTGATCCGGCTTCACAAATGACTGAACGAGAAGCAGAAGCAATTGATGAAGAAAATAAGCACGATAAATAATAATATTAACTTGAAGGTCAGGAAAATTCCGGCTCTCTGTCAAATCCTGTTGATAGCCAATTTTACAGCGTTAGAAGTTAGGCAACTTCTAATGCTGTTT
>NZ_RHNP01000055.1 GCF_003950295.1 Loigolactobacillus iwatensis
CTCACCAATTATTTGATGAGGCAATCATAACTTGAATTAAATTATTTTTGAAGTCGGTCAGTTATTTACTGCTTACGTAATGATCGCCTAAAATCACCATTTTATAGGGATTTCTGAATTTTTTTCATTACACTCAAATGCAAATTTATGGTACAAAAAAACGCCCACGTTATTTCTAAGTCAACCTAACTTTTGAAATAATCGTAAACGCTCTTTAGATACAAATTTCTAATTTTGTAATGCACCATTTTGATCAAAATAGTATCTTTGACCATTAATTGTCTGCCAACCAGTTAACATTTTACCTGTACTATTAAGATAATAGCGATGACCGTTAATTTGAAGCCAACAATTGGTTTGCATTCCACCCCAACTATTAAGATAATACCAACCATATTTTGTCTGATACCAACCTGTTCGCATTTGGCCAGAACCGTTTAATGCATACCAATAACCCTTGTAATATAGCCAACCAGTATTCATGTTACCCGAATCGGCCAAATGATACCAATGTCCTCCATTTTGAATCCAGGTGTTAGTCTGCATTCCACCCCAATTACTGAGGTAGTACCAGCCATATTTTGTCTGATACCAACCAGTCTGCATCTGACCAGAGCCATTTAAAGCATACCAATAACCCTTATAATATAGCCATCCAGTACTCATTTTACCTGAGTTAGTTAAATGATACCATTGATTACCATCCTTCATCCAAACATTTGCAACCATTGCACCACTTGTGCGTAAATAATACCAACTATTTCCGGTAAAAATCCAGTTAGTGGCCATCTTGCCACTATTTTCCAAATAGTACCAAGTATTTTTTAATTGAATCCAACCAATTTGCATGGCACCATTCGTATTCATATGATACCAATTACTAGCTACTTGAATCCAACCTGTCTGCATAGCACCTGATTTACTCAGATAATACCAATTATTATTTGATTTAGTCCAGCCAGTCCGCATAGCACCTGATCCATTAAGATCATACCAAACATTTTGCACTTTAACCCAACCAGTCTGCATGACACCATTCGTATTCAAATAATACCAATTATTCGAATCAGCCAACCAGCCAGTTGCTTTACTACCATCGGACTTAATATAACTCCATTGATTATTTTTTAACTGCCAGGCACCACTATTTAAATTAAGTAACCCATTGTAGTCAATTGAAACATCCAAATTGCCTGAATAACCTGGTAAACGTGCTGTAGAACTAAATTGCCAGGCCGCATATTGTGAATTCCATAAACTGCTAGCAGATGGTGTGTACGGATACTGTGCAATCCAAGTACGACTTAATCCAACTGTATTAACAACTGCATCACGATACTCGTAAGAAACGTAAGTATAGACTGCATGATTAGTAAAACCAGCATTTGATAATGTATTCCAGAAATTCTGTAAATCTCCTTGAATGCCCGTTGTATAAGTACTAGTATCTTCCATATCAGCAAAAATCAAAGTATTTTTACTCAAGCCTAGTGATCGTAAATCAGAAATCAATAAATTAGCTTCACCTGCTGCAGCACTTGCACTCGCAAACTTTGCGTAATGATAAACGGCTATTTGTAAACCTGCGGCCTTTGCCATAGAAATTTGATTTCGAGCATAAGGATTCTCATAATAATTTCCTTCAGTCAATTTAATAATGACAGTCTTAACACCTAACTTCTTCATTTCATTATAATTAGCCTGAGTTAAATCATATTGATAAGATGAAATGTCGACCGCATCTACCCGTCGTGGGCGTGAAGAATCCCCAATTGTAAATGAATCCACTTGATCATCACTCATTGTAATAACTTGTTGCTGTCCCGTAGCCGCATAATTAGAATTAGCTTGTTCCTTGGCATTTTGCAACCATTCGGCCTGAATGTCAGGTGCCAAACCGGCTGGAATATCAATCTGATTCTGACCCTCTGAATTTACATAACTTGTAATCTGTCCAGCTGCAGGAGCCGCTGCACTACCAACAGCATGTGCACCTGCAACAAAGTCCATTGTATCATCGGCATGGCCATAATCAAATGAAACTTGACTACTCGTTGATAAAGCGGCCACATTCGATGCAATCTTATCATCACTGTTACTAGATGAACTTGATAATAGTTCTGAATTATTTGCTGCTGATGACCCTACTTCAGCATCTACAGTTGAACCATCAATGGCCGTTGTACTTGCTGCGGCTGTACTTGCTGCACTTGTACTTGCTGCACTTGTACTTGCTGCACTTGTACTTGCTGCACTT
>NZ_RHNP01000056.1 GCF_003950295.1 Loigolactobacillus iwatensis
GTACTTGCTGCACTTGTACTTGCTGCACTTGTACTTGCTGCACTTGTACTTGCTGCACTTGTACTTGCTGCACTTGTACTTGCTGCACTTGTCGCATCAGTGGAAACAGATCCCTTCATTGCCGACATTTGTGAACTTTGATTTGCGGTACTAGATACTACAGTGGACTGCCCTACAGTATTATTTGTGGCCGCATGAACAGTTGTTTGACCGCCAAATGCAATGCCTAAACCAAATGAAAAAGTTGTAATACCCGCAATCACCCAAATTTTACCAGACTTATACATTTTAAAATGTAACTGCTTATCTACATGCCTATTGCCTTCCAAGTTAATGCCTCCAGAAATTTTTTGTTCATTTTAGCCGATCTGGGCCAGGATGTAATTTATTTTATCAATGATCTCTAAACCGCTCTAATGTAAATATATTAAAATTAGTTTTTGATCATTTTTAAATAGTTATTTGCTAACTACCATAAATTTCAATACGTTAAATATATCATCTTTTTCCTTGACTTCCGGTAATTTAACACGACTGTTAAGAAACTGTAATCTTAGCTAAGCAATTATCATCAAATATCCATGAATTATCACCACTTTGAATTCTTATGTATCCATAATTGGCCCTTACATCAGTTAAAAACCTAGTATGAATAAAAAGGCCAAACCAATAGTGAGTTCTTTATAATAATCATAGGTTTTAATGGAAAAATAAAATTAATCCAACAATTTATATAGTTAATTACTAGGAATTAGAATATTGAATCCAGGATAGGAATCCAAACGCATAGATATAAGCGTTTGGGGGGAATATGAACAAAAATTTTACTATTCGCAAAAAAGCTTAAGGCCTTTAATATTATTACACAATAGTACCATTAGAGGGAAAATTGTATCAGGTAAGACTATAAACTATAGTTTCTCAATTATTTCTGGGTACGCTTTTTAATCAACCAGTGTTCTTTACTCAACTGGTTCTTCGCCTTATCCTACAAGTATCCTATAATTGATCCGTTTGAAAACAAGTGGTTCTTTCAGTTATTGATTTATATCAGAAAGGTAAATTATAAGCTAAGTTCCAAAAAATAAACGGCAGCAGCACCTGAATGATTTTTTGGGCCAATTACCACTCTCTCCTTGTTGAATCATTTGTGTCGTCTACGATCTAGCACAAACCCCATTTTAAGCGGCTGGCCGTGAAATCTTGGCCCAACCGCGGCCTGCTAGAACGAAAAATAGCGGCAACGCCTGAATTAAGTAGCGTGAACGGCCACCTTCAAATAATAGTAGGTAAATCAATAACCCTAAAATCGCCAATTGCAAACAAATCGTTTTGTTGTCGTGAAAAGCCAGCGACCCCAACAAACCAAATAAAACGACTAGCCAGACTAATTGGGCCCAAAAATGATAGTTACCGTTATTTTTACCAGTTGGATAGTAAAGTGGCTTAAAGTAACCGTGTGGTTGCGGTGTTTCTTCAATGAAATGACCTTCCTTACCCCAACCAAAAGTACCGTCAGCCGTATTATTTAAGTTTTTTTCCCATAAAAAACGCCGGTAGCCATTAAAACCGTAATTACGTAATCGCTGCTTAATTATTTTAATATTATACGCTTTGCGGGCAGCCACAGTTGGCTGAGCCTGACTATTCCGAAAATCGGTTAAGTTATAACCGCCCTCACCAGTTAGCCCCATCATCACAAAGTGCGTTGGTGGCATCTCCCGTTGTTTATTTAACTCAAGCGGCGATAAATGCTTCACCGCCACATTAAACAACAATAATGTTCCGCTAAAAACAATCAGGCTAAGTAGAAATTTGTGGCCAAGCGGCAGCATTTTCTGGCGCTGTTTTGGATCAAACAAATTAAGCAAGCCGACAATCAGCACAGCAATCATGATGATCAACGCCGTGGGCTTCAACTTATAGCCAACAAACACTAGCAAGCCCAATAAGATCGGGCTCAAATATTGGTTAGTCAAATCATCCGACCGCAATATGCTGGCTAAACAAAGCAATATCCCACTAACAATTGGTAATACTACTGTATCACTATAAAAAACGATTAGCCATGGGGTTAGCCCAATTCCCACCACTGACAACCAAAAAGTTATCCCTGCGGCTTGATCACCCCAATTTAATTTTTTAACGACTAAGTAATTCAAACCAATACTGAGATCCACTAAAATCAAATTAACGAAATCCAGGGTTAATATAAAACTGCTAAAGTGGCAAAATTTGGCAACCGTATGCAGCCCCTTAGCAAAGAAAAAGAAAAATAAATTGTTCGGGTAAATTGAATAATAGTTTTGCAATTCTGGTGTCACTACTCGTAACGCTGCCGACTGCCGAATGGCCGCTGAATCAAAGCCAGTGGGCGCCGCTAAATTGAGCACAAGACTGATTTGAAAAATAACCCCCAGCCCTAAAAGAACCCCGACTACTAGGCGGCGGTGATCAAGCAGCGGCTGCCGCAAGTAATAAGCGACTGTTTTTAGCCGTTCCCTTTGAAAGACCAGTGCCAGTACTAGCAGCGCGCACACAATAGCCCAACGCCACTTGCTTGCCGCCGTTTGCCTAATTAGGTTGGGATTTACCAGTGCGCCAAGCAAGATAATGAAAAAATAAACGGCACTAATCGTTGTAATGACGTGCGTAAAAAAATTTTTGACCCCTAACATGGTACCCCTCTTTTGTTCAATTATTTCTTTGATGACTTGGTGTAATCGTCCTTTTCAATCGTGTAGCGAGGACGACGCTTGACTTCAGTGAAAATCTTACCAACGTATTCGCCAATGACGCTTAAACAGACCAGTTGCACGCCACCTAAAACCCAAATTGAGATCATCAATGACGCCCAACCAGTAATGGCGTTACCACGCAATTTTTGGACCATTGTGTAAATAAATAACGCAATACCAATAATGACAATTAAAATTCCCAAATTCATAATCAATCGAATCGGAACCGTAGAAAACGACGTCACACCGTCCATGGCAAAAGAAAGCATTTTGCGCAGCGGATACTTGGATTTCCCCGCAAAACGGGGTTTACGTTTATAGAAAACCTTGGTTGACGGAAAGCCGACTAACGGCACCATGCCACGCAAAAATAAATTACGTTCTTTAAAAGCCAGTAAAGCCGTGGTTGCTCGCTGGCTTAACAATCGAAAATCAGCCGAATCTGGCACTAATTTAACGCCTAAGTGACCCATCATCCGGTAGAACGCCAACGCCGTATCCCGTTTGAAAACACTGTCGGTTTGGCGGTCATTACGCACGCCGTAGACAACATCAAAGCCCTTATGTGCGGCGGCGACCATTTCTGGAATTGCGTTAACGTCATCCTGCAAATCGGCGTCAATCGTGACGATTAAATCGCTATCCGTCACGGCTTTGGTCATCCCGGCCAAAAGCGCATCCTGATGGCCAAAGTTACGGCTAAACTTTAAACCCGCCACGTAAGGGTACGCCTGCTCAAATTGTTGAATCAGAGCCCAGGTTTTATCCCGACTGCCATCATCAACGAATAATAATTGACTATTGGCGGCAACTTGCTTGGCAGCCATTAACTGACTGAGGATGCCACCCAGCGCCTTAACCGTTGCGGGTAAAACTTCTTCCTCGTTGTAGCAAGGTACCACGATCGTCAACTTCTTTTCCTGCATCATTTTTCATTCCATTTCTATTGGGTTAAGTTGGTCGATTTAACACCATTTAGTGAATCAATCTAACCTGTAGTTGATTACTAGATTCATTTTAAAAAGCTCATTCACACCAATTCTGCCTGCACTACTTTATCCCTTGTAATTTAGATTATTTTTTCTCCTTAATGATATAAATAGGTCGTTTCTTAGTTTCTAAATAAATATTTCCAATATATCTTCCTACGATACCTAAACATAAAAGCTGTAATCCCCCAATCATCAAAACAATCGAAACTAGCGATGCCCAACCAGCAACACTTCCGCCAACAATTAATTGCCGAATAACAATAAAGATAAGTGCAATCGCGGCAATAACAAATGAAAACAATCCAATAAAAGAAGCAATCGATAATGGTGCATCCGAAAAATCAACTATACCTTCAATTGAATAACGAAATAATTTCCAAAAAGACCAAGAAGTATTTCCTGCAGAACGATCCCTATTTTCATACTCAAGATACTTAGTATCAAACCCTACCCAACTAAATATACCTTTTGAAAAGCGATTGTATTCGGACATTTCTAAAATGGCGTTCACAACTTGTCTAGTCATTAATCGATAATCACGAACACCATTCAGTATCTCGGTGCTTGATATTTTGTTAATCACTTTATAGAATAAATCAGAAAAAAACGAACGAATTTTGGGTTCGCCCTGTCTATTTTTTCTTCTTGTACCGACAATATCATAGCCTTCATCTTCAATACCGGCCAACATTTCTGGTAACTGATCAGGTGGGTCTTGCAAATCAACGTCCATTACAGCAACATAATCACCATTAACGGCCTTTAATCCAGCGTACAAAGCCGCTTCTTTACCAAAATTACGTGAAAATGAAATAAAGTGGACCTGGTTTGGATCCTGACTTTGTAGTTTTTGTAACTCAATCAACGTATCATCTTTAGAACCATCATTGATAAACCAATATTCAAGTTCATAGCCACGTAATTGTGGTTTGATTTTTTCTAGAGTAGGATAAAATAGTGGAATTGTTTCTTGTTCATTAAAACAAGGAACAATCAAAGAAATTTTTTTCAATCTATCATGCCCCCTTTTTCATACAAAGTAACGTTCACAGAACTCCCCCTTTATTCTATTTAAAAGGGAGTACCGAAAATTTAATTAGATATATATTGTGTGTCACAATACTTTTTGTAATACTTCAAAGCAATCAAAAGTTATATCTAAACTATCTATTTATATATAGTTCCAAACAAAAATAATTATTAAACCTTATCAGGACAGCACTTCAATAACCGAATCTATAAACGAACAAGGTGTACGTACAAGTGTGACAGTTCACAGGTGGTCTAATAAAAATTTCCATTCACTACCATGTAGTTAATAGTTATAGTATGTACTTTTAAAAGCCAAAAAATACCATTGATTAATAATTTATCCAACAAAACAATTACAAGTTATTGATTATAACTTGAAAAAACTTACCCCTTATGTACAACCCAATCTAATAAATAAAAGCTCAAGAATAACAGATAGTCACGTTCTTAATAAATAAAATAACTTGATATCATTTAAATCTCAAATTGTTCTTCTACAACAGATCTATTTTTTCTAAAAATCGAAAGAATCAACAGGCAATATTTTTATCACCAGCTTAGTTAGTCCAAAATCACCATTAATTTATCAATTAATTATAAAAAATTTTATTTTGCAATTGACAACAATTTTTCAGACAAGTAAATTAAATCTGTTCGGTCTTACAATTTTGCCGTTATTTGCAATTACTCAATTGCTAGTCAAGTTCAATCTTAAAATAAACATCTAATAACCCATTCTAAAACTAGACGATGCCGCTATCATTACCATCTGAAAAAAATTAATTTACATCTATTTACGTTGCCATCTATTTCCCTTAAACCACTCCTTAAATGGGTATTGCCGAACTAAGAAGAAGGACCGAACAAAGGGAATTTTGGGTATAAGATAAGCTAGTGCATAACAAAAAATCAATCGCCCAGTAACCATCAAAACATCATAGATCAAATGACCATTAGATGACGTAAATACTGCAAATAATCGCGCCGATATTGTACTTAAATTCATTTCTAATAAATGAAAACATAGAATAATCATTGACATCTGACCTAAGTAAGCCGCCACATGACTTAGCCTTGGTAAGTATGTTTCAATTAGCTGGCTAATCTTAATCACTGCTATGCAACCCGCATAAGCACCTAACGTACAGATATAAATATTTGTTGCGGCTCCCTGACTTAAGGCCAAAGTGCCAAAACGTGACGCATATAACCAAATACCCAACAAACTAAGCTAACTGGCCACTTCAATGTAAAATCAAACCAGCGCCCATTTTGTTTTAATGTATACCCGAAAATCATAAATAGGGGTGCTACTAAACCGGCATTTAACGAAAGCGGCAACAAACCATGAGGTCGCAATTTAAACCCAAAAATTGCAATTCCGGCAGCTAACCCCCACAACACAATCCAAAAGCTCACCGAGCCCCAGATACTTTTTACTTTTAAAGCCAGCTTAAGATAAATTGCAAAAAAGAAATCACCCCAAGCCAAACCCAATAGAAACCATACTGCACCAATAGCTGGTTCAATATGATTGGTATTAAAAAGTACTTGTGAACTACCAAATCCTAGGAACACTGCCTTAATTGCATTGTGCGTATCATACGGAGTTTTAAAAATACCAAAACCACCAATATGTCCTACAAACCATGCCATTACAATTGCAATAAACCCAACAACTAAGTATGGTAAAATCAATGTACTTAGAATACCTGAGAGACGTTTTCGCCAAGTTTTATTGTGATATAAATATCCAGACAAAAAGAAAAAAATTGGCACATGAACCATAAACAGTACATTCTGAAAATAATACCAATTCTCATACATAATTGTATGACTAATAATAATTAACGTAATCCCAATCCAGCGTGCAATATCAATCCACTCAACCCGTCTTTTAACTTTTGAATTTTCCTGAATGACAGTCGCATTATCTTGATTTCCCACTATCTGATCATTTATCACTGCTCTAACCTCACTACTCTTTATTTTTATCCCCTCAAAACCGACTACTTGCTAACCTTTCGACCTATACCACAATGATTTAAATACTAGTTGAACATTACTAGAATTAACCTTAATTGCAAGGGGACTTCCTGAATAAATAAACTTATTCCGTTCTACCACCTGTATCCTACGATAATACTCGAAGATATTTTCTTGTTGCAGATTGTAAAATTAATCCGAACACCTAGAAAATAGAAAAGCCCACAGTAAATGTCATACAATGGTAGTTACCACAACGCACCATGAAAGAAGCCATTTACTATGAGCATTTTTAATTTAGCATAATAAAAACAGATTGTTCATTCGACATCAAAAAAATAGTATAAATTCATGAACATAATTTCGACTAATTTCATAATATGATAGAAAACATCGTATTCTGGTTCCAAGGAAAAAACCACCGTTAATTCCAAGAAAGTAATCATTGACTCCATTCAGATAGTATCTTGGTAGCAGATCCAATCAATGAATATAAGAAAATAAAAAGTTATTAAGTTCTCCGGTGTGACAAAAAATTCCATAGACTAATTAGAAATAACCATACTAACTAAAAAAGGCCCTTAACCATATAAAGGTAAGTTCAAATGATTAACAAAGTGCCATTAACATTAACCACCTAATAATAGATGGTGTCAAAAAAATCTAGCAGGTAAAGTCATTTTTTGTCCACCTACTGATTATCATGAAATATCTGACTAAACAAACGGATTCGTGATTTATCACCAAATTTATGGCGCACCAAAAACTATTAAAAGAAAGAGTCTCTACCAACAAATATCATCCAATTAAACAAAGCCTGATTACATTGCTCATTATGCCAAATTAGAAATGATAAGATGAAACCTTTACTATACCAATGCCAATATACCTATTAATCCGGCAAAAACTTAGGATTCTTACCTTTTTTATTTCTTAAGGCATCAAAATACGCACAGGTATAAACATAAACAACGTGTCTCCTAAAGCCCTTAAATCTAGGCCTAAATAAGTCAAGGTAGGATCGTAATATATAGTATGGAATATAAAAGAAAATAAATAATTGTGATGACGTGTGACGCTTAATCGTTAATAGTCTATTACGGACGCCATAATACTCCCGCCAATCAGGCTTGTATTGAGCAGCAAAATCGTTTGAGATTACCTTTGTTTTGTGAACAATTTTAGCCTTACTAACATTCAATATTTTTGTATATTCCCTAATTCGTAATGAATATTCCACATCATCATACCAAATAAAGTAATCTTTATCGGGTAATCCAATTTTAGAAATTAATTCGCGGCTAATAACACAGCCAACAAAGGTAAAAACGTCCACATAAAAATTATGAGAATATTCCTTAACAGGTATTGTAACTTCTTTTATCCGTTTTGTACTGGCAATCCGTCTTCTATGCGTATATTGAATTCGACCATCCTCTAAATAAATGGACCCACAGAAAGCCTTGATATTTGGCGCTGACTTGATCGCATCAGATATATGTTCAAAGTAATCATTTGAATAGATTGCATCATCATCTGACAAAGTTATCCAATCAAATTTTTCTGTTTCTATTGCCTTCTTCATACCAAAATAAAACCCACCCGCACCACCTAAATTATCTTTAACAAAGTAATATTTAACTAACGGATTTTGTAAAATGTTTTCATCAGAAAGATGATCCTGAGTGCCATCCGTTGAATTGTTATCTATGATTATTATTTTCCCGGGCTTTACCGTCTGATTAATAAGGCTATTAACTGCCTCTACTAATAATTCTTTTCTATTATGTGTAACAACTATTGACACAAAATTCATTTTTTCCTCCACGTATCTCTTCTTAGAGTAAACAAGACTATAAAATATTAATTTGACCACTTAACGTAATACTATAAACTGTTTATAATCATTAAAAGTCAATAACACCAGTATTATACGGCACTTTCATAAATTATTTTAAAAATTAAAAAGTAATAGCTCTACCCAAAAAATGTCTAAACAATTTTCGAGATACATATGATATTTATCAGCAATGTAACCGCAATTAGTTAGCCTAAAATAATCAAGTTATGACTTTAGATATGTTTTTCAATTTACAAAAATCAGTTTTCAAACCGTTAGCACACATACAATTAAATTAACTATCTACACGTAGTTTATGAATGAATCGTATTCCACTATAAACGAAAGCAAAAAGCCATGATATTAGCGTTATCAACCATAATATGCCAAAAAATTTTGATGGAACAAATTTTACTTTTAACAGATTGACACCTGGCCTTGAATTTAAAATTACCGCACCTAATTTGGAAATTTTAAATTCTTTATTATGTAAGTTATTATGATTGAACACTAACTGCGTCTGCGCATAATGAAATACTGGAATTTGAGTTGACTTTGATTTGTTAGAATCATTAACCCATTTTAACACCAATGTATTATTACCACTTATACTCTTTTGTACAGGTAAATTGTTATTTAATACTTGTTCAGAATATAATTTATAGGGATTTAATTCACTATAATTGCTAGCAACTACTTTTTTATTTGTTGGTAAATAATCGGGTGTTGGTTTAACAAGTAATCTTAATCCTGTACCTAAATCATTTTGCCTAAAAAAACTGTTTCGTATTATTTGTAAATTATTAGTCCTTTTTTGAACAGCATGTAAATAACCTAATTGATTATTTTGCCAAAGATTTGAAGCTTCATTTATTGATTCATTTGTGTAAAAGCTCATCGAAATTGCTAAAGTAAACACCAATGATTTAAGAATTGTTAACTTTTGTTGACTAATCTTTAGCTCAGTTAAGGTCATTCCAAAACCAATTAATAATAAGATATCAGCAACCACTGTAAATCTTTGTGGCTCTTGAAAAGATTGCATAAAGGCCACATGATTTCCAATAACCGTCCAAGGAATTAAATTAGATGATAAAATTAAATAAAAAAAACCGACAGTTGTTACTGTACGTTGAACCAAAGAGCTTGCTTTCCAATTTATCAATACATATATAAATTGAAAAATAAAAATCAATGGGGAAAAAATACCAAGATGATTAAAATCAAACTGTGTTGAACCCAAAATATTGGCAGAAACTGATAGATTTAAATTAGGAATTGGCGCTAGTATATGATTGCTTTTATATAGCTCGACCACGTGTGGTGCTAGTTTGTAACATTTAGAAATTTAACAAAAAAGTCCAACCCAGTTAGACTCATAAGTGACAAAACT
>NZ_RHNP01000057.1 GCF_003950295.1 Loigolactobacillus iwatensis
GCTCGACGTTTAAGCCAGCATCAAATTCTAATTCAAACGAAAAAGCACAGTTCAATCCCCTTGACTAATCGTAGGAATAGAGGCTAGGACAAAAAGTCCTAGCCTCTTATTGTTTCCGAACATTGCTCTAGAACGTGCGCCAAAAGTCTGAGTTTACGTGCCTAACTACAGCTAATTCAATAACCAAAGTACGGTTATTGGATTAGCTTACGTTACGCAGTAAACCCAAAACCGACCTTTGTCACACTCCCATTTTGATCTTCGAATACTTTCAATTAAGATCTTAGTGCATCATAGCGACCACTGCCGAAACCACCCCAAGCAATCACTCACTAAAACTGAACCAATTAACAAAACGACGTAATCGCGTTTTCTTTAATCCATAAACAACTAGACCGCCAATAACGACACCGACCGTGTTAGTGATTAAATCATCAATATCGGCAGTTCGCTGTAAATTAACTAATTGATCCAGAATAAACTGGCTAGTCTCAATAAAAAGGCTGGTTAAAAAACCAATAATAATTAATTGGCGCCAATTTAACCGGTAGATCAACGTTAGTAAAATACCCAGTGGTAAGGTCATGGCCGCATTTAGCCAATACTCCAAATCTAGATCTTGAAACGGTCGGTAAATAACAATTGCTCGGCCTACAATAATGTAACTTGCTTGATGAGTACTGACCGAATAAAACGCAGGGACTAGACACAATGCCACTAAACTAACCAAATAGATTACCAACGCTAATAAAGTTATCTTCTGACCAACCGTTTTTTTGCCAGATAAGATTTTAGGACTAATATAAAATCCGGCTACCACTGCCAAAATCAGTGGTAACCACTGAAAAATTAGACGCAAATTCTTCTCTCCCTTTTATTAAAAATTAGCCGATCAATAATTTATAAGGCCAATAATTGTTCAATGGTGGCGAGTACACCACTATGCTCATTGTCTTTCGTAGTAACAAACTTAGCGGCCTGTTTAACAGTAACTGAAGCATTCTTCATTGCGTAACCACTACCAACAGCCTGCAACATTGCCAGATCATTAGCACCATCGCCAAAAGCAACAACATCTGCATTGGCTACCTTAAAACGCTGTTGTAGAAATTGAACGGCTGGTAATTTACCAATATTATTTCGAATGAGATCAATAACACCATAGCCGCTATCTTGTGCAACCAAACTGTTCTTGAATAATTGATTAAGCTCAGGCACAATATTTTTTGGTGCTCCTTCATCCCAACTCAAACTGATTTTTTTTATTGTATCAGTCACTTGGGTTAAATCAGTTACTTCCTCTAATTGATCATAAAATTGCCGGGCAACAGCTATTAGCCGTTGCGGCGCCCCTTTTAATGTGTAAGCTCCCTGCGCACCAACCATAATAACTCGTGCCACTTTTAGTAACGGCAATTGCCAGTCGTACTGTAAGAAATTTTGTAATCGATTCGCCGCAATTGAGCCATCAAATATTTCTTGGCCTTGCTGATAAATCGAGGCGCCATTTTCGGCAACAAAAATCACATTATCTGTTGCTATGCCGGTAAATAAACGTTTTAAATGGGCAAATTGATTTCCACTGCAGACAACAAACCAAATTCCGGCGGCCTTCATTTTGGCAAGTTGGCGTTCCAACCGGCGTCTATCAAACTCCTGAGCATTATTTAACAATGTTCCATTCATATCGGTCACAATCATTTGCACTGCCATTGCTGTAGTCCTCCTAAATTTTTTGAACTTTATTTTGCGTAATCCTAAAAATTTCATTTACAACTATTTTACGCCAAATAAGGTAAAATTTGCGATAAAAAAGTTTAAAAATTAAAAAGAACTCACTTAGCCTAACAATAAGTCGGCAATTATCGTTACTAAACTTTAATAAACTTTTTCTGGATTTCCAGTAAAAACACGTTATACTGGATTAAAAATAAATAAGGAGTAGGGTGATTGTATGCATTTACAGATTAAATCAAGTTTTAAAAACGCGACCCCAAAACAAGCATTATTACAAATTGGTAACGCAGTTTTAATGGCAGCCGTTTTCAGTATCATCTACTTAGCGGTTCAAGGAGAATTATTTCTAGGAATCTACTTGGCCATGACCGGCATCATGACCATAATCAACCTATTTTACACTAAATATATGGTCATTTTTAATCGAATTTCATCCAATCGATCATAGAAAAAGGACATTGCCGTAATTCCTTTACGGCAATGTCCTTTATTTATATCTATTTTGGTAGAATGCATGGTAAAAAAGTAAGGCCGGTTGTCATCCATTCTCCCCGTAATACTCATGATTCCTTATCGCTTGCGCCGTTACTTTTTTTCAGATAATGTAACTCACAAAATTTTCCACCCTTCGCAATCGTTGTGCCTAATTGAAAATCGATATCGTCAAATACAGAAGCAGTTGCCGCATCACCACCCATACAAAGGTCACATAGTTGACTCATTTCATCCGGCGTTTTTCCCATTCTAAGCCACCGATTTACGTAGGGACAATAATGAAAGTGTACTTCAAATTCTTCATCAGTTTGCCTAACAGTTTCCATTTCATAAACCTTTGGCTCAAGCCCCGTCGTGAATTTATCAGCAAATTCATTTAAATCATGAGGATTAGTCATTGATTTTTTAAAATCATGACCGTTATCAATCCCATACTGTTCAATTGATTTAACTGCAAAACCAGTATCTTCTTTAGCGTTATCTACCATGTAGGTGAGCGTGGATGCCCGCTTCTCAGTGATTGCCCTCAAGGCCAGCGTTGTTTCATCGACTAACTTGGGTTTATTCACTGCTTTAATTTGATTAAGATTACCAACTTTCCCGTCACCAATCATAATGCTTACCTCCTTATTTATGGGCCTTGGAATTAAAAGTTTTATTAGCGTTTGCTAATTTAAAAGTATCTTCATATAAATATTTTTTTGTGATCTTTTCCAAGTAGCCATTTGCCTTTAACTTTTTTAAATCCTTATTGATCGCTTTAACCAATGCCCTATTTTTACTATTCTTATTCAGTAAAAAGTAACTATTTTCTAAACCAATTGACTTAGAAACTACTAATTTCTTTCCTTCTGCTTTATTGGCCACTGGTTTATAGGCCGCATAAGGATAAATGGCGACATCATATTTACCATTAGATACCTCTTTTAATGCGTCGCCGGCGGATTGATCACCGATACCTTCCAAACTGATTTTATGCTTTTTATTTTGTTGGTTATAAGTCTCGATAAAACTATAACGCGCATCATCCGTTGAAATTGGCACTAACTTTAACTTCTTTTTTGAAATATCCTCCAGTGAATTTGCCGTTTTGCCACCCTTCTTTGTCACTAAACGTAAATCATCCAACGCGTTAGAATCTGAATGTAAATAAGTTTTAAACCGATCCTTTGAATACCACCAATTTGAGGCCGCCACATCGTACTTTCCTGATTGCAAGCCCACAAACACTGAGTTCTGTGATGTAGTAGTTTCGTTAAATTTATACTGCGGTAAATCCTTATCTATTTGTTTTAATAAATCACCATAATATCCACCAATACCTGAACCTTTTGGATAAGTATAAGGTCGATTATTATTTGGTGCCGCTACATTAATCGTTTGAACCTTCGCAGCCTGAACGGGTGTCTTTGCATTGTTTATAGCTAAGAATGATCCACTAACCGCAAAAGTCGCAATAAGACCAGTTAAAATATTTTTGATTTTCATTATAGTTTCCCCTTTTTCTAATTTATTCTTTGAGTTGCAAAAACACGTTGTCGAATAATAACCTCACTAATTTGAAATAATTTTGCAAAAATCCAGCAAATTATAATATAAATAATTAGAGCATCTAAATATGTTTCTATATACTTGAATCCTACTGATGAAATGATATTGGCCTTCGCCATTATTTCAACAATTCCAATGTTATATACCAGTGCTGTATCTTTTATTAAGTCAATAAAAATATTTGAAAAATTAGGGATAAGATTTGCAATTAATTGCGGCACAATGATTCTGATCATTGCTCTTAATGGTGTCATTCCAACTGATATGGCCGCCTCATACTGTTTATAATCAACTGAGTGGTAGGCCGAGCGAATACTCTCTGAAATATTTGCTGCCGCATTTAGCGAATAAGCAGTAATTGCCACAATAATTGCTGAAATCCCACTGCTATCAGTATTTATTCCCCATCTTTGCAAGGCAATTAATAATTGTGGTAATCCATAATAGACGACATACATCTGAACAATAATTGGTGTGCCACGGATAAACGAAACAATAATTCCGACAATTGGACTTAGTACAAACACTTTACGTTCACGTATAACGGCAATTAAAATGGCCAAAACTAGCCCAATTATTGCGGCAATAATTGACAGATAAATTGTCATTGGTGCAACGGCTAAGATTTTCGGAAAAGACTGGATTGCAAAATTAGAATCAAACAAGTGTTGCCCACCTCCTTAAATGTCACTTGAAATTATTTTTCTACTATGTAGGCATTAGGCATTAGAACTGATTTAAAAAGATAAAATAAAATCTGCTTTTTCTAAAACGCACCTAAATTTCAACGTACCGGTAATATCTGTGAAACATTCGGAATAGCCATTCAATTAGCAAAACAATTAACCAATAAAGTAAGGCCAAAATGATAAATATTTCTAATTGATATACGCCTTGATTTTGGTTAGATAAATCAGTGGCCTTGCTGTACATATCAACCATTCCCATTACATAAACTAAGGATGTTGCCTTAACCAAACCTATTAGTAAGTTTTCAATGTTGGGAAGGGCGATTAGAAATGTTTGGGGCATTAAAATTTGCAAGAAGGCGTGTTTAACATCCATCCCAACGGATAATGCAGCCTCATATTGCCCCTTATCTACTGACAGATAGGCCGATCTAAATGCCTCTTCTAAATAAGCACCCCAACCTACGGACAAACCAACAATTCCAAAAAATATTTTTGCCCAATCATTAATATTGATTCCAACTAGGGCGAAAAGTTTTGGTAGGCCAAAATACGATAGTAAAAGCATCAATAATGGTGGTGTCCCCCGAACGATTCCTAAATAGATTTTTGCTAAGTCACTCAGAATTGGATTCTTTCGCAAATAAAGCCACGCCATACTTAGGCCGATCAAACTGGCAAAGAAAAATGATGCCACAAGTAAGCTTAAAGTCTCCGGTAATCCATTCAATAACGTAACAATTACTTTACTAACCTTCATAAATGACCTCCTTAATAATCCTCAGCTATTGCCGATAAGAATTGTTTTGTACGTTTATTTTTAGGATGATCAAAGACCTCGCTTGGCGTACCAGTTTCAATAATCTCGCCGTCAGCAAAAAATACAACCCGGCTTGCTACATTTCGTGCAAAAGACATTTGGTGAGTGACAACAATCATGGTCTGCCCCTGATCTGCTAAGTGTTTCATGTCATAAAGAACTGTTCCAACTAGCTCTGGATCAAGTGCAGAAGTAGGCTCATCAAACAGCACAATATCTGGATTTAAAACGGTCGCACGAACGATTCCAATTCTTTGCTGCTGACCACCAGATAACTGAGCAGGATAAAAATCCTGTTTGTCCAAAAGACCCACACTATCTAAGGACTTCTTTGCTAACTGAAGAGCAACCTTCTTAGACTTATTTTGTCCAAAAATTAGGCCCTCAGAAATATTTTCAATAGCCGTTTTATTTTTAAATAAATTATAATTTTGGAAGACCATTGCGGTATGTCTCCTCACCCAAAGAATTTCTTCATTCGATAGGTTTGCCAAATTAAGTCGTTTATTTTTAAAGGTCATTTTCCCAGAATCAGCCTGCTCTAAAAAATTAATATTCCGTAACAGGGTTGTTTTACCAGAACCTGAAGGCCCAATAATTACCACAACTTCTCCAGCATTAATGGAAAGATCAATTCCTTTTAGAACTGTATTATTTACAAATTTTTTCTTCAAATTCTTTATTTCAAGTAGCAAATGACATTCCTCCTATACGCTATGTACCGCCTCAATCGCCCAAATCAAATGTTCATAAGGTATATCACGTTGAATGGTACAGTCAGCACCGATAATGACTCCCTTCTTACCAACCTCATTAACCAATTCTTTTGCCGCGGCCTGAATTTCTGTTTTTGATCCAGAATACAGTACGTCTGTTTTTTCTATTCCAAAACCACCTAAAACAGGTCGATCACCAAAAAGCTTTTTCCCTTCAGCTAATGAATAACCATCACTGTGCGTGGACCAATTAATGATTTGAAGTTGATAATCCCGATACCATTCCAAGTGATTAGTAGCACCATCAAAACCACAAATATGCAAAACGTTAAAATCTGCGTTTTTATTAATTGTTTTAATGACATCGTGATCAATAACTCTTTGAATGTTATTGAAGAAATCTAGATTATCAGTTCTTGAGTCCTGAATAGACTGTGTACTGTAATAAATACCATCAATTCCGGCATTTATTACGGCTCTTACTAATTCTTTCAAATCCGTGCTAATTATAGTGAGCACTTTTTTCAAGGCCTTTGGATCCTCACTGTAAAAATCGGCAAGCCTTTCATCCGCTAACGTTAGGGGCTCCTTGGTATGGTCGATTAACGCCCATTTTAAAATGGTGAGTGGTGAAAATATTGTATAAAAGGCAAAGCGACCATTTGCGATTTTTACTTGTCTTTTAGCTAAAGAAGCCTGTTCCTCAAACCACGGATGATCCTTAGGCAAACTTTTTAAGTGTTCAAGTGAAGCAAGCTTTCGAACATCTTTTACATTTAAAAAGGGATAAATAAAATAACCATCAGTCATAAATTTTATAAAATCTGGGGAAACTTTTTTGATATAGGATTCATGCCCTTTTACATTAATATCAACTATTTCCGGATGTATTCCGGCATCAGTAAATTCACTTTTAGCAAAGTGCCGCCAAAATGAAACTGGTATCTTTTCCTCCGCCTCATTTGCAAATGCCTTTAAAACATTCTTTTTTAAATCAGCCATGATCAAATATTCCTCCTTGATATACAGTAAAGTTATTTACAAAACAAAAATCGTCTCCTAATCATAAATATGATTAGGAGACGATTTACCGTGTTACCACCCCTTATTCGTAATTCATTCACACGAATTACCTCAACAGCACTCAAAATGCTTGGGAAAATAACGGTTCCTACCGGACTTTTGACTTTCATCGTAAATCATGATTCCGAGATCATCTTCAACTAAATTCACATTCTATCCTTCCACCAACGATAGTCGCTATTCATGCTACTTTTTAGTCTACTCTTCTCATCAACATACTTTTTTATACTGAAACATTAGAAACAAATAACAATACGATTAATTAAAAATTAGAATAATCCCGTTTATTTGAATTGTCAACTATTTTATTTTGCCATCTTATTTTTTTGTATTCTTCAAGAAAAAAAATTAATTAGACCCAAATAACTAAAAAAGCCTGCCTAAAGTGATCTACACTCCAATTTTAGAGAGAAAGATCATAATTTAAACAAGCTCATTTAATTCAATTATTTAGTTAAGCATGTACAACAAATTCTGATTGGATTATTTAAAATTAATCCTCGTAGCCCTTTGGATGTTTCTGTTTCCAAGTCCAGGCCGTTTTGATAATATCGTGAACATCATCGTATTGTGGCTTCCAACCCAAAACTTTACGCGCCTTATCTGAATTGGCAACTAACGAATCAGGATCGCCGCCTCGCCGTGGTGCCTCTTCGGCCGGAATTTCTTTTCCGGTTACCTCACGGGCAGCTTCTAAAATTTGTTTATTAGAAAAACCAGTGGAAGAACCTAAATTGAAAGCCTGGCTGTCATTACCTTGGATTAAATAATCTAACGCCAAAATATGGGCATCCGCCAAATCCACAATATGTACGTAATCACGAACATTGGTTCCATCAGGTGTCGCATAATCCGTTCCGAAGATCTTCAACTTGTCCCGTTGACCGGCAGCAACTTGTAAAATAATCGGAATTAAATGCGTTTCCGGATGGTGATCTTCCCCAATACTACCATCTGCCTTAGCTCCAGCGGCATTAAAGTAGCGCAGTGCAACAAATTTAATTCCGTAGGCCTTATCACACCAACGAATCATGTGCTCCATCATTAATTTACTTTCACCATAAGGATTAATTGGTTCCTTACGATCATCCTCGTGAATTGGTGTCCGTTCAGGCACACCATAAGTTGCGGCGGTTGAAGAAAAGACCATGTACTTCACATTATGCTGGTGCATAACTTCAAGTAAGGCCACCATGCCAATCACGTTATTATCAAAGTATTTCAACGGATCCTTCATTGATTCAGCAACCAACGAAAAGGCATCCATATGAATAACGCCCTCAATTGTTTCCTTAGTAAAAACTTGGTCCAAAAAATCGTGATCACGGGTGTCACCTTCATAGAAACGTGCCTTAGCATTGATTGCTGCACGATGCCCAGTAGACAAATTATCAACCACAACAACATCGCGGCCCTTTTCAATTAATCGATCAACCATGTGTGACCCAATATAACCTGCGCCACCTGCTACTAGAATTGCCATATTCTACCTCCAGATAAGATAATTTACCTTGCTAATCATAGCACAAACTAGCGTATTCGATAACTAGTCCCTATTTGAAAATTACTTTTACTAATATTTTCTTAGCTTGCTTAGTGCAAACGTATTTGAAAACGCCACTCCTGAACACTTTTTCAAACACTCGCTAATCTTTAAATCGAACGGCCGTTCCGTATGCCGCCACGGTTTCCATATCTGTGCTAATTGAATCAGAATCAAAACGCATCATAACAACGGCGTCCGCGCCTAGTGCAACTGCGTTAGCCCGTAACCGCTGAATTGCGATATCCCGTGCGTCACTTAGCAATTCGGTGTAAGCCTTGATTTCTCCGCCAACCAAGTTTTTTAAACCTGCACCAATATTCTTGGCAATGTTTTTTGATTGGGTTGTAAGACCGAAAACCTCACCAATGACTTCATATGCTTGTCCAGGTATTTGTTCGGTCGTTGTTACCAAAATTTTGTCTGTCAATTACCCATCTCCTTAAATTAGCCTAGGCGTAACTCCTGTGAAAATTTAGTGTCAACAATTTGGCCTTCTGCTGTTGCGTGGGTTAAAACGCGGCTCAAATAACCGTTATCCGTCAAATACCGCGTAAAACTCATAAAAGAAGGCACAGTTAAAATTGCCGTATTTTGCGGAACGGCAAAAATAACTTCACTTAAAACATAGTCAGTATCAATACCCCTGATAGCTTGACCAATTGCTTCAACTGCCGCAGCACCACTCTCTAGAAAAACCAATGGTACGACATCGCGGTAGTAAGTTTGTTCACCCTGATAGATATTTCGCTGCCGGCCATCTTGGGTCCGCGTTGTTGCCGTATAACCTATCACAACACGATCTGTTCGCACTTTATTAGTAAAATTAATTCGAAAATTCTGCAAGCAATCGCCCCCTATTCCCTTATTTAACCCTAGCATATTTCCAGAATTAAGACTAACCTTTTAATCAACCTAAACTAATAGCCTCGCTCTAAATTAACCTGATTTAATTCTAAATTTCCGGCTTTTGAAAAAGTAGCCAAATTTTTCATAAAAATCTGTAATACGGCCTGACCATATTCAGGAAATACGCCAGAAATATGCGGCGTTAACAGCACGTTAGGTAACAGCCACAGTGGACTTGACTTGGGTAATGGTTCTGGATTAACAACATCTAACGCAGCAAATCCCAACTGCCCAGTCTGTAAAGCGGTAATTAAATCTGCAGTAACGACTGACGGTCCTCGGCCTGCATTAATAAAAATTGGTTGCTTTTTAACTTGTTTAAAGTAACTGGCATCAAAAAAATGCTTTGTTGTTTCCGTGAGTGGCATAATATTCAAAATAACGTCCGCCGTTTTTAAATACGCGCGTCCGCCCTGATCATCAGTTGTCTGATTAAAGTACTCAACCGAATGGCCATCATGGTTAACCCCGATCGTTTGCATTCTAAATTGTTGCGCCAATTCGGCAATTCGCTTGCCAATATGTCCGGTACCATAAATCAAAAATTGTTTGCCCGCTACCAAGTCAAATGTGTCGCTAGGACGATACCACACATGCCGTGCCTGTTGGTCAACCGCTAGCTTAAATCCCCGGGTAGCAAATAGCAGCATCCCAAATACGGATTCCGCAATTGGCTCAGCGTGAATGCCACTAGCGTTGGAAACTAAAATACCCTTTTGTCGTAATTCGTCAAGTGGTAAATCATCAACGCCAGCGGAGTAAGTCTGAACCCACTTTAATTGTGCATTAGCTAAGTGTAGCAAGCGTTCACCAAGCTGTTGTTCCCAGCCTAATACAATCGTTACCTGCTGTAATTGTTCATTTGTAATATCAGTGGTCGCCTGTACCACAGTCAACTTTGTCTGTTGTTCAAGTTGGGCCTTCATCCTAACCGCAGCACCAAGTAATAAAATAGTCACTTGATCATCCCCTTAATTTGTTATTTCACTCTTGATCTTAACGCACTGTGAACGACGCGCAAAGAAAAAAACTTAATCAGGACTTGACAGAATTAAAATAGTGGTTAAACTAAAAGTTAATTTAATGAAAAAACACTGTGAAGAGAAGAGTACTCATTTAAACGTGATTAGAGAACATCGGTAGCTGAAAAGATGGCACGTTAAGTTGAGAAAGATGGCCTTGGAGTGGTGTCTACCTATATTAGTAGACAACGATTAGCGTCCGTTATAACGGTACATTTTTACTAGAATATATCCCCTAACTATTTTTTCTAGTACTGGGTAAATAATTAATAAAATCTATTCTATAAAAATGTTATAAGTGGCAATGTTAATTGCAAATAAGGTGGTACCGCGCAGAAGCGTCCTTTTCCGTTTGGAAAGGGACTTTTTTAGTGCCCTTAATTTTAAAATTTTAATGAAGGAGGTTGTCAAAATGGTAAAAACAGCAATATTTGCAGGTGGGTGTTTTTGGTGTATGGTTCGGCCATTTGACGAAACACCTGGCATTAAACAAGTAATTTCTGGCTACACAGGGGGCCACACAGTAAATCCAACCTACGAGCAGGTTAGAGCACACTTGACTGGCCACACGGAGGCCATCAAAATTGTTTACGATCCATCAATCATCAGTTATTCGGACCTAATCGCCTTATACTGGCAGCAAACCGATCCAACTGATGCCATGGGCCAATTCCAAGATCGTGGCGATAACTACCGACCAGTCATCTTTGTTGCTGATAATTATGAGCGGAAAATTGCTGAAAATTCACGCCAAGCCTTAGCAACGAGCGGCCGTTTTGATCAACCGATTGTGACTAAAATTGAGGCGGTTCAACCATTTTACCCGGCAGAACCAGAACACCAAGAATTTTATAAACATCATCCAGAACGTTACCAAGAAGAGATTGCTAAGCGAAAGAAATTTACCAAAAATAACTGGCGCCAAGTTGAGTCAGTTAATTGACCTTTGGCGCGTAAAGGCATAGGATTAAGTCTGGACGATATCTGCACCTATCTCTACAAATGAGCGGCAAAAACGTAGTCCAGATGAACATTTTTGTTCTCGTCCAAAAATGATAATTCTATAAATGTGGGATAAAAAAACAGATTGCTGGTTATAAATTAATCACCAAAACTTTCCTTAACGATTAAGTTAAGAAACTTGTTTTACTGTTTTTTTATCCCGCTGGCCTTTCAGCTAACAAAGGAGTTGATATTTTGACAGATAAAGTCGAACAAGATAATAAGAAAGCTTTGTCAGCAGACCAAGTTAATGATGCCTTGGCAGCACTTTTTGAAAACCGACCGGGTCGGCGCTTACCCACGGATCCGAAGAAAAAGAAAACAAAATAACAGGTCGCCAAGTTTGATATATTGCCTTGGTTATCCAACTTGAATTGAGTTTAAAAAGGTAAATTCCTGTACTTACCTACGATCGACATCGTTAGTAATGCTTGGAACCTGGGCGCTTTTCCAAACACTTCCTAGGTTTAGGCTTAATTGAATTTCAAGTATAGACTACCATGTTTAACATTAAAAATACGCAAAGAGATCGAAAATGGGACTAAAACAAAAGTAAATTTTGTGGCTCTCTGTCAAATCCTGTTGATAGCCAATTTTACAGTGTTAGAAGTTAAGCAACTTCTAACACTGTTTTTTTG
>NZ_RHNP01000058.1 GCF_003950295.1 Loigolactobacillus iwatensis
TGGAAATTAGTAATATAATGTGCCATAACCGTTTGGCATCAATGGTTACGGTCCATTTTGATACTTTCAACCTTTAGGTAACTAGTAAAAATTCGGAAGAAAATATTGTTGTCATGGGTAAACGCGATTACGATGCAATGCAAGAAACGATGCGCGTTTTATCAAATAATTATCTGATGGATAAAATTAAACAAGGCGATCAGCAATTCGCTAAAGGTACTTTTAAAACCCATGACCTAATTACGGATGAAAATAATGGTTAAAGCCTGGTCAGATGGCGCTTGGAATGATTACATGTACTGGCACAGTAAAAATGATAAGGCCATCATTAAAAAAATAAATCGCTTGATTAAGGATATTGAAAGAACACCCTACGAAGGATTGGGGAAACCTGAACCATTGAAATACGAACTGGCCGGTAAATGGTCGCGGCGAATAAGTGATGAGCACCGCTTAATTTACCAAATGGCCAACGAAACAATTTACATTTACTCCGCTAAGGATCACTATTAGCGAATATTCTAGTCATTCAACTAAGAGCGCTACGCCAAAAGTTAATTTTGGCGCAACGCTCTTTTTATGTTTTTAATTAGTGTGTTGCAGATACCTGGCCGTGAAAATTAGTCTTTTTCTTTAAAAAAGTCATCCAACTCATAAGTTACAACTGGCGTGACGTGTAACTGATATTTAGCAACTAAATCAATTAATCGCTCACCATTAATCAATGTAATCACTCGCGTTCCCGCCCGGGCGGCAGAGATCGCGGCCCGTGAAAAATCGGCCGTGGTAACAAAAATACCATATTCGGCGTTATGTTTATCCATCGCGCCTCTAAATTTATCAATTTCTGGCGATGGCACCATGCCTTCCCAGCGTTTGGCCTGCACGGCAACTCTGGCCGTTCGAAAATCATCAGTTGTTAGATAACCATAGCCGTCCAATCCACCGTCACCACTTAGTTTTATGCCAATCGTTTCATCTAATTTAACCCCCATTGACTTCACTAATAATCGAGAAAAAAGTTCAAATTTGGCCGGTGAAATTTGCATAAGGGCCGCCAATAGATCACTTCGCCATTGTTCAGAAGCATCAATTGTATCCTCAACGATAGTATCTTCTACCGAATCATTAACAACAGGCGGATTTTTTTTACTTTTTTGCCGTTTAATTAGATTTTGTTTGTGGCGCCGTTTCCACTCAGGATCAGACTTAGCGCGAATATCCATTTGAATATTCAATGAATCTAGATTTAATTGCCGACCAGATTTAGTCAGTTCAATCTCTCCTCGTTGTGGTCGCATCAAAATTCCGGCAATTTCTAAATTTGTAACACTAAAATTAAACGGAAAATTAAATGGCTTGTACTGCTGACCCTTTTTTCCGATTTTGATTTGATTAATAACTGTTTCTGGAATGGCATTGTCTTGTTCCAACAACGCTTGCTTTACTTCATTAGTGGTAGCATGGCCACCTAATTTACGTAAAATCTTAATAACCTCAGGCATGATTACATCTTCTTGCTGCACTCGTGGTAAATTTGAAAAGTCATCTTTTTCCATTTCTTGTGCCTCTAACTATCTGTTTTTAGTTAACGTTACAAAACCGAAAGGACAATCCACCTACTGCAAAACTTCTTCCATCACATCGGCGTCATCTTCGGACACATTGCCAGCGTACTCAGGTGTTGCAAGTGAAATACTGCCCTGGCTGTTTCTAAAGAGGTACATGTTGCCGTTAAGGCCGGCTTCCGGTGTCGACGCTGGTTTGTCCGCCACAACAATTTCGGTGTTAACTTTAACTGTCCGAATCTCAGAATTGCCCACCTTATTGGCAGAAAAAACGCGAATCAAGGTCATTGGCACATTTTTCAACGTAATTTGGCGCTGATCGCCGGGCTGCTTTAATTCGCCGGTTTGATTATCTGGCCAGTAAAAGGTTGCTGTTGCTGCAGCTGTGCCTAATTGATTAAAAACCACTTCCCGGGGTTGATTGACTCCCTTAAGGTTGTAAGTAGCCGTTGTCCCTAAATCCTTGGCTTCGACTTCATAAGGAAATGCCGCCGAATTTTCATCCGTTTGCTGTGAGGATGTAGCGGCCGCTGATGTTGACTCAGACGTTGGCGCAGTTGTTGCCTGTTGTGTCGTTGACTGACTGGACGACGACTGAGCCATTTTAACGGTGGAACGCGCCGCTTTGGTACTACCAGCGGTTGCCTGTTTTTCCTGTGCACCACAACCTGCTAAAAGTAATAATCCCCCGACCATTAACCCAATTTTAATTTTTTTCATAGTAATTCCTCCAAATGTCGCGATTAGCTTCTAGAAGTATCATAGCAAACTCTATTCGCATTATAAATAGCAGATTTGCCGTAAAGAAAGCCCATTACTGACTTAAACGAATTTCCCTAAGCACCAAATTCACGCCAAATAAAAACTACTCAGATTAAATGACCTTCTGAGTAGTTCATGGTGATAATTTAAAAACTAACTTAACGGTATTTTAGCAACCTGGTTAGGCCACTTATTTCTGCAAATAAGCAACTGCGTGAGCACCACTATTGCGGCCGGAATAAAAAGCGTAGCCAACGCAAGTCCCTGGCATATTTGGTCCGTAAGTATCGCCGGCCAACCCTGTGGCGTCATTGCCCACAGCGTACAAACCATTGATTAACTGGCCCTGTTCGTCTAAAACTTCGTTGTTAGGTGTTACTTTCAAACCGCCCATGGTACAAAAGGCGCCGTTATCTAGGGCAAAGCCGTAAAAAGGACCTTCTTTAAGTGGTTGTAAATATTCAGGCTCCTTACCGAATAACTGATCCTCACCATTAGCCGCAGCCTGGTTATAATCAGTTACCGTTTTTTCTAATTGACTGACGGGAACATTCATCTTTTTGGCCAATTCCGTGATTGAATCGGCCTTGAAAATAAAGGGCTTCGCTGCCGCCACTGCTTGGTCGAGTTCGTCCTGCAACTTATCCATCAACTGACCACGTTTGACGTAAACGCCTAAGCCCATGAAGTTTCCCTTCGTTATCATGCGGTCAATCACACTCTGATCCAAAATACTAAATACTTTGTTTTGGGTATAAAGGGCGTTACCGGCGTAAGAAAAATTATAAACAACTGATTCATCAACGAAACGTTCTCCGTTTTCATTGACCCATAATAGCGGCTGACAAGTGGCCGCGGCGTTCATTTGTGAAGCCATGTAGGCAAATGATGGTTGACTGGGATCGCGTAAATAGCCACCAAACAACATTGCCATCCCGGTACCGTACTGCTGGGCCCCAATTTTCCAGGCCATCCGCAATCCGTCACCGGTCCCTTTGCCAGAACTAACTGGAATCAAGCGTTTAGTGTCATAGTGGGTTAATTTGGCCATCATTTCTGGATTGTTAAGGTAGCCGCCAGTGCCTAGAATCACCGCTTTAGTTCCAACGGTCTGGGTTTCCGCGTTACTTTCATCCCGTAATTCAACCCCGGAAATCGCACCGTTAGCAGTTTTTTCTAACCCAATTGCGGCCGTGGAAGTCAACACTTCAACGCCCAATTCTTTGGCCTTAGGCAACATGACGTGATTAATCACTTGGTCGCCCATGCCCTTGTAGATGTGCCACGTTGCTTCGCCGGCCCCCATCGCCTGAACGCCTTCGTATTCCACGCCTAAATCGTGTAGCCAAGCAACCGTAGCCGCGCTGGAATCAATGTACTGCCGCCAAATTCGCGAATCAGCTCTAAATTTCGAATAACCAACTTCTTCTTTTAAAACGGCCGTGCCGGAAACACTGATGTTGGCCGCTTTTTGCAAATAACTGTCCACGGCAAACAATCCCTCAGTGTAATTGCTGCTGCCACCTGGATGACGGCCCTTTTCAACTAACAAAACCGAGGCACCCTTTTGTGCAGCTTCAATCGCAGCCGACATACCAGCCGCGCCAGTTCCAACAACGACAACATCATACATTTTCTTTTGTAAGTCCATCATGAGACCTCCTGGTGATTTTTTGAATGAAACAGGTTACAATTGGTAAAGTATTTGCTTTTGGAACATGATTAGACACGTGGAAAAATTACCTTGACTAGTTCTAATCAATTTTGCGTCAACGTGCTTGAAAAAGCGGCTTCCGCTGCAGCCGTGTTCCAACTTGGCAATGTCTGCCTTATGGAAACTTAACTACTTTTCCAACTACTCTCAGGTTACATGCATTCACACGTTATGAAAACGGTTTAATTAGTTCGTCAGCCGAACTTTTATTTGGGGAGGAATACTTACGGATACTGATAAATTGAAAACTTTTCTGTTGGTTTCGCAATTAGGTAGTTTTGAAAAGGCCGCCAACGTGGAGTTACGCTCGCAACGTGCCGTTTCTAAAAAAATGACCAGTTTAGAAAATGAACTTGGCATTCAATTGTTCGATCGCCGCACCAACCGAATCAAGTTAACCGTGGCTGGGCAGTACTTTGTCGGCACGGTACAGGATTTATTGCAAGGCTACCAAAGTGCCGTTCAGCAATTACAGAATGTCCAGCAAAACAACGCCCTTTTACGCATCGGCTACTTTTCTATTTTTGAGGCCGCCTTATTGCACCGTTCCCTGAAAAAACTGCAAGAAAAAAGGCCCGCCACGCAATTCGTTTTGCAAGAATTGAGTAACGAGCATTTAACTGAAAGTGTTGTTAACGGAAATTTGGACCTGGCGCTCTCCATTAACTACGGCATTGATCCCCTGGCGAACACGCCAAAGCTTAGTTCATTTGATCTCTACCAAAACCAAATGGTGCTGGGTGTCAGTCCACTAAACGCACTGGCTGGCAAAAAAGTAGTTGAACAGGCGGATTTACAAGGTAAGGATATTCTGTATTATAGTCCTGAAGGATCAACTTTCTTGCTGGAAAGTTTTTTATTCAATAACCCCAGCATTCAAAATTACGAGCACGTCCGCCGGGTCAGCAGCTTTGAGCAAATGCAATTATTGGTTGCGCTGAATCAGGCGATCGCCTTTTACCCCCAAGGCCTGCTTAATTCCAGTCTGTTGGCCAACCTGCAAGATACGCGGGACATTATTTTCAAGCCAATTGCGTCGCCAACAGGTCAACAGGCTTACCGAATCATCGCCTTTTACAGCCCTAGCAACCAGAATCCTGTTTTAAAAGACTATCTGCACCTTAATAAAAACGAGCTCGGTGCGAATCCGGCTGACAAACAGCATTTCATTCATTAAAAAAGTAGCACACCCTAATTTATTCAACTAACGTTCACCAAGGAGAAACCATTAATGAAAGTAACGTTTACGAACCGCCGCAACATCCGGCAAGCGCACCAACAGCAACTGGCCCAACACAGCCCAACTGGTTATTATTTCAACGATTATATCTCATTAAACGGTCTAAAACAGTGGGTCACGATTCGCGGCGCTAAACGCACGAATCCCTTGTTGCTCATCATTCACGGTGGGCCGGCCGCCACTAACTCAATGTTCAGCAATTTAACTCAAAATTTTGAAAAAGAAGTCACGATTGTCGAATGGGATCAGCGTGGCGCCGGTAAAACTTACCGCAAACAAAAGGTTACCCCGACTAGTTTACAAGAAATCGTTGCTGATGGCCTAGCCTTGACACGTTGGTTGCGCAAAAAGTTTTCCACAACGCCACTAATTTTAGTTGGTAGCGCAGAAGGCAGTTTTACCGCTAATTTAATGTTGCAGCAATCACCACAATATTACGCGGCCTACATCGCAACTGACCAAGATTTTGAAAATTCCCGTCAGGCCGCCGTGGACCAACTTAAAACCCTTGGCCAGACCAACCACAATAAGAAAATGATCCACCGAATGAAAAAAATGCCCCAACGACTTGATAATTGGACCGACACGGAAATTAATCACTTTAATCGTTATGCGGCCAAGGCCAACCCAGCCGTACCAAATGCCATGCGGGATTTATTAATCCCCCAACTGTTAACCTCGCCATTCCATTCCTGGGCTGATGTGCTGGCCTTTTTCCGTGGTATGCGGGCAACAAAACAGCAGCTAGCTATGGAATTAGACCACTTTAACTACGAGCGTCTTTTAACCGAAACCACCGTCCCTTTCTTCATCTTTCAGGGTGCCGGCGACGTTGTAACCCCAGCCGCCAGTGCCAAGGACTACTTTGATCAAGTTAAGGCACCTAACAAAAAAATGGTCTTAATCCCCGCTAGCGGCCATTTATGCTTATTCGCTAATCCAGACTACTTCTTGAAAATGATTCGTGAAAATGTCTTACCCGTGCTGGAACAGAAGAACTGACTGCACGACTAATAAAACAGATAACAACTATTCTTTTGAGTACATTCTTTATCGGTAACTAATTTTCACCAGCGAGTAATTCAGTTGATTTCATCTTTATTTACTCGATCAACTCCAACAAAAATAGGACTGCGACAAAAACCAATTTTGCCACAGTCCTATTTATATCCAAAAAACTTTACTGTTAGCGCGTAGTAAAAGTATTGACCGATTAACGTAACCTTTAAATAGCGGTGCCCTTTAACAACGCGGTTCGCCAAATATATTTTAACCGGAGACGACCACGTAAATTTAACGTCCGCCGCCTAGTTGTTCAACCATCTTAGGATCGCGGTGGTCAAAAAACGCCGATTCCTTCTTATCCAAGCTGGTGATTTGTTGCATTTCGGTAGCACTCAACTCAAAATCAAAAATGTTGATATTTTCGGCCATTCGTTCCTTATGAACGGATTTGGCCAAACTAACAATTCCCCGTTGATAGAGCCAACGTAATACCACTTGGCCAACACCCTTGTTGTGCGCGGTGGCAATTTTGCTGAGGACGTCATTTGTAAACAGGCCGTGCTTTCCTTCAGCAAATGGTGCCCACGCCTCGGCCTGAATACCTAATTTTTTATGCCAGGCCAGCTCATCTGCCTGTTGATTCCACGGATTGATTTCAATTTGATTCACTTGTGGCGTAACCTCATTATGCAAGTTCAAATCAACAAAGCGATCAGCGTTGAAATTAGAAATGCCGATTGCCCGAACCTTTCCTTCTTTTTGCAATTCTTCCATTGCGCGCCATGAGCCATATACGTCTCCGTAAGGCTGGTGAATCAAGAATAGGTCCAGATAATCTAGTTGCAAACGATCCAACGCATCCTGGAATTCTTTTTTCGTAGCATCATAGCCCGTTGAACTAACCCAGACCTTGGTCGTTACAAATAATTCTTTTCGATTAACTGGGGATTCTTTAATGGCCGCCCCGACTTCGGCCTCATTACCATAGGCTTGCGCGGTATCAATCAACCGGTAACCGGCCTCGATTGCATCTAAAACGGCCTGTTTCGTACCGCCATTTTCAATTTGAAATACCCCAAAACCAACTGCCGGAATTTCAACGCCATTGTTTAATTTAAAAGTTGGAACTGTCATCATTAAAGATCTCCTTTTCAATTTAGTTGCACTTGTTAATAGCTCAAAGTCTAAACCCTGAACTGCACTCCATGGCAAGCCTTTATTTTAATTTTTTTTAGTCGGTTTAAATTTTGCCATTTTCCACATTTGTTCCACATTATCGGAATTCATTTCGCCGGACCTAAATTTGGCCAAGTGATCATCGTAAGTATCAATTTTATATTTTAATATCTGCCGTGTTTTCTCTAATTCGGCAAATTTTTCATCTAATTGGTCCAGTTGTTCGTGCAATACCTCTTTTTGCGCCGCCGCCACATCTTCATTGGATTGCGCCAACGAAGCAAAGTCAATCATTGATTCAATTGACATCCCGGCGCCACGCAAACTTTTGGCCAGAAAAATCCAGTTTAAATCATTATCCTTATAATTTCGATAGCCATTTTTATCACGTTTTACTGGCGGAATCACACCCACCCTTTCGTAATAACGCAGCGTATCAACAGAAACCCCGAGTGTTTCGGCTACTTTTTTACTATTCATCGCTAACTCCTTATCTTAAAAAAACTTGGTTTATACCTTAATAACTTGAATTTGAGCCTTGCACTCACTCTAGCGCGGATGCTTTTTAAAGTCAGCCTAAAGTTTACGGAATTAAACCAATCCATTGGCCTGCAAAAAATTGGCCAAGGCCTGATCATCGTTATTGTAGCGAAATCCTGCCACAAGTTTTGCGTTACTTGAACTGACCAAGTCCCTAAAATAAGCCATTGAATCATCAATCGGCGTACTCATACTAGTTGTGAACGGGACAACAGTTTTAGCGGTGAAATCAAACTGCTCAAATAATGAATGAATAATCATCGGTGGTTGTTGCCACCAAGTTGGAAAACCAACAAAAACCGTCCCGTATTGCGCCCAATTCTTTATTTCCGTACTAATTGCCGGATGAAGATCATTGTCTAATTGCCGTTTTGCAACTTCAGTGTAATTCTCATAACCAGCCGGATAGGCCTTCTTTGGTTCTAATTGCACAATATCCGCACCCGTGGCCGTTTCTATTTTTTCGGCCGCCTTCTTTGTCGTGCCGGAAAGAGAAAAATAAACAATTAACTTTTTATTATTGCTTTGCATATTTGGACCTCCTTGAAATAAATTACATTACTACCGCACCAATTCGATTCCTGCAGATGGTATGTTATCTGAACTTTTCTGAAATAAATCACGTCACTACTGCAATAAATTCTTTTATTTATTAAAAATACTGCAGTCAAGCAACAGATTCATTCTTGATTGACCATAGTATAAACCCTGGTCTGCACTCCATAGCAAATGCTTTTAGCCTTTAATTATTAAAAAGTTCAACATTTTAGATCTATTTTGACGATCCAACGGGCCCACGCACAAACATTATTTTTCAGCAAATGACAACTTTACTTGCTAAAAAGAATCCGGTAACTCAAATTTTTATCCAAGTCGGATTTTTAAACCAGTAATTAGTTCCATTCAATCTAATCAACCCAAATAATAACGTTCCCTTGCGCTACATTGTTAGGCGGCGTCTGCGAATGATTAATCCTAATTCAGATTATTTGAACATTGGCAGCAACCACAGCAGGCCTAAATTAAAATAAAATGCATAAAAATGATCGCGCCAAAGTAAATTCTGGCACGACCATTTCTGTGCAATACAAAAGATTATAATCCTAATCTGTGCTAGAAAAGATTAAGGCAGCTATCCTTTTAAAAAAGCTCTAATTAGTCTTTTCCTGCTTACTAGCCAACAACACCGGCATTAAAATCTCATCAATCATGGCGTACAAGCCTGCTTGAGTGAGAAAGCCTGTTGCCAGGATTTCATCCAGCAATAACATGGCCGGTAAATTAATGGCCCGCTCACTTAGATTGGCCAGTTTAATTTCACCGCGATGATCCGCCTGCTTTAATATCGCAACCACGTATTTTCTAGTTCCGGTATTGGACGTAACCAAGCCAAATATATCTCCAATCTGCCCACCAATTTGATCGGCAACTAAACCACGAACGGTCGCTTCACCAAGGACCGCAAAACTCTTTAACGGCGCACCTAATAAATTAAATAGATCTTCCCGCAGTGAACCAGTATCCGTATTTGGTGGCTCAATCCGCGGGGCAAACTTTTTAAAGGCCGCAACTAACAACAATGATTTTTTGGGCCAACGCCGGTACAACACCGTTTTGGTAGTGTGCGCGCGGGCCGCCACGCCTTCCATAGTCAATTGATCATAACCCTTCGCCTTAAATTCAGTCCAGGTTGCCTTTAACAGTTCATTTTCCAATTCTTTTCCCCGTCTACGAGTAGGCCGTTTAATTTCCGCCATTTTTTCACCAACTTTACTTGCTTTTCATTTGAATCTATTATATCATTCTCAATTGTAGATACGCGCGTATCTTATAAAATATATTTTCTAATGCTTAAGGGCAAAATCATCTAACCAATCCTTGGGACAGTGCGATTAGACTTGCCTTACACCAAAATTATCCTTAAAGAAGGTTCTCTCATGCAATCACAAACAACAGCACCAAAAAATAAATCGATCATTGCTACTTGCGCGATTCTAGTCGTCGGCGCCATCGCCCCCATGCTGGATTCCACCATGGCCAATATCGCCGTTAATGCAATCACAAAAAGTCTTAACACCTCAGTCAATAACGTGCAGTGGGTGGTCACCGTTTATGTACTGGCAATGGGTATTACCGTTCCCATCGCCGGCTGGGCTATTGATTGGATTAGCGGTAAACAGTTGTACCTCTGGGCCTCAGCCGGTTTCTTCCTTGGTTCGGTCGTCTCTGGTATTTCGACGAATATCACTGGCCTCATCATCGGTCGAATTATTCAGGGCGCCGCTGCCGGCATTATCGTCCCACTCCTGACAACCTTAATCGTTCGCGCTGCCAATGGTAAAGATTTAGGCAAATTAATGTCAATCGTTGGTCTGCCGGCCGTTTTAATGCCAATTCTAGGCCCTACAATCGGTGGTTTCATTATTGATCAATTAAACTGGCACTGGATTTTTTACATTAATATCCCAATTGTGCTAATCTCAATGACCGCCCTAATCATTTGGTTACCTAAGTTTAACCCAACCCAGCCGGGTAAGCGACTTGATTTTCCAAGTATCATTCTTTTTACCGGACTATTTACCGGTTTTATTTTGGGCATTACCAAATTTAGTAATACTGCCAAATGGAATCAGAGTTCCGTTCTATGGCCGCTAGGAATTGGCCTAGCTTGCTTGATTGGTTACGTTATTTACGCCTTTGTTTTACCAAAACGAGCACTAGTTAATTTAAATTTATTTAAAACACGAAGTTTTTCAGCGGCGTCAATCCTGTTACTTATGTCTGGAATCACGCTAAACGGCGCCATGTTCCTACTTCCGCTTTATTTTCAAAACATCCGCGGCTTAGGCGTTGTTTGGGCCGGTATTTATTTAATTCCCCAAGGATTAGGCATGTTGCTAACCCGAACGCAAGTCGGCAAACTTACTGATCGAATTGGTGCCCGCTGGGTGGTGGTAGTTGGGATTCTGATCGCAACCTTAAGCACACTCCCCTTTGCTTTTGCCGGTAGCACGACAAACAAGTGGTTCTTACTGACCAGCCTATTCATCCGCGGTGCTGCAGTTGGCGCCTTTACGATTCCAATTATGGCGGATTCCTACACCGGCCTCAGTCCCGCACAAATTCCTGAAGCAACCACTGCCACGCGCATGTTCCAAAACATCGGTAGTGCCTTTGGAACCGCCATTCTCGCTACCGTAATGGCTCACAGCTTAACCGGTAAACTGCCAACAATCGCGCACCTAACAACTTCTTACAATACGGCCTTCATGTGGTCGATTGCCATTACCTTGCTGGCCTTAATTCCGGCCTGGTTCCTCAGTGTAAAACATTCAGGTATAAAAAAATAACAAAACGACGGAGTGGGACAAAAGTCGGTTTTGGGTTCACTGCGTAACGTAAGCTAATCCAATAACCGTACTATAGTTATTGGATTAGCTGTAGTTAGGCACGTAAACCCAGACTTTTGGTGCACGTTCTAGAGTAGCGTTCGGAAATAAAACGAGGCTAGGACTTTTGTCCCAGCCTCGTTCCTACGATTAGTCAAGGGGATTGAACTGTGCTTTTTCGTTTGAATTAGAATTTGATGATGGCTTAAACGTCGAGC
>NZ_RHNP01000059.1 GCF_003950295.1 Loigolactobacillus iwatensis
CGTGGCACTGGAAAAATCGAATATTCGATTTTTCCAGTGCCACGTCTTATTTAAACTTACTTATGTCACAGCCTCTTCTATTACTATAAGATAGTAGCCCAATTACGATTAAGAAACAAGGTGTTCCTTTATTGAAAGAACCCACACCTGAAATGGAAATGTACCAGTTTAGAGTAAATACTCTTTTCAACACTTACTGGCTACTTTTTCTGTGCCAGTTCATCTTTTAAGCGTTGATTTTCTTCGCGCATTTTACGACTCTTACGGTGCATGATGAACCAGATGAGTCCACCAAGTATTAGTAAGATACCAAATCCAATTAACGTGTACAGCAATGTGTGATCAGGCTTAATTGAAACGTCTCTTTTATTCAATTTATCGGCCGTTTTACCACTAACTGCTTCTTGAAGTGCCAAGTATGGCCCTTAGATTTAGCTATAATATCCATTTGATAAGTTCCCGCCTTCAAACGCTCACCGTTCAAACGTAATGGGTAACTAAAAACAGAATTAGGTGCCAGTTGTAAATTCGTACTCTTCTGTTGATAGATTTTCTTGCCATTTTGTAAAACTTTTGCGTTAACGGAGAACTTATTAATGTACATTGCCGAAACATTGCGTAACTCTGACGTAATCACGTTACGGTAGTTAGTTTGTGTGGCGGTAACTTTACCTAATTTAAGTTGCGGTGTAATTTTCTTAGTTGATTGTTGAAGCACAATGCCAAGGAGGTAGGCGTATTGATTTTGTACGGTAGTCCCTTTTTTCTGCTTTTTTTGAGCATCAAGTTGATTTTGATCTTGCAGTCTCAGACCACCGGCGATAACTCCTCTAAAAGCGTGATCAGGCATCACCACATTCAATTTAAGCTGCTTGGTTTCATGTGGTGCTAAGGTTAATGTCTTCTCAGTAGGTTGAACGTAATCAGTAATTTTATACTTCAAAGTCTTATCAGACTTAGCAATTCCCTTATTATACTCAACTACCCCGTTTAAGTTCGTTGTCGCTTGACTAACAGTTGGCTTTATTTTTACTTCTTTGGCCGTACTGTTATTCACAGTTACGCTTATTTGTTGTTTGTGCCCAGGATTGAGCTTAACATCAAAGTAATTAACAGTTCGATCAACTTGATTATCAGGCAAATTGGCCTGAACACCAAAAGTTAACTCGTTGGCTGCCGCTGGTTGAACTACAACGAACAATCCAATTAACAGGAACAATCCAATTAGCCAAGTTTTTTTCCGTAACAAAGTCAATCACTTCTTCCTCAATGACAATTTAATTTTTACTGATTAATGTGCCTTGAAATTATTTTTCGTCAAATTTAGCGTAGACGTGGCTAAAAAACTAGTCTAATATCCAGAACTTGAATGGTCTTTTAGTCACTTGCTAGCAATAATAATTAATTTTTACGCGTTAGCAGGTGTATCTTCTAAATTCCAAGTTAACGTTGTATTATACGCGTCTGCTTCTGGATGGGCCGCCGCCGGAACCATAAGTTTAACGCTTGAGTTGTCTTTTGTGCCAAAGCTATCAACCCAGGTACCGAAACCATTGCCAGTGGCCGCATTCATTACCTGAGTGGTTGCACCATCAGTGCTTAATTTGGCTTCACTAGAAGTTACTGTCCCGCCAGTGGCACTATTATCTGAAGTTGTTTTTGTAGTTCCTTTACCTAAGCTCAGTTCGGCACCAGTTAATTCAGTCCCACTTTTTGCTGCCTTAAACTGAGCATCCTCAGAAACGGTCAATGACCAGCCTTTAACGGCACCAGAACGTTGGTCAGTTACCTGTGCGTAGTTAGCGAAAGTTGTGCTACCATCCTTGTTGTGATCATCTTTGGCCGTATAGGTGGTATTAGTTTTTGGTACGGCATTAGTACCAAAATCAAGATTTGACGCATAATCAAGACTTAATGGCCCAGGGTTTTCAGTTTCGCCACCACCACCGGGGTTGTCGATATCTGGATCTTCTGGATCAACTGGATTAGTTGGGTCTGTGTTATCCGTAAAACTAGCAGTTGCGTCTGTGTTCGCTGTACTTGTACTTGCTGCCAAGGCTGTTCCTGAGATACCACCACTGATTAATAGGCCACCAGCTGCGGCCAAAGTGAGTAAAGATAGTTTTTTCATAATATTCGAGCTCCTTTATTGTTTGGTTTGTTTTAATTGATAAATACGACTGGTTATTGCCACTAAAGAGATTAAAGTAATGCCAATCAGGCTTAAAAACCATGTGGATTGACCACTAGTTTGGGGTAACATTAAGGTCGCCTGTGTATGCGCACCTTTGGTTGGTACTGCGTTCTGATTTTTCCGACTGTTAGTTGCAGTATCAGTTGCGGTTATCTGACCACCATTATCTGGCCGATTCGTTGGTGACTCACCTCCGGGTTTAACGTCAGTCTGTCCTGCCTGAAAACCAATCGAAGCGTCAGTATTAGTTTCGGCCCGAATCGGCGTTGCCACTAAAAAGGCACTGCTGAGAACTAATCCTAACAGTAATTTTCTTGAAAGCATTTGCCTATCCTCCTTAACTATTTATTAGCTGGCGTTTCCTGTAAGTTCCAATTGACAGTCCCACTATATTTTTCACCAGTCTTAGGCTGCCCTGGCTGCGGTTCAAAAGCCAATCCAGTTTTCTCATTCCAACCGCCAGAAATGGAGGTTGTTTTCCCTGTGGTTGCCGCCGGTAAATCATACACTGGTGACGCCGCACTACTCAAGGTATAATCAGTGCCACCAGCTAAATAGTGCAGACTATTCGTTAAGGTACTGCTAGAAGTTGTACTAGTCATTTGCTTCACTAATGAAGCAGTCACTTTCCAACCAGTTAATTGAGCGCCAGTGGGGATTGTTCGTGTATCTTCAACTGCCAATTTTTGTGTTGCATCAGTAATTTTCCCCATAACTGTTGGTTTAGTTGCGAAGTCTGCCGACATGGTTCCAAAGTCTATCTGGCTCGGTGCTACAAGATTAAGTGTCCCTTTCACATAAATAAGCCGGAAATTATTACTAATAGTGTCTCCTTTACCAGTGCTTACATCGAATCGCAGACCATAAATACTACCTAGTCCGCTAGCAAAGGGAGCCAGTTTTGCAGCGGGGATTGTAATTGAAAATGGTGTTTTTACGTTATTTCCATTAGTAACAATAGTCCCTAACGGTTGGGACACTGCATTTCCAGGGGGATTAGGTCCAGCACCAGAAATCTTTTTAGGAATATAAGCCATAGTTAGTGTCTCCTTAATCGAGTCCGTAATATTCCCGGTTAACGTCACACCCGTGCTATTTTCGTAATAATAAATATCACTTAGACCACCAGACAAAATTTGTTGGTCAACTTTAACTGTATAGGTTGCTCTGGCAGACTTTCCACCATCAGTTTCTTTGACAGTTTGTTTAGCCGGACTATCAGTCTTTACCGCGCTACTGCTTGAACTACTATTCGCGTTGGTGCTACTACTTGTGGCCTCGTTACTTATTTTTTCACTGCTTTTTTCCTCACTACTTGCTACTGAGCTAGCGGCCACTTCGGAACTATCTGAACTGCTACTGGCTGCTTCACTGGTAATCGAACTGCTACTTGCCACCTCGCTAACACTTGGAAGTGAACTGCTACTTTCAGTATTTGCAGGTGCAGCAACGGTAAACGCTAATGGATTACTGGCCGCCTGACCATTTGCAAATTGTGCGGTCATTTGGTAATCGCCTGCCGTCTGAAGTTTTACTGGTAAATTAATAGTTTGTGTTGCGCCTATCTTAGTTAGTGTTAAGGTAATTTGTTGCGGTTTTGCTTGATCAACTTCATAATCAGTCTTTTCATCAACCACCCTAGCTAGATCGAATTGCACCCCCTCTGGTAATGTAATTTTGACCTGATCCTTCTCCGTCGCACCAGTTACATCTAACTTAAAATCTGCCGTTTCACCGACAACTAAGGCCTGCTGCGGCTGTTTCAGAATCAGCTCTGGTTGGTTTGCTAAACTGTCGGTTGGGCAAACGATTAAAAGAAAGCCACCTAGGATTAGCAACATAACTTCAACTATTTTCTTCAAAAGCCAATCACCTCCCAACTTTGAAAAATAGGTTTAATAACTTCCTCTATTACAACCCAAATTCTAGCAGCAAAAGCAACTTATGCGCTTTCATTTAATCGACTAAATCTATTTTTTTTTGATAGTTATAAGTCGATTATACTTATCATTACGGTATTTCTAGCGCCAATCATCACACTTACTTCACAATTTATTCATATTTTAAAAGCATAAATTAATCGATGTGAATATAAAAAGGACCTTATAAAAAGCTAATCACGGTAATTAGCAGTTTATAAGGTCTATTTTTCATAATTTCTGAGCTTATTTAGTTACTTTTTATAATTTATTTAGCCCAAATATGACCAAAAAATAATTCAAAGTGTTATTGAAAACTATTTCTGTCCTTCACAAATAATTTATTGTCCTTGCGCAGTAAAATCTAAGCACTTTCTAATGTAACCATCCGCGCATATTTTGAGTGTTTAACTTTAATTAAGTACTACTGTGCCATCACTCAAAACTAGTGAATTACGTTGTAAATCAAGACCAGATTCTAACCCTTTCATGAGTAAATTTAAGAATGACGTTCCAGCAAACCATCATAATAATTTTGATGAATTAAATCATGAATATTTTTAATGTCGCTTTGATTTCCCAAATTAGCAATCCAATAAGTGTGGTCGGCGTCGTCATAAGCCCTGGTTGCCGTATTGGTCACCACTAAATCATAAGCGTATCCCGGTTGGTATAACATGACGATTACATTTAAATCAGTCCTGAATTGCTGCTCTAACTCCTCACGCAGAATTCGTTCTAAGTGTGCGTTAAGGCTTGTATCCAAACCAATAAAGATCTCGCGCTGTTGCTGATACTGAAATTCACGTAAAACCAAGTGAAAGCTCTGGTCAAAATACAACCAATTATTCTGAATTAAATTTCGTAATTGCGGCCGGCTGCTCTTCATCAAACGATCATGAATAACGGTAACTAGTTGACCCACATTGGCTGAGAATACTGTTGTTTCGTAATACTGCGTATATTGCTGATCAAAACTAGAAATAGTCCCGTTAAAACAATAGGGGCGGGCACAAATATCAAATAAAAATTTTGAAAGTTCAAAGGGCCACTCATCAGACGTTATTTTCAATGCAGTAAAAAATTCGGCTTCAATACTGCGCACAATTTGGTTTAGCCCCGTTTGATTTTTCCGATTAATAAGTGAGAAACGGGAAACAATCTGATTCTTGCTGTTAAAAACCGCTAAACTGATTAACATCGTACATAATGATTCGACTTCAAACGGCCGGGTAATTTTAAAAAATTGTTGAAAGCAATGTTGTACCTTGCCGTACAAAACATTATTTTGGTATAGCTCACGAATGTGCGTTGGAATGGTTGCATCCATAATCACTGACTGCCGGGCACGTCGATTAGAAATTTGTAACCAGCGATTAACGTGTCGGCGGGCCGATTTTGAGAAAGTAAACCCCAATTCTTCTTGCAAACAGTGAATAAAGTCATGAATCGCTGGCGTTGAGGCCACTGAATAGCCTGATAGACCGAACAAACAATAATAGAAGTATCTTACCTGTAACTCGCTACCAATTAATTGGCCGTTTTGAACCGTTAGCTTAAACTCCGCAAGAACAGGCCGTATTTGTTTTAACCGGCGGTACAAAGAAGCTTCACTAATATTGAGTCCATTGGCCAAATTAAACATACTAACACCTGGTTGCTGGTAAATTAGAACCAATAACCGGTAATTTATTGACTTTTGCACGTATGTTTCGATAATAAATTGTTCTACTGATAATTGTCCTTTTGTGGTAAATTGCAGTGCCATTCCAGTGTCAATTAGACTAGCACTGTGGGTTGGTTCATAGACCTGTAAGTCTTCCTGATGGCGTTGACTATAACGATTTAAGGTACTTTGTGAAACCTGTAATTCCTGCGCTAATTGCTGCTTAGATAGCGCATGCTCCGCAAGGTAAAGCTTTTCAATCAGCCGCGTTAAGGCCCGTTCAGATTTATCTAATAAATCTTCTTTTAACATGCCATTTATTCCCCCAGTTAAACGATTAGTCTGGCGTTAGTATTCATGAAGTTACATTTTTATTCAGTGCTAAATTAATATATTCTCAAATTTTTAGCTTATATGTCAAGTCTATCATTTTTGTAAGAATTACGATAAATTGCGGATTGTGATCATTTTCTAAAAACAGTTGGCTCAGTGACAAGGGTATCCCAAAATTCATAGTTAAGTAAGTTAAGCAACAATCTATTGTTGAAATTAACTATGAATGCGGCCCATTTTGAATGCACAAAAGGACCAGTAAATTGTGGGCTGGCCGTTCCAAAATCCACGATTTACTGGTCCTCATTTAACAGTAATTTTTAGTAGTAATGATTAAATAAAATAACCTACAAACTGGTCAATTAATGATGTTTAAATATAGCGCTAATGTTTACTTAAAGATCGCCGGCCGTGATTTCACCTTTATCGATTGCCCGGGTATTTAAAAACCAATATTGATGCCAGTCACCAACTAATGCTGAATAAGGTACTGGTTCTTGACCATTTTCCTCTACTTTATCATTCAAATAATTACGGAGAATCCATGGATCATCCATTGATTGCTGCGTCAAACTAAATAAATGATCGAGCTTGGTCATACTGATATCCAAGTCACTGGCCACCTGATCTTTGGTTAGACCACTGCGGACAAAATTTTCATGTAATTCGTTGATCGTATTCTTAATTTGTTGTGGATTTAATGACATAAATACTACCTCCTGAAGTTTTTAATGATGATTTTTTGTGCTACACAAGATTTACAAGTTGTACGTGACAAGTATGGTAAAATGAGCGCCAGATTTGATTTTCTCTCCATAACGGCCGCCCAACAAGCTTGGATTTTTACTGGCATTCTTCTGCCACGAATTTCGTACACCCGAAACATGTCACCCTCCAAAACGCATAATATGAGGCCAGGACAAAAGTTCTAGTTGCTTATTATTTCCTAACATTATGCTAGAACGTACACCAAAAGTCTGGATTCAAGTGCCTAACTATCGCTAATCCAATAACCATAGTACGGTTATTGGATTAGCATACGTTACGCAGTAAACTCAAAACCGACTTTTGGCGCACTCCCTTTCAAGTTATTAAGATCTGTTTTGTATAAAGCAATATCCCATGACCATTTACTATTATAGAGACGACAAACCGAAAACTAAAGAAAATTATGATACATATTATTTAATATGTATCATAAATAAAATTAGTTTATAAAAATAGTGTAACAACGCTCCTGAAAGCGTCACTACACCGGTTAAATATCTAATTATTTACAACTGTAAAGCGTTGATGCAAGTGTGTTGGTTCTTCTATTTCAGCAACGATCGCCGCCGCAAAATTACCTGTTGACACAGTTGCTTTACCATTACTATCAGTCATTGCATTATCCGTTCCAAGACGGTAACTGGTTGCTGGTCCCACCACAAATTCGATCTGCGGTGAAACGGCCGTCCATTTAACATTATCAACCCATTTTAAATAATTATATTCATGTGTTTGCTGAATTGGCGTCCCAATCCAAGGTTGCCCTGCAGCACGTTTCAAAACGCTATCTAACAATAAATTGCCTTCTTCATCGCGCAATGAGCTAGACCCAAGAATAAAAAGTAATGTTGTATGCGTATCTTCCCGAAATTCAGTAATTAACTGCGTTGCTAAATCTAAATGTTGGTAAGATTTTGGTGACGCAAATGCATCAATGACGTAGTCAAAATTATGTAAATCGTTATACGTCAGCGCAAGTGCATCCTTTTCTAAAATCTTGGCATCGGCTCCAAACATTTTTTGTGCCTTAGCCTTATTACGTACGATTGCGGTAACCGTGTGCCCTTTTTTTTCGGCCGTTTTAAAAATTGCACTACCAGCATTACCAGTTGCACCAATAATTCCAATTTGCATAAACAATAACCTCCAAGCTTTATTCGAATTTATCAGGTTCCGGCTGTTACTATAACACTACTTAGAAGATGAGACAAAAGTTTTGGCCGCTTAATTACGCTAGAACACGCACCAAAAATCCGAGTTCTGCCCGCCCAACTACAGCTCATCCAATAATCACAGTACAGTTATTGGATGAGCTTACGTTACACAATAAACTTAAAATCAAATTTTGTCCCACTTTCCACTCATTAATAGCCGAGTTGGTTTGCCAAAAAACTTTTAACCAGCTTTTATTCACTGAATAACTGGATAAATTCTACCATATAAAAACGCTACCGAAATTTCGGGGCTCTACAATATCTGTTGTTGGTAATAGATTAATTCTGTTATCGATGACGGATTTTTTTGTATATATTAGTATTAA
>NZ_RHNP01000006.1 GCF_003950295.1 Loigolactobacillus iwatensis
GCTCGACGTTTAAGCCAGCATCAAATTCTAATTCAAACGAAAAAGCACAGTTCAATCCCCTTGACTAATCGTAGGAAAGAGGTCAGGACAAAAATCCTGGCCTCTTTACTATTTGATTAACGCACGGTTACGTTTTTTAGACACCTTAATTTTTACAAGGACTGTTCAGTTCGTTCAATAATGTCGTCTTGAGTTTCCTTTGATAAACCAACGAAGAAGGCTGAGTAGCCGGCAACCCGGACAATTAAGTCGCGGTGCTTTTCAGGCTGCTTTTGGGCGGCAACTAGGGTATCCCGGGAAACAATGTTGTACTGAACGTGATAACCGTGCAATCGATTGAAGTAGGCTCGCAGCAGCGAAACTAATTTTTGACAATTAGCCGTACTCCGCAGAATTTGCGGCGACATTTTTTGGTTAAGCAACACGCCACCAGTGATATCCTCCGTCTGCAGTTTAGAAACTGATTTGAAAACGGCGGTTGGGCCTTCCGTATCCATTGAGTGTTCAGGTGAACAACCCTCAGCCAATGGTGTTCGAGCGTAGCGGCCATCTGGCGTCGCAAGTGTGCTGTGACCTTGGCCCACGTTGGCCGAAATCGATGAGGTGCCGGCGTAACGCAAACCGCCAATTGGTCCTCGTCCAAAACGGGTATTGTGGTACTTAGCGATTTCATCAATGTAAGGTTGGTAGGCGGCAACGATTAATTGATCAACGTAGTCATCGTCATTGCCGTATTTTGGTGCGTCGGTTAATAACAGTTGGCGCACCTTTTCACCAGCTTCACCGGCAAAATTCGTTTGTAGTGCGTGCCATAATTCTGCGGGGGTTAATTTATGTTCTTCGAAAACTAATTTTTTGATGGCGGCGAGGGAATCGGCTAAATTAGCGATCCCAACTTGAAGGCCACTAATGAAATCATAAATGGCGCCACCTTCTTTAATCGTTTTGCCACGACCGATACAATCATCAGTCAAAGTGGAACACAGAATGTCGGGGTAACCTTGTTCTAAGGCTAAGTCGCAACTATTTTCGATGATCACACTTTGGCGGGTCATTTCACGTAAGGCCTTATCCCATCCCAAGCCTTACTAAGTTGTTCATAGGAAGTCATTTCAGTAAATTTACCGTAATCAGGCAACAGCCGCTTTTTAGATTCAGGATCAACACCACCGTTCATCACGATTAGCAAGGTGCGGGGGAAGTTGATGAAGCTCATGCCAGTGCAACGGTAACCCCATTTTCCAGGAACGGCGGTCTCGACACAGCCAATAGCACTGTAATTATAGGCGTCTTCTTTTTTAACCCCCCGGCGAATAAATGAAGGGATGATGACTTCGTCGTTGTTAAAGGCCGGCATGCCAAGGCCTTGTTTGATGACGGCGACACTTTCCAGCATAAACTCGTTGCTGAGACCCTTATGGTAGCGAACAGTTAAGTTAGGCTGGGGTAAATGAGCCTGGGAAATTGCCCGCAGGATTAGGTAAGACGTGGGATTGACGGCATCTTTACCATCAGGCGTTTGACCGCCAATCGTGATATTTTGGTAAAGGGGACTCCCAGCGGAAAATTGGGTGTGGTTCCACGAACGTGCCTTGTTGATGGTCAACGTTTTGAGACAAAGGTTGGTCAGCAATTCAGTTGCGTGCTCTTTATCAATAATCCCGGCCCGTAAATCTTTTTCGTAAAATGGATCTAGATATTGGTCGAGGCGGCCATAAGAAACGGAATGACCGTTAGATTCAATTTGTAAGACTAAGTGAACTAACCAAACGGCTTGCAAGGCTTCATGAAAGCTCGTTGCCGGTTCGTAGGGCACCTTCGTTAAAATACGCGCCATTTCAAGTAATTCGGCCTGCCGTTTTTTATCGTTGGTTTCTTGGGCCTTCGTTCGCGCAAGTTCCGCGTAACGTTGGGCAAAATCTTTAACGGCCTGAATAGTTTTCAGACTTGCCTGGTAGAAGTACAACTTTTTTTGTTGCTCAATATCAGTTAAATCTAATTGGTCTAACTGGGCCTGAACACGTTCTTCGTACCATTTTAGGCCCTTATTAATTACGTTTTTATAGTCAACGGCGATGTGGCCGTCACCAGAAGTGATATTGCCGTCAGCGCCGATAACACCGAGATCATAGAAAAGCCGACTTTGCGGTGGGAAGGCAGCGTACCCGCGATCCTCTAAAGTATTGTTTTTCCAGAAAGGTGCGATCTCCTTGAGTTCTTGCTTTGTCTTATCAGTAATATAGAAAACATCGCCGGGCCGTTTCTCAAAGCTATCTAGCTCGTCAATTACCCAATTCATGGAATATTCCGGAAAAATAGGCGCCCAACGATTTTTCCGCGCCTGATTGCCAGCTAGTAGCGTATCGTCTTCAATGTAAAGGGTCATGTTTTTTAAAATATTTTCCAATGTGTAAGCACGCAATAAATCAACTTGTTCGTGCTGGTGTTCCTTATAAGCCTGAGTCGTCAAAATGGCACGTTCGGCATCAATGTAAGGCTTCGCATCAATAATTGTTTCCCGATAATGAGCCATTCTAGGGGTTAAACGACCAAAGTGGCTGGTTTGTTCTTCTGTGTGCTTCTGGGTTTTTAATGTTTGCATGCTTGCTCCTCCTAAGTTTTATGGTCTATTTTGCGTCACCGCAAAATCCTATCGACGGAGGATGTCCATTCTCCTAACGCGAACACCGCGTACTCGAAGCATGGCCCTCCTAAGTAAAATTATAAATATATCAAACGAAGCCTAAAATTGTTTCTTACGAAGATAAGCATAGCATGAATTGCCCACAAAGCAATAAAAAAGCGTCCTTTTTAGAAGGACGTTTAAAAACGCACATTTGTGCAATTATATTTTTTCAACGTTAATTTGCTGTTGTTCTAGGAGCGTCGTTGTTGCGTCGGATAGCTGGTTGTCCGTAATCACGCGATTAACCTCATCTAAGCTAAACTGCCTAATTAGGCTGGGGCCGCTAAATTTACTTGAATCAGTTAAAATAATTAGTTGCTCCGCGTTAGCCGCCATAGCCTGAACAGTGTCCGTGCGCATAATATCGTTACCAAAGAATCCTTGTTTAGGATCAAAACCGTCAGTACCAATGAATAACTTTGCGACGTGAAAGTCAGCTAGAGCCTTCTTTGTCAGCGGTCCCACCACCACTTGGGAATTAGCTTGGTATTTACCGCCCAGTAGAAAAATATCGAGGTTAGCAAACTTTTCAACGTAATTGGCAATGAAGTAAGAAATGGTTACGATTGTAACGTGTTTAGCTTGTCTTCCCAACTCCTCGGCCAAAAGGGCGCAGGTTGAGCCTGACTCGATCATGATGGTTTCGTTATCTTGAACTAAGTTAGCGGCCTTTACCGCAATTTGGCGTTTTATATCGTAGTTTTGCGCTAGACGGTAATTTAAATCATCTGGATTGTTGATGATGGCAAAGCCGTGTTTGCGCTGTAACAGACCATGCTGTTCGAGTAAAGTGAGATCTTTGCGCACCGTTACTTTTGAAACGTTTAGTAATTGCGCCAACTCACTAACATCGATTTTTTTGCGCTGGTTGACAATTTCTAAAAGTTGTTCTGTTCTTTTAACTGGCATAAGCCACCTCCTGTAGATTGTTAGATCCATTTAAAATTATTTTTATTAGCGTATTTTTTAAAGGTGAACAGAATCCAGCCGTTTTTTTAACACCTTTTCATTTTATCAGTTTCAATTTTTTTAACAACTTGTTAATTTCAAAAGAAACTAAAAATATTTACGAACGTAACTATTTGTGCTACGTTAAAGGAGAAATAACTATGGGGGTGATCGGATGCAATTAGTTAGTGCAACTTCAACCAAATCTAAGACCGAGTTACAGGGGCTAATTTTTAACATTCAAAAATTCAGTTTAAATGATGGCCCTGGAATTCGGACGGTTGTCTTTTTCAAGGGCTGTCCGCTTCGTTGTCAGTGGTGTGCGAATCCCGAATCGCAATCTGGCCGGCAAGAATTGATGTATGACGAACAAAAAGGCGAGCAGACAACAGTTGGGGAATATAAAACGGTGGCTGAAGTGATGGCGGTGATCAAGCAAGATCAAGTCTTTTACGATGAATCTGGTGGTGGGGTCACGTTTTCTGGTGGCGAAGTGCTTTTTCAGGCACCGTTTGCGATTGAGTTGGCTAAAGCAATCAAGGCCGCCGGAATTAATTTGGCCTGTGAAACGACAGGCTACGCGGCACCGCGGGTTTTTCAAGAATTTATGCAGTACATTGATTTCATGTATTTTGATTGCAAACAGTGGGACACACAGCTGCATAAGGCCGGAACGGGTGGCGGAAATGAATTAATTTTGCGCAATTTAGAAGCGGCCATTCAAAAGAAACAGCAGTTAATGGTTCGTATTCCGGTGATTGCCGGCTTCAACTATACGCTAAACGACGCCCGCCACTTTGGCCAGTTGTTTAATCGAATTGGCATAACGGCAGTTGAACTATTACCTTTCCACCAATTCGGCCTAAAAAAGTACCAGGACCTGGGCCGAGAGTACGAACTGAAGCAAGTGAAACAATTACAAACGGACGACTTACTAGAATATAAGGCCACGCTAGAAAGTTTTGGCGTTGACACACAAATTAATGGGTGGTAAATAAAAACAGCCTAGTGCCCGCTTACTGCGCGGTATTAGGCTGTTTTTATGCTTTCAAATCATTTTATTACAGCGAACTAATCGTTGTTTTTTTGCCGTAAACACTTTCCCAGTCGTTAGTGAAGTCAGTTACGGCTTGGCCAATCGCTGGGGCTGTTAGAGCCGTTTCCAAAATGTCAGTTCCCATCGTTGCAGCTTGGGCACCCATTTCAAAGGCTGAGTTAACTTGTTGGACGGTGTGGAAGCTGGCGGCAAGAATCTTAGTGGCCGCGTGATCACGCTGGATGGCGAGGGCCAATTCACTGATGACTTCATCGGCGTTAATGTTCATATTGACCATCCGGTTATAGTAGGGCGCCAAGTAGTCGGCACCAGCAGCGATGGCAAGATAACCTTGAAACTTGGTGTAAATCGCTGTTGCCGTAATGTGGACGCCTTCACTTTTAAGCTGTTTGATTGCGGCCAGACCAGCCTCGTTCGTTGGGACTTTGATGTAGACTTGGTCGTCAACTTCCCGCAAAATAGTGTGTGCGTCTTCAATCATTTCAGCAGTTGATTGACCAACAACTTGAATGTGAAAGGTAGCTTTCGGGCCGATGATACTGCGAACCTGGCGCATATGTTTAAAGAAGTCAACTTTGCCTTCTTTTTTAACGATAGAAGGATTTGACGTGACGCCGCTTATTGGTAAAATAGCGCTATATTTTTTTATGTCAGCTAAATGAATCGTATCTAGTAAAAATTCCATGGAAGAACACCTCGCCTTTATTTTTTTAACACCTTAAATGTAGCATGAGTTAAAGTGCCTGAAAATAAATTACCACCGGCAAATTTTAAAAGTGGGTGGTAATTGCTTAACCATGGGCTTCTTAAAAAGCGTTTGCTAGCTTAGTGCACATATGTGCAATTGCAGGTGACCTGTGCCATTACTACTGAGCATCCATAATCTGTTTGGCCGTTTCTTCATCAGTGATTAAAGTGTTGAGAAGTCCCATTTTAAGGGTGGCCGTGATCGAAGGAACCTTGGTTAGCGAGCGGGCAACACCGACTGTGTTGGGAACGCGCTGCAACTGTGGTAATGGAATGGCGATGGTACGGTCAGAGAGATCACCGTTTAGAATTTTACCGTGGCGATCAAAAAAAGTGCAGCAGCAATCACCAATCGCTTCTCGTTCTTTGAGTAACTGGCGATCTTGGTCAGTTAACAAATCACGCCAGCGACTTGATTTTGAGCTAAGGGGGCCACCAATGCCAACGAAAGCAATGTCCAGCTGCTGCCAACGACGTTTAATCTCACGAAAATATTTTGCGCCAATGATACCATCGCGAATAAGTTTGGATTCTTGAACGGCCGCTGCGTCAACGAAGAGACTATGACCACCAAATTGCCGGGCGGCATCAAAAACAATGCCGTTAACGTGGTACTGAGAATTGCTTGGGCTGGGGCCGCCAACTAACGGCACAAATGTTGCATCTGTTTGTGTTGGGTGTTGTAACTGGCCAACCATCCCGGCCAGAACAAGTCCCCAGGCAAAGCCAACGGTAGCATGAGGTTTAATAATTTGTTTCAAATAGAGGGCGGCCACTTTTGATAAGGCGGCGTTTTTCTGCTGATTATTAGCAACGCGATCAGTTGGCACAATAATGGCATTTTTTAATTTAAACCGTTGTTTGAGCTTTTCTTCCAAATTAAATAATTGCGGGTTGAAATCTTCAATTTGAATGGTCACAATGTGCTGCTGGCGGGCCTGTTGGAGCATACGACTAATGGTAGTGCGGTAAATGTTCAACTCCGTCGCAATTTGGCTTTGCGTTCGGCCCTGAATGTAGTAAAGATAAGCGACTTTCGCTAAAAGGTGGCGCCGATTATCGTCCATGCTGAAAGACTCCTTTTTAGGCACATTTGTGCAATTATTAATTTTACCGGCCAATTGTAGCTGCTAGCCTTAATATAGCAGGATTGGAGGCACTGGGCCAGTGTATTCTAAAATTAGCGTGCGGCGATGGCTTTTAAATCGGTTTGAACTAGGGTGTTTAAAAAAGGCTTATGAAAATTTCTTTTATGTGGTAGGATAGAATCCGTTGCTAAAAAAGCAAGAATGCCACTATTTTGACTGGTGGCACTTCCTTTAAGGCTGAATGTTGCGAATAGAATTTAATCAGAGCGCGTATAATTGATCAGCGCAAAACTCACAAGGGTTTTGCGCTTTTTTGCGTTCAAAAATAGAAATGGAGCGATTTTAATGGATTTTTATATGCGGATGCCGCGTAATGGAAAAGAATTTGCGTTGTTTATGGCGATTGTTTCGCTGGTTTCGGTTAACATTATTGCACCACTGATCACTTGCTTTGAAGTTGGTTTTCACCTGCGAACGTGGGCGCTGGCGTTGAGTGTGCTGCCATTTATCTGGTTGAGTGTCATTGCGCTTGTACTGTTGACGTATAAGCCGGCAGCACTATTAACTAAGAAAATTATTGCGAAGGATGATAGTTTTAACGCGCACATCATTGTTAACATTCTGTGCACGGTTTTGATGATGTCAGTCGTTTTAACCGTGGTGGGCACGTGGATTGGCAATCAGCAAATCAGTTTAGACCCAATCACGCACTTCTTCTACAAATGGCCCCGTAATTTTGCGATTTCATTTGCCGTTGAATTGTTAGTCGCACAACCGATTGCACGTTTTGTCATGCTAAAATTACACCAAATTAAGGGGAAATAGTTGATTGTGATTAGCGCCAATAGGGTCGATTAGTATTTCACATTAGAGCGGGAACTGCTTGGTTACGCGTGATAATGAAGTATAGTTTTATTCACCATGTTAGAACTGGCAAGATGGTGAGATTATGGGTGGCTCATTTTGGGGGATTTCCGCATAAGTCCTGATTATTTCGCGATGTCACCAAATATTGCGGAAGTGATAATCAAGACAAGCATCATTTTGCCTAACAGAAATAGCTACGTAAATTCTTGATGAATTAAAAGTACTGAGCTATACTATGGGTATCAAAAGAACCAACACGCGGCCACGTGTTGGTTCGCTGTAATCGTATTGCAGTAATATAATGATTTGACTAGCCTTATGCTAGTCTTTTTTGTTGTCCTGCAGGATTTCGAGAATCGCTTTTACGATCCCCAATCCCGCCAAGACAACTTGGAGCACAGTTAACATGTCCAAGGCCTTTCATTATAGTCCGTTTATTCACGGGCATCACTCCTTCAGTTCGATTTATAGTCGAAAGGAAGCTTCCGCACCGCAAAAACGATTACTAAGCAAGTATAGCATGGGTTGAAAGTTTAAAGAAGGCCGCTAAATTGGCGATTTTCTTACTTTTTTAAAAGTTAATTGTTAATCGATTTAGTGTTAATTTCTTTAATGTATTTTTGAAAAAAGTAAGGCAAAAACAATGCTTCATTTTTTATTAGTTACGCAAATTCTTGATGAATTAAAAGTACTGAGCTATACTATGAGTATCAAAAGAACCAACACGTGGCCACGTGTTGGTTCGCTGTAATCGTATTGCAGTCTATCATGTGATTAGATCAGCTTAATGCTGGTCTTTTTTATTGTCCCGCAGGATTTCGAGAATCATTTTTACGATCCCCAATCCCGCCAGGACAACTTGGAGCACGTTTAACATGTCCAAGGCCTTTCATTTATTCATAAAATAGCTTTGCGACCAAATCAGTCACCGCAAGGCTATTTTTTGTCCTTAGCGCCGATAAAATCGACTTTTACTGGCAATTTTTAAATATTTTAACCACGTGAAGATAAATTATGAAAGTCCAGCCTAATAATATTGTTGCGTCCCACCACCGTGCTATACTGAAGGAAAATGGAGGAGTGAGCTGGCCAATGAAACATACTTGGAAATTAGTAGCAACATTGGTGGTTGGCGCCATGGCACTAGTGCTAGCGTTTGGTCTGCAACAACCAATGGCCGCACAAGTGTTGGTGACCGTTGCGGGTTCTTTAGTCGCGCTATCAATGTTTTTTGAAATGATTAAGACGTTGCGTTCGGGAAAATACGGCGTTGATTTACTGGCAATCATGGCGATTGTTGCGACGCTTGCCGTTGGTGAATATTGGGCAAGTTTGATGGTTTTAGTAATGCTGACCGGCGGGGATTCTTTAGAAGATTACGCCACCCGCAAAGCAGGTCAAGAATTAAAATCGTTACTGGATAATTCACCGCAAAATGCACATTTAGTTAATGCCGACCGTTTAGAAGATATTGCGGTTGAAAAAATTGCGGTGGGTGATCAATTACTGGTTAAACCCGGCGAACTAGTGCCAGTGGATAGTAAAATTATTAAGGGTAATTCAACCTTTGACGAGTCTTCCTTAACTGGTGAATCACGGCCACTTGAAAAGTTAGTTGGCAGTGAATTGATGTCCGGATCCGTCAATGGCGCTTCAGCCGTGACAATCGAGGCGCTCAGTACGGCGGCGGATAGCCAATACCAAGCAATTGTTCAGTTAGTAAAAGAGTCGGCCAATCAGCCGGCCAATTTTGTGCGCATGGCTGATCGTTATGCCGTGCCATTCACGGCAATTGCGATTATCATTGCCGTTGTTGCGTGGCTGATTTCCGGTGATCCGGTTCGTTTGGCTGAGGTTTTAGTAGTGGCATCACCGTGCCCATTAATTTTGGCCGCACCAATTTCCTTAGTTGCCGGGATGAGCCGAGCAAGTAAAAACGGCGTCATTGTTAAAACGGGAACCACAATTGAAAAGCTGGCCAGTGCAAAGACAATTGCCTTCGATAAAACAGGAACCTTAACCAAGGGCCAACTGACCGTAAATGAGGTTAAACCAATTGAACCATGGCAAACTCAGGAATTACTACACTTTGCGGCCAGCGCCGAGCAGCGTTCGGGTCACGTTTTGGCGCGCTCCCTAGTTGCTTACGCTGGTGCTGATGGCCTAAGCGAGGTTAGCCAACTCAGCGAAGTGACCGGGCAGGGCATTGAGGCCATAATTGATGATCAAGTTGTTAAAGTTGGTAAATTAGCGTTTGTGACGCAGCAGGCGGTTCAAGCCGTCGAGCAAACGGCCGTCTACGTCAGTATCGGGGGAAAGTATGCAGGCTACATCAGCTTTTTGGATCAACTTCGACCAGAGGCTGCCGCAACCATTCAAAAATTACGCCATTTTGGACTAAAACATATCATGATGCTAACTGGCGATCAGGCCACGATTGCTAAGACCATTGCGGCCAAATTAGATCTGGATGAAGTTCACGGCAATTTGTTGCCGAAGGACAAAATCAGTTTGCTCCAGGCGGTTGATCAAAACGAACGGCCGACAATTATGGTTGGCGATGGGGTTAACGACGCACCATCCCTGACGACGGCGGATGTCGGCATCGCAATGGGTGCACATGGCGCCACGGCAGCCAGTGAGTCGGCAGATGTGGTTATTTTGAAAGACGACCTAGGCCGGGTGGCGAGCGCCGTTATGATCAGTCAAGAGACCATGCAGATAGCCCGTAACGATGTTTTAGCGGGGATTGTCGTTCTCGTTATTTTAATGTTGATTGCCGCTACCGGCGTTATTCCGGCGTTAGTTGGTGCAATGTTTCAAGAAGTCGTTGATATGATGACTATTTTGTTAGCATTACGGGCTAGAAAAGGGCTGCGCCGTAAAAAATAACGCGTGGTTGAAATAAACCCTCAAGCTTGGATATAAGGGTTTCGTCTCTGCAAAAAAAACGTTAGGATACGGCAGTATTACGCAAAAAAGGGTGCTAACCAGCAAGTTCTAGTGACTTGTTGTGGTTAGCACCTTTTCTTATCCAATTGCGGTTTTAACGATTACGGCCGGCCTGAAATGATTCCCAGCCCTCGCTCGCAATGAAATAGACTAGCACGAGCGCTGCTACCGAGTCGGCCCACCACCAGTTGACTAGTGCAGTGAGAATGGCGCCAACCAGGACGGTTCCGGCCATATAAGCGCAAGTGACGTTACACATACCATCTTCGGCTAAGGCTGCCGAGCTCAAGGCCTTACCTAATGATCGTTTTCTTCTGGCCAAAAATGGCATTAGAATGACGGAAGCAACTGCGATGGCCATGCCGGAAATGCTAGTGTCGGCGGCTTGATGCGTTGCTAGATTGGCGACTGAAACGCCGGTAACGTAAACGGCCAATAATAAAAGAATGATGCCAACAATTAGCGAAGAGCGCCGTTCCGCTGCTTCAATGACGTCGGTTGCTGCGCCACTGGCTTCCTTACGCAACCGCCAAATTAAGGTGCTGCCTGAGATGATTTCTAGAAAACTATCTAGGCCAAAAGCGATCAGTAGAATTGATCCAGCCTTAATACCAGAAGAGAGACCGACCAAGAATTCAAAGACCATCCAGCCAGTTGAAAAATATTCAGTCTGAAGGCTGCGGTGTAATGTTGTTGTACTAGAGTTACTTGCCATGTTTTGCTCCCCTCATCACGTGATCAGCGTGTTCAATCATTTCGTTGATGACGTCCAAAATATGCGGATCGTCCAAGTGATAGTAATTTTGTTTGCCAATTCGCTGGGCACTGACTAGTTGGTGTTGCCGCAACAAGGCTAATTGGTGGGAGACAACGGATTGTTCCAGCGCCAGTAAATCGCTTAATTCGCTCACACTGAGTTCTTGTTGCTCCAAAACGTAGAGAATTTGCAGTCGACTAGGATTACTGAGCAATTTAAAAATTCGCTTTGATTCGGCCAAATGCTGTTCGTCAATTAACTTTAATGTGTTTCTATCTGCATCAACCATCCATGTTGCCTCCTTCATATGTTGACTTTAACATTTGAAACTAATGGTGTAAAGCAAAATTATTAGACTAATCGTTTGCTGGAATGTGTTGATAGGTGTAGGCCACAAAAAAACAGCAGTTAATCAATTAGATTTTACTGCCGTTATTGATGAAGGCCTGATATGTACGGTCATAACGCGCAAACAGCTCCACTAATTCATTCTGCGGCGTAATTTTGCGAATTTTGTTTTGCGGATAATTTTTCTTGTAAAGTATTAGCAGTTTAGCAGTAATTGTTTGTGCCAGCTGATTTAATTCGGTTGAAAGCCGATTCTGATTCAGAATTGTATCAATTGCGTTAAATTCTGTCGAAAAATCAAACTCGGCGTCACCACTCATAAGCGACTGGTAAAGTGTATATAATTTGGAGCGCAGTGTTTCGTCTTGATTATCCATAAATCCTCCAGGTATTTTTAATGTGGGTTGCAGGTCAATGATTAGGCCTCAACCGAAAGTTTTCACATTCCAGTATAACGTAGTTAAGTATTTTTGGTGGATATTTCATCTAGTAGCGAGGAAAACAAATAGTTAGGTCGGAAAAATATTTTGCGACTATTCCCTAATAAATGCGCAAATCAATCGCTAGCCCAGAGTGCAGATTGCATTTCAATTCATTTTAAAACAAGCAGCATTGCTAGCGAGGCCAGTAATGAGTGGCGCCGTAACTTCCTCTTGCAGTGCTGAATAATTTAAAATAAACGAGCTCGCGATACCTGCCAAGTTAAACAGTGCAACATTTTGGTTTGTATTTTAAAAAGGAAACTGTTAATATTGTTAGGCAGCTAACGAATTGTGAAGCGTATTTTATGAAATAGATCCTGAAAACTGAGTAGGTGCCAGTTTCCTGGGCACAGGCTTCGTGCTAGGAGAATGGTTATACTAGCGCAGTAAATGGGAAGACAACAAAATTCGCTGTCCTTAACAGCAGGGGTTGTTACTGACCATCCACAAAATTAATTCTAAGACTGAGGAGGTGTTAAACATTGGAAGATTTTGGTCGCTTACTTAAAATTTCGGCAAATCAAATGGGACGGCGGTTCGATCAATTTGCGCGGCAGTATGAATTGACGGGAACACAAATGGCAATTATTGATTATTTAAATCAGCATAAGGACAAAGAAATTTTGCAGCGGGATGTTGAGCGTGAATTCAATATTCAACGATCGACTGCGACGGTTTTATTGCAACGGATGGAAAAACGGAATTTTATTCGCCGAAAGGCCAGTGTTGATGATGCGCGGCAAAAAAGTGTTCAACTTACGCAACATGCGAAAGAATTGGAGAAGATTATTGCCAGTTATATGCGCGAGCAGCAGGAACAGCTTGAGGCCGAATTTTCAACTAGCGAGCTTGAACTTTTAAGCCGATTACTTAAAAATTTGGTTCGGTTTGAAAACTAAGTAAGGAAAAAAGTGTTACGTTGACCACAAAATTAGTTTTTGCGGCCAAGGTCATGCTTGGAAAATTAGTTTTCCCACACGGCTTAACGTAACGTGAATTAGAAAGAAAGAGGCAGTTTAAATTGAATACAAAGATTTCAAAAAAAGTTATTGGTGCCATTGTTGCGGCGGGGATTATGTCATTTTGCGGTGTGGTCGTTGAAACGGCCATGAACATTACATTCCCAACCTTAATGGCGGAGTTTCACGTTACAACGGCCACGGTTCAATGGATGACCACGATTTATCTATTAGTGGTTGCCATTATCGTGCCGTTATCGGCCATTTTAAAACGGCGCTTTAAAACTAAATCATTGTTTGTCGTCGCAAATCTACTATTTATCTTAGGTGTCGTATTAGATGCCTTTGCGCCATCCTTTTCAATGCTTTTAATTGGGCGAATGATCCAAGGTGTTGGAACGGGGATTGCGTTACCGTTAATGTTTAACATTATTTTAGAACAAGTTCCGCTACCTAAAATTGGGATGATGATGGGGATTGGAACGCTGATTACAGCAGTTGCTCCCGCAGTTGGTCCAACGTTTGGCGGTGTGGTCGTTTCAACAATTGGCTGGCGTTATATTTTTATTTTCTTGCTGCCAATTCTTGTTATTTCGCTAATCATTGGCCTAGTTTCGATTCAGCAAAAGAGCGAATTACGCAAAACTAGCTTTGATTTTATCAGCCTTTTGTGGATTATGCTGACCTTCATCGGTTTAATCATCGGCTTTAGTAATATGGGTAACGGACATTTTCTTAGCCAAGCCGTTTTAGTGCCAATTATTCTCGGCCTAATTGGTCTTGTATTACTGGTTCACCGCTCATTGAATATTAAAACGCCAATTATTAATTTGGCTGTTTTAAAGAACGGCAAGTTTGCCGGACACGTACTGAGTTTCTTTGCGCTCCAGCTGATCTCGTTAGGTTTATCGTTTATTTTGCCAAACTATATCCAGTTAGTAAACGGAACCCCAGCCTCAATTGCAGGCTTGATTGTCTTACCCGGTGCCATTTTAGGAGCCATTTTTGCCCCATTTGGTGGCCGAATTTTAGATACAATTGGACCAAAGAAACCACTGATGACTGGCTCAATGCTGGGCCTACTCGCCTTAATTCTGTTCGTTATTTTTGGATTACACTTAAATAACGTCATGATTGGTGCCTTTTACTTGATTTTCATGGCCTGTGTTGGCCTGTCATTTGGTAACATTATGACAAATGGTCTTAAATATTTACCAAAACAGGTAAAATCAGACGGTAACGCTATCTTGACCACTTTACAGCAATTTGCTGGTGCAACTGGAACATCGTTAGTTGCCGCAATTATTGCCCAAGGACAGGCCAAAGTTGGTGTGAGTAAGGCGGTGGGAACCGCCCAAGGATCAGAACACGCCTTCATCTTCCTGTTAGTACTAGGCTTGATTGAGGCCGCTTCCTTGGTTAAAGTTGTTTTGTTGGCTAAAGAGGATTAAAGAGTGTTTGAAAAAGCGGTTAGATTATGGAGTATAGCCTAGCTAGGCGAAAAGAGTCGCGCAGCGGATCGTTCGACTAGCGTAGCTATACGCAATAATCTGCTTTTTCAAACACGTTTCAGAAGAGAGGGAAAAGCGATTAGATTATGGCGTATAGCCTACTACTCCGCAATGAAGGAGGAATATTACTAGCTTCGCTTACGATGTCGATCGGACTAGGATGAACCGAAGTCCGAATCGCAGCAAAGAACACTAATATTCCTTGATGCTTCGAACGTTGACCATTCTTGTGGCGAAAACGAGGGAGCACAGTTATAAAGTCAATAACTGTGTTTCCTCGACTAAGCCCGTCTCAGTCACCGCAAGAAACATGGCAGCTAGGCGAAAAGAGTCGCGCAGCGGATCGTTCGACTAGCGTAGCTATACGCAGGAATCTGCTTTTTCAAACACGTTTCCACTAAATTAGTCAGGAAAGTACTAATAAAAGTATTTTCCCAACGAGCACTACTATCAGTGAAGTATTTTTTACACGCAAAAACTAAATAAATTAAAAAAAGTCAGGCTCAAATGGAATTAATCCCCAGGGATATCCATTTGGTCTGGCTTTTTTTGTCATTTTTTGGTCAGGCTGCGCTTTATTTTATAGTCAAATAGTGCCGCAAAAATAAAAATAGTGTATTGACTACATAGTCATTGACTTGTTGGTCAAACCAGAATATACTCGTGCGGTAAGTTAAAGCAAGGCCTTTTGTTAGCGTAAATATGATCGGTTGGGTTAACGAATTGGCCAACACAAATAGAATTTTATGGTTGTACAAAATAAGCGTTAGAAAACTTAGGAGGAACCTAAAATGGCAAATACAGTTTTAGAAATTCGGCATCTACAAAAAAAGTTTGGTAAATTTCAGGCGTTGCAGGATATTACTTTTGATGTGAAAGAAGGGGAAGTCTTTGGCTTTATCGGCCCGAATGGTGCTGGTAAATCAACGACGATTCGCGTCTTACTGGGTATTTTGCGCGGAACTGGTGGGCAGGCGACCATTTTTGGCCAGGATGTTTGGCGCGATTCGGTTAAAATTCACGCTCGCTTGGCGTACGTGCCTGGAGATGTCTATTTGTGGCCTAATCTAAGTGGTGGCGAAATTATTGATTTGTTCCTCAAATTAAATCAACAAAAGCACACGGCCAAAACTGACGCCCTAATTAAACAATTTGAGTTAGATCCAACCAAAAAGGCCCGAACTTATTCAAAAGGGAATCGGCAGAAAGTGGCTTTGATTGCGGTCTTTTCAACCAATGCCGACTTTTATATTTTTGACGAGCCGACTAGTGGATTGGATCCGCTAATGGAAGAAATTTTTCAGCAGAATGTATTAGCCCTGAAGAAACAGGGCAAGAGCATCCTACTTTCTAGCCATATTCTTTCGGAAGTTGAGCGGATGTGTGATCGAATTGGCATTATTCGTGAGGGTAAAATTATTGAAACGGGAACACTTGATGAAATGCGGCACCTAACGCGAACAGTCATAACCGTTAAAACTAAGGAGGATCTAGCTGATTTTGCCCAATTACCAGGCATTCATAATTTTAAAATTGACGAGCGAACGACTAATAAGGTTAGTTTCGCCGTTGATTCAGAAAGTATTGGTGCAATTATGACGGCGTTGGCGCCACGGCAAATTGTTAGTTTACAGAGCACGCCGCCTACATTGGAAGACCTATTTTTACGTTATTATAACCACGATCAGGAGGTGAGTGATCATGCGAAATAGCCAAGTTAGCCAGAGTGGTTATTTAACGCGCTTTTACTTGCGCCGGGATTGGTTACCGATTGGGCTTTGGCTTTTAGGAATCGTTGGTCTGATGGGTGCCGCTGCGGGCAAATTTGATGGTATTTACGGAACTCAAAGTGCCTTGGCATCAATTGTGACGACTTTGAAGAGCCCGGCAATGGTGTCCTTATTTGGCCCGTTTATTGCCAAACCACCTTACACACCAGCGGCCGTTTATGCGGCGGAAATGATGGTCTTCATGGGCCTGATAGTCGCAATGATGTCGATTTACTTTGCCGTGCGCAACACGCGTACTGAGGAGGACAACGGTATTTTGGAATTGGTCCGGGCCCACGCAGTTGGCAAACAAAGTCCGTTGATTGCGGCAACTTTGGAATTGTTAATCATTAATTTAATGGTTGGTGTTTTGTCAGCCTTAGCACTTCAAGGGGCTGGTATGACGGGCTCTGACATTACCGGAGATTGGCTTTTTGGCCTTGGTCTGGCGGCCTTTGGTTTCATGTTTGGAACTTTTTCATTGTTAATGTCCCAGTTGGCCAGTAATAGTCGCGGGGCTACCAGCCTGAGTTACTTGGTTCTGGGCGTTTTGTATATTGCGCGGATGCTAACCGATGTCCAAAATACGGATAACACCTGGTGGACCGTGTACGGTTGGATTGAAAAATTAGCTATTTATGGTAAAAATAATTGGTTACCGATTGTGTTGATGCTTCTTTTAGCAGTGCTTGTTTTAGGGGTTACTTTTTTTGCTAGCGCTAAACGTGACGTCACGGCTGGTTTATTGCCTAATCGACCTGGTCGACAACGAGCCTCTCGTCTATTAGCTGGACCATTTAGTTTGGTTTTTCGTTTGGAACGAACCAGTTTGATTATTTGGCTGATTGGGCTATTTGTGTTGGGCGTTAGTTATGGGTCGATCTTTGGGACGGTTGGCGATTTGATGAAAGCAAATCCAGTGATGGCTAAAGTATTAGGAACTGCAGCGGTTAATGTGGCCAACCGGACGGTAATTCTGAATTTCGCGGCTACACTGGCAATTATTTTTGCGGTGGTGGGCTCAATTCCAGCGATGATTACGCTTTTGAAACTCAATAGTGATGAACGTAAAGGTTGGCTGGAACAGATTCACGCCAAGCAGGTTTCCCGGGCTCGTTTGTACAGTAGTTACGTTGCCGTGGCGTTAATCAACGGCATAATGGCGCTATTTTTAGGCGTTCTGGGCATGGCGATTTCAGGTACGGCCAGCATGACGCACCCACTCACCATTACACGAATTTTACGTGCCTTTGTGGGCTATTTACCTGCAGTACTCGTTGTTCTTGGAATTACGGCCGTGTTGGTCGGGCTGTTACCACGGCTACAAGCACTCAGTTGGGTAGTTCCAATCTACGGCGTCTTTTCCCTATATTTAGGGGGCCTGTTTGATTTACCAAAATGGGCCAAGCAGTTAACTCCTTACGGCTGGGTTAACCGGGTGCCTTTAAGTGAAATTCAGTGGGGAACTTTCTGGTGGATGACCGGGTTAGCGGCCGTTTTATTGCTGATTGGCTATTATTGTTACGCCCACCGCGATTTACTAGAAAATTAAAACGAGTAAAATAAGAATAGTTTAGCGAGTTTGAAAAGGCCTTTAAACGGTCTTATCTAAAATTTGAATTTGCACGATTCTGCTGACACTTTAAACAACAAATAAAAGGTGAGAAATTAATGACGCAAACAAAGGAAGCCATTCCGAAAGATCCGGCCAAAATTCAACGAATTATGGAAAGCGCACTGCATATTTTTGCCCAAAAAGGTTATCGTGGCGCCAAAACAGAAAGTATTGCTCGCGTGGCCGAAGTATCAAAGGGTATCGTCTTTCGTTATTACGGGAATAAGGCGCAACTTTATTTGGCAACTTTAGAATTTGCGCTTAAACGCGTGATGGCTGCGGCTGATTATAGCGTTTGGACTAGCGCGGTTGATCTGACGGACATGGTGGTTAAGGCCACACGTTACAAGATTCAGCTGCAACTGCAGTTTCCCGATGAATTTGAGCTTTCCATGAGTGCTTATGCCCCCAGTGATGATTTGCCCGCCGCACTGAAGACTAAGATTGCGAAAATGTACACGCAAAAAACCAGTGACGCAATCGATATGTTACTAGAGCCTGTTTTAAAACGATTGAACCTGCGCCCAGGAATTACGATTGAAGACATTCAGCACATGATGGACATGGTGGTTACCGCTATTGGCCAAGAATCCAGCGCCTTCATGAAAAAGCACCCCCACGCGACCATTGCCGAGTTTGATGAGATCATTGATCACGCCAAACGTTATTTAGATATCCTCCAAAATGGATTTATTGCGAAATAAGGGGTTCCTCCTGTTGATTGACCGAATCACGATAATTGTGACCTAAAAATGAAAATAAAATCCCCACTATTGGAATTGGTCCAGTAGTGGGGATTTTATTTTGGTTGGCCAAGCGATCGTTAAACCAAGGTGCCTTTTGCCTTAGTTGAATGGACAACGTATGTAGCATCAAAGGATATTAACATTCTTTGCTAATATCCTTCCTCTATCGCGGAGTAGTAGGTTATACGCCATAATCTGAACGCTTTTTCCTCTTTTCTGAAACGTGTTAAAAAAGGCAGATTATTGCGTATAGCTACGCTAGTCGAACGATCCGCTGCGCGTCTCTTTTCGTCTAGCTGCCATGTTTCTTGCGGTGACCGAGACGAACTTAGTCGCGGAAACACAGTTATGGACTTTATAACTGTGCTCCCTAGTTTTTGCCACAAGAATGGACAACGTTCGTAGCATCAAAGAATATTAGCGTTCTTCGCTGCGATTCGGACTTTGGTTCATTCTAGTCCGATCGACATCGTAAGCGAAGCTAGTAATATTCCTCCTTCATTGCGAAGTAGTAGGCTATATTCCATAATCTGAACGCCTTTTTCCTCTCTTCTGAAACGTGTTTGAAAAAGCAGATTATTGCGTATAGCTACGCCAGTCGAACGATTCGCTGCGCGACTCTTATCGCCTAGCTAGGCTATACTCCATAATCTAACCGCTTTTTCCCTCTCTTTTCTGAAACGTGTTAAAAAAGGCAGATTATTGCGTATAGCTACGCTAGTCGAACGATCCGCTGCGCGTCTCTTTTCGTCTAGCTAGGCTATACTCCATAATCTGAACGCCTTTTTTAACACTCTCTAATTTAATTAATAAAAGTATTCCGATTATGAATGTAGGCCATTTCATCAAAGACCAGGTGCTGTTGTAATTGTTCGGCCAATTCAGTTGATAGCCGACCAGAAGTCATTGCTTGTTGAAAAAATTCGTATTCCGCGTGAAAAACTTGGAGAAAAAGTCCGTACATGACGTTGTTTGAGGGTGCCGGTAAATTCATTCGCCGGTGCCGCTCACGGTAAAATCGTTGGACAACGTGTAATTCCTGAGCGAGATTCTTATGCTTAAATTCTTCCAGAGCTGTCATGGCCGCTGTAAAACCAGCTTCCTCAAGGGGACGAATATCTTCGTGGTGCATTTCAAAAGCTTTTTACCAGTAAAGCTGTTCTGAAATCAGTGGTGAAGTAAAAAACATATTTTCACCGACCCGTAATTCACGGCGTCTGGCGGTTTGAATACCAAAACGAATTCGTAGAAAAATATTTTTCAAGAGATTACTGGAAACCGTGAATAGACTCAGATCCAAAAAGCGTTTGTAATAATAACTTTCCGCAGACGTAATTTTACCTGCTTTGCGTAACTTGGCGATGGCTTCATGTTCAGCAGCGTTAGCGACTAGCAAAATTCGCCGTTCTTGGCGGGGGTGGCGTAAGTGATTTTGGGTAAGCTGTTGACTAATGGTATCAATAACAATCGAGGCTTCCGCGGGATGTTCTTGATTGTTACGAATGGCCTTAATACCGGCAATAATCATTTCGCGGGTCCACCATTTCAGGTCATTGGTTTCGGTTGACGCGGTTCCTTTTACAATCTTGGGTAATAAAATTGTGGACAGCAGCAGGCTAAGCAAAATAACAACGGTGGCAATAAAAATTAACGAAGAACGTGCCGCAAACGGTTGGCCGTGGATACGTTCAGGTAGTAAAAAGGCCAGTGACAGTGAGATTGTGCCACTAATACCACTGAACGCCATCAGCCAACTGTCCCGCCAGCGGTGTTTGCTGGAAATGTGCATCCAAACTAAGTAACGGGTCCACAGTAAACGCAGGCCAAATTTTATCACGTAAAGTACGACCCCGGCCAGAATAAGTAACCAGATTAAGCCTGGTTGGCCGGCTAAGATTTGTGCGATCACCGTTGGCAGGGAAACGCCGAGTAATACAAAAACAATGCCGGATAAAAGTCCGGTAATCATTTCCCAAACATTGGCACGAACAAGTTGCACGCGACTGGAAGTTAAGCGAAGTTTGTCCTGTTCTGATCCTTGAACTAGGCCGGCCGCAACAACTGCCAGGATTCCAGAAAAGTGTAGCTGTTGGGCGACAAAATAAATTAAAAACGGCATGATTAAATCCAGTGTCACTATAATTAGAGGCGTATCGTCAGCCAAACTGATTAACGAGCGAAAAATTGAGCGCGTTACTAAACCAATAATGACACCAATGACGAGACCGCCAATAAATTCGGCGGCAAAAGTGGTTAAGGCCGTTCTAAATGAAAAAGCACCAGTCGTGAAGGCCACTAATGAAAGGTCAAAAATAACAATACCCGAAGCATCGTTAAACAAGGATTCATTTTTTAGAATAGTCAGCGGTATTTTAAAATCAGGATTCTCCGGTGCTAAAGCACTAACGGCCGCCGCGTCAGTAGGCGTAACAATCGCACCTAAGGCAAACGCCAGCGTTAGGGGGATGAAGCTAAACAAGCCATGAAGTACCGGGCCAACAATTAGCACGGTGACAACAACCAGCATAATGGCCAACGAGAAAATATTAATGGCGCCGCGACCAATCCAATACCGTGAAGCAGATTGCGCCTCGTCGTAAAGTAATGGCGCGATGACTAGCAAAATAAAGAGACTAGGGTCGAAAGTGAAATTTCGAAATATGGGAAAAATAGCGAGCACAATTCCCAGACCAATTAAATAAATTGGAAGTGGCACTTTGGCAAAATGGCGAAAGATAATATTGGCCACAATTACCGCTAATAAAAGCGATAAAATGAAGAAAAGTGTAGACATGAGTAGGCCCTCCTTCTGAAAATGAATAATCTTTAAGTCGCATTTTACCAGTACTTACGCAGGTCTGGGTAGTGTTTAGAAAATACTTTTATTAGAATTTACTAGATTGATTTGGTTTATCCTAGTTCGATCGACAACGTCAGAAATCCTCAGAAGCTGGGCGCTTTTTCCTCTCTTCTGAAACGTGTTTGAAAAAGCAGCTTCTTCCGGTTGCCATGTTTCAACTTGGCGGTTTTTTGCCTTAGTTGAATGGACAACGTATGAAACATCAAGATTATTAGCGGTTGTAGCTAATAATCCTCAATTGCGGAATAGTAGCTACAACCGCCAAATCATCTGTTTCACAGATAATTCGTCAGTTTAGGCTAATCCTCAGAAGCTAAACGCTTTTTCAAACACTCTAATCATTTGCCTTCAGTGCCGCGAGCATATCGATATGTTTTAAATTAAAGTGGGTGGCAATGAGGACGATTGCCGAAAAGACGAAGGTCATTAGGCCAGCAATCACGTAACTAGAACCGTGAATAATTAATGGAAAGACGATCGTATCGGAGGACGCCAATTTTAGAATTGCCCACGTTAAAGCATTGCCGACTCCAAAACCAAATAGCGTGCCAAATAGGGTTAGAATAATGTTTTCTCGGACAATGTACATTGTCACTTCATTGTCAAAGAAACCGAGAACCTTAATTGTGGAAAGTTCGCGCATTCGTTCGGAAATGTTGATGTTGGTTAAATTGTATAGGACAACGAAGACCAGGGTGCCAGATAAAACGATAAAGATGAGGACGACTGAATTAAGGCTGGCCGTTGTCTTATTTTGTTGTGCAATTTGGCTTTTAACTGAAGTTGTGCGGATCACTGATTGCACCTTGTGTAAATTCTTGGTCAATTGTTCCAGTGAGTGATCGTTGGTTTTAACCAAGTAAGTGTTGGCCGGACTGCTCGTTGCAGCGACTTGTTTGTAATATTTGGCCGTCATGTAAACGTTGTGGCCGATGTAGTTGGCGCCAATTTGACTGACGCGTAGGCGAACGAACTTACCGTTAGCCAGCTGCATGGTCAAATGATCGCCAGGATTAATATGGTAGAGTTCCGCCAGATGCTGGCTGATCACGGCGCCCTGATTTGTTAGATCAACCGGCGCTTTTCCGGCGGGTTTAAGCGTCACGTACTGGGCAAACTTTTTCGCGTTGCTGGTTACGAATAAACTGGCGTTTTGATCAGTTGTACTGGCTTTTTTGAACGTGACTTGTTTACTGAAAACAGGCAAAGTATGTTTAACGGCATTACTTTTTTTCAGTACCGTTTGGGCCGCATTTGGGTGCGCGGCGTTGGTTTTTGCGTTTAGCGTCACCACCAAATCGTAATGCATGATCTCGCTAAATTGTTTCTCCACCGGCGCAGAAATTGAGTCCTTGAGCCCAAAGCCAGCCAACATTAGGCCGGTACAGCCGGCAATTCCCAAAATGGTTAGAATCATTCGCGATTTATAGCGAAATAGATTTCGGTAAGTAATTTTTTGGTTAAAACTAAAGCGGGACCAAAGTGGTGTAATTCGTTCAAGCAAAATACGTTTGCCAACCTTTGGCGCCTTAGCAACTAAGAGTTCAGCCGGCTTCTCCCGTAAATCACGTAAAAGCGTTCCTAATGAAGACCCCAGTGTTGCAATTAAGGCCGCAATGGTGGCAAGAATGATTGGTGTAAAGTAAAAATGCAGCGGATAATCCGTGAAAATATAACGCGCCTTTAAAATTGTAAAGACGACAACGGGTAATAATTTAGCACCAATGAGGACACCTAAAACAACACCGGTGAAGGCGGCCAAAAAGGCGTAAAGAATGTATTTCACCGCAATCTCACTGTTGCGGTAACCCAGGGCTTTAAGCGTGCCGATCTCCTTTCGCTTTTCTTCAACCATGCGTGTCATTGAAGTGAAGGTAATCAGAATTGCAATGAAGAAAAAGAAAACTGGGAAAATATTAGCGATCGCGTCAATTCGGTCCGCCAAGCTTTGAAATTCAGCGAAACCAGGATTGGTTTGGCGATCATTTAAAAGGTAAGTTGGTTTTGCCAAGTTGGTGTTTTTAGTTTTGGCTGCCGTTAATTTCTGTTTAGCAGCGGTTAATTGTTTTTGCTGCCCAGCCAGGGTGGCTTGTTGGGCCTGTAATTGCTGCCCAGCAGTAGACTGCCGTTGGTTAGCGCTGGTTAAGGCTGCCAGTTGCTGCTTTAATTGCGTGTTAGCGGCAGTTAATCTCGTTTGTTGGTTTTGGAGTTTTTGTTCATTTTTAGCGATGTTGGAGTTGGCCATCGCTTGCAGCTCAACCTTTCGCGATTGAGCGCGGTTAGCAAAAAGGGGCCGTAACTGATCCATTTTTTTGTTTAATTTTGTTTGGTAAGCAGTGGAAAAAGCGTTCATTTTATCTAGATCGCTAAAACGCACGGACATAAGTGAATAAGCCTGAGTTTTGAAGGCAGATTTAGGTAAATAGGCAAACCCATCAATTTGGCCGTCGCCGATGGTGGTAACGCCACGCTCGTCGTTATCAATGTAAAGTGGTGACTGGACGAAGCCAACGACCTGATAGCTTTGCCGTTTTAATTGTTGGTTATTAATTTTGAGTGTGCTACCGAGCTTTAACTTTTTACTAGCCAATTTTTGATCAACGACAATTTCCGAAGATTTCTTTGGCAAACGGCCTTTGGTTGGCGTCAGGCGATTCTGTTTTTGACCCAGTGAATAAACTTGAATGTCCTTTTGGTTTGCCTTGTCTAAGTAAGGAAAACTATAGCCTAATTCGACATGGGCGTGCTTCAGTTGTTTAACGAGTGCGCGATCCTTTTGGGTTAGACCACCAGTCGAAATAATCTGTAAGTCGGATAACTGTTTTTGTTGAATAAATTGATTGCCCGTTGCTTCAAGATCCGGGCCGATAGATTTAATGCCAACAAAAAGTAAAACACCCATCAAAATAATGAGAATGATCGAAATAAAGCGACCTAGTGACGCCTTAATGTCGCGAAAAGATGATTTGAGGTAAACGTTATTTTTCATTTAATAACACCTACCATTCAAGCTGACTAACAGGTAGCGGGTTTTCGTTAATCCGAATTGATTTAACCTTGGCGTCATTGATCTGAATCACGCGATCGGCAATTTGCGCAATCGCCGAATTATGCGTAATGATGATCGTTGTTTTATTCAACTGCTTACTGGCGTTTTCCAATAATTGGAGGACTTGTTTACCAGTTTCAAAATCCAGCGCGCCGGTTGGTTCATCGCAGAGTAGCAGCTTAGGATTCTTGGCCAGTGCCCGAGCAATCGCCACGCGCTGCTGCTCGCCACCTGATAGTTGTGCTGGAAAATTCACTTGCTGGCGCTCAAGGCCCACTTGTTTGAGTACATCTTCGGCCGGCAAGGCATCAGTAGCGACAGCAGTTGCCAGTTCGACGTTCTCTTTGGCGGTTAAATTTGGCACTAAGTTATAGAACTGAAAAATAAAACCAACGTCAGTTCTACGGTAGGCCGTCAATGAATGCTGATCGTATTTGGCAATATCCTGCTGGTTGATAATGATTTGACCAGAAGTCGGCGAGTCCATCCCACCTAGAATATTGAGCAAGGTAGTTTTTCCAGCGCCACTAGGACCAAGGATCACAACGAGTTCGCCTTCATTAACTGTAAAGTTGATATCATTATTGGCTAAGACAGTGGTGGTACCAGTCTGGAACGCCTTAGTTGCGTGTTTTATTTCAATAAAATTTGTCATTTAGAAACCTCCTGCTTAGTACTTTAAGTCTACTTTAAAAGGACACGTGATAAAAGGCTTACATCATTATTGCTGACGTCTGTGAGTGAGAAATAGTTAATCGAGTAGTAAAGGATAATTAAATTTATGCTTTATGCTTTGCGTATTCACAAAAGAGCAACGTTTAACGCTATAATATCATTTTTAAACATAAAATAATCACAAAATTGGCATTGATATAAAGCGCTTTTATTACTATACTAATTATGTTAAGTAACAACAAAAATAGCTTAGTGATATACCTTAAAGAAAAGCTAACTTCATTCAAGGTTGGCCTTTTTTTAGTGACCAGATTTTCACGCCGATTAATTTGGTAGGGAGTGGAACAAAAGTCGGTTTTGGGCTTACGTTCTAGAGTAATGTTCGGTAAGCGGCTAGGATTTTTGTTCCACTCTCTGGCAGTAAATTTTTAGTGATGAAATACTGGTATAAAGGGTGTTCCGTGATTATTCTAAAACGAAACACAGGGTTATTTAAGGAGACGATAACGTGCCAAAAAAACCAGAAGTAGCAGACGTTACTGATTATATTAATAAAGCAGTACCACAGGCGCAACCACTATTGGGTCAACTGCGAACCATTGTAAAGACTGATTTACCGACCGCCGAAGAAAAAATTAGTTGGGGCCAGCCTTTCTATCTACTCGGGAAAAAACGGGTTAGTTTTGCCGCCTATAAGGCCCACGTTAGTTTTACAAGCGCAGATGACCTGCCAGAGGCCATTCGCCAAAAGGCCGAGCACACTGGGTACACAACTGGGCAAAAGCGCATTAATATTACTTTTTCCCAGCCAGTACCAACGGATCTAATTCACGAGTTATTGGAAAACATCCTAAAAGATAGTTAGATTCTTTTTAGATGAAAGAGTATAGGGGTCTGCTTTTCCAATCACTGCCTACGTTAAAAGTGAACCGGAAGTATTAATAGTAGTTATTGGTTTGCCAATACCCGAACGTTGAAATTTAGATTTTTTAATCAGTACTTAACGTGGTAAACTAAGAAAAGGGAATTAGGCACCAATGAAGTGGTCGTCAAAACAGGCATTATTGGAGAGCGTTCGCTTGAAGATGAGCGTTTTGATTGGATGCGGACTACCCAATAATTTAATCGATACGGAATTTTTGGTGTGGTATATCCGAAAATTCCATCATAAAGGAGATAACATCATGATTGAAGCAATTAACCTTAGAGCTGGTATGACTTTTGAGAAAGATGGTAAGTTAATCAAAGTACTAGAAAGTAACCACCATAAGCCCGGCAAAGGTAATACAGTGATGCAGATGCGGTTATATGATATTCGTTCTGGTTCAACTGTTCAAACAACAATGCGCCCAGAAGAAAAAGTTGAAAAGGCCGTTCTTGAAACTAAGGATGCCCAGTACTTATACTTGCAGGATGATTCGGCAGTGTTCATGGATCTTGAAACCTACGAACAATATGAAATCCCAACTGAAAGTATTTCGGCAGAAATGAAATTCTTGCTTGAAGGAATGCAAGTTAAAATTGATTTTTACGAACAAGAAGTTATTGGTGTGACGTTACCAACTACTGTTCAGTTGAAAGTTGCGGAAACGCAGCCTTCCATTAAGGGCGCTACAGCCACTGGCTCCGGCAAACCCGCAACGATGGAAACAGGCCTAGTTGTCAACGTGCCAGCTTTCATTCAAGTAGGCGAAACCCTTGATATTAATACGCAAAAGGGCGGCGCTTATCTGAAACGTTCAGGTAAATAAGCGAATAAGAAGTGGCGCAAGTGATTTTTCACAACCCGCCAATTTAAATAGTAAGGGAGATCGGCCTAGTGTCGGTCTTTTTTTGTGGTTAAATTTTATTTTAGGCGCACTTTCTTCCAAAACTGTTTCAGCTGGAAAATAATTCCATTTGGAAGGGCTTTTTTACTGCTATTCTGATATATATTTACGGGACTTATTATGCTAATCTTAATCTATTATAAATTTAAAATGAATAGTGGGTTTTCTAAATGTATTCAGCGCAGTCACGGTACACCATTTGTGCGATTTGTGCGCTTGTTGGTTTATTTTATAGTATTACGTTACTGACGGCGCCACTTCGATCACTTGGTGCGCAAACAATTCAGACGGTCCGGGTTTCACAAAATTATGTTGGCCGCGTGACCGGGTATCAGGGATACCTGCGGGATCACCGAATGGTTCTGGTGGATAAGAAAACTTACCGCCAAATTCAGTCGTCACCAAATGGGGTGACTAAGCCGGTTTATCGGCGAACGGATGACGGGCAACTAGTTCTGAAAAATCAGCGTTTTGATCCATTTTGGCTTGTTATCTTTGCCGTGAGCTTGTTTTTGGCTTTTGGAACGTTCATTCGTCTTTTTTACCATCGCCGAATAAAAAGGGCGACTAGTACAGAACAAAGACAAGGTTACCGGACTAGGTTGGATCAGATTCGAAATGGCCTATTTATTGGCCTAGTTAGTGCTTTAGGATTTTTCGGTTATCTAAATTACCTGCAACCAATTGTTTACGATGCGCAGCAAGCAAATAATGGCTTAAGTGTGCCGGCCAAAATTGTTCAGCGGCGGCAGATCGTTTATGGTCGCTCGGCCAGCCGCCCTGACACTACTGATTTATTAACCATTCAGTTTAAAAATAAAAATGGCCTGACCCAAGAAGTTGTTAGAAAAGTGGCCGTGAATGTTTACCAGCGTAAGGCGACCACTGTTCGGGTTACGCCGTATGCTAATGGGTCTGGTGGAATTCGTTTGCCAGAGTTTGGAACGTTATCGCCATTAGTTGGGGCCAATTTGGACTTTGTGTTTGTACTTGGCACCTTACTTATTTTACTTAGCTGGCCTTTATTCATTAGTCGTTTGCTTCAAGTACCTAAAGGGCGGCGGGGTAAAACCTATTTAGTGGGCCTTTTATTATTAATATTAGTGTTGTTAGGGAGTTCCGTGATTTACGGTGAACTGACGTTACTTGCCCCCTATAAGGGCAAAGCAGCTTTAGGTGTCGCTGGAACAACGGTTGATATTTTTATTCCGCCAGTGTTTCCTAATAATAATTTATTTAGGTGAAAAAACTAGGCATATTTTAAAGAGCGTTCAGATTACCGTGTTTTTCAAGCACGTTTAGGTAAAAAAATAGGGAAGAATTACCCGACGTGCTTTAATTCGTTATTACGGGTCAAGTGGTTGAAACAATAGCAAGGGAGAATGGGGGGAAGATAATGAAAGAAAATGAATTTTCAACGGATTGGCCAACTTTACGGACTGAACTGACAACGGTTCTGCCAGAGCGGCACGTGTTAAAGCGTGCACTAGATACGGAGACTATTCTGGGCGATCTTGTGACGGTGATTGTGTGGCTAGGGGTACTGGCCTGGTTAGCGATTATATTGTTTGAAGGCTTACTTTTCAGTAGCGGATCGGGCAGTCTTACGGACTATTTTAAAGTGCTCTACTTCATTGCAACCCAGTTTGTAGTTAAACCAATCCCACTTATTTGGGAGGTTGCACTAATCGTAAAAATTGGTCTTAGTTTTCGGCAAGCACTTGTGCGTCGCCGATTATTGACTAAATTTCAGGACGTTCCGGCCACACTGCAAGTCGGGGTCGCCTATTCGATTAATGCCGAAAATGCGGTTATTATTCAGCAAACAAACCTGGGCCACTCCTTTGAACGAGTGTTAAATACCTTGTCAAAAGAGCAACAACAGCAGTGGGAGAAAATTACGCAGCAGCGGGTTAAGGATAGTCTTGGCGACTATAAAGCAACCGGTTATGATACTGCCGCAATTAAAAAATTTATTCAGACTAATTTTACGGAGGAATTCGTTTTTGTGGCCGTTTTATTGCAGCGCCACGGAAAGCCTTTTTACTGGACCGTTCGGCAAACGACCAACGATATCGTACTGTACTTTAAAACGGGCAAACGAATTAACTACGTCTTACATAACTTTGACGCCAGTGGTGCTAAAAGAAAAGGTGTGGCAACGACAATGCTGCAGCGCTTGTTTAGAAATAAACGGCGCGTTTAGTGGAGGTTGGAGAAATATTTTTGCCAGCGGCCTAGGCGTAAATGGGTTTGAAAAAGCGACCTCTTGTTGTAGCTAATCCTCGATTGGGGAATAAAATTTAAACACTTTTTCAAACCTGCTCCAGTCTAATCGCGGAAGGGACGAATACCGATGCCGAAAAAATTAACAACCGCCGCAGTCTTATTCGGGCTAACTTTTCTGATGGTACGGGAAACGGCGGACTTTTACCTAATGAATGGCAGTTATTTTTGGTTTGCCATTTTAACCGTGGGACTTTATTTAATTCCTTTTGGTATTCCTTTTATCCACGTCGCGTTACCTTTTATGGCCGCCAAACACCGTAAGTGGGTGGTAATAGTATTACTCATAATCAGTGTATTGCACGGCATCGCAATTTTGCAGTATACCTTGCCCTATACTTATACCGATGAAGGTGGCGTAGGCAAGGCAACGGTGAATCAGGCTTTTCGTTGGATTGGCGTCACCAGCGCAGGGATATTGACGTTGATTGATGCACTTTATTTGGGGCGTGATTGGCGGCCTAGCTTACGGCCAACAGTGGTACTAGATAGTTCGGCGGCTACGGTGAATAAGACTGGACATCTGAACAAACCTTTTTGGAAGAAAGTTAATCAATTTTTTGGCAACCGTCGAATTAGGCAGGTTAAGCGCAGCCCGAAAGCAGTTAAGCGTTACCTAATCGGGATCAATTGTGGTCTCCCCTTTCTTTTACTAATTGCTGGGGAGCTTATCATTCACTTCACCTTTAATGGCGGCGGATATTCGCTGGAAATCTTGTGGCCGTTGATCAACGGGCTACTTAATTTATTAATCCAGGTCATTGCTTATTTGCTATTTTTGCCGCAATTACGGGGTCTAAAAATAAATCAGCAATTAGCCACTATTTTTAGCACGGCACTGCTATTATTTATCCTAGGTTGGAGCTTATGGTTGTTGGCCGCTAAGTTCTCGCTTGCCACAGGCTTTTGGGGCGCCAGCTTAATGCTGTTAGTCATAATCATGCCACCGTATATTGTGCTGCCATTGATATCAGGCCGGGCAGTTAAAGGGATGGTAAAATAAAAATGATTTTTTACTCATGGCAGGTTGATTTGACATTTTGTGATTTACCCATTGTTTAAGTAGGCGCACTTTAGCAGAACATTTTTTCAACTAAAAGGGAAAGTGACTAGTTCTCGTGAAATTAATAAATTTTAGAATTAGCGTGAACTTAGTTGCTTAATAAGTTTAAAGTGGTTTATGAAATAATTCAAAAAGGTACTGCCATCCGACCCGAAATGGGTTCGCCGGCAATACCTTTTTTTGAGTTTTAGCAAATTTCTGAATGAACAATTGAATTTATTTTTTAATTATATGAAAACAAGCACTTTACGTTGAACTTTTCACGCAACTATTTTCAAGCGCGCACCAAGTTAAATAGGATAGCAAAAATTCATGCTGACTTATTCGCCATCAACTGTTCTCCGGGCCACTCAAGATTTCAATGACGCGCTGTTTTTCCGGCGTCAGTACTTGGTTGGCGCGGTAGGCAACGTAAATATTAAAGTGGGGTTGATCGGCATCGGCCAAAGTAATAGCCAGCAAATCATCATTTTTATGTATTGCCGTTTGTGCCAAAAAGCCTAGGCCGACACCTTGTTGAACCATATTCTTGATTAAATTGATGTCGCCGGTGTGGTAGACAATCTCTGGGCTCGTTTGGCTGGCCTTTGCGAGACGGGCGAAGGCTTGCGGGTGCACGAAACCAGAGGCCAACATAATAAAAGGTTCCCGGGCAACATCTTTAAAGTAAATTGGCGTTTGCTCGGCCCAATGAGAATTACCCGGAGCAATAATTTCAAAAGGTTGGCGGGCCAATAGTTTGGCGGTAATTCCCGGGTGATCAATGGGATCGATGCTTCCAAGTAGGGCAATATCGATGTCGCCACGCTTTAATTTTTCCAGTAAATCTGCCGAGCCACCTTCCGTTGTGGTGATGCTCGTCAGTAAGTTGGCGGCCGCCAAAGCCGGTGTAAATTGGGGGAAATAATTAATGCCAATAATGGGTGGCAAACCAAAGCGAATCTTAGTTGGCTGGATCGCGGCCAGATCTTGTTTAGTTTGCGCTAATTCATTCAAAATAACGGCAATGTGGTTCGCAAAAATGTGTCCCGCCGCAGTTAGCGCAATTGAATGGTGGGACTGATCACGAATGACTAGCTGTTGATTGGTCTGACTTTCTAGGCGCTTAATGGCAAGTGTAATTGTCGGCTGCGTGACCTGAAATTTTTTGGCCACTAGGGTGAAATTGCGCTGTTGGGCCAACGCTGCAAAGTATTCTAAATCCCGCGTATTCATAGATCTCTTCCTCTCATATTAATATAGTTTATCACAGCTAGGCCAGTTGACTATCTTTTTTGCTGGGCGTTAAGCTACTGATGTCAGTTAAATTTGATCAAGATAAATGTGCTTGAAAAGATAATCAATTTTTAAGCTAGTCGATCTTTTGAAGTATGAAATAGCGAAATTAAAATTGAAAGGAAGTTTCAATATGAAATTAGCAGCACAGCAGATTTTAAATGATCCTTTTTTAAATAAGGGAACGGCTTTTACTAGTGAGGAGCGGCAGCAGCTTGGGCTTATTGGTTTGTTGCCACCAACAGTTCAAACGTTGGACCAGCAAGTGGCCCAGACCTATGCGCAGTACCAGGCCAAACCATCGGCACTAGAGAAACGACTTTTCTTAATGAGTATTTTTAACGAAAACCGCGTTCTTTTCTATAAATTATTTTCCCAACACGTTGCGGAATTTATGCCAGTTGTTTACGATCCGACAATCGCCGACACAATTGAACATTACAGTGAGTTATTCGTTGATCCCCAAAACGCTGCCTTTTTATCCATTGATGATCCAGCCAGTATGGCAACAACTTTGAAGAATGCTGCTGGTGGCCGCCACATTCGTTTAGTTGTTGTGACTGATGCTGAAGGAATTCTTGGCATTGGTGATTGGGGGACACAAGGGGTTGATATTGCCGTGGGTAAATTAATGGTTTACACGGCTGCAGCGGGAATTGATCCTAGTGAAGTTATGCCAGTGGTCCTCGATACCGGAACAAATCGCCAGCAATTGTTGGATGATCCACAATATTTAGGTAATCACCACGCACGAATTCGTGGCGCGCGTTACGACCAATTTGTTGATCAATTTGTACAAACTGTGACTGAACTTTTCCCTGATCTTTACCTTCATTTCGAGGATTTTGGTCGGATTAATGCCGCTAAAATTTTGAATAAGTATAAAAATCAAATGACAACTTTTAATGATGATATTCAGGGAACTGGAATCATTGTGTTGGCTGGTTTATTAGGTGCTTTAAATATTTCTAAGCAAAAAATGACGGATCAAATTTACGTCAGTTTTGGCGCGGGAACTGCTGGTGCAGGGATCACGCAACGCATTTTCGAAGAATTCGTTCAGCAAGGTCTAAGTGAAGAAGAGGCCCGGAAACATTTTTATTTAGTTGATAAACAGGGGTTACTTTTTGCTGATGATCCAACATTAACGCCGGAACAAAAGCCATTTGCTCGGTCAAAGGCGGAGTTTGCGCATCCTGAACAGTTAACAACTTTAGAGGCGGTTGTTAAAGCAGTTCACCCAACAATTTTAGTTGGAACGTCGACCCAGCCAGGAACCTTTACTGAAGCAGTTATTAAGGAAATGGCTGCCCACACACCACGGCCAATTATTTTCCCACTATCTAATCCAACCAAATTGGCTGAGGCCAAGGCAGCAGATTTGATCAACTGGACGGACGGTAAGGCATTGGTCGCTACCGGCATTCCGGCGGCACCAGTTGATTATCAAGGCGTAACCTACGCCATTGGGCAGGCCAACAATGCGTTGGTTTATCCTGGCTTAGGATTAGGCACATTGGCGGCCCACGCGAAAGTGTTAAACGACCAAATGATTTCGGCCGCGGCCCATTCCTTAGGCGGTATCGTTGATCCAGAACAGCCTGGTGCGGCAGTTTTGCCACCAGTCACGAAGTTAAACCAGTTTTCACAAACGGTTGCCGAGGCTGTGGCGCAAAGTGCGGTTGATCAAGGTATTACTAAAGAGAAGATCGAAAATGTCCGTCAGGCTGTTTTAGCTGAGAAATGGGAACCAAAATATACGGCATTAAATTAACGGTATGACAGTGTTCTGAAGGATGGCTTCTTTCACTAAACCTATTTCGATCTGCGAGCCAGCTCGTCATTGTGGAAATTCAGTACCTTTAGAACACGCCGTTTGAAAAGAGAAAGGGGCATAAACTTGTGACTGCATTTTTAACTTCGCTAAGTAGCGTTGGGGAAATTATTTTGGTCATTGCATTAGGGTATTATCTGCGGCGAACCAAAAAATTTGATGACCATTTTAAGGGGAGCATTTCATTCTTAATTATGAATGTTGCTTTACCGGCTTCAATTTTTGTTTCAGTATTAAATAATTTGACGCGTAGCAAGCTGGCAAGCCTGTCAGGTGGGTTAGTTTACGTTCTAATTAGTTTTGTGTCGGGCTACATTATTGCCTGGTTATTAACCAAGGTTTTACACGTGCGCAAGGGTCGGCGGGGGACGTTTATTAATATGTTCGTCAACGCCAATACGATTTTCATTGGCTTGCCATTGAACCTGGCATTGTTTGGCCAAGTTAGTATCTCGTATTTTCTGATTTACTACGTGATGAACACAATCTCGACCTGGGCAGTGGGTGTTTTCTTCATTTCCAATGATGATCCAACCCGTGATAAAGCTGAGAAACAAGCCTTTAATTGGAAAAAATTGTTACCAGCACCACTGATTGGTTTTATCGTTGCCTTAATTTGGTTATTGTTAGGACTACCATTACCAACGTTTGCCAGCAACACGTTATCCATGGTTGGTGGCATCGTGACGCCAATGTCTTTGATCTACATTGGGATTGTCTTGGCGGACGCCGGGTTGAAATCAATTCATTTTGACCGTGATACGATTTGGGCGTTAGTGGGTCGCTTCATTGTTGCTCCGGCAATTATGATCGGCATTATGCTGATCTTTAAACACGGCGGCACGAATATTCCCAACCTGGAACAAAATACGTTGATTATTCAATCAGCAACACCAGGCCTGGCCGTTTTACCAATCTTAGTTGGCCAGTCCCACGGTGATGTTGAGTACGCCACGAATGTTGTGACGACAAGTACCGTTTTATTCGTGATTGTGGTACCAATTTTGATGGAGATTTTAACTTTTATTTAAAAAAGTGATTAGATTCTACGGCGTAATTGAGAATTGTAAAAACAGAATTCCTATTTCTAAGGGAATTCTGTTTTTTTGTGTAAATAATTATCTTACTGCGGTGATTGTGTTCAATAGCGAGTTAATAATGCCGGATTAATTAAATAAGTCACATATTTTTAGTTACTGACCTAAACTGCAATCCAATTTTAATGGTCAACCAATGTATTTCTTATCTTACTATCAATTTTACAAATGATTTGCGATAATCTGAAGTGGAGGTTATTTAATGAAAAATTTTGTGAAAAGACGTTGGGTTGTAGGCGCCATTGTTATTGGGCTAGTGGTGGTGATCGGCGGTATTGGGATTGCTCGCGCACACCACCAACGCCAAAGTGCCAAGAAAGTGTACCAAACTTACACAGTTAAGGTGGACAGTGCTTTATTGTTAAAAGGGAAGGTTGCGGCCAAAAACACCGTTGACGTTCAACCTGGAGTTAGTAGTACGGGAACTTTAACGCAGGTGAACGTTAAGAACGGTGAACACGTTGATCCAGGCAGCGTCTTAATGACGTTCCATGATGATCAAGTTCAAAGTCAAATTGATGATGCCGAACAAACAAAGGAGAAAACGGCGTTAGCAATTCAGAATGATAATCAGGCTGTTACGGCGCTCCAAAAGCAGCCGACTACAACTGCTGATGCGGGTTCGATTGACGACGAAACTGATCAAGGAGTTGCGGCGGACAGTGTTCAGCAGGCTAAAAATCAATTGGCTAGTGATCAACTAGCATTACGACAAACTAATACGAGTCTGGCCAATTTGCAGGGTAAAGTCGATCCAGTTGTGACTGCCAAAATCGCGGGAACCGTGGTTCTGGATGATAGTGCAACTGATAAGACAGGCACACCTAGTATGCAAATTATCAGTGATGGCCAAATTATTGATGGTCAAGTCACTGAATATGATTACGCCAAATTACGGCCTCGCATGCGGGTGACTGTGTTGCCAGTCAGCAGCAATCAGCGTTTGGGCGGTAATATTGTTACCATTGACCAGACACCACAATCTGCGGCTAATCAGACGGCTACCAGTAGTGGTCAAACGGCCGAAAATGAAGCGGCAACCTATCAATTTAAGGTTAAAATGGCCAAGCAACTCACGAATGGCTTTAACGTTCAGATTCGAGTTCCGCAAACAACGATTCATCTACCAGCAACCAGTTTAATAACCAAAGCCGGCCGGCACTATGTCTACGTTGTGCGCAAACATAAGGTTTACAAAACAGAAGTGACTGTGAAAAAAGTTGCAGGTTACTGGCAATTAATGTCTGGCGTCGCTCCAAAGACAGTTTTAATCGCTAATACTGCCAAGCACCAACTTAAATCCGGACAAGAGGTGGCCACCCATGCTGATTGAGCTTACGGCGGTCAATAAATATTACCAGAATGGTGAAAATAGATTTCAAGTGCTACAAGACATTAATTTAAAGATTGCGGCCGGTGAGTTTCTAACGATTATGGGACCATCAGGCGCCGGCAAAACTTCCTTGATTAACCTTATTGGCTTTATTGATCGGAGCTATTTGGGGAGCTACAAGTTTAATGGCCAATCCTACCAAACGGCCAGTGACAGTGCTTTAGCGCACATTCGGAATCAAAGTGTTGGTTTTGTTTTTCAAAATTTTAAATTGATTGGCAACAACACTATTTTAGAAAATGTTGAATTACCGCTACTTTACGGTGGAATGACGAAGAAAAAAGCGAGACCGATTGTTGAACGAGCATTGGAACGAGTAGGACTGCCTAACAGTAGTCAAAAAATTCCCAATGAGCTTTCAGGCGGGCAGCAGCAACGGGTAGCGATTGCCCGGGCGTTGGTTCACCAGCCAAAGTTTATTATTGCCGATGAGCCAACTGGCGCGTTGGATTCTAAAACCTCTAGCGAAATCATGCAGATCTTTAAAGAACTTAATCAGACTGAACAGACCACGATTGTGTTGGTGACCCATGATCCACAGGTATCCCAGTATGGTGAGCGCCTAATTAAGCTGTTGGACGGTGCAATCATTGCTGATGAGGAGGTGAAGCACCATGCGCTTCTCTGAAATTTGGTCGACGGCATTACGTTCGATTTTAAAAAATAAGCGCCGCAGTATTCTGACAATGTTGGGAATTATTATTGGGATTGCTTCAGTTGTCACAATTTTGGCCATTGGCGATGGTTTTTCCAACTGGGTTACCAAGAGCATTACCAATAATAAGGCGGGCAAGGTGGAGACACAGATTGTGTATTCACCTAACGAAACTGCTAATAGTAGCGCCGATTCATACAACGATCGGGATCTGATGTTGGTCCGGCAAGTTACTGGCATCGCTAAGGTCCGCCAAACCAGCGAAGACTCAGACTATAATCAAATTGCTTTACCCGTTAAAACTAAAAATAAAAATGTCCTCATTCACTATACCAGTCATGCCAGTAGTCCCGTGATTGCCGGACGGCGGCTAACGACAACCGATAACGCGATTGGTAATCAAGTGGCGGTGATTGATGCTAGTCTGGCCAAGAGCCTTTACGGAGGGGCTACTAACGCATTACACCACGGGGTTCCAATCGACAATCAATTGTACGAGATTGTGGGTGTCCGTTCGGCCGTTTCCAGCAGCGTTAATTTTTCCGATGCCGTAAACGGAACGGTGCCAGCCAACATTACGATTCCGAAAAAGGTTCACCAAAAATTTACCCAGAATACCGCAAGTGGCGATTTATTAGTTCTATCCCTACGCAAAGGTGCCAAGGCGAGTACGGTTAACCGCCGCGTGATTAATGTGTTGAAGGCCCAGGGGAGTATGCGTAATCAAGGGGAATACCAGAGTGCCGATCCAGCCGCTGAGGCGGACACTTTTGGTAAAATTCTAAGTGTGATTACTTACTTTATCACTGCCGTTGCGGGAATCTCACTTTTTATTGCTGGAATTGGTGTCATGAATATGATGTATATTTCGGTGGCCGAGCGAACGACGGAGATTGGTATTCGCCGGGCAATGGGTGCACGGCAGCACGACATTCGCTTGCAATTTTTACTAGAAAGCGCCACGTTAACTATTTTTGGCGGACTGATTGGCTATGGTCTAGGGGTTTTATTGGCGGTAGCGATCAGTGCACTGCCAATGATGCCGTTTCAGGCCAGTTTTAGTTTTGGCGCTTTCGCGTTGGCCTTTGGCGTTTCAACGGCAGTTGGGCTGATCTTTGGCGTGATGCCGGCTAACGCAGCTGCGCGCAAGGATTTGATTGAAATTATTCGTTAATTTGGAGGAGTTAATTATGAAAAAATGGGTTAAATCTGTTAGTGTGCGGGATACGCGCATGTGGGTGGTGCTGTATTTTATTGCAGCTAGCGTTGCGGCAGTTTTCACCGCCTTTATTTATCCACCAAAGGCATTGGCGGCAGCGGGTACACCAATGCTGGTTCACTGGATTAGTTTCGGTGGGGCCTTTATCGGAGTCGTCACGGGCCTTTTTATTGGCGTTTACGTTAATTATTTTATTTACCTTGTTTTACGCAGTATTTTAAATCAAGATGCAGCGGATAAAACATTAGTGAAACGTAGTCTCTATTTGGCAACCTGTATTAGTACCGTGGTTAGTAGCTTATTGAGTCTACTATTGATGGTTATTATTGGTGGCGAGCCCAACCAGATTGTTAACTTTTTAATGGCCGTCGTCGGTTCGGCTGTGCTCGCTTATTTGATTTATAATTTCTTTACTTATTTAGTTAAGCAGGTCAAATTGGCCCGTTGGTATTCCGGAATTCTATTTATTATTTACCTATTGCCAACGTTGATTGGACTTTTACTGAAAAAATAGGTTGAAGGCCGTAGTAGCGTTTGGAAAGCTTGTCGTTGGTCTTTCTTCGACTAAGTTGATGTCAACGTACCTAAAAATGTAGTTTTTCAAATACTTTCTAAATTGTTAATAGTTAAGGAGTCAGTTAAATAATCCAAAGGGGGAGTAACTATGCCAATTACTGATAATGCCGCTTTAAAAACGGCCTTGAAAGCAAAACGGGCAACACTTGCTGTTTCGCGAGGGTACCTCAACCAAGTTGGGAATGTGGTTGCTGATGACGCGTGGGTTGAAATTGGATTTCAGAGTTCAGCCAATTTAATTCAACTAGTTAATTTTTGGATGATGAGTCATTTTTCGGTTACTTGGGAAAAAGAGTACTTGTTAAGGCGGCTAAACTACCGCTATAAAGCGGTTAAAAAGTCGGCGACGGAGGTTACTTTTATTCGGCAGTAGCAGTAGTTGTTAGATACGTGAACCAAATTTTTGGCGCACGTTCTAGAGTAACGTTTGGAAACAATAAGCGGCCAGGACAAAAGTCCTAGTCGCTTATTGTTTTGCTATTTTGTAAATTATTTTTACACCAATAAAGCCTATAGATGTAAAAGTCGTTCGGCGTTACCATGAGCAATTAATTCCTTAGTTTGTGTAGGTAAGTTGCCTTCAGTCAAGAAGGTTTGACTGTTGGCGGGATGTTTGTAGGGGTAATCAATTGAATAGAGTAAGTGTTCAGGACCCATTTCATCTAAAATGAATTTTAATTGGGGGTCAAATAACATCCCACTTGGGGTTAGGTAAACGTTGTTACGGTAGTAAGTTGAAAATGACTCCTTTAAACCAGAATAATCATCGAGTTCGTCATCTAGCCGTTCCAGGAACATTGGTACCATTTCACCCCAGTGACCAGAAATCAGTTTTAAGTTTGGTAGTTTATCAAAAATACCAGAAACGATCATCCGAATGACTTGAATTCCAACGTCCATGTGCCAGCCATAGCCAGCGGACGAAAGGATACCATTGACTGTATCGGACCAGTTAGGGCTCTTAAAATAGTGATCGTTGATTTCGCTAGGAATAAAAGAAGGGTGCATGTAAATTGGGACATCTAGATCACTGGCCATTTTAAAAATTGGAAAGAAAAATGGATCGTCAAAAAATTTACCTTGGTAATTACCCTTTAATAAGGCCCCTTTAAAATTCAGTTGTTCAACAGCGCGTTTTAATTCCTGGGCGGCGGCAATTGGATCACCAACTGGCAGGACGGTAAATGCTGCAAAACGATTAGGTTGTTTTTGGATTTCTTTGGCTAATTTATCGTTGGCTTCTTTACAGAGGTCAATCGCAATTTCTGGTGCCAAATTTTGAGGAGAAGAATTGCCGTAAGAGAGGACCTGCATGGCAATTCCATTTTGATCCATGAAGTCTAACCGGGCTCCGGTAATGCTCTGCATCGTCTCCGCTGTCGGCAAGGAGGTCTTCATGTACTCTAGCATTCCCGATGAAAGCGGTGGAAGTGCGCCTTTACCGGTCACTTGATTGATTTTTTTGGTAATTAATTCTGATTCAAAGTGTTCTTCAACTGTAATAATTTTCATTAGTAAAACTCCTTTCAAATTAAAACGCCTAGTTAGCATTTTATTGAAGCACCTAGTAAGATAGAGAGTGTTTTAAAAACAGATTTAGAAAAAATGCAGGGAAAATAACCTTGCCCTGAACGCTTTTTCAAAGGTTCTAGGTTATGGCCCCATTATAGTAAGGACTAAAATAAAGTGAAAGGAAAATGTGAGACAGATAGCACATAAAGTCTCATACACGAACATGGCTAAAAATTATCTAGTTGAACAACCAAAAATCGATCGCCGGGCTAACAATACGCAGATTAAACTCTATCAAGCCTTAAAAAAATACTATTTCGAAGGAATTCCTTTTAAAAAAATCCAGGTTAAGCAATTGTGTCAAACGGCTGCGGTTTCGCGGGCCACTTTTTACCGCCACCACCAGAATATTCAAGATATCTTCACCATTCAATTGTTAATTATGATTACGCAATTTGAAAAGAAAATTGATGAGCTGCAGGTGTTAAATTATGAAACTGGTAGTAATGTTGTTGTGAACACGATTTACGCTAATTTAGATTTGTTGCAATTAATGCAGTGGAGTGGAACTGAGAAAAGTGGTCAAAAAATTGTGTCTGGGGCAATTATTCGGATTTTGATCTTACGCGAATTTGATGATGTTAACCGTAATTTTATTGCTGATTATCTGGGTGCAGCAATTCTCAAGTTCGCTTTTCAAATTAGTCAGGCCCAGGAAAAATTACCCAAAGAGCAGGCGTTAAAGTTATACCGACTATTAGTGCCGAAAGTTTAAATTACGAGAAGGTCGCTAGTGTCAGGGGAGAATGAATTATTTTTGACAAATTAAAAACGTGTTTGCTAAGACAAGCGAAAGTTGCCTTAGCAAACACGTTTTTTCATTAATTTGATTTTGAATTAGTCGTGCTGTGGTTCGTCGTTTTTACCGTGGTTAAGTAAAATATTTAGGACTAAAGCCGCAGTACTCCCAACGACCATACCATTGCTTAGAATTGTCTGGATGGTTTCTGGTAAATGTTGGAATAAAGCTGGTTGGGTGGTAACACCTAAGCCTAGGCCAATTGAAATTGCCATGATCAGCAAATTATCCGTTGTCATCGGAACTTTTGCTAACATTTTAATTCCTTCAGAGCCAACCATGCCGAACATGACTAACATTGAACCACCTAAAACCGAGGTTGGAATCAAAGTTGCGATTGCCCCAAATTTAGGAATCAGACCAATGATGAGCAGCATGACGGCAGAATAGTAAATTGGTCGTAATTTTTTAATGCCGGATAGTTGAACGATCCCAACGTTTTGTGAGAAAGTTGAGTAAGGGAAGGTGTTGAATAATCCACCTAAAATAGCAGCAATCCCTTCGGAACGGTAACCACGTTTCAGATCGTCTTTAGTTAATTCACGTTTAGTGATGTCGGCTAAAGCAAAATAAACGCCAGTGGATTCAATCATACAGGCAACTGCTGCCAGTAACATGGTTAAAATTGAGGACCACTCGAATTTAGGTGCTGCGAAGTAAAATAAGTGCGGTATTTGAACCCAATGAGCCTGGCCAACGGTTGCAAAATTAAGTTGGCCGGCTAACATTGCTAATAAAGTACCAGCCACGATCCCAACGAGGACGGAAACTCGTTTTAAGAAACCACGGCCGTAAATATTGATGAGAATTGTAATAAGTGCTGTTGTAAAACCGAGGATCAAGTTAATTGGTGCACCAAAACTTTTGGCGGTTGAATCGCCGCCGCCTAAATTTTGAAAGGCAACGGGAATTAAAGTGAAGCCAATCAGGGTGATTAGGGAGCCAGTAACGACTGGCGGAAAAAAGCGCCGTAAATTGGCAAACAAACCACTAATCAGAAAAATAAAAATACCAGCTGAAATGATACCACCGTACATGTAGGCCCAGCCGAGGTGATTACCAACGTTGATCATTGGTGTCAGGTACTCAACGGCAGAACCGAGAACTACTGGTAGCGCAATCCCCGTCCAGGGTGTCCGTCTAATTTGAAGTAGTGTCGCAATGCCACACATGAAAATGTCGGTTGAAACAAGGTAGGTCATTTGCGCTGGTGAAAAGTGCAATGCCGCGCCCACTAACAACGGAATTAGAATGTCGCCTGCGTACATGGCAAGTAAATGTTGTAAGCCCAATAAAATCGTTTTTGGAACCGAAAGCTCAGGTTGATCCAAATTAGCGTTGTGGTTATCCATTGTTACCTCCAAAGTTCGTTATTTAAGGAATAAATAGATTATAGCACAATATTTAAACTGTTTTTACTAATTTATTCGAATTATAACCTGATATTATCAAGATTTAGTTCGTCATCTTATTGATAGATTGCTGTGGCCAATAATTTGGCCCAACGCTGGCGGTCTGGATGGTATAATTTTCTCCTTTTTGCGTGGGCGGAAAGAACGTAATATACGCCTTTTGCCACCTGTATACGTAGTGGTAGAAATAGGCTCACGTTATATTTTAGGTTTAAATAATTAAAAATTTGAAAGTGAAGTGATAAGTATGTTAAAAAGTGCCGATCTCCTATTGATCCAAAGTCGACCGGACAAGTTTGCCACGGCAATTGTTGACAGTACTAAGGATAACGCCGACAGTTCGGCTTATGATCACGTTGCCTTAGTTGAAGTTACTCCCACTCATAAAATTTTTGTGCTCCATACTTTGCCCGCAACTGGTAGTATTCGTGAGGCCTACGCGGAGTTTCAAAAACGGCACTACACTAAAATTGATTTGTACCGGGCTAAACAACCGATTAATGCCAAGCCAATTATTGAACAGGCCAAAAAATTACTCAACCAACCTTATAACGCGAGCTATGTACCAACTGCAGCCGGTTATTATTGTGCTGATTTTATTTACTATGCGTTTAAAGAACAACAGCTTTTTAAATTAGAACCAATGAATTTTATGGATCAGGAACGGCAGGCCATTTTACCATTTTGGCGTGATTACTACACACAGTTGGGCTGCCCGATACCGAGTGGTGAATTAGGGTTAAATCCAAACGCAATGCTGCGCCAAAATGTGCTTACTAAACTGGCAACATTGCGTTAAGTTGGCTGGCCTAGTAAGCACATTTACAAAGTGTTCAGGCCACTTCCGAAAATACTGGGAGTGGGACAAAAGTCGCTTTTGGCGTACGTTCTAGAGTAATGTTCGGAAACAATAAGAGGCTAGGACTTTTGTCCCAGCCTCGAGTGTAGAAATTAAGGCCCTTTTTTAATCCTGTTTGGCTTTACTTATTTATTTTTGAGTAATGGTTTTAGTCTTTGGGCCAATTCTGGGTGTTCTTGAAATAATTTTTGCCGTTGAAGGGGGTCTTTAAGCAACTGCTGTAGCTGATCAAATTCGGATTTGTTCTGCTGTGCAGGGTAAAATAATTCGCTGGTTTTTCTTTCGCTGAAAAGCTGCCAGTATGCCTTCGCTATTTCAGCCGGTTGTGTTTCTGTGGTCAAGCCAACAAGCCCTTGAAGAGTCACTAAACTAACAAAGACATGTTCGGCGGTCATTTGCTGGTGTAGGGTCAGTACATAACTACGTAATGCCGCCTTGGTGAGTGACAAAGTTGCCGCAAACTTTGTAGGTCGAATTGCTGCGCCACCACCTGTAAAAATAATGGTACGTTTTTTTGTTGGGTCAGAGTGGTTTAGAAACGATCGAGCTACTTGAATTGCGCCTAAAACATTTAGTTGGAATATTTGCTGGATGGTTTCAATTGAAGAACTTAGTGGGTTATCTAGCTGTGTATTGCCAACGTTAAAAATAAGGTTGGTGCCGTTTTCGTTTCTGTTCTGGATGGCCTGAAATAAACCTTCAATTTGATCAAGCTGGGCTATATCAGCAGCAAAATAGTCACTGGCTATTTTAGACGAAGTGAGTTTGGCCTGTGCTTGAATTAACTTCTTTTGATTTCTAGCAACTAGAATTAATTTGTGGCCTTGCACGCCAAATTGTTGGGCGATTGCTAGGCCCAGTCCTTGATCAGCACCGATGATAATTGTCGTTTCTTGCACTGTGAATTTCCTCCTTGTTTTAACGTTTGTTTGCAGCAATAAATTTTGCCTAATTTTAAAATGGTCCTATTTATCGATGACGCTTAGAATGGGTTAAAAAACACTGTTCTTTGCGGCCTAAAGAGTTTGGGGAACGAGCTGTTGGGCAACTACTTTTACTGGTAGTGGTCGCATTTTAGGGCTAAATATGCCGACAATATAGAGCAGTGCAACCAACGGCCAAACACGTTTGCGCTTAGCATCATAAACTAAACTAGGACTAACAATTTTGATTGAACGGCCACTTTCTTGTAATAGTTGACTGGCCTTTTGTTTTGCATTAATGAAATCTTTACTGCCAATGGCCGCACTCACGAAGCTACCGCGATTAACTTGATAAGCACCCATAATTCTAAGCATCATTTGGGCTGGTAAAATATTTAATTGTGCCATCTCGGCGGGCGTTTTTGCTGCAAGGCCACCAATCAAATTAATAAGATAGTCAATTTTGGCTGGTAGTAAGGTCTGGATTTTTTTGTAATCAGTAATGTCGCCGGCTTGCCAAGTAATTTTTGACTCCCACTGGTGCAACGCCGGAATTAGATTTTGGGGCCGACCATGCCGGGTGATACTAGTAATTTGTGAATTAGGAAACCGATTAAACCACTGTTGGCAGACATTTTGGCCAATATAGCCACTACCACCAAGAATAACAAGTTGATACATTAAATCACTCCTTTATTTTTATAAAGCTACTGTAAACCGCTTTTCCAAACCTGATGTACTAGTGATATTGGTACTACATCGGCGAGTATTTATTTATCTCAGGGTCTTTTTCGACTACTTCTTAGTGTAGTGGCAGTAGAAAAAGTAAACAATCAGCAATAATGTCCAATTTGTTGATTGAAGAATAGACTAATTAAGTAAGGTGATGATAATTTGACCCAACGAGGAACGTTTGCGTTGACGCATAAACGAATATTGGCAACTATTAGCGAATTGGCGATTAATAAGCCACTAGGATCAATTACAGTAACCGAAGTGACACAAGCGCTGGCAATTAACCGGGGCACTTTCTATTTACATTTTTTAGATATGCCAGATGCGATCGAGGCTTTGGAAGATGAATTGATTCAGGCGTTGACCAGTGTATTACGATCGTTACCAACAAATTGGCTTGCAATTTTTAGTTACGAACAGGAGATGAGTCTATACCGCAAAATTACAACTGAAATTAGGCGCCACTTTGCAACCTATCAAGTTTTACTAAATCAAAATGGTGATTACTACTTTATTCCAAAATTACGGCAGCAGATGAAACAATACGTTGCACCAACGCTGGTGGCGAAAAACGAAGTAGTCACTAATGTACCAAGTCCATTTTTACGAGAAATTATTATTAGTGGCCTTTTTGATATTTTGATTTTTTGGGTGAGGCAGGAACCGACCTTACAGAAAGAGCAAGTCGCGCTAATTCTTTACCAGTCACGACACCAAGCACCAGCACAGTTGGTTTTGAAAAGTATGAACGCTAAAGAAAATTAATTTACTTTTATGGTTGACTTAAAGTGCACTTTAAGGTGTAAGTTACCTTATGGAAGTTACGTAAGAAGTGTTGCAAAAGACAATTAGGCGCCACTTTGTGTTTGCGGCTTAAGGTAATGATTTACCGATAATGTGGCGACCCAGATGACAGCGACTTTTGATGTAATTTTGTTGTAGCTATTTGCATAAGCTAATTGAAGGACATCTTTTAGGAAAGGAAGTCAGGTAATGCAGAAGATTTTAATTTTAGGCGCCCACGGGCAGATTGCCCAATTAGTTCGGCAGCGACTGTTGGCGGAAACTGACGCGCAGTTAACGCTTTACTTGCGTAATGCCAAACGGATGCAGGGACTTGATTCAAAACGAGAAACGTTAATCGAAGGGGACGTTAATGATACTGCAAAGCTAACACAGGCAATGGCCAACCAAGATATCATTTACGCCAATTTAGGTGGTCAGTTTGAACCAATGGCAAAAAGTATTGTGGCAGCAATGACTAAAACGGGCGTTAAACGCCTAATTTATGTGACTGGTTTAGGCTTGTACCATGAGGTTCCCGGTGAATTTGGTCAGTGGGTTGAAGATTCAATTGGCGCACCAATAATGGATGATACGCGCCGAGCGGCCGCAATCATTGAGCAATCTTCCTTGAACTACACCTTAATTCGGGCCGCTTACATGTCCAATGATGATGTGATTAATTATGAATTAACCGAAAAAGGCGTACCCTTTAAAGGAACGATTATTTCGCGAAAGAGTATTGCCGACTTAATTGTTAAAATTGTGGAGCAACCAGAAAAACATAGTTACAGCAGTCTAGGCATTGATCAACCAGGAACTGATGGTGATCGACCAATGTACTAGCGCAACTTAGCAATCAGATTAAACGATTAAGGCGTTCATTCAAATTATTGAATGAAGGTAATGATAAATGGGGCAGCGCATTTAAAATGGATAAAAATTTTCATAAAGGCAGTCAGGCGCAGGCCATGCCAATGTTGTTGCACAAACTGAGATAAAGCAAAGTTGAAATCGGAAAACATGCAAAGGAGTTTTTAAATGACAGTTAAAAATAAGGTAGTTGTGATCACCGGGGCCTCGTCAGGAATTGGTGAAGTCACCGCAAAATTATTGGCCCAAAATGGTGCCAAGGTCGTGCTAGGATCACGGCGGGAAAATCGGCTGCAGGAGATTGTTAAAACTATCCAGGCAGCTGGTGGCCAAGCAACTTACAGTGTGACGGATGTGACTAAACCAGAACAAGTCCAAGCTTTAGTCGATTTGGCTAAAACTGAATTTGGAGGCATTGATGTTATTTTCAATAATGCCGGTATCATGCCGACTTCACCCATTAGTGCGCTGCATACCAAAGAATGGAACGACATGATTGATATTAATTTGAAGGGCGTTTTAAATGGAGTTGCGGCCGTCATGCCAGATTTCACCAAACAAAAATCGGGGCAAATCATCACGACTTCTTCAGTTGCGGGAATTAAAAGTTTTCCTGGGGCTGGTGTTTATGGCGCAACCAAGTTTGCCGTCCGTAATCTAATGGAAGTAATTCGAACTGAAAGTGCTAGTGAGGGAACCAATATTCGAACGGTGAGCCTTTATCCCGCAGCAATTAACACGGAATTGTTGCATACCATTACTGACAAGACTGCCAAGAAAGACATGGACCAATTCTATCAGGCGGTGGGGATTGATCCGATTGCGATTGCCCGTGTGGTTAACTTTGCAATTGATCAACCAGAGGAAGTTAATGTAAACGAATTTACAATTTACCCAACGAAACAGGCGTAGAGTGTTAAAACGGTATTTGTATTCTGGATGTTTAAACATATTTATAGTTAAGATAAGCTAAAAGGAGTTTAGTTATGACAAAAAATGAAGCAGTTAAAAATGGTGTAATTTTTCCAGTTGGTGCCAAAAATGAGGCTTTCCAAAAATATTTTATTGGCCAAAGCTATTTGCAAGGTCTAGTTAATGATCCAGCAGTTAACGTCAATGTTGGCAATGTTACTTTTGAACCTGGGTGTCGTAATAATTGGCATATTCATCACGATGGTTTCCAACTCTTGTTAGTCACTGGCGGCGAAGGCTGGTATCAAGAAGCTGGTAAGCGGGCCCGGCACTTGGTTCCTGGCGACGTTGTGGTCACTCACGATGGGGTTGAACATTGGCATGGTGCAACGAAGGATAGTTGGTTTGAACACATTGCGATTACGGCGGGAACGCCAGAGTGGTTGGAACCAGTTTCTGATGCAGAATATAATCAATTGGAGGTTGAAAAATAATGGCAGAAAAACAAACAGCAGGACGTGATAATTTAGGTGACTTTGCCCCACAATTTGCCGCTTTAAATGATGATGTTTTATTCGGTGAAGTTTGGAGTAAAGAAGATGCTTTATCGCTCCACGATCGTTCAATGATCACCATTGCTAGTCTTATTTCGGCTGGTGCTACCGAGCAATTAGAGGCCCATTTACGAATTGGCAAAAAGAACGGCATTACTAAAGAAGAAATTGTTGCCGAAATCACGCATTTGGCCTTTTACGCTGGTTGGCCCAAGGCTTGGTCAGCGTTTAACCGCGCTAAAGAAATTTGGACTGATTAATACGTTGCCCGAATAAGCGTAACTTTCTATTTTACAAGTAATGTTATACTTAAAGTAACTTTAAGTTGGTCGGACAATTTTGCTAGGAGGTAATTTCAATGGCAGATAATTCAGCAACGCAAGAGCAGCATTACCGAATTGGTGATTTTGCGCAATTGAGTGGGCTTTCCAGTCCAACTTTGCGCTTTTACGAAAAAGAAGGACTCATTCAGCCCCAGCGAACTGCTAACGGGTTACGTTACTATACGAAATTGGATTTAAGTTGGATCAAATTTTTGCGCCATCTGTTGGGCACCGGGATGACAATTGGTGAACTAAAACAGTACGTTGCTTGGCGTAAGGCCGGCGATCAGACGATTCCCCAGCGTTTAGAGTTACTCCAAAACGTTCAGCAGCGTTTTTTGAAGCGTTACGCTGAAATCCGGCACAACTTACAAATCCTCGATGATAAAGTTAATTGGTATGAACATAAATTGGCTGGCTCAATTAATGAACAAGAATCATTTGCGAATTATTTAGAAACGCTGGGTCACGCTGAATAAGATAATGGAAGAAGAGTTCTGCTGTTAATTGGTGAAAATCGATTAACAGCAGAACTCTTTTGTTTATGCTGAAATGAAGCAAGATCAAACGTACGTCTGGGAGTGGGACCAATGTCGGTTTGGTAATGATCGGAAATAGTAGGCGGCTAGGGCTTTTGTCCCAGCCGCTTTTAAATTAAAAATAGCGAGGCAAAATACTACTCTAAATTTGGCCGTTTGTCGTATAATAAAACCGATTTCTTTTAACTACTAAAAAGTAGCGTTAACTGGTACTACGGAGTTGGTGAAGTAGAATCCTGGCGCCTTTTAAACACGCTAAGGAGGTCTTATCATGTTAGATGTCATCGATTCAATTAATCGGCTAAGTTGGACGGTGGAGCACCACTACACTCATATTGAGGCACAACACCCCTTTATGCGGGCGTTTGCGGTTCAATTTGAACTTGCTTACACTGATTTTCGGGTGATTCAAATGGCGCTGCAGCTTGTTGGCGATCAGCATTCGTTATTGGTGGCTTTTACAGCGGTTTATGATCAAGTTTATAAGTTTGATTACGAATTTGCGGCGAATGGTCCTGAGGCGTTCAAGGAGAAATATGCTGGGCAATTATCCGTTTATCAGACGGCGAAGGATGAGTTGTTGGGTAGGTTGGAACAAATTAAGCAACTGCAAAGTTAAGTTGTGTTTTGGAAATACGCGCACTAGTATTTTCTTAACTAATTTAATGTAAGTGTATTTAAAAAGGAGTTATCAATCATGACTAGCGAACAGAGAAGGGATCCACTAGCAGATGAACTATTGACACCAGAAAATGCCGCCTTTTTATTAATTGATTATCAACCCACGCAAATTAATTCAATCAATTCGATGCAACGTGCGCAATTGATTGAGAACATTATTAGTACCGTAAAAATTATTCAAGCGTACAAAATTCCCGTTATTTTATCGACAGTCAATGTGCAAACGGGGCGAAATCAGGATACAATTCCCCGGATTAAAGACCTATTACCCGGTGTGAAATCTTATGATCGGACAACAATTAACGCGTGGGAGGATCAAGAGCTTAACGCCGCGGTTAAAGCAACTGGCCGAAAAAAATTAATTATTGCGGCGCTTTGGACGGAGGCCTGCCTCACTTTTCCAACGTTAGATGCCTTACGCGAAGGTTACGCCGTTTTTCCGGTAGTTGATTCAGTTGGTGGAACGTCACTTGTTGCCCATGAAGCAGCGTTACGCCGAATTGAAAATGCTGGCGCCCAGCCAACTAGTAATGCTCAACTGGCCTGTGAATTACAGCGCGATTGGAATCGGACGGCGACCACACCTCAGTTTGTGCAAGATCTGTTGGATGCAGGCATCTTTCTGAAACTAGCCTAAGCTGTGTTTGGGAGTGAGACAAAAGTTGGTTTTGAGTTTACTGCGTTAACCTAGGCTAATCCAATAACCACACTATGGTTGTTGGAAGGCACGTGAATCGAGACCTTTGGCGTACGTTCTAAAGCAATGCTCGTAACCTGAACGCTTTTCCAAACACCCCCTAATATGTTATGTTGATTAAAAGCCTGATTATCAAAGTAAATAAGCAGGCTTTTTGGCTGTACGCAGCCGATTAACAATGGAGGTGGCAAAATGTATGATCTTATTCCCATGAACATGGCCGAGGTTGCGGAAAAGTTGCAGTGGTACCAAGGCGCAGGTGAGTCTAAAAGTGAAAGCTCAGTTATTCAGGATAGTGTTTTGGCAATTAGTCAATTCCATTTAGATGAAGCGCTGGAGGGCCCCTATTGGACGGCGAAGTGGCAAGTGGCCAATTATGAAATTGCAGTTTTATCCTCTGACGAAGTTATCTGCGTGATTAAAACGCCAAGTGATACTTTTGAAGCCAATTTCCGCGATAACGCAAATAAGTTAATTGATTATTTACGACAACAGGTAACGGAGTTGGTTAAGAATCACTAAACGAATTGATTAAGTTAAACTACTAAAAGTTTAAGGGGGAACGTCCAGAATGAGTGATCCAAAAATTCTTAATCGACTTAAGCGAGCAGAGGGTCAATTACGTGGTATTCAAAAAATGGTTGAACAACAGCGTGATTGCGGTGATATTATGACGCAATTAGCTGCCGTAGAATCAAGCGTGAAACGAATTATGAATTTAGTGGTCACGGAAAATTTAACCGAAAAAATAGCCGACAAAGATGACGCCGCGCTTCAAGAGGCAATTAAATTAATTTCGAAATTATAGCGAGCGTGTTTGAAAAAGTAGCTTCCGTGCTTTTCCAAACACGTTTACATTAGAGTAGCCAAAAAATACGAATAAAAGTATTTTTCAAATCTAACTGGATTAAAGCTAGGACTGAAACCTTATTTTATAAGTATTCCGTAACTAAATCGGCCTAGATATGCTCAGAGCTTAAATATTTTTGAGCCTACTTTAGAAAACGATTCCATTCAAGCAGTCGGTTATGCTATGCTGATAGTACAAACCAAGATGGAATGGAGTAAGTTAATGAAAAACTTTATTTTCGACGTAGATGGGACTTTGATTGATACCATTGATATGTATATTCCGGCCTTAAAGGCAACGCTGGCGGATTATGGCTACCAGCGTGACTATGCTGCCTTAACTAATTATTTTGGAATGAACGGTTGGGAAGCATTGCCGCTTATTGGCGTTAGCGAGCAGGACCGGCAGCCAATTTACGATCAGTGGGCGAAATTATCGGCCGAAAATACTGCCAAAATCAAATTATATCCAGAAGTGGAGCAAGTTTTGGCCAAATTGGCGGCAACGCCTGGCATTAAATTAGTGATTGCAACCTCGAAATCAAAAGAGGAATTAAGCAGTCATTTAGGTGGCAAATTTGCAATTTTAAAGTATTTTGATGCGGCCGTAACCTGTGAGGAAACCACCCGCCATAAACCCTATCCTGATCCGATTGAAAAAGGAATGGCAAAGATTGCTGCCAAGCCCGCGGAATCAATTTATATTGGCGATAGTGAATATGATGTTCAGGCTGCCCAGGCCGCAAAGGCTAAAAGTGGCGCGGCACTGTGGGGAGCTACACAACCAGAGCGTTTAGCAGCGGCGGAATATCAACTAAAACAACCTAGCGATTTATTGAAATTAATTTAGTGATTAGATTCAGGCGTAAGGCAAGATTTAATTTTAGCCGATGCCTTTTTGTAATTGGGTCATGTTGTTTGCTTGAAATTTGATCGCAGTTATGCTGAGTAATTTTAAAAAGCGATGTTATGCCAAAATTTATTTTTGACATAACATCGCTTTTTAAATCATTAACATTGAACTTACTTTTGATTGTAGGCTTCTTGGAATAATTTAACGATATCGTCCTTGGTACCTTTGCGTGGATTTGAAAAAGCATTGCCATCTTTCAAGGCATTCGTCGCCATCAGTTCGAAGTCTGCTGGCTTAGCACCAATGGCCTTGATACTACTAGGAATACCAACATCCTGGGACATTTGCCGCATAGCTTTAATGGAAAGCTCAGCCGCATCACGAGTTGAAAGCCCAGTTGTGTTTTCCCCCATTGCTTTGGCTAATTCCGCAAAGCGCTCTGGACAAGCAACAATGTTGTATTTTTCAACAGTTGGGAGAAGTAGCGCGCAGCAGACACCGTGGGGCGCGTCATATTGTCCGCCTAATTGATGTGCCATTGCGTGCACGTAACCAAGGTCAGCGTTGTTGAAGGCCATACCGGCTAACATTTCTGCCTGTACCATGTCAGTTCGTGCCTTGACGTTATGCCCATTTGCGACAGCTTCACGTAAACTGCCCTCGATTAATTTAATAGCCTGTAAGCACAAACCATCAGTAATTGCATTGTGGTTGGTTGAAACGAATGGTTCAATGGCCTGGACAAAGGCATCCATTCCAGTTGCGGCGGTCAGTGAGGCTGGCACATTCAACTGAAGCATTGGATCGTTAAATGAAACCAACGGAACATTGCGCCACGAAACGATGACAAACTTCAAATGTGTTTCCTGATTAGTGATAACACAGTGACGAGTTAATTCGGAACCAGTGCCAGCCGTTGTATTTACGGCGATCAATGGTGGTAGAGCGTTCTTCAACGTTTCAATACCAGCTAACTTGGTGATGTCATCACCGTTCGTTAAAATAATACCAGCACCTTTGCCGGTATCATGGGCCGAACCGCCACCAATTGTAATGATACTATCGCAATCATTTTCTTGAAATAGTTTCTTAGCGGCCTTAATATTGTGAATCTTTGGATTAGGCTCAACACCATCATAGATAGTGTAGTTTACGTTGGCCTTATTTAATGAATCAAGGGTCTGAACAACAGGCCCATTTTCAGCGCTTTTTAGAAACTTATCCGTTATAATTAAAGGCTTCTTCATGTTAAGCGCATTAACACGATCGCCAATTTTTGCAATAACACCAGGGCCAAAAAAGTTAACGCTTGGCATCAAAAAATCAAAGTTCTTTGCCATTTGAATTCCTCCATGTGATTTATTTGACAAACTTATTGTAGCTCTTTCAAACTGTAAGTCAAGCAGTTACAGTATATAAAATTTTGCTTATTATGAAATAAATTTTGAAAAAAATAATGTTCAAAAAATGTTTTAAAAAAACTTTGGCCTAAATTAAAAGCAGAGGCATAATAAGAGCCATAAATCAGAATATAATTAAAAAATTATGTGATGTCGCGAAGAACAACAGTTAAATCTATTTTTAGAGAGCGTGGAATTGGTGGAAAGCTCTGTAGAGATAATTGTGAAGATGGGTTTCAGACTGATGGTGGTTGGCGTAGATTATCTGGTGGCAAGTGTTACTTTGCCGGGTATCCAATCAAAGCTTGTGTACTGGCGAGATGTACAATTGAGGGTGGTAACACAAGTGTAAAGGCTGCGTCCCTTAGTCCAAATTTGGGTTAAGCGAACGCAGTTTCTTTCTTTCTTTTGTCCTGAAAGGGGTGGCCGTTTGGTCCTATCGAGTGTGGCAGTTAATGAAAAACTATAGTTGTGAGGACAAGGCGGCCTTTCAACTTGTCCCATTCTCGGTATAAAAATAGCAATTATCGGGAAGATTTAGTTATCCAAGATTTAATCGGCGGATTTATTAAGTTAAAAAATTTGATTATTCCTGTTGACTTTAAAACAACACGTGCTATTATGAACGTGTTGATAATAAAACAACAATCAAATTCTAAGGAGTGTTTATATTTATGAAATATGCTATTACTGCTACAACTGGTAACTTTGGTCAGATCGCCGTTAAGGAACTTTTAAAACTTACTGATAATAGTGAGGTTATCGCAATTGCCCGGAATGTTGCTAAGGCCAAAGAATTACTACCACAAGGTGTTGAAATTCGGCAAGGTGACTATAATGATGAGGCCTCAATGGAAACTGCGCTGCAGGGTGTGGATCGCCTTCTCTTTATTTCGTCACAACCAGGTGGCGCCGTTACGCGGGCTGATCAACACAAAAATGTGGTTAAGGCATTAGCTGCTGCCCAAGTTAAATTTGTTGCCTACACAAGTTTCCCTAATGCGCAAAATTCGACTAGTGCCTTGGCCAATGACCATAAAATTACTGAGAGTGCAATTGAAGATGCTGGTGTCGCTCATTCATTTTTGCGGAATAATTGGTATCTAGAAAACGAAGTCGGTTTCTTACAGAATGGTGCCGCCAATAAACCAGTTTCATACTGGGCGGCTGGTAAGGTTGGCTGGGCACTGGAACGCGAATTTGCTGAAGCGGCCGTCAAAGTGTTAACATTAAGCAATCCCAAGAAGGTTTATGAACTTGCTGGTCCAGCACGTTCTTACGCAGACCTAGGGAACGGCTTAAAACAGGCTACTGGTAATGATTTTACGGTTAAGCAAGTGTCTGCAACGGAATATCAGGCCGGCTTAGTGGCAGCAGGTTTGGATCAGAATACCGCGGCCCTTTTCACCTCCTTTCAGGAACCAATTAATGATGGCTCATTGAGTGAGGATTCAACTGATTTAGAAACTGTTCTTGGGCATGATTTGACTGCTTTACCAAAGGCAATCAACGAAATTCTTAGTCGAAATTAGGTGTAGTTTAATGAAGTACTCGCACAAGTTGAGTGATGCAATTCATATTCTGGCTTATCTCATTATTTATAAGGATGGCGATCTTTCAAGTAAAGCGATTGCCGCAAGTATTGAAGCCAATGCTAGTGTTGTCCGTAACTTAATGTCAGATTTAAGGAAAGCGGGATTAATTAATACCCAACCGGGGAGTGCCACCACGACACTTAATGTCATGCCAAACAAGATTTCTATTTTGAGCGTCTACCAGGCAATCAATATGGATCATGATCTGTTACACATCGATCCCAAGACTAACCCACAGTGTATTGTTGGCGGGAATATTCAGGACACGCTAAATATGTACTACGCGGATATCGAAGAATCTGCCTTTCAACGGATGAATGAAATTACGCTGCAGGACATCACTGATGATATTCTCGCGAGGCAGGCTATAAAATAAAACTTAATTTTAAAAAAATAACATAATAAAACCCACTAAATTGAGATTTCCAATTTAGTGGGTTTTATTATGGGTTCGGTTCTTTAAATACTTTTGAGAAATTACGGGACAGTATTGAGTGACTTTTATTTGATGCCTGCAGGTCTAGATCTATGTGAATTGTGATTTGAGACTTTTAATTTTAGGGATGAGGCTAAGGCAAAGGTTCGGACCGCTTACTATTTCTGAACATTACTCTAAGAACAGGCGCTAAAAGTCTGGGTTCACGTACCTGACTACAGCTAATCCAATAACTGTTTTTTGTCCCAATTCCATCCTTTTTTCACAGCAAGCCCCGCTGCCGCAACAGCCCCTGTACCGCAAGCTTAATTTCATCAGTTCGTTGTTCATCATCCACCTGCGCAATTTTGTAACCAGCAAAGTAGGGAGTAACAATGAAACGAGGGACCACCTTACAGATGATTTGATTGGCACGGTGATAAAAGAAGAGGTTGTAGCTATCAAATTTACCCTGAAAATAACTGGTGATGATGTAGCGGGTGATGACCTGAGTGTAATCTGCTAGCCAATTGAGGGCCGAAGTAGCGTTAATGATCAAATTAAATTCAGTGGAACCCATAATTGGTTGGGCGGAAATGTTGAGCTCAATAAATTGATTTTTAGCGATGATCGTGCCCTGAAAGTTAGTTGAATTGATTTCGGAATAGCCATCTTGTTGCTCAAGGCCAACTAACTGTAAGTGGGGGTGTCCAAGACTGCCACCGGATAGTGGACCGTGATTTTTAAAGAGTAAAATACTTTTGAATTTTTTGTTTTCTGCAGCCTTTTGCCAACAAGCAAGGGTAAAGGCAAATAGTTTATGGTTGTGTGCCTGGGAATAATTCGAAATGTCGCCGAAGTGATTGCCTGATTCAATGATGACTGTTTGCCAGGTGTTTTCTAACGTGTGGTATTTATTTTCTAGCCAAATAATGTCATTGTCGCTGGCTAAAATATTAGTTAAGCTATTGGTATCACAAAAAGGGCAGCGATTATTAAGGTGGACGACATTTTCCGGCTTACGCTGTGAAATTTGTGAGTTAAGTTTTAAAGGCTGATTTTGTTTCAAACGTAAGACTTCCTTAAAAGTTGAACAAAGTAGTGACTAATCAAACTATATTATCGATAATCAATAGAGTCAACCTAATTATTTGGACTGTTTTAAGGTTGGTTTTAGGTTAGTAAATTAAACTGACATAGTGAATTCTAAATTAGCTAATATGACTAAATTACAAATTAAGGCCAGCCATTATTGTGTGTGATCAATGAGAAACCTAACGCCTCTAATCTGCTTTAAGTCAATTACGGAAGGTGACAATTTTTGAGACGAGCGCGACGACAAAGAAAGCATTTTAATATTTTACAGCTACTGCGACTGCTGATTGTGCTGGCAGTCTGTGGTTTGATCTGGTTAGGTATTGATCATTTTGTGCACCGGCAAAAAATTACGGTGACTGCACCGGCTTTGGTAATGCGGCAAGCGCCCAATTCTAGTAAGGCAATAGTGACGGTTACTAAGAACAAGACGGTAACTTATTTACAGCAGAAAAATGGTTGGGATAAGGTGCGCTATCACGGCCGAACTGGTTGGTTACCGACCTGGTTAATTCACAGCGATTATAATGCCACTACGGCGACTAATCGCCTGGCCGAACAAACAATCGTGATTGATCCTGGACACGGTGGCAGTGATTCCGGGGCACTGGCAACCAATGATACTGAAGAAAAAAGGTACACTTTAAAAATGGCGTTAGCGCTGAAACAACAATTAAAATCATCTTATGCCCGGGTAATTTTAACCCGGGATAGCGATCAAACTGTTGCCCTTGCCAGTCGGCCGGCTTTAGCCAATAAACGAGGTGCAAGTCTGTTTATTAGTTTTCATTTTGATTCAACCCCGGTAGCAAATACTGCATCAGGGTTCACGGCCTATTACTACCACGCGGCCAGTAAGCCATTTGCCAAAGCGTTATCGAAATCATTAAGTGGCCTTGGTTTGACCAACCGTGGAACGGCGTATGGAAATTTTCAAGTTATTCGTGATAGTCAAATGCCGGCCGTTTTATTGGAAATGGGCTACATTAACGATTACACAGATTATCAATATATTAGTTCAGCGACCTATCAACAACATGTTGCCCAGTTGGTTTATGAAGGATTGCAACGTTACACGGCTAACTAAATTTTTCTATAAAAAACTAGCGACTATGACAAAATTTATTTTTGTTGTAGTCGCTAGTTTTATTTTTGAATAGCCTCAGTAAAAATGTGCTGGAAATTCTTAACGATAGTGAACATGTCGGGGGAAAGTTAGCCTAAAAATACTACCTTGTGGGTGATTATCTAACACATTAATCTTGCCTCGATGTTGCGTGGTGATCCAGTTGGCGATTGATAGGCCAAGTCCGTAGCCGATCTGTTCTTTTTGGCGGGCGGAATCGACACGGTAAAAGCGATCAAAAATTTGTTTCTTGCTGTTGTCCGGAATGCCACAGCCAGTATCACTCACCTTGATTCCCCAATGATCAGTGCTAACCAGTGTTGTAAAGACGATGGTGCCCCCGGCTGGCGTGTACTTCACGGCATTATCCAACAAAATAATAATTAACTGTTTGATTAAATCGGGGTCTACCGTAATTAAAGCAGTTGCCTGAGTTTCTAAACGCAAACTTTTGTGCTGACTAGCAGCAATTTCCAAGTAGGGCGTTGTGACCTGTTCACTCAGTGTTTTTAAATCAACTTGACTGGGCCTAAGTTGGAGCACATCGGCGTCTGAGCGGGCCAACGTTAGTAATTGCTCAGTAAGGGCCTTCATTCGACTAGTTTCATTCAATGAAATGGTGATTTTTTCAGCCTCGGCAAGGATTGGTTGGTGGGGTTTGGTAAGCAGATATTCCAATTGATTTTGAATAATGGCCAAAGGTGTGCGTAATTCATGAGCTGCGTTGGCGCTGAATTCTTGTTGTTTATGCCAGGCCGTGATAATTGGCCGCATACCAATTCGGGAAAGCCAGAACGCCAGCAAGGTTGCCAGTAGTGTGAAGATGATCATTGTGATGAGTAACGACCGAAAAATACTGTGAATTGCCAGCGCCTCTGCGTCGGTATTGATAAGAATTAAAACGTAATGCCCAGCGTACTGACGTTGGCTACTTTTAGCGCTGACTTTAAGGAGCAACGTGCGAAACCGGCTGGCAGTTCGCTGATTAGTGTTGAAATCTAAATTAGTGACTTGGTTGAGCTGGTTCTTATTTAGTTTGACCTGATTAAAAAGCTGGTAGTTACGGGCCCCTAAAACATCACGGTTGAGTACCTTACCAGCCGCATTAAAAACGATAATATTCGTTTGAAAGGGTGCACCGGAAATCGGTGGTCGCTGTTGGCCATTCTTTTGGCGCTGCTGTGGTTTAAGCGGGTGGCGGTTGGGTGTCCCTTTACCTAAAATTTGCTCCTTTTGAATTTGTAGTGATTGATTAACGTTTTGGTAGATTGAATGTTGAAAAAGAAAGCCAACAATTGCACCTAAAACTAAGAAAAGGAGGATAAAACTAATTAAAAAAGTACCAAATAGTTTTAGTTGCTGGCGCTTTTGAAATGAATTTTTTAGTTGTTTCATTTATTCACCTCAAATAGATAACCGACGTTTCGTAGTGTTTTGATCGATTGATCGGCGGCGACCGTTTTTAGTTTTTTTCGCAAATTACTAATGTAGACCTCGACAACGGTTAGGGCCGTTTCCGACTCAAACCCCCAAAGACGGTCAAAGATCCGTTCTTTTGTAATAATAACGTTGGGATTTTGCGTAAAATACACCAATAAGTCAAATTCCTTACCATTTAGCTGTAAGGACTGATTTTTATAAATTACGGTTCGGCGGTTGAGATCAATGGTGAAGTCGGCCACTTGAAGTAACGTTTCATCGCTGAGCAGACCGCTGCGCTTGAGCAGGGCCTTGATTCGGGCAATTAATTCCTCCCGGTGAAAGGGCTTTGTTAGGTAATCATCCGCGCCAAGGTTAAAGCCGCGTAATTTGTCAGTCAACGTATCCTTGGCGGTCAAAATGAGGATGGGCAATTCCAAGTGTTGCTCCGTTCGCCAATGACCTAAAACATCATAGCCATTTTCTTGGGGCAGCATTAAATCGAGAATGGCTAGATCAAAGATACCATTTTTTCCCAGTAATTCGCCATTTTCACCATCATGGGCGATGGTCGAGCTTGCGAAAGGTGCGATCATTTCGGCGATATCGTTCGCTAGGATCGTATCATCTTCAACAATTAAAATATTTGCTTGCAATAAGCTAGCACCTCTTTAAATTAATTTAAATAAAGTTAGACAGATTGGTCTAGGAAGTGTTTGAAAAAGCGTTCAGATTCTGAGGATTACTAACGATGTCGATCGGACTAGGATAAACCGAAGTCCGAATCGCAGCCTAAACGGACGAATCACCTTTGAAAAAGATGATTTGGCCGTTGTAGCTACTATTCCGCAATTGAGGATTATTAACCAAAAACGTTAATAATCTTGATGCTTCATCCGTTGTCCATTCAACCACGGCAAAAACCGCCAAGTTGAAACATGGCAACCGCAGGAATCTGCTTTTTCAAACACGTTTACGCTAAATTGGCCAAGTGATTACTTTAAACGTATTTTTCAGACACGGTCCAGATTGCGTAATAAATACGCAAATAGGTCTAAAAATGTGAGCCGTCAATTACTATTTAAAATACGTGCCAATCAATGATTAGTCAAACCCTTATCAGTTTTAAGCTTCATTTATGGTTGATCCACTAAGCTAAAAGAGTGTTTAAAAAGCAATTAAGTACTATTCCAAAATTGAAGACTAGGTGAGCTTGAACAGATTTCAAGTCCAAGTCGCGGCCTACTTTACCAATGATTTGTTTCAAGAGGTGAAGTCTTTTCCAAACACGCGCTAGATTAATTAGGAAAACATAAATCAAAAATATTTTTGGGGTAGCAACTAAACCCTGTATTCATATTGGAGGTGGCACTTATCAAACGATTGGCAATGATCGACCATTATTTACGGCCGCTAAAGCAGGTTCAATTTAAATTAAGTGACTGGAGCAGGTGGTTAACTGATGCAAACTAAACAGAAGAAAAGATTTTTTAATGCAAAATTTGATCCTTTTCTAATTTTAATTTTATTAGTTGCACTATTTTTATACGGTTGGCAGATCTGGAAGGCTGGTTCGGCCAATGATTTCTACACGGCTGCAATTACGAGTATGACGCAGAGTTGGAAGAATTTTTGGTACGCAAGTTTTGATCCGGCAGGGTATATTACCGTTGATAAGCCGCCAGTCGCGTTGTGGTTTATGGCAATTAGCGCAAAGATTTTTGATGTTCATGGCTGGAGTGTTGTGTTGCCGTCCGTTTTGTTCGGGGTTGGGTCAGTTTATCTACTTTATCGACTAGTGACACCAACGTTTGGCCGAGTTGCTGGCCGTTTCACCGCACTCATCATGACGGTAACGCCGATTGTGGTGGCCGATTCACGAACAAATAACATGGATGCAACCTTGGTATTTTTCCTATTGTTGGCGTTTAGTTTTTTAGTTAAAGCAACTAAGATGGGGGAAAAGCGCTGGCTCTTTGTCAGTTTTGCCCTAATCGGCGTCGCCTTTAACGTAAAAATGCTGCAAGCCTTCATGGTATTGCCAGCAATGTACGTCTTTTACTGGCTGGCAGCCAAAATTAAATGGCCCAAAAAACTTCTTAATTTATCGGTTGCTACCGTTGTTCTAGCCATTTTTACGTTAGCTTGGCCGTTATCGGTTGATTTGACTTCGGCCCAAAATCGTCCTTATGAAGGTGGTTCAGAACACAATTCAGTTCTAGAACTGGCCTTTGGCTACAACGGTAGTCAACGTTTGTTAGGCCAAACAACTGGTACTGGCGGTACTTTTCCTGGAATGAGTGGCAGTAAAGAAAAAACAAACGCACCAAAAAAGGCGATTAAAGAAGTAAAAGTGACAACTGGTAGTAAAACACAAACGACACCAACTGGGACTAAGCCTAAAGTGCCTAGTGGTCAGCAAAGTGGTAAGACCGGGGGACCAGGTGCTGCTGGGAATGCTACCGGTGGTAAAACTGGCCAAGGTGGTGGCACAGCCGGTGCAGGTGGCGGTGCTTTTGATATTGGTACAGCAGGGATTACTCGAGTTTTCCAAAAATCATTAGGTCGGCAGGTTAGCTGGTTATTGCCACTTGCTTTAATTGGTGTTATCAGCAGCTTTAGCTATTTTGCTGATCCTAAGCGCCGTTGGTACCAATTAAGCCAAGCACAAAAAGAGCTGATTCTCTGGTTGGGTTGGCTAGTACCAGTCTTCGGTTTCTTCTCAGTGGCTAGTTTCTTCCACCCATATTACATGATTATGTTAGCACCACCAATTGCGACTTTGGCCGGGATTGGCCTGACAACTTTGTGGGCGGATGCCAAACAAGAAAAACGACTGTGGCGAACTGCGTTATTGCCCATTGCCATTGCCGTTACTGCTCTTTTGCAAGCGTGGTACGTGGCCGATTATTACCTTTGGCTAAGTTGGTTAATTATCGCATTAGCTGTCTTTAGCATCATTATTATCATTAGTCATAGTCGCGGGTTAGCTAGGCCAGCATTTATTCTGGCCATTTGTACGATCATGCTGGCACCAACTTGGTGGTCCTTAACGCCAACGATTGCGGCCGAGTCAGCGGGTATTCCAACGGCCGGCCCTGATTTGTTAACTAGTGATCAGCAAGCCAACGGTGGTGTTGGTTCCGGGACGGTTAATAAAAAACTATTGGCCTATTTAGAGAAAAATCAAGGTCAGGCAAAGTACCTCTTTGCCACAAGTGATTCTGGAACTGCGGCGCCGTACATTATTAAAACTGGTAAGGCCGTAATGGCGATGGGTGGTTTTAATGGCACCGACCCGGCAATTACATTGAAACAATTTAAAAAGTTAGTTAAAAACGGCCAGCTGAAGTATTATTACTCATCTGGTAAGAGTGGTAACACGGCCATTGTTAACTGGATTAAAAAGCACGCTAAAAAGGTTGCCACAAGCAAATATGGTGGCACAACTGGTACTGGCCAACAGACTACGGAAATGAATAACGTTACAAAAGGGCCAACGAATACCAAGTCAATGCAGGGCCAACCTACTGGGGTAAAACCAACTAGTAAACCAACGAGTTCCGGCGGTGCCAATATTGCCGGACCGCAAGGCGTACCAACTAGTAATGGTAGTTCTGCTAAAGCGACTACTAAGACGGCCAAAATGCCAACGGGCGGAACTAAAACGCAGGCAATGCAACCTGGTGGTCAAAGTTCAGGGACTTTGTACGATTTAAGTGATATTTACTAGATCGTGTTTCAAATGATATTAAAATTACGCGGTAAGTTTTGGCGAATAGATCAGATTATTAATGAGGACCATGTTTCGAGTGTGCGCAATGAGCACTAGGAGAATGGCTATCCGCCGCAGATAGGATTTTACGTTTTTTCGTAAGATAGACCTTATTATTAAGGAGGACCATGTTTCGAGTGTGCGCAATGAGCACTAGGAGAATGGCTATCCGCCGCAGATAGGATTTTACGTTTTTTCGTAAAATAGACCTTGTTATTAAGGAGGGCCATGTTTCGAGTGTGCGCAGTGAGCACTAGGAGAATGGATATCCGCCGCAGATGAGATTTTACGTTTTGTACGTAAAATAGACCTTATTATTAAGGAGGAAGCAGCATGATTGGAACGCAAACACCGAAAATTTCTATTGTTTTACCAGTTTATAATGAAGAAGCTGGCATTTTGGCAACTATTGCGGCGCTGGAACAATTTATTTCTAATCAGGATGAAGCGTACGAAATGATTTTCGTGGATGATGGTTCAGTTGATGCCAGCGCACAGTTGATTAAGCAAGCGCGCCTGAACGATGACGCGATTCGGTTAGTTCAATTTTCGCGAAATTTTGGTCATCAATTAGCGATTACGGCAGGAATTCGCTACGCAACTGGGGATGCTGTTGTGGTGATGGACGCCGATCTTCAGGATCCACCGGAAGTAATTCCAGCGATGATTAAGTGTTGGCGCGCCGGTAATCAAGTTGTTTACGGTCAGCGTCTCGGCCGCGATGGCGAGACTTGGTTTAAAAAATTGACGGCCAAACTTTTTTATCGGGTGTTAAAACGGGCGACACCGCTTGACATTCCCCTTGATACTGGTGATTTTCGGCTAATGGATCGCCGAGTGGTGACAGTTTTGGCCAAATTGGATGAGCCGGAACCCTTTGTTCGGGGCCTAGTTTCCTGGGTTGGTTTCAAGCAAACGGCGGTTACTTATGAGCGGCATGAACGAATTGCAGGTCAATCGAAATATCCACTGAATAAAATGTTCAGTTTGGCAATTGATGGTTTAACGTCCTTTTCGGGACTGCCATTACAATTTTCCGTTTGGGCAGGTGCTGGTTTATTTTTGCTGAGTGTTGTTGCCTTTATTCGCATAGTCATCGGCGCCACTACTGGTGGAAGTGATTTATTGTTGGCCACGTTACTGTTAACAACCAGCCTAATTTTGTTCAGCATTGGTCTTGTGAGCACGTACCTTTACCGGATATTTGTCTCTTCACGCAAGCGGCCCTTGTACGTTGTCGCTGAAACAACTGGTTTTCGCCAGGTGAAGCATTATCCAAATTATACCGAATCCAGTCAAAAGTGGGGTTAAGTAGAAAAGTGTAGTTAATTTTAGTCTGCTTTATTTGATCGCCATCAGGCCAGTGGGATTTTTGCTAAGTGAATGTGCGAAAAAAAGAAAAAAGTTCACTCATTAACACTAAAACTAGTTTAAAATTAATTGCAATGGTAGTTTTATGTTTGAAAAATAGTTTGTGGAGGTTTGGAGATAGTGAAACGACATCGGGTTGGTTTTATAGGCGTGCTTATTTTAGCGGTAATCTTAGTGATATTGGGAATTGGTTGGCACCAGCAACGTTATGCGGGTACTATTTCGGCAAAAAAGATCAGTGCTAATTTAAATAGTAGCCTAATCACAACTCGCCAAAAGAAGCAGGCCCAGGTCACTAAGAAATATCAACAAAAATTAAATTCTAGTAGCTACACTGAAAATCATATGTACGTTAAGCTAAATCCTTATCAGACGTCGCCACTAACTGCTTTGGTTGAGTTTCAAACCAAGGCCGCCAGTCAGGTGAGTTTGCGTGTCGTTGGCAAATCGGCGAAAACAGCAATCAAAACAACTTATTCAGGTTACAAACACAAGCATAAATTATCGGTTCTAGGTTTGTACGCTGATTACAATAATACCGTCGTAATCACGATCAAACAGAAAAATGGTCAAATAATCCACAAAAAATTGCGACTTAAAACGGCCAAATTACCAGCGGCCTTAGCGGCGATCAAAATTAACGTTAAAACGGCAAATAAACAGAAGATGGTCATCGGTCAAGATAAATTAACTTTCATTGTTCGGACAACTAAGCAACCATTTGGGATTGATGCCGATGGTAACATTCGCTGGTATTCGACGGACTATTCGCAACACGTCTTCAAGGAGCTACAAAACGGGCATCTCATGTACCTCGCCAAGAAGAATAATTCGGCCAAGGTTTACAACGAAATGCTGGAGACGGACTTTATGGGGCGCGTTTATAAGGAATATCATTTTTCTAGTGAGGCTAAGAGCTCCAATAGTGAAAATCTGGATGATGACGTCACCGTCGTTCACCATGATGCAATTGAATTACCAAATCGTGACCTGTTAATGACGGTCTCTGACGGTGGTAGCAAATACATCGAGGATACTATCGTTCAGGTATCACATAAGACGGGCAAAATCACGAAAGTTATCGACATGAAGAAAATCTTACCCGCCAAAATGTGGCGTAAGTTTACTTCAGAAAAACGAAACAATGGTAAAATTGATTGGCTGCACATGAACTCACTGTACTACGATAAATCAGATAATGGTCTAATAATTTCCAGTCGCCACCAGGATCTAGTGCTGAAATTAAACTATAAGACTGACAAAATTAAGTGGCTGTTTTCCGGCAAGAAAAAGTCCAGTTGGCCAATAAGTTACCGCAACAAAGTGTTAACGGCAAAAGGAAAGATTACTTATCCAGGCGGACAACACGCGGCAATCTTATTACCTGATCAAAGCAATCAGCAGTTGAAAGATCTGATTATTTTTAACAATAATATTGCGATTACCAACGGGCCGAAGAAAACGAGTGAAAAGTATTCTGAAGGTGTGCAGTACGTCATTAATGAAAAGACGAAGACAATTCGTCAGACTTGGTCATACGGCAAGTCATTAGGTAAACAGAATTTCAGTCAAATTATTGGCTCTGACCGTTATCTAAGTGCCACCAACCGCCTACTCTGCTTTGGGTTTCTTAAGGGTGGTGACCGAAGTGACATTATTGAGGTTAATAAAAAGACCAATCAGCAAGTCTTTAACGTTCAATTAAGTAATTTAGGCACTAAGGGTTACACTTACCGCGCGGAACGCTTTTCCCTGTACCCGAATAATCATAAAATAAATCGAACTTATGAATAGAGGGCAAGCTCATTTATTAGTGTTGTTAAATTCTTAGATCGCAAAAGCGTAAAGAAGGTTCTACGAAATCCAAATTAGATTTCGTAGAACTTTTTTGGTGGGAGTGACGGCCTCATTATTTTGGTTGGCGTTAGGGTCTACCTGAATATTATTGTATACTAACATTGAGAAGTACTTGAGTAATGGTCAATTAGGTGGTCAGAATATGAAAGAACTGGAACTTAAAAAAACAAAAATTGAAATGTTTAACAAGACTAAAGGTACGGCCATCCTTTATGTTGTTGTTATTTACATTATTTCAGCAACAATTGAAGGCGTTTTGTCTCCGGGCAAGATAAGTAACTGGTTTTATTTAGGCTTATTCTTTGTTGGGATGTCGATTCAAATTGCGCTACTTTCTTATTTAACCAAACCTAGAATTGAATTTGTTATTTTGACACAATTAATTGTGACGATTGGTTCCTACTTTCTTATTGGGGATTGTATGCCTATTTTATTAGGAATGGCACCGGTTATTTTACTAGAAATTTGGAATTTTCAAGTGGGAAAAGAGCAAAAAATTGCGTTAGCGTTAGTCATCATTATTTTTGCAGCCATATATCTCCACAATATTTTTGGGATGGCAAGTTTTGGACACACAGTTCTTTTATTGGAAGTGACGGCGTTTCTTATTTTTGCGGCACTATATACTCAGAGTGTGTTCACGAAACAATTCATTGAACTGAAAAAAAGTCGGCAACTGTTTGAACAATTAGAAAATGTTTATGATCAAGTTGAACAAACAACGGTTGAGGTTGAACGAGATCGAATTGCCCGTGATTTTCATGATTCAATCATTCAACAAATCATCGGGAATTTATTGACTTTAGAGGCTACCGCCAACGCAATGCGAAACGGTGCGGCGTGTGAAAAAAGTTTGGCGGAAATTGAACACGTTATTACGCGCTCGCGTAAAATGGTTGTTGATTCACGTGCGATTGTTAAGGACTTGAGGGTCAATCGAGAATTAAGTCTGAAAACTAGAATTAATATTTTAAGCAATTCTTTTAAGAAAAATTACCAATTAGATGTCAAAAGTACAATTAAGGATGAACCGGAATTTTCTAGGGATGTATTTTCGCAGCTTGAGATGATTATTCATGAATGTTTGATTAATGTGGCTAAACACGCTGGCGTGAATAATGCTGTCGTTTTTGGGGAACGTACCAAAGAAAATTATCGTTTGAAGATAATTGATTTTGGAAATGGCTTCGATGTCAAAAACGTCACTAAAAGTGATCTAAACTTTGGCTTGGAAAATATAGCCGAGCGAGTCAGATCGATAAGCGGACAGTTTGCAATTAAATCGGTTAAGGGCGAGGGAACCACTATCGTAATTGATATTCCACTTGGAGGAGACCAATATGATAAGAATAATGATCGTTGACAACCATCCAGTTTTTAGAGAAGGATTAAAGGCAGTGTTTGCCGGTAATTCAAAATTTAAAATTGTTGCTGAAGCAGAAAATGGCCAACTTGCATTGCAAAAACTGAACACAGTTGCAGTTGATATCATGCTTTTAGATATTAGAATGCCGGTACTAGATGGTATTTCAACACTCGAGCACGTTAAGCGACAGTTTCCGAAAGTAAAGGTTTGTATTCTGACGACTTATGATGATGTTAAGGTATTTAATGAAGCGATGGCCCTGAAAGCTGATAGCTTTTTACTGAAATACGCCTCGTCGCAAACGATTTTTCAAACAATTCAGGATACGATGAATGGTCAACTGATTGTGTCACCAGATTTATTGAGAAATGCAGTTGACTCACGAAGCTTAGAGTATTCATTATCTAATGAAGACTTAGATATTCTTACAAAAGTTGCTAAGGGTGAACATAATTTTGAAATTGCGCAAGAACTTCATTTTAGTGAAAGAACGATTAAGGGCTATTTAACCAATATTTATAATAAATTAGGAGTGACTAGTCGAGCCGGGGCCGTTGCAAAAGCAATGCAGCTTGAATTAATTCGACTTTAACGTGTTTAACTAGCGTAGCCTTTTGAAAGTGTTATAGACAGAAGCTGTGGTAAAAGTAAAATTTGCCACAGCTTTTTTTATTTCTCTAGTTTTAGATTTCCAATTCCAAAGAACAATAATTATATACATTGATTATCCATAAAGACAAAGAATAAATTAATCACTCCAATAAAAATATAATAGTTTAATGCTTTTTAACTTTCCCTTTTGGGCAAACATTTTGGTCTGAAGGGACGTTGAGTATAAATTCTTTAGCTTATAGACTTAATTTATAGGAGGAAGCGGTTTCTTCAGCAAAACCAAATTTGTTGAATTGCTGAAAAATGGGGAAGTAACATTACTTGTTTTACGTTTTTATAAGGAGGAGTTAGGGTCTATGGGTAAAAATAATAGATTTGGACGCGCAAATAAAGTTAATGAACACTATAAAATGTACAAGGCTGGCAAACATTGGGTTTTTGCTAGCTTAGCTATGCTTTCATTAGGAATTGGCGCAGTTGCTCAAACAACTGATGCTAAGGCCGCCGAAGTTACTGAGTCAACCACTAATGTGACCGCAACTAGTAGTGGTGCGGTTTCTAATTCAGTGGCCGCTACCAGCGGTGCAACTTCAGAAGTGGCTGCTGATTCAAGCTCGGTCACCGAAAGCAAACCAGTAGCAAGTTCTGCAGCAACTAGCGTGGTCGCTAAAGATTCTCGTGCTGCTGAGGCAACTGCCCAAAGTGCTACCGTCGCTAGTGTTGCACCAGCAAGTGCCAACGCAACTCAGACTGCAGTGAGTTCCGCGGCCACAAGTACGACACCCGCGAGTTCTAGTGCAGCTAGCAGTACTGCACCAGTCAGTTCTGTGGGCCCAAGTTCAGTAGCAGCCGTTACTGCCAATCCAGCGACCAATAATTCAACGGCCGTAAGTTCAGCCACCGCTGCTTCAACTGTTGCTAGTACAAGTTCTGCAGCTACAGCAACTAATTTGGTGAATCCAACTAGTAAAGAAATCGATGCGGCCAAGGCCAGTGCTAAGGCCATAAGTGAAAAAACTAATCAACCAGTAACCGTTACTGCGGTTGCCGCTGCTGCAGTAGCAGATCCTGACAGCCAAATGTACAAAGATGGTTATATGCAGGCTGGCTGGGATTTACAAAATAATAAAGGGTTGGCTTCTACCGGCAATGTTGCCAATGGGATTGGACAGATTGTTGTTAGCTATACACTATACAGTCAACTTTATGGTTTAGGTAAAGTCTATGAGGCCGGTCGAATTGCCAATGGTGTTGATACTGAAAAAGATATTCATTATGAAGTTCCGAGCAATGCAGGTGCAACCAGTATTACTCATCAAAAAGTAGACAACGTCAATATCTCTGACTATGCTGCAACCGATACGCCTTATGGCATTGATATCACTAACCCTAGTGCTTGGTGGATCGATTCCGGTAGTACAAACACAAAGAATAACGGTGGCGATCTAAACTATCAAGCCGGTTATCAGACATTTATTAAGCAATGGGCGAAAGCCACCGATGCATTTTATACTGCTTTAGCTACGAACCTGAAAAAAGACGCTGATACTTACGCAAATTCAATTGCTTATGATAGCGATGCCAAATCAGGTTCCAATATGCCTTTAGATGTCTCTGGGACCAAATCTAATGCGTTTAATAATTCTAATAAGGCCGTCTACGCAATGTATCAACAGGCGGCCACCGATGCGATGGCAACCGTCAATGACCCAACTTCGCCAAATTATGTTGCTGATAATAATGACAACCGTAATGATCCACGGGATGCGATTCAACAGTCGTTAAACGATGTGGTTCACGTTTGGAATGCTTATATTCCGTTATTCCAACCAATGATCCAATCTTATTTGGAAAAAGCAATCATGGGTAACCCAGTCTCATTAGGCGGCCAAAATGATTTTGATGTGCAATTCTTGAATGATGGGACGACCTTTGCTGATATCACTTATACGATTATGAATGGTTTTAAATATGGTCCCAATGGTGGCCTTTACGGTGCAATTGGGAGTATCAAGTTCCCTCAAGAAATTTTCTCCCAGTACGTCACTAACATTTACACTGCAATCCGCAGTGTCATTGAAAGAGCCGACTATATTGCCTCGATTGATGGCGAAAATGATTACCTCTATGATCTCTTGGGTCAAGGTGATATTACTGGAACAGGTTCAGCTCTTGCAACATCAGATAAAACAACAACAAGTGGCAAGCTCTCGTTTGATAATGATGCTAAAAAAGAAGATACAACCAAATTATCACACGATGGTTTCTACCAAACGACACAACAGTATTTAAATAATAGTACTGAATCAATTAAGAAGGCGGCGTTTGATGCGGCCATTAATGGGCAGGCAGAAGACGCCAGCGCCTATTTACTGACCAAGGCCAACACAGGTAATGCCGCCGTCATCATTGATAAGAACGGTAATGAGTACGCCGACTATTCAGATAGTTTGACTGACACCAATAGCCTGATTAAATCAGTCTACGATGCTGAGTACCAAGCGGTTCTTAAAGCAATTGCGGATTACACAAATGATCCCAACACTAAAAAGAGTTATGAAATCGTCTATACCCAGTACCCTGATGGCTCATACTCGTCTAAATGGGTTCAAACGGCTGCTAATGACGGTACCTTTATGTGGACAAGTCCGGTTTCAATGAATGATACGAAGAACTGGTACACGCCTAATATTGGGCAAACAACTGACTATAATGATAGTCAGGCCGATGCGCGAGCGAACCAGTATTCATCCTACACGCTGGATGTTGTCGATTACGACAATATGTTCAATTATTTAGCGGCCAATGATACGGCCACGGCCAACGTCAGCTACGTTAACAACGCTACTGGTAAGGTAGTTAATGATATTCAACCAATACTAGGTGTTGTAGGCGATGCTAAAACATACGTTGTAACGGCACCTGAAGGTTTTAAAATTGATGACCCTAACTATACCGATGGTCAAACTGTCACTATTAACCTCACTGATGATGATACTGATGATATTGCAATTCACGTTACTGCGATCATTTATACGCCAGATAATCCAGGCGACGTTACCGGTACTGGTGTAACTTACCTCCAGGGAACTGCCAACGAAAAAATCACTTATGTTAATGCTGAAGGTGTCACTGGTAAAGTGCCAGCCGACGAAACCCAACCAACGGTGAATATTTACCGGACAGCACACTTGGATGATGATGGTAATGTGGTTTACACAAACTGGACTACGGACGCAAGTGGGACTTCAGCGGATGATGCAACCGTCTTTACTGCATACACGCCAACGACCACTAAACCAGGTTACCATGGAGCAGTTACCGGAACCACGATTAATGACAAGGCTGCGGCCGAAGCTAATCCGGATATTACTGGCGCTTCCTTTGGCAATGAGCGTTCAACTGTTCCGGCGGATAATAATCCATCAGGCGGGGACGATGATAACGAGTATCTAGGTAAAGAAACTGAAGAAATTTTTAATGTTGTCCGAACCGTTGAATTAAGTGCGGACAATATCGTTCAAAATAAGGAGACCGTTAAAGTAACCCAAACGATCCATTACACAGGTGCTGGTGACGCTACTCCTCCCGATAAAGCGCAAACGGTTGAATATAAACTAGTTACCAATGAAACAACTGGTGAAGTATCATGGACACCACAAGGTAATTATGGCGCCATTACTAGTCCTAAAGTTTTGGGCTACACACCTGATCAGGCAACCGTTGCAACGGTTAATCCTGCTGCAGTTATATTGGCTAAAGGTGAAACACCGGAAAATACAACAATTACAGTTAATTACACGGAGGATGAAACGGTTACGGTTGACCCGACAGATCCTAAGGACCCAACCGATCCAATTGATCCAACTGATCCGGAGGGACCAAAGTACCCAGCAGGTGTGGATGAAAGTGATCTAAACAAGACGGTTAGTCGAACGATCACGTATAACGTGGTCACTGATCCAACTTTACCAAAAGTAACAACACCAGTAATGGTTACTCAAACTGGCGCTTATACGCGAACAGCAATCGTAGACGCCAAAACTGGCGAATTCTTACGCTATGGTGACTGGACATTGAGTACTAATACTGACGCTGATGAGACGAATGATGGCTTTACTGCTGTTACCAGCCCACACGTACTAGGCTATACGGCTGATAAAAATGCCGCCGCAGTTGAATTAGACAATGACGAAGTAGACGGTTTTGCGGCCGATACAGCTAATATCAAAGTTACCTACACCAGCAATGGTGGAACGACTGTTGAACCAACTGATCCAAAGGACCCAACCGACCCAATTGATCCAACTGATCCTGAAGGGCCAAAGTATCCAGCAGGTGTGGACGAAAATGATTTAAACAAGACAGTTAGTCGGACAATTACCTACAACGTAGTCACTGATCCTGCCTTGCCAACAGTAACAACACCAAAAACAGTTACCCAAACTGGTAAGTATACACGGACGGCAATTGTTGATGCGAAGACTGGCGAATTATTAGGTTATGGTGACTGGACGTTAAGCGCTAATAGTGATCAAGATAAGACGAATGATGGCTTTACGGCCGTTACCAGCCCACATGTACCAGGTTACACGGCCGATCAAAATGCCGCGGCGGTTGAATTAGGCAATACCAAAGTAAACGGTTTCAAGGCAGATTCTGCCAATGTTAAAGTTACTTACACCAGCAATGGTGGAACAACCGTTGAACCAACTGATCCCAAAGACCCAACGGACCCAATTGATCCAACCGACCCTGAGGGACCAAAGTACCCAGCAGGTGTGGATGAAAATGATCTGAACAAGACAGTCAGTCGGACAGTTACTTACAATGTAGTCACTGATCCTGCTTTACCAACAGTAACCACACCAAAGACAGTTACCCAAACTGGTAAGTACACCCGAACAGCAATCGTTGATAGCAAAACGGGTGAGTTATTAGGTTATGGTGATTGGACGTTAAGCACCAATGACGATAAGAATAATACCAACGATGGCTTTACCACCGTTAAGAGCCCAGCGGTACCAGGTTACACGGCTGACAAGGATGCAGCAGCAGTAACCTTAGGTAATAACGAAGTTGACGGTTTTAAAGTTGACTCGGCTAATGTCACGGTTAATTACACCAGTGATGGTGGTGTCGTTGTTGAACCAACCGATCCCAAAGACCCAACTGATCCAATTGATCCAACCGACCCTGAGGGACCAAAGTACCCAGAGGGTGTGGACGAAAATGATCTAAACAAGACAGTCAGTCGGACAGTTACTTACAACGTAGTCACTGATCCTGCTTTACCAAAAGTAACAACACCAAAGACAGTTACGCAAACTGGTAAGTACACCCGAACAGCAATCGTTGATAGTAAAACGGGTGAACTATTAGGCTATGGTGACTGGACATTAAGTGCTAATAGTGATCAAGATGAGACCAATGATGGCTTTACTGCCGTTGTTAGCCCGCACGTACCAGGTTATACGGCTGATAAAAATGCCGCGGCGGTTGAATTAGGCAATACCAAAGTAAACGGTTTCAAGGCAGATTCTGCCAATGTTAAAGTTACTTACACCAGCAATGGTGGAACAACCGTTGAACCAACTGATCCCAAAGACCCAACGGACCCAATTGATCCAACCGACCCTGAGGGACCAAAGTACCCAGCAGGTGTGGATGAAAATGATCTGAACAAGACAGTCAGTCGGACAGTTACTTACAATGTAGTCACTGATCCTGCTTTACCAACAGTAACCACACCAAAGACAGTTACCCAAACTGGTAAGTACACCCGAACAGCAATCGTTGATAGCAAAACGGGTGAGTTATTAGGTTATGGTGATTGGACGTTAAGCACCAATGACGATAAGAATAATACCAACGATGGCTTTACCACCGTTAAGAGCCCAGCGGTACCAGGTTACACGGCTGACAAGGATGCAGCAGCAGTAACCTTAGGTAATAACGAAGTTGACGGTTTTAAAGTTGACTCGGCTAATGTCACGGTTAATTACACCAGTGATGGTGGTGTCGTTGTTGAACCAACCGATCCCAAAGACCCAACTGATCCAATTGATCCAACCGACCCTGAGGGACCAAAGTACCCAGCAGGCGTGGACGAAAGTGATTTGAACAAGACAGTTAGTCGAACGATTACCTACAAAGTAGTTACTGATCCAGCTTTGCCAGCAGTAACAACGCCAAAGACAGTTACCCAAACTGGTAAGTACACCCGAACGGCAATTGTTGACACTAAGACAGGCGAATTACTAGGTTACAGCGACTGGAAATTAACGACTAACAACGATAAAGACGATACTAATGATGGCCTGATCGCCATTAAGAACCCAGCTGTACCAGGTTATACGGCTGATAAGACAGTTGCTGATGCTAAATTGGTCGATGATGCAATTACTAACTTTAAGGATGGCTCAGCCGATCTCACCGTTAATTACACTAGTAATGGCGGAACGACTGTTGAACCAACTGATCCAAAGGACCCAACCGATCCAATTGATCCAACTGATCCTGAAGGACCAAAATACCCAGCAGGTGTGGATGAAAATGATCTGAATAAGACGGTTAGTCGGACAATTACCTACAAGGTTGCTACTGATCCAACTTTGCCAGCAGTAACAACACCAAAGACAGTTACCCAAACTGGTAAATATACCCGAACGGCAATTGTTGATAGTAAAACGGGTGAGTTATTAGGCTACAGCGACTGGAAATTAACGACTAATAATGATAAAGACGATACCAATGATGGCTTGATCGCAGTTAAGAATCCGGCAGTACCAGGTTATACGGCTGATAAGACGGTTGCTGCGATTGACTTGGCCGATGCCGATATCACTGATTTTAAGGCTACATCAAAGGATATCACGGTTAATTACACTAGTAATGGTGGCGTCACGGTTGAGCCAACTGATCCCAAAGACCCAACCGATCCAGTTGATCCAACTGATCCTGAAGGGCCAAAGTACCCAGCAGGTGTGGACGAAAATGATTTGAACAAGACAGTCAGTCGAACAATTACCTACAAAGTAGTCACTGATCCAGCCTTACCAGCGGTAACAACGCCAAAGACAGTTACCCAAACTGGTAAGTATACCCGAACGGCAATTGTTGATGCCAAGACCGGTGAATTACTAGGCTACAGTGACTGGAAATTAACTGCTAATAGTGATCAAGACGATACTAATGACGGTTTTACTGCCGTTAAGAATCCGACTGTATCAGGCTACATGGCCGATAAAACGGTCGGTGCGACTGAATTAACTGATGCCGATATTACTGGCTTCAAGGCCGCCTCAGCAGATATCACGGTGACTTACACCAGTGATGGTGGCGTTATTGTTAAACCAACTGATCCCAAAGACCCAACTGATCCAATTGATCCGAATAATCCTGATGGACCAAAATATCCAGAAGGTGTCAGTGAAAGTGATTTGAATAAGACAGTCAGTCGGACAATCACCTATCAAGGCGCTGGCGATGCGACACCAAAGACGGTTACGCAAACTGCAAGTTACACGCGGACAGCAATTGTTGATGGTAAGACCGGTGAACTATTTGGTTATAGTGACTGGGCCCTAGCAACAAGTAACGATGGAAACAGTACAAATGATGGTTTTACAGCCGTTATTAGTCCAAAAGTGCTGGGCTATACTGCCGACAAGAACGCCCCAGCCGTTACATTAACTAATGATGAAGTCACAAACTTCAAGGCTAATGCAGACAACGTAACAGTAACCTACACAAATGACGATAGTATCGAGGTAACTGAACCAACTGATCCAACGCAGCCAGTTGATCCAAGTAATCCTGACGGGCCTAAGATGCCAGAAATCACTGCCGCTGATTTGAATCAGACAGTTAGTCGGACAATTACTTACAAGATCAACGCAAGTAAAAATCCTAACGTACCAGCCACTCCGCAGACAGTTACGCAGACGACGAACTTCAAACGAAGTGCAATTGTTGATAGTAAGACTGGTGAATTACTTGGCTTTACTGATTGGGTAATCGATGGAACAAATAATCTGGCTAGTGTTGCTAGTCCAAAACTTGAAAATTACATTTCAAGTCAGGCCAATGTTGCTACTGTCACATTAGCAAGTGCTGATATTGACGCAATTCGCTCTGGAAAAGGCCAGAATCTTAACCAAACAGTTAGTTACACTTTCAACGGGACGTTATCCACTACTAAGGATCCAGACGGCGGCACAACTACCGTAACGAAGAATCCAGATGGTGAAGTTACTGATATTAATAAGACGTGGCCAGACGGCGATAATACGCACGTTCATGTCGATGTTGATACTGGTGATGAAACGATTGTTGAAACGCCAAATGGCAAAGACTCACTACCGGCAATCACATTGCATCCTGGCGAAACGGCAACGATTGGTAAAACAACGGTTACGAATGACAAACCAAACGGCGTTGTTTCCATGACACATGATTCAGGCAACGGTGATGGTCCATTTACCGAAAGCGTTCATTCGGACGGCTCACTCACGTATGCTTACGCTAATAAAGGTAAGGGCACGGCTACAACTACGCCTGGTGAAGGACAACAATCCAATGAACAGGCAACCACTGTACAAACGGCGTTTAAGACAACGGCGAAACCAGTTGTTAAACTGGCTGGTGACGCAACCAGCTTGAAGAAGTCGACAACGACGGATAAGCACAAATTACCACAAACAGGTGAAAACGCTAATGGTTACTTGGCTATGATTGGAACGTTCCTTCTTGGACTTGCTGGCTTAGCAGGTGCTGGAAAGAAACGGCGCCACGAAGATAAAGATTAATCGAATGAAAAATTAATGGTTATTTTCGATTAGCTAATGGCAAAAGGTTTTTTAGCAAGCAATAAAAGAGAAACAGCAAAAACTATGACGATAGTTTTTGCTGTTTCTTTTTCTGGTTAATTTTCTGCGGCAGAGTAACTAACGTATTGCCGGATTTCAGTCAATATTTTAGCGGTAATTAAAATAGTTATGGCTTGAATTTGCTAACCAGAGAGTGGTTAGACTTGTTCTCAGAATTTGAACGCTTTTTGAAACACTTCCTATAATAAAAATAGGCTTCCAAAGCACGATCAAAACGACTAAACTAATTCTAAGTCTTTATAAAGGAGCAACGAACTAATGCGTATTTTTCTTAAATCAATTCCCATTCCCATCTGCGGCCTTTTTTTGGCCATTGCTTCCTTAGGTAACTTAGCAAAGGATTATCAACTAACAGTTCTTGCTAATATACTGGGACTTGGCGCCGCAATTGGGATCTTGTTTGTCATCTTAAAATTAATCTTTGATTTCAAGGACAGTGTTCAGGCGCTGAAAGACCCAATCATTGCTTCGGTGGCGCCTAACTTTTCAATGGCCATCATGGTGCTGGCCACGTATCTAACGGACTTTAAGCACTTAGCCACCAGTGTTTGGTATTTAGGCGTGATCATCCAACTTGGGCTTATGCTTTACTTCACGTATTACTTTGTGCTGCGTAAAAAGGTGACCATTACGCAAGTTTACCCTAGCTGGTTTATCGTCTACGTTGGGATGGGGGTCATACCAATGACTTCCGCAAGTTTTAACCCGACCTTAGGCCACGTTGTACTGTGGCTAGCCGTTATCTTTTACCTAATCTTGTTACCAATTGTGTTGCGCCGGGTATTTAAAATCAAAAAAATGTCCCAGCGAACTTTACCCTTAATTACAGTTATTGCGGCCCCAGGATCACTTTGTTTAGCGGGCTACATGAAAGGCTTTACGTACCATAGCTTTTGGCCGTTGCTAGGTCTGCTGGTTCTTTCACAGTTAATGTATTTCTTGGTGTTAGCACTGCTGCCACGCTTGTTGCAAACTAAATTCTCACCAAGTTACGCGGCGTTTACCTTTCCACTAGTCATTACAGCGATTGCCATCACTGCCGTTCGTGATCTTTTCATTAAAATTGGTTACCAAATAATATCACTGAACTTGCTGACGATTGTAGAATCAATTGTTGCAATCCTCATTGTGGGGTACGTCCTAGTTTGCTATGTCCGTTACCTTTATCAGGAAAATCGAAGTAAAGTAGGCGAAGATGCTAATTAGAGTTTGATCATCTGCGACTGAAAAACTATTTCATGTTGTTTTGGGCTTTTCCGGTGACCTTATCATTATCGTAAATAATAATAAGATTGGCGCCTTGCTTGCCAGCAACGCCAGTCAAATATTCCGTAACGGTTGTCTTTTTTCCGTTATTTGAAGTAACACGCACGGCGTTGGGTTTACCAAGTTTTTTCGTAACTTGCTGGTAACTCTGACCGTTCTGGAGACTATTGAATTGGGCCAAAGTGATTTTATTCGCGCGCGTGACCTGAATACCGGTTAGATTCTTATCAACTGCATGATTATGCACAAAAGAAATGGTCATTTTGGCATCAGGGCCACTGCCACGGATATTGGACCAAGTTTTTACTTTAGTAGCGATATTATTGCTTGCGGCATCGCTTGTTGTGCTTGGCTTACCAAACTTTTGGACTAAACTCATGTAAGTTGTCCCGTCACCACCGCTCTTGGTTAAATTACCAACTTTAATATTATTGTAGCTTTCCGCGGTAATATCGCTAACTAAATTCACTTTTGCGTGGGTACTCTTTTTAGGCGTTGTCTTCGCTGGTGCACTGCTGGCTGCTACCGTTCTATCAGTAGTAGATGAGTTATTTTTAGAAATGAAATTACTGATATCACCAGCGACTAAAAGTATCACGATGACAATAAGAATCCAAAACCAGCGTTGTTTATAAACTGGCTTCTTTTCTACGTAGACAATTTCATTTTTGTGTTTACCTTTTTTCCACATAAGCTAGCTCCCTTGCTGAATTAGATATTCGATAGTCTATTTTCTGAGAAGTGATCAAGTTTGAAATTAAAATTTAGTAATGGAACGATGATCTTTACTCGATTATAGTGCTTTTTTGTATTTTTTTAAATTTGTTTAGAGAGACGCTATTAGAATTGACGTTGGGTAGTGATTTAAGTTTAGTTTTAATTTAGGTGTAAACGTGTTTGAAAAAGCAGATTCCTGCGTATAGCTACGCCAGTCGAACGATCCGCTGCGCGTCTCTTTTCGCCTAGCTGCCATGTTTCTTGCGGTGACCGAGACGGGCTTAGTCGAGGAAACACAGTTATGGACTTTATAACTGTGCTCCCTTGTTTTCGCCACAAGAATGGTCAACGTCCGTAGCATCAAAGAATATTAGCGCTCTTTGCTAATATTCCTCTTCCATTGCGGAGTAGTAGGCTATACTCCATAATCTGAACGCTTTTTCAGGTACTCTGGTGTAAACGTGTTTGAAAAAGCAGATTCCTGCGGTTAGCTACAGCAGTCACTTCGGCCGCTTCACGGCCAAAGCGCCTACTTAGGCTAATCCTCAGAATCTAACCGCTTTTTCAAACACTCTCGAGTTTAGTAACTTTCGTAAATACGTATAAAGTATATAATAGAAATGTCATGAAAAAAGCAGGAAACATCTTTAAATTTATAAAGATAGGAATCCTGCAAGTATTAGGAAATAAAGATTAGAGAATTCAGGAGGTTCGTATTAATGTCAATGATTACGCTCAAATCAGATCGTGAAATTCGCGGTATGCAGAAGTCTGGTGCCGTTTTAGCTGGGATGCACCTTGGATTACGGAAGATTATCAAGCCTGGGATTTCCAGCTGGGACATTGAAAAATTTGCTGTTCGTTATTTTGCAGAAAATAACGCTAAGCCTGAAGAAAAGGGCTTTGAAGGCTATAAATATGCCACTTGTGTCAGTATCAACAATGAAATCTGTCACGGTTTCCCCCGGAAAGATGTTTTGTTGAAAAATGGCGACCTAGTGAAAGTCGATACCGTTGTTTCCGTCGATGGCTATATGTCTGATTCTTGCTGGGCCTACGCTGTTGGCGATGTCAGTGATGAAGTTAAGAAGTTGATGGCGGTAACGAAGAAAGGGCTCTATTTAGGCATTGATCAGGCCGTGATTGGCAATCGAGTGGGTGATATTGGCCACGCCATTCAGACCTACGTTGAAGATGAGAATGGTTACGGTGATGTTCGTGAATACGTTGGCCACGGTATTCAACCAACTATGCACGAAGATCCGATGGTACCAGGTTACGGTACTGCTGGCAAAGGATTACGTTTACGCGAAGGGATGACCATTACGATTGAACCAATGGTTAACGTTGGTGATTGGCACTGTGACAGTTCTGCACCAGATGGCTGGACCGTGACGACGGTGGATGGTTCATTAAGCTGTCAGTACGAGCATACGTTAGTAATCACCAAAGATGGTCCTAAGATTTTAACTTCACAGGATCCTGAAGAGGACGCAAAATATTTATTACCAAAGGATTTTTAGAGTGAGTTACTAGCGTGGTTGAAAAAACGGTTAGATGCTACTTCATCTACTGAGGATGATTACTGGCTTCGCTGATGATGGCGATCGGACTAGGATAAACTGAAGTCCGAGTCGCAGTTAAGTACGTTTATAATCTTAATGCGCCATCTGTTGTCCATTCAACTAGGGCGAAAATCGTCAAGGAGCACAGGGATAAAGTTCATAGCGGCTTGCGGATAAGTTCGTCGCGGTCACCGCACCGCAGGAATCTGTTTTTTCAAACACGCTTCCGCTAAATTAGCTAGGTGAATACTAATACGGGTATTTTTCAAACACTTCTTAGATTCACGTGATCGTTTTAAATCAGTTGTATTTTTGAACGTTCAAAATATGAAAATAAGATATTTTTCGAAGTAATAAGTATGTGAAAAATTTGGTCAAAGTGAGACAGACTTTTTTGTCATTTCACTTTTGGCCAAATTTTTTTATTTACACAAATGCGAAAATAGTTGTAATTTTTTGTAGTCAATTTTAGTGATTTAGTTTATTAAAATTGACTACGACTGAATTTTAAAGTTATTGAATCATTATTTATTTGTAATGATAGAGAAATGTGAGCTTTTTAAACCTTGATTTAGAGGCGGTCCTACGGCTTATGGATTTTTCAAATCGATAATGGGAATAATGTAAAAACTTTTTTTTGAAAGTGGGTCGTATTGCTGCTTTGCGGATTTTATGTTAAAATAAAGTATATCAACTAAGCCTAATTGTTAATTTATAATTAAAATTTATATATTAATGACTTAAACTTGGTTTTTGAAAATTTCTAGGCTAATTGCTAGTTTGGCTCTTCGTCAACTGTTGTTGGTGAATCCAGATATTAGAGTTCTAATCACTTTGTGATTAGGGCTCTTTTGGTG
>NZ_RHNP01000060.1 GCF_003950295.1 Loigolactobacillus iwatensis
ACCCATAGCGCAATTGGATAGAGTGTCTGACTACGAATCAGAAGGTTGTAGGTTCGACTCCTACTGGGTGCATTTTTCGGGAAATAGCTCAGCTTGGTAGAGCACTTGGTTTGGGACCAAGGGGTCGCAGGTTCGAATCCTGTTTTCCCGATTGATAGTTTATCGCGGTGTAGCTCAGCAGGTTAGAGCGTCCGGTTCATACCCGGGAGGTCGGGGGTTCGATTCCCTTTGCCGCGATAGGTTTTAGTGCTTGGACCTTTAGCTCAGTTGGTTAGAGCAGACGGCTCATAACCGTCCGGTCGTAGGTTCGAGTCCTACAAGGTCCATCTATGGTGGATGTTGTAAAACCATTTTATATTATCGCGGGATGGAGCAGTCTGGTAGCTCGTCGGGCTCATAACCCGAAGGTCGCAGGTTCAAACCCTGCTCCCGCAATTGGTTCCATGGTCTAGTTGGTTATGACGCCTGCCTGTCACGCAGGAGATCACGGGTTCGAGTCCCGTTGGGACCGTAATGGCTCGGTAGCTCAGTCGGTAGAGCAATGGATTGAAGCTCCATGTGTCGGCAGTTCGATTCTGTCCCGCGCCATCTTATAGTTAATAATTATGCGGGTGTAGTTTAGTGGTAAAACCACAGCCTTCCAAGCTGTTGTCGCGAGTCCGATTCTCGTCACCCGCTTTGTCTGATAATTAACTATTCATTTATGGGCCTATAGCTCAGCTGGTTAGAGCGCACGCCTGATAAGCGTGAGGTCGATGGTTCAAGTCCATTTAGGCCCATTTTGGGGAAGTACTCAAGTGGCTGAAGAGGCGCCCCTGCTAAGGGTGTAGGCGGGTTATACCGCGCGAGAGTTCGAATCTCTCCTTCTCCGTTTTTTTGATGGCCCGTTGGTCAAGTGGTTAAGACACCGCCCTTTCACGGCGGTAACATGGGTTCAAATCCCGTACGGGTCATGGTACATTATATAGTTAATTTTTAGTCTTGGAGGATTACCCAAGTGGCTGAAGGGAACGGTCTTGAAAACCGTCAGGTGTGTAATAGCACGCGAGAGTTCGAATCTCTTATCCTCCTTTATATTATCGCGGGATGGAGCAGTCTGGTAGCTCGTCGGGCTCATAACCCGAAGGTCGCAGGTTCAAACCCTGCTCCCGCAATTGGTTCCATGGTCTAGTTGGTTATGACGCCTGCCTGTCACGCAGGAGATCACGGGTCCGAGTCCCGTTGGGACCGTAATGTAAGACAACATTTTAAATGTTGTCTTTTTTTATTAGCATTTAGTGGGAATTCAACTTTTAAATGGCCAATTATTATGATAGACTAGTTCTTGGTTTATAAGCAGATTCCCGAGAGGATTCACAATTTATGTGGATATGCCTTGTAACCGAGTTAACTATCCAATTAATTGGATTAAATGTATAGGGGGAATATAAAGTGCGTGAAAGACACTTATTTACTTCAGAATCAGTATCTGAAGGACATCCGGATAAAATAGCCGATCAGATTAGTGATGCTATTTTGGATGCCATGTTAGCACAGGATCCAAAGGCACGGGTTGCCTGTGAAACTACCGTTACAACAGGATTAGTTCTTGTGGTAGGTGAAATTTCAACAAGTGCGTACGTTGATATTCAGAAAACGGTGCGTGAAACAATTAAGGGTATCGGTTATACGCACGGTAAGTATGGTTTCGACGGTGATAACTGCGCTGTTTTGGTGGCCTTGGATGAACAATCACCGGATATCGCTCAGGGGGTCGATGATTCCTTGGAAGCACGTAATTCAGATGAGGATCCATTAGATAAAATTGGTGCTGGCGATCAGGGCATGATGTTTGGTTTTGCAATTGATGAAACACCAGAATTAATGCCATTACCCATTTCCTTGGCACACCGATTGATGCGGCAAGTTGCAAAATTACGTAAGGACGGCACAATTAAATATTTGCGTCCTGATGCCAAGGCCCAAGTTACCGTTGAATATGATGATAATGGACAACCAGCACGTGTTGATACAGTAGTGATCAGTACTCAACATGATCCTGATGTATCATTAGCACAAATCCGCAAAGATATGATTGATCAAGTCATTAAAACGGTAATTCCGGCCAATTTACTTGATGAAAAAACTAAATATTTTGTTAATCCAACCGGTCGTTTTGTCATTGGTGGACCACAAGGTGATGCCGGTTTAACCGGACGTAAGATTATTGTTGATACTTATGGTGGTTATGCTAAACACGGTGGCGGTGCCTTTTCTGGTAAGGATGCCACTAAAGTTGATCGCTCAGCTAGTTATGCAGCACGTTATATTGCAAAGAATATTGTTGCTGCTGGCTACGCTAAACGTTGTGAAGTTCAACTTGCTTATGCAATTGGTGTTGCGCAGCCAGTATCCGTTGCAATTGACACGCAAGGGACGAATACAGTTCCTGAAAGTGAGTTAGTTAAAGTTGTTCGGACGATTTTTGATCTGCGGCCGGCCGGTATCATTAAAATGTTGGATTTACAACGACCGATTTACAAGCAGACAGCTGCTTACGGTCATTTTGGGCGTACAGATGTTGATCTACCTTGGGAACACTTAGACAAGGTTGATGCATTACACAATGCATTAGATTAACGATTACAAGAGGCGACCCTTACCAGGGATTTTTCAATTCCCTGATAGGGGTCTTTTTATATGATTTAGTGAATGAAGGAGGGCAAAATGAAGAAAGAAACAAACGTTACTTTAGTCACAGTTGCTATTTTTATTGCAACTTTTATGTCAGCAATTGAAGGGACAATAGTTTCGACAGCAATGCCAACAATTGTTGGTGACCTACACGGAATGAATTTAATGAATTGGATTTTTTCAATTTATTTATTAACTAATGCAATGTTGACACCGATTTATGGAAAACTGGCCGATCGGGTTGGTCGAAAACCAGTATTTATTATTGGACTTCTTTTATTTATTATTGGTTCGGCTCTATGTGGTTTTGCGCAAAATATGATGACTTTAATTATTTTTCGGGCACTACAGGGAATGGGCGCCGGAGCCATCTTGCCATTATCATTTACAATAATTGCTGATATCTACCCAATAGAGAAAAGAGCCAAGATTTTGGGCTTTAATAGTTCAGCCTGGGGCATTGCCTCCGTCGTTGCCCCTTTACTTGGAGGTTTCATCGTCGAACAATTAAGCTGGCACTGGATTTTCTTTATTAACGTACCGATTGGTTTAATTACGATCTGGATGATCTCACATTACCTAAATGAACCTAAGCGAGAAACAATCAAGGCGCCAATTGACTACCGGGGAAGTTTATTCTTAATGTTAACGTTACTTTGTGTTATGTATGGTTTCCAAGTTTTAGAACACGGCTTTTCATTAATTTTAGTCTTGATGTTTGTTATCGCCATTATCTGTTTTTTACTTTTCATCAAAACCGAAAAAACTGCTACAGATCCAATTATTTCATTGGCGTTATTCAAAAATCGAACCTTTAATGTTCAAAATATAGTGGCCGCATTGGTTAGTGGCTTTTTAATGGGGTTTGAAGTTTACATGCCAATGTGGATGCAGGGAATCCTAGGGCTACCTGCCTCCATGGGTGGTTTTGTTGTCACGCCCAGCTCACTTATGTGGGTTGTCGCATCATTTATCACTGGTGGGTTGCTTGCTAAGTACACACCACGTTTTATTCTTTTTTGGAGTCTGGCCTTATTGGCCTGTGGTAGTTTTGTTTTGGCCATTTTACCAGAAACAACATCATTTTCCACGTTCTTAATTGTTGCCGCTTTTTTGGGACTTGGTTTTGGTATCACCATCACAACAACAACCGTCGTGTCACAAAACTCTGTTTCTAAAGATCAGATTGGCGTTGCAACATCATTTAATACCTTATGTCGGACGCTTGGCCAAACATTGATGGTTTCGGTTTACGGAATTATTTTGAACCTTCACCTGGCCTCAGGAGTTGCAAAATACAAACATACTGGGATTACTAGTGATATGATGAATCGTTTAGTTAATCCACAAACAGCTACTAGTTTACCGGCAAAATTGTTGCCAACTTTACGGCAAATATTATATAGTGGCCTACACGTCATCTACATGACTTCCGTTATTTTAATGGTTTTGGCGATTATCGTAAATTTATTTGGAAAAAGTAAAAAAGTGACGGAATCATAGGCTATTTTACGTGGTCCAAGTAGCTAAATAATAGCCAAGTTAAACAAAGATTTGCGAGGCCAAAAGACCAGCCGGCAATAACGTCACTCGTATTATGAACACCGACGTAAATTCGGCTAAGACCGATCAGTAATGGCAATGCTACCCAAAGATAGGTTAAGTGCCTGCGTTGGGTAGTGTTTTTGATTAAACAATAGCTGAGTATAAAAAAAGTGCCGTATAACAATACGCTTGTAGTTGCGTGGCCGCTTGGGAAACTGAAACCACCTGCACTAACTAAATGACTAACGGCAGTTGGACGAGGTCTTTGGATCAGCTCCTTAATAATATGATTAATTAACCCGGCGATAAAACCAACATTTATAAAAGTTAGGAAGGCCAGTTTGTTTTGCTTTGTTGCCGCTAATAGAAAAATTAAAATAAGTGCAATAAGCGTGGTGCTTGCTGGATTACCAAATTCAGTAATGATGATAACCACATGATTGAGACTTGGTTGTCGAAATTGGGTGATAAAAGCGTTAGCAGTTTGATCAAATTGTTGTAACCAGTTAGCGTCCATTTCCAGGCTGATCAATATTAGGAAAAAAATGAAGTAGCTAATACCTGCAGTAACTGCAAGTTGTTTTCGTTGTTGGTCTGTTAATTGCAAATTAAATCAATCCTTTTCAGTTATTAGGCTAAATTAACTTATTTTAGTTTAGCATGTTTAAGAAAGTCCGGCTTGAAAACAAAAATTCTTTTTGGTATGATGAAATAAATAATAAGAAACTGTGAAAAGGATTAGTAGTAAAGTTACTTTTAACAGAAAGCGAATGGTTGATGTAAATTCGTAAAGTGATTTTTTGAACTCACCTTAGAGTGTTTAGTCGAATTTAAGTAGGCTAAAACGTGCGGTCGCGTTAAGACGTCAAGTGTCGTATTTAATACGAAATGTAGGTGGCATCGCGGTCATATCGTCCTACAGGATATATTTCCTGTGGGGCGTTTTTCTTTAGCATAGCAATTTCTTATTGACGTTAGAAAGGAAGTTAATTTATGAGCTACAATCATAAAGTTGTTGAACGTAAATGGAATCATTATTGGCTACATAATAATACATTTAAAACCACAGAGGATCCAAAAAAAGAGAACTTCTATGCATTAGATATGTTTCCTTATCCTTCTGGTAAGGGACTACACGTTGGCCATCCGGAAGGTTACACAGCAACGGATATTATTGCCCGGATGAAACGGATGCAAGGATACAACGTTCTACATCCAATGGGCTGGGATGCCTTTGGTTTACCGGCTGAACAGTACGCTTTGAATACCGGGCATAGTCCGGCTAGTTTTACCAAAAAAAATATTGAAACTTTCCGTAAACAAATTAATTCGTTGGGCTTTTCTTATGATTGGGGTCGGGAAGTAAATACCACCGATCCAAACTATTATAAATGGACGCAGTGGATTTTTGAACAAATGTACAAAAAAGGACTTGCTTATGAATCTGAAGTGTTGGTAAACTGGGCACCAGATTTATTGGGTGGGACCGTTGTTTCTAACGAAGAAGTTGTTGATGGTAAGACTGAACGTGGTGGTTTCCCTGTTTATCGGGTACCAATGCGCCAATGGATGCTAAGAATTACGGCCTACGCAGACCGTTTGTTAAAAGACTTAGATTTATTGGATTGGCCAGAAAGCATTAAAGAAATGCAACGGAATTGGATTGGTCGTTCTGAAGGAGCCAGCGTTAATTTTAAAGTTGCTGGTCAGGAAGATAAATCGATTGAAGTCTTCACAACCCGTCCAGATACACTGTTTGGTGCAACTTATATGGTGTTGGCACCAGAGCATGAACTAGTTGACGCTTTAACAACTGCTGAACAAAAAACAGCAATTGAGGCTTATAAGAAACAGATCTCGACTAAGAGTGATCTCGAACGAACCGATTTGGCGAAAGAGAAAACTGGTGCGTTCACAGGTAGTTACGCGATTAATCCAATAAACGGTGAGCAAGTACCAATCTGGATTGCGGATTATGTCTTGGCCTCATACGGGACCGGTGCAATTATGGCCGTCCCGGCGCATGATGACCGTGATTTTGAGTTTGCTAAAAAATTTGCTTTACCAATTAAGCCCGTTATTGCGGGTGGTGATGTTACAAAGGCCGCTTACACGGATGATGGCGAACACATTAATTCTGGATTCTTAAATGGCCTAAATAAAAAAGAGGCAATCAGTCGTGCGTTAGACTGGCTAGAGGAAAAAGGAGTTGGTAAGCGTAAAGTTAACTATCGTTTACGTGACTGGATCTTCTCCCGGCAACGCTACTGGGGTGAACCAATTCCTATTATTCATTGGGAAGATGGGGAAACAACCTTAGTTCCCGAAGATCAATTACCGTTGATTTTGCCAAAAACCGATGACGTTAAACCATCTGGTAGTACTGAAAGCCCATTGGCCAATGTATCTGAGTGGGTGAACGTTGTTGATGAGAATGGTCGTAAGGGTAAGCGCGAAACCAACACGATGCCACAATGGGCTGGTAGTTCATGGTATTTCTTACGTTACATTGATCCGCATAACAAGGAAAAAATAGCTGATTATGATAAATTAAAGAAATGGCTACCAGTTGATTTGTACGTTGGTGGTGCAGAACACGCCGTCTTACATTTACTTTACGCTCGTTTCTGGCACAAATTCCTGTATGATATTGGTGTTGTACCAACGCCAGAACCATTCCAAAAATTATATAACCAAGGTATGATTCTAGGTGATAATCACGAAAAAATGTCTAAATCTAAAGGTAACGTGATTAATCCTGATGATATTGTTGCTGAATATGGTGCTGATACGTTACGGCTATACGAAATGTTTATGGGGCCATTGGACGCATCAATTGCGTGGAGTGACGATGGGTTAAACGGTGCTAAAAAATTCTTAGATCGTGTTTGGCGGTTATTGATCGATGATGAGGATGAATTACGTGATCGGGTGACTACTGTCCATGATGATGGACTGACGAAAATTTATAATCAGACGGTTAAAAAAGTAACTGAAGATTACGAACACCTTCATTTTAATACCGCAATTTCGCAATTAATGGTTTTCATCAATGAGGCCTACAAGGTTGATATTTTACCAGTTGAATACATTGAAGGTTTTATCAAAATGCTCTATCCAGTTGCGCCACATATGATGGAAGAACTTTGGCAGAAGCTGGGGCATGATGAGTCAATTACTTATGCAGCTTGGCCAACTTACGATAAGAATCAATTGGTTGAAGACACAATTGAAATTGTTGTTCAAGTTAATGGCAAGTTGAAAGCAAAAGTAATGATTAGTAAAGACACCAGTAAGGACGATCTGCAGAGGCTTGCTTTAGCCGAAGATAAGGTTCAAAAAGCAATTGAAGGTAAGACTGTTCGTAAGGTGATCGTAGTTCCTCAAAAATTAGTCAACATTGTTGCTAATTAAATAATTGGCTCTCTGTCAAATCCTGTTGATAGCCAATTTTACAGCGTTAGAAGTTAGGCAACTTCTAATGCTGTTTTTT
>NZ_RHNP01000061.1 GCF_003950295.1 Loigolactobacillus iwatensis
TTTTGTCACTTATGAGTCTAACTGGGTTGGACTTTTTTGTTAAATTTCTAAATGTTACAAACTAGCACCACACGTATTATTTATTACTCACTGTTTAAAATTAAGCATAATTACTTGGAGGAACTTTTTTGATTACATTAAAATCAACACGAGAAATTGAAGGTATGCGTAAATCTGGCGCCATTCTTGCTGGCGTTCACTTAGGTCTCCGTAACCTAATTAAACCCGGCCTATCAACTTGGGAAATTGAAAAATTTGCGCGCCAGTACATTGAATCCCATGGCGCGTTGGCCTCACAAATTGGCTTTGATGGTTACAAATATGCAACTTGTATTAGTGTCAACAGTGAAGTTGCCCATGGTATTCCCCGGCGCGGACTAAACCTAAAAAACGGTGATATTGTCAAGGTTGACATGTGCGTTGAATACGATGGCTACCAAAGCGATTCTTGTTGGACCTACGCTGTTGGTAACGTTTCGGCCGAAATTCAAAAATTAATGGCCGTGACAAAAAAGGCCCTTTACCTCGGAATTGATCAAGCAGTGATTGGTAATCGAATTGGCGACATTGGTCACGCCATTCAAACTTATGCTGAAGATGAAAATGGTTTTGGTGATATTCGAACCCTCATTGGTCATGGTATTCAGCCATCTATCCACGAAGAACCCGCAATTCCCCACTATGGCGAAGCAGGCCGCGGACTCCGTTTACGGGAGGGAATGACGATTACAATCGAGCCGATGATTGTGACTGGATCATGGCAGTTAGCAACCAAGGTCGTTCCTCATGATACTTGGCGCTATTACGTCACAGCTGATGGCTCCCCGGCAGCACAGTATGAGCATACCTTGGCGATCACTAAAGCCGGCCCTAAAATTTTAACTTCTCAAGATCCAGAGGCTGACGCTAACTATTTGTAATAATCTAACGAATGTCGTGGTGAACCAAATTTGATTTTCTTGAACAGTATCATTTTGGTTTATCCTAAAAAATTCAAATCTACTAGACACGCTGAAAAATAGCTAAGCAGTTCTAAATCTTTTTTTGCAGTAATTCCTTTCCTACTTGCTTTCATTATTTTTCAGCGAAAGTAGCCCTTGACAATTGGGAACGTATGTTTGTATGATGGAACTACTAATTTGAATAAAGGAAGTCTGATTGCAATGATGAAATCTGAAACGACACCTAACGCGATCTACATTACTGCTACTATTTACATTAACCTAGTTCCTGGCGCTACCTATGATCTCGAGGTTTTAGAAAAGCAGGCGGCACCGCAGTCCACCCGTTCTATTGGCAAAATGAACTATAAGTACCACCATGATAATTTTGCTTCATTTATTTTCAGAATATTTCCGCGCATTACGATGCTTGAGATACATAACTTGCAAAAAGAGATTAATCGTTTTATCCCTTAATGCCACTAATCGTCTTTGTTAGGCGATTTTTTAAATTTATTAACTGTCACTAAATAACTGACAGTTATAGAAAGGTCGCATTATTTTGGAATCAACAACCACCAATAATCAGGCAACAACTAAATTAAGTCCACTGAAACCTTTATCGCCAAAGCAGCAACAATTAAAACGGCAAGCACTGGCCTTTTGTCGGCAACACCTGCGCGATGATAAGACGGCCTTATTTGTAATTACTGGTGATGCTGGTACCGGCAAAAGTGTTGTCCTTAGCTCGTTGTTCAATGATCTGCAGTCTGCTAGTCAACAACAACCAGCAGATTGTCTGTACCAAACCGACAACCACCTATTAGTTAATCATCCAGAAATGTTAAAAATCTATAAACAAATTGCGGCCGACTTTCCTTATTTGCGAAAAAAAGATTTTGCTAAACCAACGCCCTTTATTAACCAAATGGCAAAGACACAAACAATGGCCGACATCACTTTAGTTGATGAGGCCCATTTATTATTAACTAAGCCTGATCGCTATAATCAATTTCGCCAAAATAATCAGTTAACGGAAATCATTAAACATAGCCACGTTGTTATTCTAGTATTCGATCCTGATCAAGTTTTAAAAATGAAAAGTTACTGGAATCAACAGATGTTGCAGCAAATTTTAAAGACTCACACTCACCAAATTTATCACCTTGATCAGCAGTTCCGTGTGGCCGCCAACACTAGTGTCCTACACTGGATCGATGGCTTTGCAAAACAGCGTAAATTATTGCCACTGCCGCAAGATTCTAATTATGATTTTCGTATTTTTTCCGATGCTAATCAGCTCTACCAAACATTAAAACAACGTGATCGTCAAACACACCTGGCTCGCTTAGTTGCGACTGCCGATTTTCCTTATAAATTAGATGGAAAAACTTACTACGTGACCACAAACCATTTTAAAGTACCGTGGGATAAAAATATGGACCCAAACATTCCCTGGGCCGAACGTCCGGAAACGATTAATGAAGTCGGTTCGATTTACACCATTCAGGGTTTTGATTTAAACTACGTCGGTGTTATTTTAGGTTCCTCCGTTTCCTTCGATCCAGCTAAAAAACGACTTTTGATTCGGCCAGAATATTATCAAGATCATGAAGCCTTTAAGCGACGGGCTGATCTGACTGATCCAAAGAAAATTCTACAAATACAACAGAAAATCATTTTAAATTCAATCAATGTTTTGATGAAACGCGGTGTTCGTGGCCTCTATCTTTACGCCTGTGATCCATTACTACACCAGGCCTTAGCCGAATTAAGCTAACTCGATAACTTGCTAATTCTAAATCTGTCTAAAAATAGTGAATTAAGCCGTTAAAAAGCTTCCAATAAGTCAGAAAATACCGCTGACTTATTGGAAGCTTTTTAGTTCACCTGTAGGCGTAAATTAATTGATACTTTATTTTGCGCGCTGACCATAGCCCCGCTTAGATTTATACCCGGCGGCCAGAATTTTACGCATATCCGCAATATGGCGTTCCTTTGTTGCTTCGGCTTTTGCACCATAAATGTAACGGGCCCATTCACGTTGATAGCCCGGCGTCAGATTATCAAAAAAAGTTTTCAAACTTTCCTCATCCGCTAACAACTCCGCAACACGCGGAATATCAACCTCATAATCGCTTAATGTTTTCTTATCGGCCAAATAGGTCACTCCCATCATAAAGATTAGTTTTAGAATAACAAATTTAATTTACTTTGGATATCTATATTTAATTTGACTTGCTATAACTTGCACCCCATGCCGTAGAACTGTAGCATAAAATTAAACACACTTTAAAAAGAGGGAAAATCATGGCGTTAACTTTTAATTTAATTATCGATAATAAAGAACGGTACTTACCTTATCTAATTCTGGCGGCCGGAGACGAAGCAACGGTGGCCGCCTATCTAAATCAAGGCGATCTATTTGCTTTACAATTAGATGATTTAACAATCGGCGTGGCACTTTTCGTTCCCCAAGATGATCGCACAATCGAGCTAAAAAATTTGGCTATCATCGCTAATAAACGGGAGCAGGGTTTTGGACAGTACACACTGCGCCACTTTTTTAGCTATTACCAGCAACATGGCTATCAAACGTTGTTAGTTGGCACGGCCAATTCTAGTATTAAAAATATTGCTTTTTATCAAAAAATGGGTATGCGTCTATACGCAATTAAGGCCAATTACTTTGCAACGAAACAGCAGCCTAGCGTTGAAAATGGTATCCAAACCTTGGATCTATTAATGTTCAAAAAGAACCTCGCTTCGGCCGACTAAATTTACTAAGCACCCGATTAGCGAATCTTAATTCCTCGTTTAAAACTCTTCCAAAAACCAACGTTGTCCGTTTGGAGCATCAAACCGGAATAAATACCACCAACGTAATAAGTCAGGCCTGCAATGCTGAGTACCAAAATGATTAAAGAAGCCAGCACTGCCAGTCCGCTAACCGAACCATCGATAACGCGTAATGGCATAAAGAAGGAAGATAAAAAGGGCACGTAAGATAGAATTTTAACGACTAGCAACCCTGCCTGCTGGTTGAGCGTCAACGCCCCAAAGAACCCTAACATGACTAAGTAAAGTGCTGGTTGAGCGGCCTTAGTTGCATCCTCGGGCCGAGTTACTAGTGCACCAGACAAGGCCGCCAAAATAGTGAAAATAACAACCCCTAACAGCACATAGAGCAAATTGACCGAAAAGAAATTCTTTAAAACTTGATCAATTAAATCGCGGTATTGTTGGAAAAGCGTTTTGGTCATTGCCAAATGTGGTGCCAACTCGTAAAGTGCAAATCCACCAACCAAATAGATGGCAATCTGAGTAACGATGACACCAAAAACACCTAGCATTTTCCCGTAAAAATACTTGCGGGCAGTGGTACTAGAAAAAATAATTTCCATAATCTTTGTACCCTTCTCCGATGCAATTTCCTGCGCCGTTGTAGATGTATACGTCACTAAAATAAAGTACATCAGGAAAAGTAATGCCCAAAATGAAACCAATTTTGCTAAATTAGTGGTGGATTCCTCTTTTTCAACTTTTTCTTGAATCTGCGGTAACTGATTTAGCTGTTGCACTTGGCGGCTAGTTAAATTGGCCGCTTGTTGATTCAAAAGTTGTTGTTTCTGGATTACAAATTGCTGCAACGCCTGCTTGGCGGAACTTTCTAGCTGTTTTGTGCCGTGATACGTCACTTGTATTTGATTATTTGCTGTTTTCAAAACCAAGTAACCCTGAATTTTCTTTTGTTGCAGTGCTTGCTTGGCCGCTGCCAAAGTAGCGTGTTTATTGGTTGTTTGAAGTGTATTACTTTGAATAAATTCTCGACGTAAATTTGAATCATTAGCGACCACCGCAATCGTATTCTTTGCTTGACCAGCATTGGCCGATAAATAACCAACACCAAACGATAATAATATAAAAAAGAACGGTGACAAAACTAGAATCAAGAAGCTCCACGACTTAACCTGTCGTTCGTAGGTTTCACCGGCAACAATTCCCATTTTAGTCATCGTTGGCACCTGCTTTCATTCTAAAAATTTCGTCTAAAGTCGGCGGTTGTTGATCAAACGTTTGAATATAGTGACCTTGCGTTAACGCCGCAAAGATTTCCGGGCCGGCACTTTCTGCGTCCAGTGTCAGCCGATAAGTCCCTGCCCGAGTCAATGATACTTGAATAACGTGGGGTAATGCCGCTAACCTTTCTGTTGACCAATCCGTTTTAACGAACAAACGATTACGACCGAATTGTTCCCGCACGGCCTGCAAATCACCAGTCAGTACCACCTTACCCTGTTTTAACATCAAAATTTGATCACAAAGATCTTCCACATTACTCATATCGTGATCAGAAAAAATGATCGTCGCGCCTGCCTGCTTGGCCTCCAAAATTGCCTGCTTTAATAAATCGGCGTTGACTGGATCTAGTCCGCTAAAAGGTTCATCCAGGATAATTAACTTAGGTTGGTGAAGCAGCGTACAAATCAACTGAATTTTTTGTTGATTTCCCTTGGATAAGCTTTTGATCTTATCTTTTTTGTCACCTTTAACCGCAAAACGTTCTAACCACTTTGGTATTTGCCGATCAATATCTGCCGTTTGTTCCCCTTTTAACCGGGCCAAGTAACGTATCTGTTGCTGGACCGTTAACTTTGGCATTAAACTACGCTCTTCTGGTAAATAACCGATGATGTTGTAGTCTTTTTCAGTTAACGCCTGGCCATTCCAACTTATTGTGCCACTAAATTGAATAAAATTAAGAATACTGTGAAAAGTGGTTGATTTACCAGCACCATTTTGGCCAATTAAACCCAATATTTGACCATCCTGCGCTTTAAAACTGACCTGTTTTAAAGCCTGTGCACTACCAAATGATTTGCCTAAATTTGTCACCTCTAACACAAAAATCACCTCCAAGTTGTCCTTACCTGCCAAATTTTACGCTCTCACCCTAGAGAAAGCTAACCTTTTATCCGGGAAAGGCTGCTAGCCAAACGCATTTATGTTAAATTAGTCAGAAAAGGACCAATCACAATAATTTTTAAACGGCCCTTCAAATTTAGACAACAAAAAAAGGATGGAGAACTAGCCCTCATCCTTAAAACATGATCAAATTATGCGTCAGCGGGGAATCGAACCCCGATCGTAAGGACCGAAATCTCACGTGCTATCCATTACACTACCGACGCGTATAGTATTATCATACTGATATTCGATTTTAAATTCAAGTTTTAGTTTAAAAATTACGTCTAATTTCGACCTAACACTAACCATTTCTAGTCAAACACAGACAAGGAGGTTCTTAAAATGGCCTACGAACAAATTAATCTATTTGGTGAACCAGAACAACCAAAGAAACCTCAACAGCCCAGTCCTGAACGGCTGCGTTATAACCAGGGACCTGCTGTGGAAGCCTACCAAAGACAATGGGGAACGGCAACCCATGATGATGTATTACTCTTTCAACTGCTTGCGGTTGGTATGTTTCAATCAGGATTAACCTGGTGGGAGGCCGCCGGTAAACGTGATGTTTTTCGCCGAAATTTTTGTGAAATGGTACCTACCGAAGTCGCCAAAATGACGAGCACTGACATTGAAAAAGCCCTAGTCGCTCCCGGGATGATTCCCGACCGGCGGAAAGCATACGCCCTGGTTACTAACGCCCAAGCCCTCTACCAAGTTCAATCCGAATTTGGTAGTTTCGCCACGTATCTTTGGGGATTTGTTAATAACCAACCGATCATCAACGCTTACCAGCAAGATGATGATATTCCAACAACCTCACCAATTGCTCAGAAAGTGGCTCGTGATCTCAAACAGTGGGACTTTAAATACGTTGGTCCAATTGTCACAACTATGTTTTTACGCGCAAGTGGTTTAATTGTCGATCAGGTTTTACCATTTAGTCGCTAATGGCCAATAAAAAGCACAGTTCAATCCCCTTGACTAATCGTAGGAAAGAGAGGCTGTGACATAAGTCTCCAAAAATAAACGGTTCAACTGGAAACATTCGTGTTTTCAGTTGAACCGTTTTTAGT
>NZ_RHNP01000062.1 GCF_003950295.1 Loigolactobacillus iwatensis
TTCCTGCGGTTAGCTACGATCGCCAAATCATCTGTTTCACAGATAATTCGTCAATCTAGGCTAATCCTCAGAACCTGAACGCTTTTTTCAACACTCTATGCTGGAACTTTTTTCAACACTTTTGCAAATTCTTCTGGTTCTTGGGCGTAACCTAAGTGGCCAGCAGGAACGGCGGTAATTGGGACGTTTAGTTTGCTGGAAATATCGGTTGTGACTTCTGCCGGGAAGGAGCCGGTTGAACCAGTTCCGACTAATAAAACAAGCTTATTGCAGTGCTGTTCGAGGACGGAAAAATCAATTTGTCGACTTGTGTACTGGCGAATTTCGTTTTCGAACCAAAAGGCCTGGCTACGTGTTTTTGCATCCGTTGCAGTCTTTGCGGCGTCTTTAATATCCGAGACGTTTGTCGCAGGTTTTGACATCATTTGCGCATCAACTGCGCCAATTCGCATAAATTTGCCGAATGCCTTCATTGCTGCCATCATGCCATCTTTTTGGGCGATGTCAACAACAGTTTGGTTATTGGCCTGCTGTTGTTCAGAATCTGGTAAAAAGACGTTGATTGGTGATTCGTGAATTAAGGCCCGCTTAAAGATTTCCGGATAATCCTGTAAGGTTTCCATCACAACGATTGAACCAGAACTACTGCCTAAAATTGAGACAGGCTCATTGCTGACTTCTTTTGCCAAAGCGGCCAAGTCGCTAGCGTCGGTTTTAATTCGGTAGCTATCGTGGGGTTGTTCAATACCATCGGGAAGTGGTTTTGTTAATTTACTTTTACCAAAGTTGCGGCGATCATACATGACCACTTTGTAATCATCCTTGAGGTTTTCGGCGGCCTGGCGGAAAATATCACCTGTACCATTTGCACCAGGAACAAAGATCAGGACAGGTCCCTCGCCAACAGTTTCGTAGTGTAATGTTGCACCATCTAATGTTAATTCACTCATGTTAAAAGGCTCCTTTTCATTTTAATGAAGTAAATTTTGCGTTTATGGATTGTTATTTAACTTCATCTAATAATTGTTTACCGTTACTATAAAAAATCATTTTCTTAGTTGCTTCGGACAACAGTCCACTGGTTTCCAATTCTTTTGTTAATTGCACAACCTGTGGAGCAGGTGTGTAAGGCGAATCGGTTGCGTATAAAATATGCGTTGGGTCCGTTACCTGCTGCAACACGGGTAATTGATGCGGTAAAACACGGCCAGCGACATCAAAATATTGTGTTGCCATGGACCTCGGCCATATTCACTTGATCATCGGTTAGCGCTGGATTGAGTTTTTGGGCCAAGGCGATTCGGTCGGAGATAACCGGCAGTAATGCGCCAGCGTGTGGGATAATAAACTTAATGTTAGGATAACGAGTAAAGACGCTGTGTAAGACCATATTGGTCACTGCTCGTGTTGTATCAAAGAAAAATTCCATAATTGGTGTTGGAATTTCACGATTAACGTCTTTAGCAATTGGTTTAGGTTCATTTGGATGTAACATGACGATTGTTTTACGTTCGTTTAATTTCGCCATAATTGGATCTAGGCCAGGATCACCTAAGTACGTTCCGTTGGCATTTGTTGGTAATGTGAAGGCAGTGGCATGATTGGAACGTGCCCGGTCGATTTCGGCAATACTTTCAGCAACGTATGGTAAAGGCAAGGTGGCAGCAAAACCAATTTTATCTGGGTAGGCCTTGCGCTGCTCAGCACCATAATCATTGGCCTCAGTTGCCAATTCACTCGTTAAACCAGCGTCGTTTGTGTTTGAAACGTGTGGTGAAGATAGCGAGATGATCGAATAGGCAACGTTATTTTTGTCCATTGTTTCTAAAGTGGTATCAATTGTATATGCAGGGGTTTTAACACCATCGCCGTAATCATCGAAATATTTTTTGAGAAATTTCTTGAATCCTGGTGAAAGATAATGAGCATGAAAATCAATTTTACGATACATATGATAACCTTCTTTCAAAAATGGGTTGCTTTAATTAATTCGTACTGTGTACAATAAGCTCACGATGTGAATTTGTCAACAGAAAAGATTGGGGAAATATAAAATGGCGCGAAAAGCTAAATTATCAACAGAAATTGTGATTAATAAGGCACTGGAAATTGCTCAAGCAGGCGATTTCAATGCTCTGTCGTATCGTGGGCTGGCTCGTGAATTAAACGTCCAACCACAAACACTATATCGGTATGTGGCCAACATCGAAGAACTTCAAATTAAGGTGGTGTTGATCTTTTTGGATCAGTTGATTGCTTTTGTTCAAAACGCCGTTATTGGGCTGAGCGGGCAAGAGGCGATTCTGGCCTTTGTTAAAGCGGCGTTCGATTTTTCCCAGGACAATCATGCCTTTAATAGTATGTTGTCATTGATTGGAAAAATTAATAAACAGGACGAAATATTGGCCAAATTAATGGCGTTGCGTGATATTCCAACAACAATTGTACGGCGAAACAATGGCAATGAGGATGCAAACAAGGTTCAACAGCACGTTCAGATTTTAATGAGTTTAATTTTTGGGTTCATTGAATTCACTGATCTCGGTCTATATCGAGATAAGGCAGACGCCAGCACAACTTTGGTTGCCAATGCTAAGGAAATTATTGTGAATTGGTGAAGAACGAGTAAGCAATCGGCGTCGGCATAATTGCTTTTTATTCCTGAACAGACCAAATTCTACTAAAATATTATCAGGGTGACCAAAGATAAGCTTTGCGCAAAATAATGGCTATTAATTCTGCTTTTTTAAAACGCTTTAACACTGATGCAGAGGGCCTGAGACAGTATTTCAAAAAAAGTTTAAAAATAAGTGTGTTATCGCTTGCATTCATTTGTGAGCGATGCTATATTATGGGTGTGGAAGAGATAAGACCTGATCAGCAAGATAAGCCTCCTCAGTCTTCGGCAGACCACCAAGATGTGAAATGGCGGTCGGTGGAAACAAAAGGGCTGTATGACAAGCCTGATTCTTTTAATAAGTTTCACGTTACAAAACGTTAAATGAACGAAAGTCTTCGGTAGACCGCTAAGACAAGCGATAGTGGTCGGTGGAAACAGAAAGGCTGTACAACAAGCCTAGTTCTTTTAACAAGTTTCAGGTTACAAACGTTAAATGGACGAAGTCTTCGGTAGACCACTAAGACAAGCGATAGTGGTCGGTGGAAACAGAAGGGCAGTACGACAAGCCTAGTTCTTTTAACAAGTTTCAGGTTATAAACGTTAAACGGACGAAGTCTTCGGTAGACCACTAAGACAAGCGATAGTGGTCGGTGGAAACAGAAAGGCTGTACAACAGGCCTAGTTCTTTTAACAAGTTTTAGGTTACGAAATGTTGAATGAACAAGAAGTGAATTTTTGCGAAGTCCACGTTCCGTAGCATAGCATCTAAGTTTCTAGCGTTGCTGGTGCATGCTGAAACAACAAGCATATGGGCCACGAATTATAGTAGCTTGATGAGTGAGATCATCTGGCAGTGGCTAAAAGTATTAAGCGTACCAAATGCGTAAAATTTAATATGAAGGTGTTTTGATATTCAAAAAGTTCTATATGACCAAGATCAATTAGGTCAGGCGCTTTCCACTGTTATGTAGGTTTCAAGACTGAGGAGACTTGAAGCCTATTTTTTTGTCTGCAAATATACTTTAATTAGAGCTGATTGTTAATTTATAATAAGTGAATTCCCTTATTTATTAATTATTAATTGGAATATCATTAGAAAAGATGTAAAATATTTACTAAAGTTAGGTAATGTTTGGAAAGGCGATTAGATTCTACTTCGTAATTGAGGACTATTACTGGCCTCGCTGACGTTGTCGATCGGACTAAGATAACCCGAAGTCCGAATCGCGGCTAAGTGCGCTAATAATCTTGATGCTTCAAACGTTGTCCATTCTTGTGGCAAAGTTCGTGCCGCAAGAACTAGCACGACGAAAATCGCCCAGAAGCACAGTTATACAGTCCGTAACTGCTCGCGAGTAGGCCCATCTTGGTCACTGCAGGAATCTGCTTTTTCAAACACGTTTCCACTAAATTAGTCAGGTAAGTACTAGTAAAGATATTTTCCAAACTAAGGTGGAATTCCAACTAATTTGCTTAGTACTTTTTTATTGATTTGGCGTAAACATGTTTGAAGAGGAACTGGCGCTCAGCCTTATAGGAAATACTTGAATGAGCATCATTTATTTAATGTTTTCCTTGAGTAGAGCTACTTTTCGTTGCCAATTGAACTCCAATTCATTTTGGCTGCAGCATTTGCCAGTAACTTTCGGTTACGAAGTAGGAAATGAGGACCTGTTTAAACACACTTATGTAAATACAGCTTTGAAAGGAGCTTTTCAATATGGCAGATGGTCAGACTCAGAAAGATCTTAGAATCAGAAGTCACGTTTACGACGGAATGGTTAGGGCACCTAATCGATCACTCATGCGGGCAACTGGCATGAAGGATGAGGATTTTAAGAAACCACTTATCGGTGTAATTAGTGCTTGGGCGGAAAATACGCCTTGTAATTTACACTTGGAAGAATTAGGTAAACTAGCGAAAAAAGGCGTCACGGCTGCAGGTGGCTGGCCCGTCCAATTTGGCACAATCACCGTTTCTGATGGTATTTCAATGGGGACACCAGGCATGCGCTTTTCGCTACCTTCCCGGGACGTCATCGCCGATTCGATTGAAACGGCCATGAGTGGTCATAATTGTGACGCTTTTGTGGCTATTGGTGGTTGTGATAAAAATATGCCCGGAAGTATGATTGCGATCGCTAATACTGAGATTCCGGCCATTTTTGTCTATGGCGGAACAATTTCACCAGGCAAACTTAACGGGAAAGATATTGATTTAGTTTCGGTATTTGAGGCAGTTGGGCAGTGGAATCACAAAGATATCAGTGCCGACGAAGTGCGCGCAATTGAATGCAACGCCTGTCCAGGACCTGGTGGCTGCGGTGGCATGTATACGGCAAATACAATGGCTTCGGCAATTGAAGCCATGGGCATGAGTTTGCCGGGATCGGCGTCACATCCAGCAGTGTTTGACGTTAAGAAGCGTGACGTCGAAGAAGCCGGTAAAGCAGTAATGAACTTACTTGAAAAGGGGATCTACCCGAAAGATATTATGACCCGTAAGGCCTTTGAAAACGCCTTGACTGTGGTTATGGCACTAGGTGGCTCAACTAATTCAGTGCTCCATTTATTGGCAATCGCCCACGCTGCTAATGTTGATCTAACTATCGATGATTTCAATAAATTCCAAGCAAAAGTACCGCACATTGCGGATCTGAAGCCAAGTGGTCAGTATGTTTTCCAGGACTTATATGAAGCTGGCGGTGTTGAGGCCGTTATGAAATATTTGTACCAAAATGGTTATTTACATGGTGATTGCTTGACCGTCACTGGGAAAACGGTAGCCGAAAACCTTGCAACAGCGCCTGATTTGACGCCTGGGCAAAAAGTCATCATGCCGCTGGAACATCCCAAACGTAAGGACGGTCCATTAATGATTTTATACGGTAATTTGGCCCCAGAAGGCGCTGTAGCAAAAGTTGCTGGTGTTAAAGCTCGGCGGCACGTTGGCCCAGCTAAGGTTTTTGATAACGAAGAAGACGCAATTGAAGCTGTTTTGGCGGATAAAGTCGTTGATGGCGATGTTGTGGTTGTTCGTTACGTTGGACCAAAAGGTGGACCCGGCATGCCAGAAATGCTTTCCCTGTCCGGCATGCTAGTTGGTAAAGGTCAAGGCGAATCAGTGGCCTTATTAACGGACGGTCGCTATTCTGGCGGAACACACGGCTTTGTCGTTGGCCACATTGCTCCTGAAGCCCAAGATGGCGGACCCATTGCCTATTTGCATACTGGCGATAAAGTGATTATTGATCAAGATACCAAAGAAATCACGATGTCCGTTTCCGAGGCCGAATTGGCCAAACGCAAGGCTGCCACAACGATTCCACCACTGTATACACGCGGTGTCTTGGGCAAATACGCACATCTGGTTTCTAGTTCTTCTAAAGGTGCGATTACTGATTTTTGGAAAAAGGACGAACGATAGGGATACATTTTTTCTGAGTAGTGCTCGGAAACAACAAGAGGCCAGGACTTTTTTGTCCCAGCCTTTTTCTGTCTTGATTTTTGGCAGAATCAAAGCCTAAAAGGAATTTAATTTTGAATTATTTTAGTAAAAGATAAGGCAAAATTAGAAAAGGTTCTTGAAAAAATGAGTTTTTAATGTGAAAATACACATACAACATATTTGCAGTACGGAAAGGATTCGATAAGATGCGTGATGATATTAAAATAAATGAGCGGGCGGCAACGATTAGTGACCAAATAATCGCGAAACTTCAAAATATATATGATCCGGAAATTGGTTTAGATATTTATAATTTAGGCCTGATTTATGAAATTGAATTGGACGATGCTGGTAGCAGTAGAGTTGTGCTCACTTTTACCGAAATGGGCTGTGGCTGCATTGATTCCGTTCCAAATGAAATTAAGGCGGCGTTGGTTGAAATTGAAGAAATTAAGGACGTCGAAGTTGAAATCGTTTGGGCGCCAACCTGGAAAATGAATCGGATTAGTCGCTTTGGCAGAATTTCGCTGGGAATTAGTCCACGGTAAGGTTTAGATGGACAAAAACTGACTAACATTAGTGGTGAATCATAATTCGACGGAATTATGATTCACCACTTTTATATTCTGTTAAAGT
>NZ_RHNP01000063.1 GCF_003950295.1 Loigolactobacillus iwatensis
ATTAAAGATTGAATTGACGATATTGGTATACAATTTAGGCTTTTTTGATTTTATGACGAACTAGCACCACGCGTATTATTAGAATAAAATAGTAATAAATTCAATTGTGAGAACTATAACATAATTGTATTAACTATTTGTTTGAGGAGGAGTTAGTTGTGAAAATGTTTTATAAGCAAACATTATTTATAGGTTTGGCGACGGTGATCGTCGGTATGGGTTTAGCCGTAGGTCCGGAAATTAAAGGTGGTACTGTAGGAGCTACTTATAATGTTCAAGCTGCAGTACAAAACGGCTATGATAGTAATGGTATTTTTTACCAGTCAGGAAAAAAGGCTAGTGGCTACTTAAATGATGGTAAAAATTGGTATCTATTTAAGAACGGAGTTAAACAATCACAAATTCAAAAATGGTCAGGCTATTATTACTATTTTGATCCCACATCTCATCTTCGATCAGATAATGTTTTTCGCAATGAATGGGGTAATACTTACTATTTTGGCAGTAATGGGCAAGCCGTTTCAGGTTTACAGAAAATTAATGGAAAAGAGTATTATTTCGGTGAAGATGGTACGTTTAATTTAAGAAAGAATACCTTTTTTAAGACCAAATCAGGTAAGACCTATTATGCTGGTGCGGATGGAGCATTATTAACGGATGTTCAAAAAATTAATGGTACTTATTATTATTTCGATCATTCTAATTATCAGATGCATACTAATAGTTATGATAAATCTAATTGGGGCGACTGGTATATGTTTGGTTCAGACGGGAAAATTAAGACTGGCTGGCAAAATTGGGCCGGAAGCACATACTATTTTAGTCCTACAACTTATTTAAAAGTGACAGGAGTACAGGTTATTAGTGGTGTTGCTTATAAGTTTGATAGTACAGGTAAATACCTTGGAAATAATAATGCTCTAAAAGTTGTCAATTTAGCCAAACAATTGACTCAGCAACATATACCATATGTTTGGGGTGGCGCATCGCTTTCAGGTATGGATTGTTCGGGTTTAGTTGCCTATGTTTTTCAGCATGCTATTGGTAAGACGTTACCTCACTACACTGTTTCTTTAGAAAGTGCGGTAAATCAAAAATCAGTTGCTCAGGCACAACCAGGGGACCTATTATTTTGGGGAAATCATGGGCAAACGTATCATGTTGCTATTTATATTGGTAATCATCAATTTGTAGCTGCTCCACAAAGTGGTGAAGATGTTCAAGTACAGACAATTAGCTCATACTTTATGCCTTCATTTGCAGGAACAGTTAAATAGTTTTTATTTATAGGGAGATATTAAATTAGATGGGGTATTTTAATCGAACAACAATTGAACATTACAAAATGTATAAGAAGGGTAAAATTTGGGTATCCGCGTTACTTATTAGCGTTAGTTTATTAGGAGGAATTTGTTCATTAAATATTGGAAATGTACATGCGGCAATTACTGATAAATCGGCTTTATTTTCATCACAACAGGATAAACGGCCACAGGATAAATCTGTTAATGGAGAAGTCCAGTCAAGTAAGATTAATACTAATATGGCTACTACGAGTGGGGCCAATATGGGAACAACAAGTACGGCGGCTGCTACGAGTACGGCTAATACGGGAACAACAAGTACGGCGGCTGCTACGAGT
>NZ_RHNP01000064.1 GCF_003950295.1 Loigolactobacillus iwatensis
GGGAACAACAAGTACGGCGGCTGCTACGAGTACGGCTAATACGGGAACAACAAGTACGGCGGCTGCTACGAGTGTGGCCAATACGGGAACAACAAGTACGGCGGCTATTACGAGTACTGTTGATACAGGATATGGAATCCAATCTAATACAACACAAAAAGATGTGAATACGGCCGCTGAAACGTTCTCTAAAGATACACTTATGACTGCACGAACAAGATCGACTATTATTAATGGTTATCAAAATAATACTTATTATCAGAATGGTAAGCTGGCTAATGGGTATTTGAATGATGGTAAAAATTGGTATTTATTTAAAAATGGTATTAAACAGTCACAAATTCAAAAATGGGCTGGATATTATTATTATTTTGATCCCAAGACTAATCTTAGAGTTGATAATGTATTTCGTGATGAGTGGAGTAATACGTATTACTTTGGGAATAATGGGCAAGCCGTTTCTGGTCTGCAGAAAATTGATGGAAAAGAATATTATTTTGGTGATGATAATACGTATACTTTACGAAAAAAAGTATTATTCTCTTCTAACGCCCAAAAATATTATGCTGGTGTAGATGGTGCTTTGTTAACTGGTGTGCAAAAGATTAATGGTACTTATTATTATTTTGATTCTTCTAATTACCGTATGCAAGTTGACAGTTATGATCAAGCCAGCTGGGGTGATTGGTATATGTTTGGTTCGGATGGAAAAGTTGTGACTGGTTGGAAAAAGTGGGCTGGAGGTACTTACTATTTTGATCCAGCAACTTATTTAAAAGTAACAGGCACACAAAATATAAATGGAAAAATTTATTATTTTGGGACTAACGGCGTCATGGAAACGGGGTGGCGTAAAGTTAATAGAACTTCTACTTTTTATACAAGTGACGGTTCTGCTGCTAATGGTTATGTAAATGATGGTAATCATTATTATTTATTTAAGAATGGTGTACCTCAATCTGGAGTACAGTCTTGGGCAGGTACTTATTATTATTTTGATCCTAAAACTTATTTGCGCGTTGATAACGCATATGTACAGTCGCAATGGGGCGATTGGTATATGTTTGGTTCGGATGGAAAAATTGTAACGAGTTGGTATACTTGGAATGGTGCAACTTATTATTTTGATCCTAAAACTTATCTTAAAGTGACAGGCACAAAAGTTATAGCCGGAGTTACTCAACATTTTAGCAACACAGGTAAATTAATTGGCGCTAGAGAAATGAATATTGATCAGGCGGGATTAGGTATTATTGAACGATTTGAAGGTTTGAGTCTTAATGCTTATCGGGACGCTGTTGGTGTCGTTACTATTGGTTATGGGCATACTAATAACGCACCATCTGGAGGCCAATATCCCGTTCACATAGGTGATAAATGGACGCAGACTCATGCGAATGATGTTCTAAAGGCCGATGTACAGTCAGTTGTAAAAGCTGTTAATAAGCTTTTACACGTCAGTGTTTCACAGAATGCCTTTGATGCATTGATTTCATTCACTTATAATTTGGGAATTGGTACTTTAACAGGAAGCACGTTACTCGCATATATTAATAAGAAGGATATGGCGGATGCCGCTAATCAATTTTTGTTATATGTTCATTCTAGTGGGGGAGTTGTGCTTACAGGTTTAGTAAATAGAAGGAATGCAGAGAAAAAATTATTCTTAAGTTAATGTAGTATTACTAGGGTGTGTCTTCAAATTAAAAAATGTTCGTTACTTGCAGAAAAATCATCTTTTTTCAAAGTTAAGTGGTCCATTTTTCTTGAATTAACTTAATAATGAACACCAAAATTCTAAGAATAGAACTGATTTATCGATTTTGAAGACACGCCCTAGTTTATATTAATTATTTTCAAGTAAATAGCAAAACACTCAAACGAATACTTCATTTTTGAAGTTTTTGTTTGAGTGTTTTATTGTTTCTGTCGATGTAATTTAAATGATAGATTAGATCTTTTGTGCTTTTTAGGTCACTGAGGACGTTTTATTTATTGTTTAGTTAATTGAGTTTTATTAATTATTTGGTTTAAAAATATAGAATTTACTAAAGAAATAATTGGCAATAACAACGATGATATTATCAACGACTTTTGTTAGTAAGGGATTAATATGCCATAAAGAAATGCCAAACCACATAATTATAATATCTAAAATTAGAGATAGACCACGAAAAAAGAAAAATGAGCCCATTTCTTTTAGTAATTCTTTAAAAGAATTAGTTTTTGAAGTAAATACCCAGCGCTTGTTTGTTGTGTAAGCAAATAAAATTGATAAAAACCAAGCAATGATATTAGCAATTTGGTAATTTAAAGTTGTTTTTGAATTCAATAGCCCAAATACAATTATGTTAATTAAAGTGGTTAATCCACCAAAAATTAGATAAGCAATAATATTTTTATACCTATTTAAAATATTGAGACTGAATTGAATTATTCTTTTCATGTATTTACTCCAATAAGTTATTGATTAAAGTTTTTTAGATGTTACTGCTAATAGTATTAACAGAGAAATATTTAAAGTCACTTTATTAGTCCAAATGTTTTTTTATTGTACTGAATTAATTTAAAAACATGTGGCAATTATTTCTGTTTTTAGTTAATCTGGTGAATAGTTGGTCTTTTTGATCACTAAATTAATATTTAATACTTAGGTTAGTCGGCCCGCTACCATGTGTTCATTATTAAAAATAATGGTGCACCTATCCGGTGGGAGTATAGCGTAGTTTTACTACATTTTAATTATATGCGTAACAGTTCATAGGAAAAAATCAGTCATGCTAAAAGCGACTTAGGATCGTTTAAAAGTAAAATAATTATTTACCACTTTGAAAAATTATGAATTATAGTTAAGTTAAATTAATTAGAAAATAACCAGTAAAAAATAAGTTTCAAATGTATTAATAATGCATTAATATAGAAGAAAATATTAGGGCTCTCTTAAATCATTATCTAAGATCACTTGTTCAATTATTTATCTTTAATAAATTTACAGTAATCATGGTCAATTTAGCAATTATGTCATGTATTGTACTGTACTAAAAAGCTATCACAAATTTTGCCGTGCCTTGGTTCTGTATCTAATGCAGTGATTATTTACCAGCGTTTGGATCATTATTAACTTTGTTATTATTGCTGTCAGTAGGGCTATTTTGCATATTGTTTCGTGATTGAGTATCACTACTACTGCTACTCGTGGATTGCGTGCCGGCATTAGAGTTATTATTGACTTTATTATTATTACTATCGCTGGGATTATTCTGCATATCATTGTTACTATTTTGAGTTGAGTGGTCAGACTTGGCAGCCGTTTGGTCTGATTGACTAGCCTGTGATTGTGTACCTGCCGAATTTGTTGCAGCGCTGGAAGAAGTGTCTTCACTTGCTGTATTATGTTGCTGGTCATTCATCGAAGTGCTTTCCGAGGTCTTAGAAACTTGTTCAGAATGACTTTTTTTTGAAAACGTCGATGATTCGTTTTTTGAGCCAGTGGTACTACAAGCTGCTAGGCCAGAGACTGTCAATAAGAGAATCATTAATTTAAGTGCTTTTTTCATTAATTTACCTCCATATTAAAAAATACTCAAATGTTTTAAATATGTTATTTTAGATCATTTAACAACATAGCGGTTAGAGCCGACCAGTCTTGATTACTGTCAGATTGAAGTCTAATTGTTAGCCTGACTACTGCTCTGGTTCGATTGTGATTGCTGATTATAATAGTTAGCGTCGCTGCCACCAATTGAAGGGTACTGTTTCAATAATGGGTAATAAACACCACCAATATCAGCACCTTTCTTCACAGCTTGGTTATAAATGCTAGTGATTGTGTCGTCGGGAATCGTTGCAAGTACATTGCTGTTAGCATGCATTTGTGTTACTAACATTTGTCGAATTTGGTTGGCCGAAAGGTTGTTTGACTGAGATACTGATTGACTATTAGATGTTGCTGATTGGGCAATGTTCTGCTTACTAGTTTGATCTTCGGTTTGACTAGCACTACTGTTAATCACTTGTTGACTTGATGTATTAGATTGTTTTTGTTCAGAAGAAATAGTCGCCGTACTACTAGTATTTGTACTAGCAGTACCGGTACTAGATTTTTGTACGTTCTGTTTATTTTGTGGGTTAGTCTTTTTAATCTTATGCTTATTACTATCGGAAGATTGATTGTTTGCAGGTTCAGTGGTCGTTTGTTTGCTACCGGATTGGGTGCCACAAGCACTTAACGCTAATGTTGCCGTTAAAACAATCCCTAAACTAAAAATTTTTTTCATGAGTAAGCTCCTAAATTAAATTGTAATGCCACACTAATATTTGCTAATAGAATGATATCACTCAAATATACGCTATTTTCGGTGATTTTTCTAGAATACATCTTTAAACAATTTTTTTGTATAAAATAGTGAAAAATTAGTTTTAAACGTGCCTAAAAAGAAGGGGAAAAACCATTCCTGAACATATTAATGGTTATATGATCTTGGATTACAGCCGAAGAAAATTAAGTTGTTTAATCCCTCAATTTCTTTTTCTTTACTTCATTAATATTAGCATATAGTTCTGCCGTTGAATTGTAAAAGTAAAATTATATTTTTTAAATTAAAATTTGTTAAAAATTATAGCGGATAAATTTCTATTAAACATGTCAAAATTGAAATATTTAGAAATATAAATAAAAAGCGTGCGCTAAATAGAAACTTTGGCTCTATACTTTTTCCTGTTGATAGTTTACAAAGTGGTAAACTATTAACAGGATTTTTTGGGCCCTTGAATTT
>NZ_RHNP01000065.1 GCF_003950295.1 Loigolactobacillus iwatensis
GCTCTTTTTCTGCACAAAAATCCTGTTAATAGTTTACCATTTGTAAACTATCAACAGGAAAAAGTATAGAGCCCCTTTAAAAACATTTGCTTTTAAAGGACGCTTTTTTTATTTGGTCAACCACTAATAATCGCATTCAGGTTTGTATTTCGTAATTATATTTGTACCTGCGGCCAAAACATAGGAGGTTTTCGTTTATGGAATTAGAACAAAAAGAACGTCGCTTAACTTGGAAAAACTATTTAATGATTGGTTCAATGCTATTTGGAATGTTTTTTGGTGCCGGTAATTTAATTTTTCCACTGCACCTTGGTCAACTCGCTGGAAATCATTGGGGGTTGGCAACGATCGGTTTTCTATTGTCCGGTACCCTGCTGCCACTACTTTCAATTATCGCTATTAGTATCACACGTAGTGAAGGTATCTACGATGTTGCTCGCCCGATCGGCAAACACTACGCGCTCATTTTTTTGATCCTTGTTCACGCAACTTTGGGCCCGTTATTTGCCACTCCCAGAACGGCCACCGTTCCTTTTGAATTAGGAATTGCCCCACATATCCCGGCAGGCCAAACTAGCCTTTACCTGGCCATTTATTCAGCAATTTTCTTTCTGATCACCTATCGTTTATCCAGCCGCCAATCACGTATTATTGATGTAATCGGTCGCTTACTAAACCCACTATTCTTAATTTTATTGGCAATTATTTTTTTGTTCGCGTTTTTAAGTCCGATGGGACAAGCCAGTCACGCCACCGCAACTACTGCCTACACACATGGTGCACTCACTAATGGCTTTCTTCAGGGCTACAACACGATGGATGCTTTGGCCGGCCTAGCTTTTGGTGTTACCGTTGTTACTTCAATTAAACTATTAGGAACGCATAAACCAAAGAACATTGCCTTGGCCACCGCTAAATCAGGTGCGCTCAGCATGGGAATTGAAGCCTTGATTTATCTCGCGTTAATCCTAATTGGTGCTACCAGTCTAAATCAATTTAAACTATCAGCAAATGGCGGTATTGTCTTTGCTCAAATTGCTAATCACTATATGGGCGCCGTTGGTGACGCTATTTTGGCCACGTTAGCAACGGTAACTTGTATAACCACAGCAATGGGCCTGGTCACCGCCTTTGCCCAAGATTTTCACAAACATTTTCCTAAAATTAGTTACCTAGCCTTTTTACGTTTCACTTGTGGTATTTCCTTTTTGATCGCAAATATTGGCCTAACTCAGATTATTGCTTGGTCAACACCAGTTTTAATGTTCCTTTATCCCTTAGCAATTACGCTTATTATTTTGGCCATCCTATCACCACTATTTAAGCAAAGCAGCTTTATCTACCGCGTGACCACAATTTTCACTTTAATTCCGGCAATTTTTGACATGATTCACGCTTTACCACCATTATTGGCCCAAACGGCCTTCGCTCGTAGCATGACAGCCTTTGCCACACATTATCTACCTTTATTCAAATTAGGTTTTGATTGGATTCCTTTCGCCGCCGTTGGTTTCTTAATCGGTATTGGCGGTTATGCATTACGAAATATTAGCCTAAACTGGCACCTGAACCGGCAAAACCTAACTGATGAAAATGATACTGACCATTAAAAAGTATTTGGATTCCAGCGTTTGTGTGCAGGTTAAAGCCCTTTTTATAGAGTGGTCCGCCTGCAAGCCCCCTATAAAAATAATTTTGGAACAAAGATTACTTGCCCCACTTTATTTTGACTCATGCTATACTAAAATCAATATCGATAAGGAAAGTGGGTCCGTAAGTTGAAATTACATGTCGGTTCAGAGCCTTGGCAGCGTGCCGCCGCACTATATGTCAGAATGCAGGTCTTCGTTCAAGAACGTCACATTGCCCTAATTGATGAATTCGATCAACACGACACATCAAAAACATCCTACGCCGTTATGTACACGGACAATGAGCAGCCAGTGGCCACTGGACGACTACAATTCATTGATGCCGCAACTATCCAACCTGGTCGAATTGCAACGCTTAGCGAGTACCGGGGACAAGGTTTAGGTGCGCAGGTTATTAATGCTTTAGAAGAAGTAGGTCAACACCAAGGCTATCAAAAATCTCTAATTCATAGTGAAAGAACAGCGCAAGGCTTCTACGAACAACTTGGCTACCAACCTGTCTCTGGTACTTTTATTGAAGATGGTATCCCTTGTGTTTTAGTTAGTAAAACATTGTTCACAAAAAAATAAACGATAACCAACTACTAATTTTTTCGAAATAAGTAGCTAGTTACCGTTTTTTTATTCAACTAAAAAAACACGAAACCAGAAAACTGATTTCGTGTCATACGTTAATATCAACCAATTAGTCATAAAAATTAACTAATATCTAATTCATTAAACTTCTACCCTTGGCGCAACTTATTCAATAAAGATTTGGCCGTCTTCAAATCAAATTTTTTTGTTTGCAATAATTCGGCCGTTAACCATTGAACCTCATTGGTTGTTGCACCGGCAGAAATTGCTAGGCTTTTTGCTTGAAGCGCCATATGTCCCTTTTGGATTCCTGTCGTTACCAGGGCCTTTAAGGCGGCCAGGTTTTGTGCCAACCCGATAGCAGCAACGACACGCATTAAATCTTCCGCGCTATTGATTCCCGCCAGTTTTTGGTTAGCCTGAACAATGGGTAGGGTTTTTGTGGCCCCACCGACAAAACCTAGTGGTAATGGTAACGTCAACGCACCAACTAATTTATCTTCGTGGACATGCCACTGGCTTAGCCCTCGGTATTGGCCATCCCGTGCAGCGTAGGCCTGAGCACCACTTTCAATTGCCCGAAAATCATTGCCACTCGCAATCACAGCGGCGTCAACGCCATTCATAATCCCTTTATTGTGGGTTGCTGCCCGGTAAGGATCTAATTGCGCTACTTGACTGGCCGCACAGATTTTCGCGGCCACCTGATTACCAGCTAAACGTTGCGTTTCAAAAACCGATACGGGAATGACACAACTTGCCGTCACCAAACTTTCAGTTGCATAATTAGAGAGAATACTCATTAAACAGTCATCCTGGCGCGTAGTGGTCAACTCACTAGCAACTGCTTCCAACATTGTATTTAACATATTGGCTCCCATTGCCTGTTTAACGTCGACAACTAAATCAACTGACAAGAAGGCGCTGCCTAAAATACGCACACGTAAATCTTTTGCACCACCACCGCGTTTAACAATCGACGGGTGAGCAGCGTTTGCTACCTCCAGCAAGTGTGTTTTATCCATTAACAAATTTTGTTTAGTCCGTTCTGGCTGGGCAACGTTTTCTAAAATAATCTGCCCAATCATTTGGCGGTTTTGAATTTTAGTTTGAAAGCCGGTACCTTGAGCCGCCATTTTGGCACCGTTACTTGCCGCTGCAATCACGGAAGGTTCTTCTGTCACCATTGGAACATCATGCATTTTGCCATCAACTAAAACCTGCCGCGCCACTCCCTCTGGCAATGGAAAAAGTGTCAATTGATTTTCCACCAATTGATTCGCTCGCTCTTGCGTTAATCCCTGATCATTTAAAAAATATTGATAGGCCCTATTATCTAAGTGCCCTTCTTGATGTAAGGTTGTTAACCGTTGTAAACGTGATTGTTGATAAAATTTCACGACTTTGGCCTCCACTAATTTTTATTTTCTTCCATTGTAACAAATAAATTTTGCAGTCAGTCTGATAAGTTTCTTAAAAACTGGTCAAGTGAGTTAAAAAAAATGACCAACTGTTATATACTAGGACTTGGCTAACAAAGAGTAAGTTATTTCAATTAATATAAAGGAGTGTTTAGTTTGAAAAAGATTTGGAAACTAGCGCAAGTCGCCCTAGTTGGTTTATTAGTTGCTGCGGGTGTTTCTTACGCGACCACCCCAACCCAAGCTGCCAGTTTAAGCAATGCCGCCAAGAAGGAACTGAACCAAAAGGGAACTTTAAAGATTGGCCTAGAAGGTACCTTTCAGCCATACAGTTACAGCGATAAAGGTAAATTAACTGGTTACGAAGTTGAGCTTGGCCGTGACCTTGCTAAACAAATGGGTTTAAAACCAGTTTTCGTCCAAACACAATTTGATTCACTAATTGCCGGCCTAAATGGTAGCAAGTACGATATTATTTTAAATAATATGGCGAAGAACCCGACACGGACCGCCAAGTATAACTTTACTTCACCTTACATTTACGGCAAATCAGAAATTGCCGTTAAAAAGAGTAATAAGAGTATCAAGAAAGCTAAGGACATTAAGGGTAAAAAGATGGCCCAGACGGCTTCAAGTAATAATGCTACTGATGCCCAGCGTTTAGGCGCAACCATCGTCTCTAGTAGTGGCTTTGAACAATCAATTGAGCTTGTTGAACAAGGTCGTGCTGATGGGACAATTAACTCTGTTGACGCCTTTGGTGCTTATTTAAAACAAAAACCAAAAGCTAACATCAAATTAATTAAAGCCGATTCATCCATCAAAACACAACAAATTGGTGGTATGTTAAATAAGAAGGATAAAAATTTAACGAAGGCCACTAACAAGGCTTTAAAGACACTTCGTAAAAATGGCACTTTAAAGAAACTCTCTGTTAAGTATTTTGGACAGGACGTTACCAAAAAATAAGTTGCAATAACGATTATTTGAAATTGTTGGTTTAGCGTCAATCTATTTGTGGGAGTGGGACAAAAGTCGTTTTTGGGTTTACTGCGTAACGTAGGCTAATCGAATAACCGTACTATGGTTATTTGATTAGCCGTAGTTAGGCACGTGAACCCAGACTTTTGGCGCACGTTCTAGGGTAACGTTCAGAAACAATGAGAGGCTAGGGACTTTTGTCCCAGCCTCTTTTAATATTTAGATTGCTGTGCTACAAATAAATATCAAAAAACTTAGGAGAAAAGACATCTTTTGCGCTTGCACAAAATAGACATTAGAGCACTTAGGAGGCTTTACATATTGACTAGTCAGACTTGGCATTTAATTTTAACATCACTGCCACCAATCATTAAGGCCAGCGTCACCTATACGATTCCATTGACCTTAATTTCATTTACCTTAGGATTATTGCTAGCATTACTGACGGCAATGGTTCGTTTATCACCAATGCGTGGCCCTTTTCAAATTGTTCGTGGCCTCTTTTGGGTTTACGTCTGGATATTCCGGAGTACCCCATTACTAGTGCAACTATTTATTGTTTTCTTTGGTTTACCTAATATTGGGGTACAATTCAGTCCTTGGATTGCGGCCATTATTACTTTCACCTTAAACGTTGGTGCTTACAGTTCGGAAACTATCCGTGCAGCAATTTTATCAATTCCCAACGGTCAGTGGGAAGCCGCCTACACGCTTGGAATGACCAGACCGCAAGTTCTCTTTCGAATTGTTTTACCACAAGCGGCACGTGTTTCACTACCCCCGCTATCTAATTCGTTCATTGGCCTAGTTAAGGACACTTCACTGGCTTCTAGTATCACAATCGTTGAAATGTTCATGGTTGGTCAACAAATTGCCGCCAAAACCTACGAACCGCTATTGCTTTATTCGCTGGTTGCGTTTGTTTACCTAATTATTTGTACTGTATTAACTATTTTACAGAGCTATTTAGAAAAATGGACCTCGCGTTACATCCAGACTGGTAACAACTAAAGTGAATTTAAAAAACTTAGGAGGTTAAGCATGCTACAACTCGCGCACATTAATAAAATCTACGGAAAACGCAAAGCTTTAAACGATATCAATATTCAGTTTCCCGACCACGAAACAACTGTTATTGTTGGGCCATCTGGCTCTGGTAAATCAACCCTCTTACGTTCACTTAATTTATTAGAACGTCCAGAAAGTGGGCTTTATAGTTTTGATCAACAAACAATTGATTTTAGTCAACCAATAGCCGAAAAAGAAGTTCTTCAACTACGACGAAAAACAGGAATGGTGTTTCAAAGCTTCAATCTTTTTCCGCACCTTACTGTCTTAAAAAACGTGACCGAAGCACCGATTCACGTTTTGCATCAGGATAAGGCTACCGCCGAAAAAACTGCGCGCCAACTTTTACAGCAAGTTGGCCTAGATCAAAAGGCCAATCAATACCCAATGGAACTTTCCGGTGGTCAGCAGCAGCGGGTCGCAATTGCTAGAGCCCTGGCCATGCAGCCTGAATATATGTTTTTTGATGAACCAACCTCTGCGCTTGATCCAGAATTAGAAGCAGAAGTTTTACGCGTATTATTAAACCTCGCCAAACAGCATAACTCCATGATTGTTGTAACGCATAATATGGAATTTGCTAAGGGTGTTGCTGACCAAATTGTCTTTTTAGAAGAGGGCCAGATCCTGTTTTGTGGTTCACCACAAGAGTTCTTCTCGGAACCAACTCAGCGAATCCATGATTTCTTGTCAGCAATGAGTTTTACTTCTTAAAGAGTTGGAAAAGCTGTGCCAATCCTTCTAAACAAAACAAATAGCATTAGTTGTCTATCATCACTTCAAAAAAAAGTGCCTCACAATCATTAGACTGTTTGTCTAACAATTATGGCTCTATACTTTTTCCTGTTGATAGTTTACAAATGGTAAACTATTAACAGGATTTTTGTGCAGAAAAAGAGCTC
>NZ_RHNP01000066.1 GCF_003950295.1 Loigolactobacillus iwatensis
CGCTTATAAGTTTAAGGCTTCATGGCCTTTTTGGTCTAGTTATTTAGGTGTTGCACTTAGATTGTAAATCCGGCAAAAAAAAGAGAACCCCATAAAATAGAGGTTTCTCTTGACTAATCGTAGAAAATAGTAAGCGGCTGTGAAGTGAACCCCGGTATTGGACTAAAATCTAATACCGGGGGTTTTACTTCACTGTGACAAAAGTCCTAGCCGCTTACTATTTTTTACCTTATAATAACTGCTTTTTTTGTTTAGGTCGTGTTTTAAAAAGCAAGTTCCTACGGTTGTCATGTTTCAACTCGGCGATTTTCGCCATAGTTGAATGGACAACATATGAAGCATCAAGATTATTAGCGATTTAGTCCGATCGACATCGTCAGTGAAGCCAGTAATAATCCCTAGTTGCAAAGTAGAATCTAACCCGCTTTTTCAAACACACGCTAGCCTAAATCACCAAACTGCGGTTTCCATGGTGTTACGGTCATTTTTGTAATTAAATCATGTTGGTAGTAGGGATCAAGCTGAATGATTTTTGTTAGTTCCTGCCGATTTTTAACGGCAAAAATCAGAACTGCTTGGCGTTTATGCTTGCCTTCACTAGGGCCTGATACAATTAGGTTGCCGTGCTTAATTTGGCGTTTTAAATAGTGAATATGGGGCACTAAATACTTGGTCCAGCCAACCATATCATCGTGTGTATAGGTTACTACGAAGTGTTTTTTTCTGGCCAAGTTACATCAATCCTTTCGAAAATTATTTTGATTGACCGCTTGATAGAATTTGATTAGCTGCTCTGCGACGGCCTGTGGTTGCTCCATTGGCATCATATGCGTGCCTGGATCCAGAGTGACTAATTTTGAATTAGGGTAAGCGGCCGCCATTTGTTTCATGATTGGTGGAACGGCGGAGGCATCCTGTTTACCACCTAAAGCCAAAACGGGGACTTTAACTGTCCGTGCAACTTCAGTGGCATCACCTGCGGCCATTGCTCGCCAGGCAGCTGCCCAATTGGCTACGCTAATGTGACGGACACATTCACGGGAATAACGAACTTCCCAAGGATTCCGGGCGATTGTTTCAGGGGTAAACCAGCGAATTAATGATTCAGCCACTTGGGCTTCCATGCCGTCTTTTTCAGCGGCATCTGCTCGCTGGGCTAAAACTGGAAATCCCTTTAGTCCAGTTGCAATCAAGGCCACAGAACGAGTTTCTGCAGGATAATCGATGGCAAAGGATTCAGCAATGGCACCACCATAAGAGGCACCATAAATATCCGCCTGTTTAATGTCTAATTTAACTAACAAGTGGTGAAGGTCAGCGGCCAACTGATCTAAATTCTTCGTTACTGGGGCGTTACGCGCCCAACCATGGCCGCGAATATCATAAGCAATTACCCGGGCACCTGTTTTGGCAACTTCGGGATAAACGTCGCGCCATGTTCGGTGATCTAAGGCCAAACAATGAATTAAGACAATTGGAAAGCCCGCGGCGTGGTTATCCCAGACCATTGTTTCGTGATCGCCAACGTTGATTAGTTCTTCAGTAACGTTAGGCCGTAAACGATCACTTTCACGCTTTAAATAAGGGGCAATTGAGCGGGCGGCGTTGACCGCGCGGGGGTTGCCGGCGTAAATACTAGCCAAATTTAAAACATCTTGAATTTCATTATCAGTCGCTCCAGCATCGGTGGCCGCTTTGACGTACACCTGTAGTTGATCGTTCATATCACCCATCCCGATTAACATTGCTAGGGTGTTTAGGGCCCAGTTACGATCGCCAATAATGGCGTTGCTATTTAGTTCCTTACCAGTGTTTGCCATCGCACGGCTTAACTGTGGCGTCAGTTGTGCTAACTCGGCTACTTTTTGGTCAATAATTGATTGATTAGTAGACATTTTAAGATCTCCTTTTTATCTGTGGATATTAATTATCTATAGATTGCCTGAAATAATACATCATCTATTTTGAAAGTCAACCAAAGAATGTCTTTCAACTTATTCTTGCTAAGTTCGCAATAAGATTGGTCTAAATGCGCTTAAAAAGGCTGATTACTACATTTAGATCAAATCGGTCAGGGATAAAATTGGCAAAACAGAGCTTAGGTCAGAGAAAATAATTTGGCCAATTATGTACAAAGTTCGCTAAATTTTACTTAAACCAATATCTAGATATCTAGAAACGCCTATTCTGTGTTATTCTAAGTAAAAATAACCGGGATAAGATTATAGTAAATGGTGGAGGCATTATTTTATGATTCTTGAACGACAAAATTTTATGAATATTAAACAAATTAGTTCGGATTTAGAAAGAGAGTTGACAGGTAAACCATTTGGATCTGCGAATATAAAGAAACTACAAAATCTTTCGCAGCTTTATCAACTTTATCAGGCCGGGGCAAATGAATTTGGAACCAAACTCGAAAACCTTGATTCGGAGTTTCAAGTGAATTACGATCATAATCCAATTCACCACATGGAAGAGCGCATGAAGGATGTTCAAAGTTTATTAAATAAACTGATTAAAAAAGGGTACGATTTATCAGTGGAAAATATCCAAAAACATATTTTTGACGTTGCGGGTATTCGGGTGGTCACTAACTATATTGATGATGTCTATTTGATTGAGAAGATATTGTTAAGCCAGTCTGATGTGACTTTGGTTCGTTGCAAGGATTACATTAAGAATCCCAAGCCAAGTGGCTATCGTAGTTTGCATATTATTGTTTCTGTGCCGGTTTTTCAATCAACGGGTAGCAAATCAGTCAATGTCGAAATCCAAATTCGGACAGTTGGCATGGATATGTGGGCTAGTCTGGAACATAAATTACGCTATAAAACCGACATTGATTCCACACTTGTAGAAAAATACGGCGCTAAGTTACATAGTTACGCCGATGAGTTGGCGGGTATTGAGGGTAAGATGCAGCATATTTACCAACAATTAAGTGACTATAAGAATTGATTGCGGTCTGATTTTAACATTGTGATACCTTAACTTAGCGGTAATACGGTGGTGTAAAAGCTAGCTGGTTGTTAAAACCAACTAGCTTTTTGTACCCATTAATCGGTCACACAACGACTGTAAAAATCGCGTTAAAATATAATTATTTTCTTAAAATGAGAAATTTCTTACTTACGAAAAGATTTTTTATCTGCTAAAGTTATACCTTGTGTTTAGAAACCAGACGTGGTTTGAGGCATAACTTCATAGCAGAGAGGAATTTTTAAACATGAAAAGTCTCACAGAAACGAAACGTTTAACAATCATGGCTGGGCTACTCATCGGTGGTTTTATTGGCATGTTTAGTGAAACAGCCTTAAATATTGCTTTAGCGCCATTAACAACTAAATTAGGGGTATCGGCCGGAACCATCCAGTGGTTGGTCATTGGCTATTTACTAATGGTTGGTATTGTACTGCCACTTTCAGGATTGCTTTCACGGTGGTTCACCACACGACAGCTATTGATCTTTGCCTTATGTGATTTTATTGTTGGGGCGTTAGTTGCCGCGTTATCACCAAATTTTACGTTCTTATTGATTGGTCGATTAATTCAGGGAATTGGCACCGGAATTTTGTTACCTTTGATCTTTTTAGTCGCTTTAACCATTTACCCAATGGAAAAACGTGGTGCGGCGATGGGTCTAATTGGGTTAACGATTATGTTTGCTCCAGCAATTGGACCAACTGTTGCCGGCCTGATACTAGGTGCGTTATCATGGCAATATATTTTCTGGGCAATGATTCCATTATTGGTGATCGCGTTAATTATTACGATTATATTCATGAAAGATGTGGTACCAATCACGCGGCCCCACGTTGACGTTCTGTCAATTATTTTATCGACACTAGGCTTTGGTGGCTTTGTTTTAGGAATAAGCCTGGCCAGTGATAAAGGCTGGACCTCGGTCTTAGTTTTAGGGAGTCTGGTAGTTGGTCTTCTTGCGCTATTTGGCTTCGTTCGGCGGCAGTTGAAATTGCCGGAACCAATTTTAAACGTCCGCGCCTTCGCCCACGTCGAGTTTTCGTTGGGGACCATATTGGTGATGATTGACTTCATGATCATTATGTCCTCAATGTACTTACTACCGATTTATTGGCAAAAAGGGTTGCTAGTGCCGGTTGCACTAACCGGAATTTTAATGTTACCTGGTGGTCTGATGAACGCAGTCGTTTCAACAATTGCCGGCCGTTTATATGATGGCTATGGTGTTCGGCGGCCAGCTATGTTGGGCTTTCTAATCACAGTTATTGGTGCCTTAATGTTGTTCTTTAGTCAGGCCGATTCAAGTTATTTCTACGTTGTTAGTGCCCACGTTATTTTAATGATCGGAATACCACTAGCACTGTCACCGGCACAGACATTTGGTTTAAATTCGTTACCACAACAAATGTCGGCCGATGGTAGCAGTATTATGAACACACTGCAGCAAATTTTTGGCGCAATTGCGACTGCTTTGGCTACTAGTTTATTGGGCCTAGGTGAGGCTAAAAGCGCCGTACATGGTTCAATAAATGTGACGAACGGAACTCACTATAGTTTTGCCTTAACGGTGGGGTTAGCGGTGTTGGGATTTATGTTAACCTTTGTCTTACCACGTAAACAGATAAATTAGTGCTAAGCCAAAAGGGCCTGCACTGCCAGTGTGAAGTGATGCCGCAATTGACAGCAGAGTAAGCCATTGTTTTGCCAGATTTTATTAATTTTTTTGGAGGAATTTACTCATGAAACAAATCTATTTCTTGTGTACTGGTAATTCTTGTCGTAGCCAGATGGCCGAGGGTTTTGCGAAAAAATTATTTGGTGATCAGTGGCGGGTGGCCAGCGCGGGAATTGAAGCCCACGGCCTAAATCCAAATGCTGTGAGAGTGATGGCCGAAAAGGGCATTGATATTGGGAAAAATAAATCCAAGGTAATTGATGTTGATTATCTAAATAGCAGTGATTTAGTTGTAACACTTTGTGGTGACGCCCGGGATAGATGTCCAGTGACACCAGCCACGGTTGCTAAGCAGCATTGGCCGTTAAAAGATCCTGCCTTAGCCCAGGGAACAGCGGCCGAGATTTTGACGGTGTTTAGGCAGGTTAGGGATCAGATTGAATTGAGAATACTTGATCTGGCCAAACAATAATTTACGGGAGTGGGCCAAAAGTCGGTTTTGGGCTTACTGCGTAACGTAAGCTGATCCAGATTTTTGACGTACATTCTAAAGTAATGCCCGAAAAATAGTAAGCGGCTAGGACAAAAGTCCCGGCCGCTTATTTAGTGGAAGTTTAATGCTTCTTTTTTAAATTTTTTAGGCCAATGCGGAGCTTATTTTGTAAATGTTGAACCGCCAAGAATTGTTTGCGCGTGATTTCAGTGCGGCGATAACGTTGGTGGTTTTTTTTATAGAATTCTTGGTGGAAATTTTCTGCCGGCCAAAATTTTGTTGCTGGTTCGATTGCCGTGACGATTGGCCGTTTATATTTGCCGGACGCTGCTAGTTGTTGTTTGGAAGCTGTTGCGATTTTACGTTGCTGGGCGTTACGAACAAAAATGACTGGCCGATATTCATTGCCGCGGTCATTCATTTGACCCTGATCATCAGTGGGATCGATGATTTGCCAAAAAAGTGTTACTAAATCGGCGTATTTTATAATTTTGGTATCAAAAATAATTTCCACGGCTTCTACGTGGTTCGTGTATTGGCCAATCACCTGATCGTAAGTTGGGTTTTCCGTGTCGCCACCAGTATAACCCGAAGTCACGGCAATAATCCCAGGTCGGGTTTCAAACGGTTCAACCATGCACCAAAAACAGCCGCCGGCAAAAATTGCACGTTCCTGATTCGGTCCATCAGCGGCGTAATGGCGGCTATAATCAAAGGCAGTTGCATTTTCCGCATTGCCAGTAATTTTACGGTAAAAATCAGTCATGTCTGGGGTTAAATTATCCCGCACTGCTAACGGTCGTAAATTTGCCTCAAGTCTGGCCAGTTCGGTTTTAAAATTGTTACCAGTTTCCACGGCAGTTTTGAGGATAAGCAATTGTTGCCGTTCCCAGTCACGGGTTCCCTTATTGAGAATTAAATTATAAACGTCATTTAAGCGTGCCTCCTGATCAGGTTGCATTTTTGCCACCACCTTGGATTGAACTATTTATTCGCATTATCGCCGAAAAGGTAAACAAATGCACTAAATTGACTTATGGATGTAAGGAATGCCTAAATTTAACTTTTTACTCTAGAGATAAAAGTGAATTTAGGCATAAAGAAGCCTCCCAAATTAGATTGGCTCTCTGTCAAATCCTGTTGATAGCCAATTTTACAGCGTTAGAAGTTAGGCAACTTCTAATGCTGTTTTTTT
>NZ_RHNP01000067.1 GCF_003950295.1 Loigolactobacillus iwatensis
TAAAAGACAAACCGATTTCTCAATTTCGAGAAGCCGGTTTGCCTTTTTTAAACGGTCGATTATTTACTGCTTACTGTTGTCCAAGACACCATCTTGGAATACTAACCTAATACTTGCATTGCTTGAGCCTTGGAGGCCACTAAAGTATTTGGCGACTAGTAAATGGCTTCCAGAGATACGCTGCTCTAGGTAGCTATCAGGCTTACCATAAGTTGCAATTGTATCTTTATAAGTGGTTGCTTGAGCCGTTAAAGTATCGTAATCAGCCGCAGTAATACTTTTTGCGCGTGATTTGGCTTGGTAATTAGTTAAATCCTTACTATAAACGTGATTTTTAACTAAATTAAACTTTACTTTTGCCTTACTGGTACTACCAGTGACATTTGTCCAAGTGACTTCCTTGGTCTTAACTCCTTGAACAGTAGCCGATTTAGTTTTATTCGGTTGGCCGAATTGCTGCGTAAGTGTTTGGTAGCTAGTGCCATTCACAGCGTTCTTAGTTAAGTCACCAAGCTTAATCTTACCAATTGCCGTGTAGGTTAGCGGCGTTGTCTGTGCCGACTGCTTATTAGTTGTGGAGGTGTTGGTAGTAGTCTGCTCAAAACGAACCTTACTATTGTGCAGTTGCTCAGCAAGTGCATTCTTTTTCCAGATAGCACCAAGACCAATAATAACTAAAATAATAATGACAATGATAATTGCTAGTAAACGTCGGAACCATCTGTGTTTGTAAAATGGGCGGTGTGGCCGATGATGTGTAATGTGGTTCGTATGTTTCGTATGATCTGCCATGTTACTTAACTCCTTTAATCATTTATGTATTTGAGGTGAAGACTGAGTAATTACGCTAGAACGAGAACCCAAAACCGACTTTTGTCCCACTCCCTTAACACTATCTATTTTAAACAAGAATTGCGAGCAGCGAAAGGCTTTTATGCACTTTTCACAAAAATATTGGTAGATTTTCCTTTTTACTATTTTAAGTTGAAGGTTACTAACAAATTTTATCCATTTTAGAATTGACATTCTTAAAGAAAATAGTTATGATTGTAGCTGGTATTGTTTGCCCCACAATAAGCCCCGGAAACTTATTAGGTGTTCAAACAGACACAGAAAAATGGAGGAAATACACGTGCGATCAACTTATTTAGCAAAACCCAGCGAAGTAGAACATAACTGGTACGTTGTCGATGCTACGGATATTCCGTTAGGTCGACTTTCAGCAGCTGTGGCTTCTATCCTTCGCGGTAAAAACAAACCCACATTCACAACTAACGTTGATACAGGTGACAATGTCATCATTGTAAACGCAGAAAAAATTCGCTTGACTGGTCGAAAAGCAGACCGAAAGATTTATTATCATCATACCCTTCATCCAGGTGGTTTGAAGCAGGTTACTGCTGGTCATTTACGCGAAACAAACCCAACTCGTTTATTGGAAATCTCAATTAAAGGGATGTTACCAAAGAACACATTGGGTCGTAAGCAATTCTTGAAATTGCACGTTTACGCAGGTCCTGAGCATAAAAATGCTGCACAACAACCAAAAGCTTTGGATATTTCAAAGTTAATTTAAGGGAGGAAAATTAATTGGCAGAAACAGTTCAATATATTGGTACTGGTCGGCGTAAAGATTCTGTAGCGCGTGTACGCTTAGTCCCTGGTACTGGCAAAATTACAATCAACGGTAAAGACCAAACAGATTATATTCCATTTGCAAATGTACGCCAAGATATGATTCAACCATTTGGCATAACTGAAACAAATGATAGCTATGATGTTTACGTTAACGTAAATGGCGGCGGTTTTTCTGGTCAAGCTGGTGCAATTCGGCATGGTATTGCCCGTGCACTTCTTAATGTTGACCCTGACTTTCGTGGTCCTTTAAAACGTGCAGGTCTCTTAACTCGTGACCCACGTATGAAAGAACGTAAGAAACCAGGTTTGAAGAAAGCTCGTAAGGCTAGTCAGTTCTCAAAGCGTTAATCCGGCACGTTATAACAAGCCTGATTACGGTTTTAACTTTTACCCCAATTGGCAAAATTCGCTCAGAAAATTTAACTTTGGGGTAAGGTTTGGGGTAAATATTATCTCAATGAGAATGTTGAACGTCAGATTAGATAATCTGGCGTTTTTTTGTACTTTCTTTTTTTAATCGATTTACGAACATTTCGTGCACCTTAGTGGAAATGACATCCGGCGTATTGACGTAAATTTTTGTCGTTGCTACGTCGGAATGAGTGAGTGCTTCGGAGATATCTTCGAGGGAAGCACCACCTTCACGGGCAAGTGTACCAAAAGTGTGACGCAACTTGTGTGGGTGTAATTTAGCCAATTCTGGATGACGATGATGGATCGACTTGATTCGATAATTCAAATAGTCGGAATGTAAGGGGACATTCATGTGACCACGAAAATCGGTATACGTGAATACAAATTGGTCAGGTGTTTGCTCAATTCCAATTTGCGCTAACTCTTCGGCTTGCTGTGCCTTCCATTCTGCAATCTCACTAACTAGTTCTTCTGGAATAGTTAGCTGAGTGAACTTATGGCCCTTAGTGTCTTTGAGCTTCTTAGATTTAGAAAGACTTTGAATGATGAACAGGGAATTAGTTTTCAAGTCAATATGACGCCACTGTAAGCCATAGGTTTCACTCTTACGGTCACCAACGTGTAAAGTTAGCAAGAAGAGTAAATGCTGCATCAACGTGATTTTACCGGCTTGATAGTCTTCCTCTAGCGCTTCGAGCCAGTCGAGCAACTTTTGCGCCGTGAGTGCTTCTCCTTTCGCTTGACGCTGCTTTTTTAATTGGTCATGGTAAGGAGATGCAACCATGTTTAGAACCTTACCAACGCGATTATATTCGATATAATCCATTGCTTCGGCGAGATCAAACACTTGGCGTGTGTAACTCTTGATATTGCGAATATTGCTAAAAGTGGCAGATTTCATCGTCAATTCATTGATGACAATTTCCTTATGATTGTTCAGATAATTCAATGAGTAATTACCAAACATCGGTAGAATATGAAGTCTAAAAATTGATTTTTGATAATCGATTGTCTCAGTTGTAGGGACAACGCGTGTCCGTCCAGTCGCACCCTTAACATAAATATCCATGAAGACGTTGTGGTAAAAATCGCTAAATAACATTTCTCCTTTAGTTTCCAATGAACGCGGGCTATCATCCTTTCGTACCTGTTCAATTTGCATCAACACATTAGCTTCTTGAATCTTAGCTGTCTTGAGACTTGGCAGTGTTTTCTTGTAGCGGCGTTTGTTGTCGAAAAATGGTCTAAGCTTTTTCGGGTATTGCACTTCTACAAGATAACTTCCAGATTTTGTTTTACTAATAGTCATAACTACATTCCTCCAAAAAAATTAATTGAAATTTTTCAGAGCGAACGTAAGGCTTCAAAGTTATTTTAACTCATATGCTTCATTTCGTCAGCTCTAGTTATTAACCAATCATCAACAGATGAGCGATCAAAGCGAATGCAACCACCAATTGTGATCGATGGTAGGCCCTGAGCAATCCAGCTATCTAAAGTATTGTTGGCAATTTGCAAGTAATTACAAAGATCCTTTTTCTTAAGATAGCGGGTACCAATGGCGGCATCAGTCCTTACTCGCTTGACTTCACCCATGATCATTTGATAGATTTCGGCACGTAGTTTATCTTGTTGTTGATCACTGATTGTGATCGTGAATTCTGAAGTAGCGATAGTGTATCATCTCCAATCAGGTATGAATGACTAATGGGGGAGAATTAAAAAAGTCGGGTGTTGATTTCACTTCCTTTCAAAAAATAGTGCAACAGTTTAATGGTGCTGTCAGACCTTGCTACCCAGTTCCGTCACTAACGGACATAGGAATTGCACCTCTCCTGCTTACGTGGGAGCCTCGCGGAAGTATCATTATCTACTTAATTTGTACGATTGTTAGTTAAAAATCGTAGTTGAAGTGTGGGTGGCGCTCGCAGTTCTGGTCATGGCGTCCACAGATCAACAGTTCAAGTAAAGTAAGAAAGTTAGGGTAGCAATATTCAGTTGTCAAAGGGCTCACAGGTAATATTTCCTGTTCACTATATACATACAAATAAAGGATGAGAAATGAAACCAAAAAAGCAAATTAATCAAAAAAGATTAATCTGCTTCTCGTCTAACTACAAATAACGTTCCAAATTAAACTTGTAGGTTGTTCGAATAAATTGTTCAGTTAATATCTGATAACGATCCTCATCAAAAACTGAATGCCCCCGACAAGTGATGCTAATAATTAATGGCTGAAATTCTTTTATCAGCTGAGCCATAGCAAGTGGGTCGCCATGCTGGGCTGCGTAAATCGTTTCGGTATAATTCATTGCAATTCGCTCTCCTAGAGTTAGATTTGGGTCGTCTAATTCTTAGAAGTGTTGGGGGAGACCGAATTTTTATGGTTAAACTAGTCGAAGAATGTTGAGCCGATTTTGCTCAACACCTTGCGATGCTGTTTGGAAATCGCTTGACTGCTGACATGAAGAATCTGACCAATTGCCTTATCTGAAAGTTGTTCAACGTATTTGTAATAAAGTAATTTCTTTTGAGCATCGGTTAATCTGGCTATTGCAATGATCAACCGTTCGTTAATGAGGTATTCCTCAAGGTGAATAGCTTGTTCCGCTGTTATTAATTTAATAGTTGGTGGGCCTTCATTGATCGGGTACTCCACTGTTTCCTCGTTTAATGGTACTTTAGGAACCTGATGTTGTTCCTGAGTGTAGATTGAGCGAGTTTTGTTCACGAGTGACAGCTTGGCATAATGTGAAAATGCTTGTTTGACATCTTGATCAGACATAACAAATCCTCCTTTTACCAAACAAATACATATAATTTTTTCAAAGTGAAACCGATTTAAAGAATATTGCATTAAATTTTGATTTTTTTAGACGACAGTAGAAGGTATCTGTACTAATTATTATTTAATACGTTAGTGTTATTTAAAATGTTGTAGTGTTTAACATTGTGTAGTTTCAATTAGTTGGTGCAAAACGCCTGAAAGGTCCCTCTAGTTTTACAGCACTACCGATCGGTACGGCGGTCAATTATTTGGTGAAATCGCGATTATTTTTAATTGTAAAGACAATCGTATCAGATGAGACTATCAGTGCCGAAGTAACTGAAAAGTGATGAGCTTCACTAGTTAGACCGGTGACATGCTAAGACGACAAAAAGCAAAAGTCCCCATCTACTAGTCTAGCAGTCACAATTAACAAATATCAAGTAATGGTGTCAACATTTTTGGTTAAAGGGTCCCTTGAAGAAGACACTAAACCATTTCCAACATACCGTGAACTAAATGCGTTGCTGATAAAAATATGCCAGTCAGGCCATTGTGTTCGTCGTGATGGAAAGATGATGCTCAGTTACTAAGTGTAGATAACAATCCAGTATCGTAAATTATTAAATTGCATGGTGAATCAAGTAACCTATTATTCATTAGTGCAACCAGTGATAAAAGGTCAACGTTACGCCGTTGGCGTACGCCATGTTCAGGTAGATCATTCAAGGAGAAACCAATTCTCCCCTGATTTAGC
>NZ_RHNP01000068.1 GCF_003950295.1 Loigolactobacillus iwatensis
TTTGTTGCTAGCGAGTTATAATTCAAATTGAATTGACTTCGCAAATGTTTGCTTCTTCCAACCGGTCCGAAGAACGGCTAAAAAAAGACCCTACACATTTGATTTGTCGAAACTTTGTTCAGTTTTCAAAGGTCTACTTCTGTTGAATCATTGTCAGCGACAACTCAATCAGTATAGCAGATTAAGCAGTTGCTTGTCAAGTAATAATTTGAATTTTTATTCAATCAATATTCAAGTTTGCTTAACGCGACAACTTTTATAGTTTAGCAAGAATCTAATTTGTTGTCAAGAACTTTTTTATTTGCTGTAGAAAACTCATAAAATTGACAACTCAAATAATATACTATGCTTTTTGATTTCTGTCAAATAAAAAAGGACTTTTTTTAAAAGTTATTTTACGGCTTCTATTAAAACAGTATCTAAAGAAGAGCCATACCGTTCCCCAAACAAATTTAAATGCGCCAATAAATAATAAACTTGATACCAGGCCATTCGCTTCTGATAGTTCTCCGGCAAGGGAAATGCTGTATTATAGGCTGTATAAAAATCAGCTGAGAAGCCGCCAAATAATTTTGTCATTGCCAAATCCATTTCGCGGTCTCCATAAAATATATCAGGATCGATTAACACAGGTCTTCCATCTTTTAAAAAAGCTACGTTTCCCCGCCAAAGATCACCGTGAAGTAGGCTAGGTGTAATCTTTCTTGTCCGGCTATCCTGATAAATTATTTCTTCGAGATGTTTTACTAACCTTTCCCGTTGTGTATTCCATAATCGTTTTTGCTTTGCCAATCGCACTAACGGTTCCAAACGCTGATTAACGTAAAAATCCGCCCAGTTCGCTTGCCAAGTATTAATTTTGGGCAGCATTCCTTCAGTGAAATTATTTTCCAAACCAAATTGTGGTGCGGTCAAGCGGTGAACGCTTGCAACTGCCCGACCAAGTTCCGCATCATTGCCGGTCTTAAAATCTAACCAAGCCAAAATAAGATAACCGGCATTTTCAATAGTCCCACTGGCAATAACTTTAGGCGTCACAACAACCTTTGCCAAATTTTGTAATCCGTTAATCTCATGCTTAAAAAAGTTTGCATTATTTTCTGGCTGAACTTTTAAAAAATAACGTGAAGTGGATGTACTAATTTTGTACGCTTGATTAATATCACCCCCATTGACTGGCCTAACTTCTTCAATTCCAGTCAACGGTAACTGTGCTAACCATTCTTGAGTAAGTTTCATCGCTACCTCCTAAGTTTTCTAAGGACCATTTTGCAGATTTGTAATATCCTGTTAACGGCAAATGACCATTATTAAAAGTCTACTCAAATCATAGTGTCTCCTAGGGCAAACAAAAAGAATCAGAAAAACTAAGCATTAAAAAAAATCCTGCCCTAATTTTTCTGACTCTCTTATTAACTGCTACTCCGTAACCTGTTCTTTTCTACTGAGCTTAGGTAATGAACTGGCACGCAGGGATACCTGACTATCACTTACAATTTGATCATACGTTTTTTCATCAATTGTTAGCAAACCAGTTACGGTTACTCGACCAGTTAGGATCGTATTTAATGCTGGCTGCGCCTTGTCATAATCCGTCACCACTGGTAATAGCGTCACGTTATCTGGTGTATTCTCCGCCAGATAGGTGTAAAAATCATCTATCAAGTCAATAACCACTGTGTTATCGCCATTTGTAAAGACCATGTTACGTAGCCACCAAATAACTAACTCATTTTCTGACGAGAAGACCTCTAATAAAATCCCAGACTCATTTAAAAGCTGAATTGTTTCTTTATTATCATCATTATATTCTTTGACCAAGACTAAACTACCATTAGTTCGGTAGAAGTTTTCGCTTACAACGCGATTAACATTTTTTTGATCGAGATATTGCGTTGCGGATAATTGACCCTTTAAGTCGAAAACGTCCCGCTTGATCACTTTTCCCTGACTGTAATACAACACATACCACAAACTATTATCAGCCCGTCGCTTCACCTGCATAACTGGCTGGTCGTCTTCATTCTTAACCGTTTCGGAGTGCGTTGCGTCATCCTTAACGTACTGCCAATCAGCATTCTGGGGAATAATGTCTTCCTTAACGGTACCTGGCTTTTCTGTTTCCTGCAATGACTGATATAGATTCAAAAGTTGACTATCAGCGCTAACTAAACCGAATTTCTTATATTGTTGCCATGTCTTAGTCAAATAATCATTGTATTTAGTCGTCACAACAGTCGGCGTGGCTCCAATTTGATCAAAACTACGCTTCAACTGATCTAGTGTATCTGGATAGCGACTAGCTAAATCAGGGGTTAAATCACTGGCCAAGGCAAAATAGTGCCGTTGTTTATCTAATTTAACTGCTTGAATAGATTGCTGCACATTAAAATAGCTGGCCAATTTCTGTTTGGTTTCTTTGAGTTGCTTAGTGTACTGATCATACCGCTTTTGGTTAGCAGTCAAATCACTTTGCAATTTTTCCAATTGTTTAGCCGTTGCATCCCGTTCACGATCACGAGCATCTTGTTTTGCTTTAATCTGGGCCTTCAAGCTTTTGATTTGTTCAGCCAAAACTGATTGCTTATCTTTAATAGCGGCCTCGTCCTTAGGCAGCGTTTCTAGTCGTCCCTTGGCATTACTAATTTTAACGTCAATAACGTCCAATTGGCCCTTAACATCCGCCTTTTTAGCATTTAACGCCTGAACGTGACTCTTTTGCCGTTCTGCCAGTTCAATCATCTTGGTCAAATCAGTTTCTTGCTTAATTTTATCTACCATTTCGGCTTCTTCATCCTGGTAACCAGATAATTTTTTATTAGCGGCATCAGTCTGCTGATTATAATCATTTAATGACGTTTGAACATCGCGTTGCTGCTTTTGAATTGTCTCTAATTCTGTTTGTGAATTAGAGAATTGCTTTTGGACATTCGCGTATTGAACAGTTGTTTGATCCTGAACCTTTTTCTTTAGTTCAACTAACTTGGCCTCATCAGCCGTGTGCTGCTTCTTCAAATCTTCAATTTCAGGGACAACTTTGTTAATTTTATTCAGTAGCGTAGTTCGCTCAGTCGTCAGTTGCTGTTTTAACTGATCGCGTACGTCTTTAACCTGATTTTCAAGATCAGCTAGCTTGGCCTCGGTCTCGGAGCATGTGGCCACAATATCATCTAAACTAGTATTGTTGGCCGCTTTTTGATCTTCTTTTGTTTGGCTCGTAATCTCCATCTCCGTCTCTTTTTTTATCGGCCGAAGTTTGTTACTTTCGGCTAACTGCCTGAATATAATAGCGTATGACAGTTTAAAACAACTTATTGACCCAATTTTAATGCATGAACACGGTAACATCAACTTTTGATTTAACCGGTTCACCTAAAAACACCAATTATCGTTGCTTTATAGTCCTTAATGTTCAATCTAAGAATGTTAAATTAATTTTGCAAGAATGTTCTGAAAGACCTAGAAAATGTCCCGGTTCTACTCCCCCGCAGCAAATTTATTAGCGTACCTAAGCACAATTCAGACGTCGGTTGGTTTTAATTCAATCAGCTGCCTTAACGCGGCCAATAATAATAGTCAATTGCCAAATAGAATCCAAGTGTTTTTTAAACACCACCTAGATCAACTGATTTTCCAAAAATCTGCATTTTCATTTTAATTCCAGTTGGCGTTGCTGCTAAGCCACCTAGGCCAGTTTCACGTAGCGTTTGGGGCATATCGTCACCAATCTTCTTCATTGCCGCAACAACTTCATCGGCCGGAATTTTATTAGTCAAGCCAGCCAATGCCATATCAGCAGCAATCAGAGCATTCCCCGCACCGATCGCATTTCGTTTAACACAAGGTAATTCTACCAAGCCAGCAACAGGATCACAAACTAGGCCCAACAGGTTACTCAGCGCCATCGCCAAGGCCTCAGCTGATTGTTGTGGCGTTCCACCAGCGGCTTCAACTGCAGCGGCCGCAGCCATTGCCGATGCACTACCAACCTCTGCCTGACAGCCACCAGTTGCCCCAGCGATCATCGCGTTATTGGCAATAATTAAGCCGAACGCCCCGGCGGTAAACAAGAACCGAACTAGTTGTTCATGATTGAGATTAAGTCGTTTACGTAACATAAATAAAACACCAGGTAGCGTTCCTGATGAACCGGCCGTTGGTGTGGCACAAATAACACCCATTGAGGCGTTGACTTCATTCGTTGCAATGGCATCTTGAACCGCCTCCAAGACAGTATCACCAGCCAAGGTATGATGCGATTGACGGTATTTCTTCAGCTTGACTGCTTCACCGCCGGTCAGGCCCGTTTGTGAATAAACGCCTTCACCGCTGGCACCCTTTTTTACCGCGTCAGCCATCACGGCCAAATTACGCTCCATTGCCGTCCAAACCTCATCCTTAGTGTTATTCGTATTCTGCATTTCTTGTTCAATCATGAGATCCGATAACGTTACGTGCTGCTTAACAGCCGCTGCCACTAATTCTTCAATTGAAGTAAACATTTGTCATCCCCACTTTATAAATAAATCAGCTCTGCTACCGTACTGCTCAGTGCCCTTACTTCATCTTGTTTAAGTCGCTTATTCAGGTCAAATTCAGCTAGTTGGCGCCCAGTGTCTGCTACATAGATATGATGGTAATTAATCCCGGTCAGCACTTCTAATTGTTCAAGTAGTAGCTGGTCAGTTCGGTCATCATCTAAAGCTAGTAAAACGGGCAAAGCGCCCTGTGGTTGGATATCAAATTCGCCCACTTTGATTCGTCGAATTTCAATCGTGCCACCACCAATTGAACAACCTGCAATTTCAATTGACTTTTGTGCATTTTTTAATTGAATAACTGCCGTATTCGGGTGCCCAATTGGACTTTTTCCCTTTTCTTCTTTAAAGACTACCTTGATCTGTTGCTGCCGAGCAATCGTAACCGCTTGGGGCACGCGGGCATCAGCAGGAGAAAAACCTAGCACACCACTTACGATGGCGTAATCTGTCCCGTGTCCCCGGTGCGTTTGTGCAAATGATTCAAAGTAATGCACCACGATTTCTCGAGGTGTACTTTGAAAAACTTTACGGGCCACCTGGCCAATTGCAACCGCACCGGCAGTATGAGAACTGGATGGTCCAATCATAACCGGCCCAATAATATCAAAGACACTTTTATAATTAGTAGTCACCCTAATAACCTCGCTTTCATCTTGCTATAAGTTTACAGCGAAACGACTCTTTTGTCTGTGACTATGCGATTCTTCTTAGACTATTTTTAGGCAAACGTTAATGTTAGGTTCCAAACTAAACAAGCAGCTAGTCCTCGGTTGTCCCGTACCCTGCATTTTTGGCAAAGAAATGGACCAAGGAGTCAATTCTATCACCAACCAAATAATACAACCTTACAAACGGCTGTCTTACGTGCTTAACTTCAAGAATTAGTGGCTCTATACTTTTTCCTGTTGATAGTTTACAAATGGTAAACTATTAACAGGATTTTTGTGCAGAAAAAGAGCTCA
>NZ_RHNP01000069.1 GCF_003950295.1 Loigolactobacillus iwatensis
GAATCAATGTTTTGAAATTGGTTATTTAATCGTGCGAATAAGAGTTACTCATTTACACAAAATTATTGACACTCTCGCAAGCTGAATAGTTTAAGTTATGTATTTTGAAAAATCTATGCTATAGTTTAACTAAATATAGTAATAACTGGTTGAAGCGATTGCTTTCAAGAATTTTATCCTGTTTTGGGTTGGCGGGATTCTTGTTAGTAGTGGCTTTTTTTGTTTGTGAAGGGAATTGATTAAATGGCATTTTTAGGAACTTTATGTTTAATTTTGGTGACCACGGCATTAGCGGGACATTTTAGTGCCCGGATTGGGATTCCGGCCGTAATTGGGCAATTATTAGTTGGTATCATAGTTGGTCCAGCGGTGCTCAATTGGGTTCAGCCGAATGCCTTTGTGCATGATTTTTCTGAGATTGGTGTCATTATTTTAATGTTTATCGCTGGTCTGGAGAGTAACTTGGAATTATTAAAACGTTATTTACGTCCAAGCGTGATTGTTGCGACGGCGGGTGTCATTTTACCAGTTGGTTTAATTTATTTAACTAGTCTTTGGTTCAAACTCAGTCAAGTGGAGAGCCTTTTTTTAGGTATAATTTTTGCAGCCACTTCCGTTTCTATTTCCGTGGAAGTTTTGAAGGAAATGAAGGCACTGGATAGTAAAGAAGGAACGACAATTCTGGGGGCCGCGGTGGTTGATGATGTGTTAGCCGTCGTTATTTTGAGTGTTATGGTCAGTTTGGTTGGATCACAATTAAGCACAAGTAACGCTGCACCTACACCAATTGGGATTAGTTTGCTAGAACAAGTTTTATATTTTGTTGGAATTTACATCGTTGTTCGCTGGCTGGCGCCCTATCTATTACGAATAGGTGAACAGTTGTTGGTGCCAGTCTCCGTGACTATTACCTCAATGGTGCTGTGTCTTAGCATGGCTTACCTGGCCGATCTAGTTGGTTTAAGTGCCGTTGTTGGCTCTTTCTTTGCGGGGATTGCGGTTGGACAAACCACTTATCGAAAAGTAGTTGATCAGAGTATCGAGCCAATTGGGTATGCCATATTCATTCCGGTTTTTTTCGTTAGTATCGGTTTGAATATGACATTTTCTTCGTTAGGTAAAGATATCTGGTTTTTGTTGGCCTTAACAGTTGTCGGCGTATTCACAAAATTAATTGGTGCCGGTTTTGGTGCTTACATCTCAGGCTTTTCGTTAAACAGTTCTTATATGATTGGTGCCGGGATGATTTCACGCGGGGAAATGGCCTTGATTATCGCTCAAATAGGTTTTCAGGCGAAATTATTATCGGCGGATCGTTATTCGGCAGTAATTGGTGCCATTATTGCCACTACGTTAATTGCCCCATTTTTATTACGTCACGCGATTAGCAAGATTCGCAAAGCTTGAGTTTTACCAACTGCTTACTAGTTAATAATGCGATTATTATAAGCACACTGTAAATAATAAATACAATTAATTGACTCTAGTTTAATAATAAAGTTATACTTATTATAATAATTATCAAAGATTAAAGGCGAATATTGAGAAGATCACTTACCCAATGGCAAGGATTTCCTTGGTGTTCGCCTTTTTTTGCAAAAGTAGGTGGGAAATGTAGTGGGAGAACACCTTGATTGGTGTTTTTCTGACCAATTTTGTTTAAATGCCTTTCTAAAGATTTCCCAGGTGTTAACGTTGTTTAACTATATTGACCTACCAATAAAAATTTGCAAAGAATAATCTTTCAAGAACTAAGGAGGCGAAACTTATATGTATTATGATCAGGATAAAAAAACCATTATTAGCACGCTTGAAAGTAATCGATCTAAGGGCCTGACTTCTGAAGAGGCAGCCAAGCGATTAGAAGAGTATGGTGTTAATGAAGTTCAACAAAAAAAGGAACGGCCAGCTTGGCGGATTTTTCTCCAAACCTTTAAAGATCCATTAGTGATTGTATTGATGGGTGCCGTAGTTCTTTCTTTATTTAGCGCCAGTTATGATTTTTTTATTACCGACAATATGGCCCATAGTAGAACGTCACTTTACGAGGCAATTGCGATTGGTATCTTAATTTTAGGGAATGCCGCTTTGGCCTTTTGGCAGGAAAATAGTGCCAAAAAATCATTGGCCGCACTGCAACAATTAGCGGAGCACCAAACAATGACTTTACGGGACAATGATTGGCAGAAAGTTCCTGGTAAAAAACTTGTTCCTGGAGATATTTTAAGTGTTAAAATGGGTGACTTCATTGATGCGGATGTTCGCTGGTTGAAAGTGGCCGAATTGCAGGTTAGTGAAACCCATTTGACTGGGGAAGCCGATGCAATTAGTAAGCAAACCGATGAATTGGCGGCCGATAGTGCCTTGGCCGAACGCAGCAATATGGGTTATGCAGGTTCAACTGTAGTCAACGGTAATGGGATTGGAATTGTTGTTGCAACGGGGCAAAATACCGAGTTAGGTAAAATTGCCGAAATATTGACCCAGGTAACTGATCAAAAAACTCCCTTACAACAAACCATTAACCGATTGACCAAACGTTTGTTAGTCATATCTGCTTGTTTAGCAACCTTTACGTTAGTCTTTATGCTGGCAAAGGAATTTGTACTAACTGGTCAGTTGACGATTGAAACGGTTGCCTCGGTAATCTCAACGACCATTATTTTAGCCGTTGCGTCAATTCCTGATGCCTTACCAGTAGTTCTATCGATTGTTTTAACCATTGGGGCTCGTTTATTGGCCAAGAATAATGGCTTAATCAAATCACTAAGCAGTGTTGAAACGTTGGGGGCCACTACGTTTATTGCTTCGGATAAAACGGGAACGCTAACCCGAAATCAAATGGCTGTAGTTCGTTTTTATGCCAACGGTCAGAATTTCACAGTTGAAGGCAATGGCTACGAGCCCGTGGGTGAAATTACAACTGCCGATGAGGAAGCCGACGAAGTTAGTTACCATGATTTTATGTTGGCGGCTGTGTTAAATAATGAGGCCAGCATTGAAGAAAATGAAGACGGTCGGATGACACCGTTAGGAAATCCAACTGACGTTGCGCTGGTTGTTCTTGGTGAAAAGGCTGGTTTTAAACGTAGCCAGTTGTTGGAAAATAAAAAAGGCCACCACATTGATTTGCTGCGGGTCCTGCCGTTTGATAGTACGCGTAAGATGATGAGTGTTGTGGTCAAACAAGATGGGCAATACAAAGTGCTAACTAAAGGGGCCCCAGACGTTATTTTACAACGAACGGAAACTATTCAAGAAGATAATCAACGTGTCGCGTTAAAGGATGCTAAAGCGACCGTTGAGCAGCAAATTTTAGACTTTGCCAATGATGCACTACGGACGTTGGCAATTGCGGAGCGGGATATTAGTCTAGATGAGGCCGAGAATGCGACGATGGATGAGTTAGAGCAAAAGCTTAATCTAATTGGGATTGCCGGTATCATTGATCCACCCCGGGAAGAAGTTCGCCAATCAATCAAAGAATTACACGCGGCTTCAGTCAGTGTTGTCATGATTACTGGTGATCACGCCGCAACGGCCCGGGCGATTGCGCTCCGCTTAGGCATTATTACCGATCAGGCCGCGCAAGTGATTGAGGGCAAAGATATGGAGCAAATGAGTGATGATGATCTGTACAAAATTGTACCAGATTGTCGAGTATACGCCCGGGTGACACCGGAGCATAAACAGCGGATTATTCGGCAACTGCAACGACACGGGGAAGTCGTTGGGATGACGGGTGATGGGGTCAATGATGCACCTGCATTACGCGCGGCGAATATTGGAATTGCAATGGGGATTAACGGAACCGAAGTAACTAAAGATTCCGCCGACCTAGTTTTATTAGATGATAAATTTACAACCATTGAACGATCGGTTGAGGCCGGGCGGACCATCTTTAGTAATATCCGTAACTTCATTCGGCAAGAACTAATTACGAATGTGGCTGAAGTTTTGGCCTTGTTATTAGGTATTTTACTTATTCACCGATCAATCGGGAATGTCTCTGCAACAACACCAACCTTAACTACTTTAATGGTGATGTGGGTTAATATGATTAGTGATTCTTTGCCCGCACTTGCGTTAGGCTATGACGAGCCAGAAGCCGATTTGATGGAGGCCAAACCACGGGATACCAAGAAGTCAATTTTAGCGGATGGCATGTTGCGCCGAATTATTGTTCGTGGTAGTGTCATGGGTTTCACGGTCTTTATTGCCTTCATCTGGGCAGCTTCATCCGGGATGGCCGCCGAAGAGGCGCAAACGGTTGCCTTTTTAACGTTAGTTTTTGGCCAACTTTGGCACGTTTTCGATGCTCGAAGCTCCACGACGTTATTCCGGCGTAATCCGTTTACTAACTGGCGCTTATTGACGGCAGTCAGTTTTGCGGCACTTAGCTCATTATTGGCCACTTTATTACCCTTCTTCAATGAATTGATGGGAACAGTGCCACTTACGGCGCCGCTGTACCTAGCCGTTATTCTATTACCATCATTACCGACGTTTATAATATCGGGAATCAAGGAAGTATGGTTGCGGTTAAGAAAATAAGAACAAATGAAGAGGCACACGTTCTAAAGTAATGTTCGGAAACAGTAAACAATCTAAGATTAGTTCCGGTAAGAACTGGTGAGTTTTCCAGTTCTTACCGGATTTTTCTTTTTGTCCGTT
>NZ_RHNP01000007.1 GCF_003950295.1 Loigolactobacillus iwatensis
TAAAAAAACAGCATTAGAAGTTGCCTAACTTCTAACGCTGTAAAATTGGCTATCAACAGGATTTGACAGAGAGCCAATATAATTAAGCCTAACAAACTAGCAACAAAATCAAAGATCCGCTTGCCACTTCGATAAACCAAACGATGATCAATTATTTGTTGATTTAAAATGATTTGAGCTTCTGAATTGTAATGCTGTTCTTCCTTCGGTAACTCCATCGATTTCCCACCCATTCTTCCTTTATAGTCCACGTAAATCAATCAACTTGCCCCTAATCAAGTTGGCTCAAGTCATTTTTTTAACGTTTATAAATCTAATTTGCAATCTATATGTAATACAATTCTTACTCAATAAAACAGTTTAATTACTTTTTACAGCTTAAATAGAACTTAACCAATTTAAGCTTTTCATAACATTTTTTAGTATAACTATAATATTACACTGACACAAGCTACTTTGAAAAATTGTCACATATATGTAATCAAGTAATTAGATTTAAAATATCAATATTCACTTCAAATTGTACTATACCAATAGGTTAACCGGTTACTTGGAAAATGAGAGAATTTTCCAACTTAGTTATACTTTGTGAAATTAGTTAAAGAAAGTTCTCCTTCGTTTAATTAGTAACCGTTCTTCAATTGAATCAATTTCAAAATAAAATGATTTGAACTTCTTTGTCTGCTTTTAAACAATACCTTTTCTAAGTAAGCAATCACTTAAAATGAAATTATTTCAATTACATTATAACTCACAATCCAACCGATGCAGCAGTGAGTTTTGTACAATTAAATCTCAAGTAATGTGGTTCGGCTGCATTAGTTTAAGTGGTTCGGCTTCAATAGCTGTAGCGGCCGCCATGACTAACCAAAACTCACCGTCACTAATTCAAATGACTGTAATGAAACAACTACTATAAAGTATAGTTCTCTTCCACACAGTTCCCAAACCAAAATGCTCCACCACTGCAGTTTGGCGAAAACTCACAAAAAAAGCCACCTCACCGGCAGCCCTTCCCACTTCATTTAGCTTCATGTTTCGTCCAAACCACTTCTGCCTCAGCGCAGCGTTTCCCGTTATTAATAATTTGGTGGCGACTAGTGACCAATCCAGCATCAGTGGTCGCCGCAAATTGATACCGACTTTCAGGTAGCTCACCATACTTAACTTCCCGCTCATAGCGAATGTTAACCGTAGCAATATCGTGCTCGTTACAAAAATCAAAGCCGAGGTGGTCAAACATCCAATCGAAGTAGTGGGCGTTGTTAACGTGTTGGTTGCCGTCAATATCGAAGTAACGCACGCGGTAATTTTGCGTGGCAACTTCTTTGCCGGCGTCGATCCGACTAATGCGGGGAAAGTGTTTGACGCCCTTAACACTTGCCGTTTCGTACTTGGTGACAATTTCCGGAATGACGGCAATCATTTTCCGCGTTTCGTAACTCATCAACACCCAAATACTGTGAATGGTGGCCAACCGATTGCCAGCAGCGTCCTGCGCCCAGTAATCACGGTAACAGAAGTATTTGTTAAAGCCTGTTGCTTCGGTGCCAAACGTGACCGTCTCGTCCACCCGCGGCATCCGCTTAATTTCAAGGCTGTACTGGGTAACCACCCAGCCGGCGCCGAATTCATGAATGTAGTCGTTGCCAATCCCTAAGGCATCATTCTGGTGCTCAGAGACCAAAATGGCCACGTTGATCAGCATTGCCAGCGTCATTTGATCCTTGGTGTCACCCTCGTAATAAGTCACCCGGTGATCTTCTGTGTATTTTATTCCCATCTGCCTACCCCTTTATTTGCGCATTTTTTTAAAATTCATGGTAACTGCGATAAACGTCCTGCTTTGGTACCCCCCGGCGCTTAGCAACGAGTTTGATGGCGTCTTTAGTGGTCATCCCCGCTTCCATCAAGGCCGCCACGTAAGCGTTGTTGTCCAGATCAGCGTAAGGATCAACTTCCGCCGTTGGATTAGTGTTGCCCGTCACCAAAATCACAAATTCGCCGCGAACTTCGTGGTCATTGAACCAGTCCTGAACCTCCTGAAAACTCCCGCGGAGAAATTCTTCAAACTTCTTCGTCAGTTCTCGGGCCAAAACAACTTGCCGATCCGCGCCGTAAGCCTTAGCCATCGCCTGCAAAGTTTTTTTCAGTCGGTGGGGTGCCTCATAAAAAATGGTCGTCTCTTCGCGATTGACTAATTTGGCCAATTCATCGCTTTGCGCCTTGTGTTGGCGGGATAAAAAGCCGTAAAAATAAAAAGGTTGTGGCGCTAATCCGGAAGCAATCAGTGCCGTTAACCCAGCGCTGGCCCCGGGAATCGGAATGACCGGAATATCAGCCTTGATGGCGGCCACGACTAATTCATGGCCAGGATCGCTGATGGACGGCATGCCGGCATCACTCACTTGGGCGATGCTTTCCCCATTTTGCAGTCGTTTAAGTAAAGTTGGAATCCGTTCTTGGGTGTTATGTTCATGAAAACTAATTTGTTTAGTTTCAATTTCAAAATGATTCAGTAATTTCTGGGTATTACGCGTATCCTCCGCAGCAATCAGATCAACTTCTTTTAGGATATTAATCGAACGAACGGTCATATCTTCCAAGTTGCCGATTGGCGTTGGGACAAGGTACAGACTGCCGCAATCATGGGCGGCAAAACTTTGTTGTGCGTTCATAATTTTCCTTTCTCAATTAAAAAAGCGAGGCTCTTCCTCGCTGAACTGGACCTGCCGTGACGAAATCGATTATGGAATGGAATGGATAGTGCTGTTCAGAAGAGGGTTCTTTTAGACGTGGCACAAACGGCAACTTACTACCTAGAGCTACAGAAGGCATTTTGGCCGTTGCGTGGCTAAAGTGCCTTAGGCTACATTTCCTGAACGCAAGGCTGGGCATTCTCTTCTAAAACGTGGCAGACAGAGCAGTTTACTCCATGTAGCTACAGAAATCGATTTGTCTGCTTCGCAGTCAAATTCGCTTTCTTAGGCTACATTCCACAAGTTAGGCGCCATTTTGGGCACTCTAGTGTCTTTCTCCATAAATCACGTCCAAGCAAAAAGCGCATGGTTCGTCGTCGATTCTTCTTGAGCCGTACATTAGGTAACAGACGTGAAAGCCTTCTTCGTAAAGCTTTTCCAGGTTGGCCCGGGACTTTGACAGTTGCTGGGTTTTATCATCTGCCCCATTGGCATCTGATCTCTTGGCCTGAGCCGCCTCGCTTTCTGGCGTTTGGAGTTCTTCTAAATGTTCGCGTAGGTGTTGATTCTCGATCTCCAACTCGGCGTTGCGTTCTAAGATTTGCGTCATGTCGGTTTTCATTTCGTCGATCTTGGCCAACATTTGCTGGGTATTTTGCTCTAAATTAACGAAACTATCGTACAATTCGCGTTTGTCCAAATTACTCACCTTTCTTAAAGCAGGGTTTGTTGGTGGGGTGCTGGGTTTGCTTTGAAAACTACATCAGACTTTGGCTTTAGCTCTTAAGCTGACACTTTAAAGTCAGTCGCCACTTTAGCTCTTCCTTCTGAATCGTGTGCTGAAAGCAAATTCTTCCATATAACTACAGAAAAGCCCCTTCGGCCGTTGCACCGGCCAGAACTTCTTCCTAGATTATACAGTTCGCAAGTCCAGACAGCCTTAGCCTTCTCTTCTGAATCGTGTGCTGAAAAGCAAATTCCTCCATGTAGCTACAGAAGTTCCTTCGGCCGTTGCACAGCCAAAACTTTCTCCTAGATTATACAGTCCACAAGTGCAGTCTTCTCTTCTGAATCGTGTGCTGAAAAGCAGCTTCCTGCGGTTAGCTACAAAAGTCGTCTCATCCGTTTCACGGATAAGCCGCCTTTTTAGGCTAATCCTCAGAAGCTACCCGCTTTTCATCACACTTTGATCTCGTCCAAATCATACTCCACTGGCACTTCATGGCCATCCAACCGGACGCGGATAACGTGGGTTAGTAAATTCATTCCCACCACTTTACCGCCACCATCAGCCGTTTCGATGCGGCTGCCGTAATCAGGCATGGCCGCCTTTTCTGCTTCATAAGTTTTATCTTCAAAACTCAGGCAGCACATCAACCGGCCACAGAGCCCGGAAATTTTAGTTGGGTTCAGTGACAGATTCTGGTTTTTCGCCATTTTGATCGAAACTGGCGCAAACTCACCGAGAAATTCCGAACAGCATAGTGGCCGGCCACAAGGACCAATGCCGCCTAGAATCTTGGCCTCATCCCGCACACCAACTTGGCGCAGTTCAATTCTGGTCTTGAAAATGGCCGCCAAACTACGAACGAGTTCCCGAAAATCAACTCGGCCGGCCGCCGTAAAGTCAAAAATTAATTTATGTTTGTTCAACGTGTAGTAGGCCAAATCCAATTTCATCGGTAAGTGCAACTTCATGACTTGTTCCCTGGCCGTCCGCAAAGCCTTTACCGCCGCAACTTTGTTTTGTGCGTAGTGGGCCAAATCCAGTTGGCTAGCGGTGCGTTCAATCACTTCATTGCTGAGCACAATTTCGCTAGGATCAAGCTCAAGCCTTTGAGCCGCCCGCGCAATTTCCTCACAGTGATCGACCGCCACGACAACCGCTTCGCCGACTTTAATTCGTAATTTATTTTCCAAATAAGCTAACTTCTCCGCTTTTCGAAAGCGGATTGCGATTACTTCCATCCCTGGACCCCCCAATTCAAAGTGCTTAGAAGAACAAATTTGCCACACTACTGCTAATCCCTGCTCAAACTACTTAAATAATGACAAAACTACCCACTATAATAATTTCAAAGTTAAATCCTCTAACGTATTCTGAAAACTGACATTGGCGTTTAAATAACGCTGAGCCTGTAAAACGGCCTCCATTTGTTGCAGTAACTTCGCCACCGTCGTATTTTCTGCCCAACTGGTCAACGTTTTTTCCGCTTGGGGAAAACTAAGGTCGCCGCGCTGGTCAAAATGAACCGCCAGAATATCTTGATACAGCAGTAAAATGACTGCCAAAGCCTGGCCCTGGGCAATTTTATCCTTCACCAAGGGCACAATCTGCGTCTGCACCGCGACGAACGCCTGGCCGTTATGCTGCTGGACGTGGGTTAGCCACTGCCACAGCCGCTCCTTCAACGGATTAAACCAATCACTGGCCGCCAATTCGCTGGCCACGGTGACACTATTAGTCATGTGCGCCAATAAGGCCGCATCGTTGGCCGAAATTTCTTGTGCTTGCAGCCGTTTTAACAATTCAGGCCGCGGCAAATCTTGAAAATCAATAATCTGTAACCGCGATAACACCGTGGGCAACAGTTGATTTTTGGCAGAAGTCGTTAAAATCAAGTAAGTTTGCGGCGCTGGCTCCTCTAAAAATTTCAATAACCCATTAGCGGCGCCAGTGGTCATCTTATCGGCGTCTTGAATAATGAAAACGCGCTGATTGGTTTCCATGCCGCGCTTACTCAATTCACTTTTCAAAAAACGAATCTCATCAACTTTGATCGTTTGCCCTTCTGGTGCGACAACAACGACATCCGGGTGATTACCGGACAAAATTCGCTGACATTCACTGCAGGTCCCGTCAGGATTTCCGGCGGCGTCCACGTGCTGGCAAAAAAGCCGCAGCGCAATCCATTGAGCCAGTTCCATTTTGCCAGTCCCAGTGTCACCGGCAAATAAGTAGCCCTGACTCAGCTGGCCCTGGCCAATAATCCGCCGAAATAGCTCAACTAAGCGTCCCTGCAAGGTTTCAATTGTAAATGTCATCTTAAAATTGGTGGAACTGTTCGACTGGCATGACGAAAACCGTCGCACCGCCAACCTGAACCTCAACCGGGAAGGCTGTTTCGCCGCCATCAAGCGAACTATCCAAATTAATCGGCGGCGTCATGAACTGTTCCCGACTGTGAGAAGTCTCGCGAATAATCCGCAAAGCATCCTTCACCCGTTCATCCTCAAGTCCAATAATGAAAGTCGTGTTCCCAGAACGCAGGAAACCACCACTACTAGCCAATTTAGTCGCCCGAATATTGGCATTAACAAATTCAGAGCTCAGGCGATTACTATCTTTATCTTGCACAATGGCAAAAATCATCTTCATGGTTAATCACGCTCCTATGAGAGAGTGGCCAAATCGGCGCTTAACTTACTCCATATAACCTAAGAAGGCACTTTTGACCGTGTAACGGGCAAAATGACTTCTGTAGTTATATGGAGTAAGTTGCCGATTTTGCCACGTTTTAGAATAGAGTGGTAAAAAGAGCGCTAGTTTACGGAGTGTAGCCTAAGAAGGCACTTTTGACCGTGCAACGGGCAAAATGACTTCTGTAGCTACACGGAGTAAACTGCTCTGTTTACCACGTTTTAGAATAGAGAGTGGTAAGACCGGCGCTTAACTTGTGGAGTGTAGCCTAAGAAGGCACTTTTGACCGTGTAACGGGCAAAATGACTTCTGTAGCTACATGGAACAAGTTGCCGGTGTTACCACGTTTTAGAATAGAGTAGCCAAACCAACGCTTAACTTACGGAATGTAGCCTAAGAAAGCGAATTTGACTGCGAAGCAGACAAATCGATTTCTGTAGCTACATGGAGTAAGTTGCCGATTTTGCCACGTTTCAACTTCCTATCCCCGAAACATTTCCGGAAAACTAGCAGTCACCAACGTCTGACAAGCCGCAATCACTTGCTCAATTGCTTGTGTCGCGTCGATCACTTTAATTCGCTGGGGATTATCTTTAGCTAACTGCAAGTATTCACCGCGAACCTTCTGGTGAAAACTGAGTGCTTCCTGATCTAAACGGTCATTTTGATCCGGCCGGTGAGCCGAAATCCGCGCTAACCCAACCTCAGATGGGACATCCAAGTATAAGGTTAAATCAGGTTGTAGCGCCTCAGTGGCAAACAAGTTCATCTGTGCCACCTCCGCAACCCCAATCTCGCGACCGGCACCTTGGTAAGCCAACGAACTATCCACGAAACGATCGCACAAAACTAATTTATTCGCCGCTAAAGCTGGCCGAATTTTTTCGATAATGTGTTGCCGCCGCGCTGCTGTATAAAGCAATGCTTCAGTTCGTGGATCCATTGCGGTGTTTTTGGGGTCCAGAATAATCTGCCGAATGGCTTCGGAAATTGGGTTGCCCCCTGGCTCACGAGTTTCAATCAATGGCACCTGGGCCAACGCTTTCAGGCGTGGGACTAACGCCGTTAAGACGCTCGTTTTCCCTGCGCCGTCTGGACCTTCAAATGTAATAAATCTGCCTATCACACTACTTCCCCCAGCTTCATTTAAGTCTCAAACCTAACTAAGGCCAGATTCAAGCTAAATCTAGCTTTATTTTACTTTAAGAAACCCCTGCTGTCCATTTTGATTGAAAACTTTTTCAGCGTTTAAAGGCCGTCTTAACGGACACTGACCTGCTTTTGAAATTTATTTAGAAATAGCTACCTTATTTACACTAACTAACCTGCGAGGATATTAACCGCGGAATTCGTTACTCAGATAGAATAGCCTGAACTAAACCGCACAAAAATAGTGCTGCTCACCCGCGACCAGCACTACTTTGCTTATTCGATCCCCAAAATTAACCGGACTTCTTCTTCGGTCAATGAGCCTTTGTTCTCCGTGCCGCTCAACACTTGATCGACAAAATTGCGCTTTTTTTCTTGTAGTTTATAGATCTGTTCCTCAATCGTGCCTTTCGTGATTAGACGGTAAACTTCCACCTTTTTGGTTTGACCAATGCGGTGGGCCCGGGCCGTTGCTTGGTCTTCCACCGCCGGATTCCACCAAAGATCAACTAGGATCACCGTATCGGCGCCCGTCAAATTTAACCCAGTCCCACCAGCTTTCAGTGAAATTAGAAAGACGGTCTTTTCGCCGGCGTTAAAGGCATCAACCATGGCCAGTCGTTCCTTAGGCTTGGTCCGCCCTTGTAGCATAAAGGTCGCAATATTCTGTTTGGCCAGTTCCGCTTCAATCATATTCAGCATACTGGTAAACTGGGAAAAAATTAGAACCCGGTGTTGATTATCCACTGCCTGGTGTAAGATTTCGTTAAGCTGATCCAACTTGCCAGAACTCGCTTGGTAGTCATCAACGTACAACGCTGGCGTGTCGCAGATTTGGCGTAAGCGCGTCAATCCCGCTAAAATGGCAATTTTATTTTTTACGAAATTTTCGCTGGACATGCCCTTGATCGTAATCTGCATCTGTTTCAGCTGCGCCAAATAAACAGTCTTTTGTTCCGTGGTCATTTCATTGTACAAATTAGATTCAACCTTGGCCGGTAAATCTTTTAGCACTGCCACCTTCTCACGGCGCAAAATAAACGGCTTAACCCGCACCGCGATTTCATCCGGCGTCAACTTGTTGAAGGCCTTCTTGCTCGGTAACAGACCAGGCATAACCAAGGCAAAAATCGCCCAGAGTTCTTCGGCGCGATTTTCGATTGGCGTTCCCGATAAGGCAAATGTATTTTTCGGCGTTAATTTGCGCAAATTCTGATTGGTTTTAGAGCTGCCATTTTTCACGTATTGGGCCTCATCCAACACTAAATAATTAAGCTCCCGTTGCTGGTAGTCTTCAATGTCTAAGCGAGCACTGTTATAACTGGTGATCAATACTGCCGCCGAGCTGGTTGTGATCAATTGGTGACGGTGTGCCTTGGTGCCATCAACCACTTCGACCTCAATCTTCGGCGCAAACTTAGCGAATTCTTCTTGCCAGTTATAGATCAATGACGCGGGCGAAACGACTAGATTAGTTTGATCAGGCACTAAATGATTATTCAAAAACGTGATCATCTGCAGTGTTTTACCCAGCCCCATTTCATCGGCCAAGATACCACCAAAATGGTATGAATCCAACATTTCTAGCCACTTAACGCCTAGCTTTTGGTAGGGCCGTAATTTGGCATTAACTGGTTGGCTGGCGGCGACCGCAAACTGTTCCGGATGGGCCAGATCAGTGGTCAAACGTTTAAACTTCTGATCAAAGTTTGCTGTATCCCCCAGTGCAGCTTGAATGGCCAAGGCTTGTGAGGCGTGGACTTTCATTTGTCCATGTTTAAACTTGCCTTGCGCACGCACCTTAACCAAGGCCGCCGCCACCTTTTTCAGCTCATCGTCAACAAGGACGATTGACCCATCAGGCCGCGCAATAAACGGCTGTGCAACGTCTAATTGTTCTAAAACTTGATCGACCTCATTTTCATTGATCCCACCAAAGGAGAAGCTAACCGCTAAGAACCCATCTGCCTGGCTAACATCGATTTTTGGCGTTAATTCAGCCGAATCCTGTAATAAAGCTTCTAATTCTGGCGTCAGTGTGACCACCCCGTTGGTACGCAAGTTAGGCAACTCTTGCACAAAGAAGCGGTACAACGCTTCAGCCGCCGTGAAACTTTTAGTCCAGTTGCGCCCGTGTTGGTGGAATTCCAAGCTGCGCAAATAAGTAGCTGCCTGTGCCTCCATTTCTAAATTACGCACAATCGTCTTGTTTTTAACAATATCATTGCTGTCAATGATCTCACCGTCGTATTCGAAGGCCAACTTTAATACCAAGATTTGCTCAGCGCGACTTAAGTCAAAATGCGGAATCATTTTATTAACTACCAGCTGGGGCGGAAACTTGATAATGCCAACTTGCTGAAATAAAGTTACAAAATCACTAAGTTGACTCTCACTGTCCAGCGGAAAATGCAGCGCGTGACGCTGAGAATGGTATTCAACGACTTCATTATAATTATCGTTGATCTGCGCAATAATTCTAAATTGTTCACTAGTTGCTTGATAAAGCGTGTTTCGGCGGATGAGGACTAAATTAGAATTGACAAACGATTGAAAATCAGCCTTAATTGTCAAATTATAGCCAGTAGCATTGGCCACTAGCTCACCACTCAGTAGGCCAGCCTCCGCCGTGAAGGCTTCAAGCTTGATAGTTTCATAGCGTTTAGTCTGCTCATCTGATTTAAAATAAAACGTGGGTAACGCAGTCAATAAAGCGACTGTATGCGCAAAATTATAGGTTGGCAGCACCATGTATCTACTGGCACTCGCCCCGTAAATATCAATTTTGGCCTCGTTTTCAAGCTGCTTTAAAAAGTCAAGTAACGCTTGCTCGGTGGGCGCAAAAGCAGTGGCGCTAAGCTGAAACTCCCGCTTACCATTAGTTTGATACACAGCATGATTACGGTATGCCGCCAAAAAACGATCAATATTACTGACCACATAAAATTTCGAATCCGCCCCGGCAACCCGTAATTTAATGAAGAAACGATCTACTTCCTGATAGCTCCAGTCGGCAGCAGTTTGACCGACAACCAGGGTCACTTCTAAGTGTAGTGCTGTATCAGTGCTCGCCTGCAGTGGTTGAAAATAATGCTTCTCTGGTAATTGAATCTGCTCTAAAAAATATTCGCCACTGGCCTGGGGTTCCAGAGCTTTTCGGTATTGTTCAAATTCAGGTGGTAGCGCCGATTTTGGGAGTGCTTGTTTAAGGACTGGCTTGGCAAAAAAGCTAGCCCGTCCATCCAAATCAGCGCGCAACTGATTGTATTGCTGTTTATTGGCGTAAACTTCCCGTGCGGCTTCCGGATGATCCAACAATTGTTGTTCAAACTTCGCCGAGATTAACAAGTAATGAGCGCCCATCTTTTTAGGAAAATTCAAATCATCAGTCTGGTCATTAAATAGCTGCTCAATTGGTCGCCCCTGTGACTTCAACAACTTGACCACGGCCGCAATATGCTTACAGTAACCGTGACCAGGAAAGTAGGGGCATTCACAAAAATCGCTACCGGCATCGTTTTGGTTGACGGTAACGCCATATGCCTCAGTTCCGAAGACTGTTGCTTCCACCTCTTGCCGATCATTATCAATATATTGGATCACAACATCACCATTATTGGCAATTTTTGTGCCACGATTCCAGATTTTGATTGGTATTATTCTTTTTTCCATTGCTTGCTCCATCTTCTATGCCTAATTCATGTCGTTATACTGTTACCTATTCTACAATAATGCTGCTGAAAAAAGAAAAGATTCAGTCAGATTAGTGACTGAATCTAAAATTAATTCGTATTTTGCACACCACTAAACGTTCATTCGCTGGTTAAGGTAAATAATCATCCTGCTACACAACGACTAGATTTAAACTAAATTTTACGTCGCTAGAATTAATTGGGCGAATTTGCCCCTTCTCTGCAGCAAACGCGAAAAAAAGAGCAGATTCCTGCGGTTGCCATGTTTCAACTTGGCGTTTTTCGGCATGCTAGTTCTTGCGGCATGAACTTTGCCACAAGAATAGACAACATTCGTAGCATCATGAGTTATTTGCGTTTCTTGCAAATAACTAACCTTAATTGCGAAGTAGTAGTTGAATGGTCAACGTATGAAGCATCAAGATTATTAGCGTATTAGGCTGCGATTCGGACTTCGGTTCACCCTAGTCCGATCGATATCGTCAGCAAAGCTAGTAATAATCCTCAATTGCGGAATAGTAGCTACAGCAGTCACTTCGGCCGTTTCACGGCCAAAGCGCCTACTTAGGCTAATCCTCAGAATCTACCGCTCTTTTTTTTGCTCTTTTTTATTCCAAAAACTTTTTCTCTGTTCCTGGCATTAACTGATCGCTTTTTGTCCCGCGCAATCTTGCCTCGTGGTACAAGTAGAGGTACTTGGCCCTGGCCAATTGTCGCTGGTAGTATAGCTCATCATCAATTGCAGCATTAATAACTCGATCTGAGTTATCTTTTACCTTATTCCAATTTTTCATTGCCATCGCGATTTGGGCCAAAAGCTTTTCATCATATTCTTTGATCAGCTTTGAAGACCGACCCTTGTGGCGCCCAAGAAAACTGCTGGCCATATTTACATCTCCTGCCGTCCTTCAACTGCCTTAAGTAACGTCATCTCGTCGGCGTATTCAATGTCACTGCCCACTGATAAACCATGGGCCAACCGCGTGACCTTGATGCCCGCCGGTTTAATCAGCCGTGACATGTACGTTGCTGTTGCTTCGCCCTCTGGAGTAGCGTTGGTGGCGATGATCACTTCTTTGGCCTGATCATTTTGAAGCCGCTTCAGCAATCCGGCAATGTTGATATCTTCCGGGCCCTTGCCGTCAATCGGTGATAGAACGCCGTGCAACACGTGGTACAAGCCATGATATTCGCGCATGCCTTCCATCGTCATGATGTCCTTGGGCTCTTCCACCACCAAAATAACGCTTTGATCACGGGATTTATCCTGGCAAATCGCACAAGGATCCTCCTCGGTGATGTTACCGCAAATACTGCAATAATGCAGATCACGTTGGGCAGAAATCAGCGCCTTGGCAAAATCAGTCACATCATCTTTATGCATATCAATTGTGTAAAAAGCTAGCCGCGTCGCCGTTTTATTACCGATACCAGGCAACTTCATGTAGCTTTCAATCAATTTTGCAATCGGTTCTGGATATTGCATGCCCTCGTCCTCTCTTCTGCTAAATAGGTAACACATCCAAAAAAGCGTTCAGATTCTGAAAATTAATTACAACAGTCGTCTCAGCCGTTGCCCAGTAAAAGTAACCCGTTAACCTAATTCTCAAAATATGATCACGCTTCTTCACGCACAATAACTACATTCCAGGAATATTCATACCTTTGCTATATTTACCCATGGTAGCTTGCGTCTTAGTATCAATCTCGTTCATTGCATTGTTAACGGCCATAATGATCAAATCCTGCAACATATCAGGATCGTCAGGATCAATGGCCTCAGGCTTAATCGAAATATCAGTCATTTGCTTATCACCAGTAAAAGTAACGACAACCGCGTCATCACTGGCCTTACCTGTAAAAGCAGTGCCGTTTAAATCATTCTGTGCCTGTTCCATTTCCTTCTGCATTTTCTGCATCTTTTTCATCATACCTTGCATATTACCCATTCCACGCATCATTTTATCAATCAATCCTTTCAAGTTTATCAAGAGTGTCGCAAAAGTCGCTCAGGTTCCACGCATTAGCCTAGATTATCGAAAAATTTATGAAATAAATTATTTGGTAATCTAGGCTAAGCACAGGAACCTGCCTTTTTAGGCACGTTTGGGCTAAGTAAATAGTGTAAGAAACCTAGGCCGCGTTTGCGAACTGTCTTTACTAGTATTCACCTGACTATTTTAGTGGAAACGTGTTTGAAAAAGCAGATTCCTGCGGTTGCCATGTTTCAACTTGGCGCTTTTCGCCTTAGTTGAATGGACAACGGATGAAGCATCAAGATTATTAGCGCACTTGGCTAATAATCCTCAATTGCGGAATAGTAGCTACAACAGCCAAATCATCTGTTTCACAGATAATTCGTCTGTTTAGGCTAATCCTCAGAATCTAACCGCTTTTTCAAACACTCTAATCATCCTTAACTTCAATATTAGCAGAACCAAACAATTCTGTCGCCTTTTCAACAACTGGGGTCACTTGTGGCTTTTCGTCCGCCTTGGGTTGTTTACCGCGATGGTGCTCTTCAATGTAGGCTTGGCGGACTTTCGGCCAATCATCTTGAGGGACAAAAATAATTTTAGGTGTATAGCCTACCAGCCGATCCAGGCCGTTTTCTAAGCCATCAACCATTTCTGGGTTATTGCTGGCTCGTTCCAATAAAAAGTCGTTATCAAAGGACACAACGACGCCGTCATGACTGGCCGCCACTGGCTCTGAAGCGTGCATTAAGGCACGGTACTGCACGGACAGTGTTTGTAATAGATCTTGCCAAACGCCCTTTAACTGCTGTAAATTTTCCTTTGTTGCGTGGTCGAGTACTGGGTAAACGGCCGCTGGATTGGCGTGCCGCGCCGGAGTAGTCGTCCGTTTCACCGGCCGCGGTGTCGCTGCAACTGGTGCAGCCTGACCTTCACTTGACTGCAACTGATCGACCGCCTGAGTTAATTGCTTAACTTGCGCCTGTAACGCCGCCACCGTTGCCTCTGGTGCAGCCTGTGAAGTCGCCTTTGATTGCACCTCTGGCTGATCCACTTGGGCTGTGACCGCCGCCACCTTAAGCTGGGTCAATTTCACGGTAACCACTTCCAGGTAGATATCTGGGTGGTTAGTAAAGCGCAATTGCTGCTGCATATCATTTAAAATATCAATTACTTCATATAAGGTAGTCGCCGCCAAGCTCTGACTTAACGCCTTAAAATGATCATCCACGCTGCCCATTTCAATTTCAGTCACCATTTCCGGCGCTTTTTGGTAAAGGAGCAAGTCGCGACTATATTCGATTAAATCTTCAATAAAGCGGCTGGCATCTTTGCCCGCAGCCAACAACTGCTGCAAAATTTCCAGTGCCTTAGCCGTTGCCTGATCCTGAATTGTTTGCATGTAATCAGCCAACAGCGCCCGTGTTGTACTGCCAGTCACCTGCAACGCATTGTCCAACGTCACGTGATTATCACTAAAGGACAAAACCTGATCCAAAATACTCAGCGCATCCCGCATGCCACCTTCTGCAGCCTTCGCGATGGCCTTCAAAGCTTCCGGCTCAAAAGTGACTTCTTTTTCCTGCAAAATGTACACCATCCGCTGATAAATATCCTGGCTATTAATCCGCCGAAAATCAAAACGCTGAGTCCGGGAAATAATCGTCAACGGTACCTTATGCGGCTCAGTTGTCGCCAAAATGAACAAAACGTGTTCCGGCGGCTCCTCCAATGTTTTCAGTAAAGCATTAAAAGCGCCCGTGGACAACATGTGGACTTCATCAATAATATAAACTTTATATTTGGCCGCAGTCGGCGCATATTTCGCCTTGTCCCGAATATCGCGAATTTCGTCAACACCATTATTCGACGCCGCATCAATTTCAATGACGTCGTTTAGCGTACCGGCCGTAATCGCCTTACAAGTTTCACATTCATTGCAAGGCTCGCCATTCTTCAAATTAGGACAATTAATGGCCTTAGCCAAAATCTTTGCCGCCGACGTTTTACCAGTCCCCCGCGGACCAGTAAATAAATAAGCGTGACTAGTCTGCTGAGCAATTAACGCATTGCGCAACGTTTTCGTAATCGTCTCCTGCCCGACAATATCCGCAAATTTCTGCGGCCGCCAAGTACGGTATAAAGCTTGATAGGCCAAATTAACGTCCTCCTTTCATGATTCTTTCAGACACCAATTAATCATTTTGTTAGTTTATTTCAGTGATCAAATAATAGTAGTTCAAACAACATTCTAAAAATTTTAGGTGGCAGGCAAGCCGGATTGCGTTTGAAAAATAATTTTACTAGCTTTTTCCTAGCCATTCAAGTGTACTGCGTTTGAAAAAGCAATCATCGAACCAGTCTTTAGTATAGCTTAATCAGCCAAGTAAAACGACCTCCGCCACGTGGCAACTAATGCCAAAATGGCCATCCTTTTACCAGATTAACAGTAAAGACGCTGGCCAAAATAATCTCAAAAAATAATTCCACCGCTATAATTAAGCACAAATTAAAAGCTCTTAGTCACTTTCAACTAAGAGCTTGTTTATCATCAAAAAAACAAGAGACACATGCCACATCCTACTTAGTGCTGCTTTCTTCCGAATCTGACACGATTCGTAAGCGCAACATTGTCTCAAGGCCTTTCGGCAACTATTATTATACAAAACTATTCCGAAAAAAGCTAGTGCTAGACCTGAAAAATCAGAAATCTTTTTGACAGCCAACCAAAACGACCTTGGTAGTGGTTTTTGTCCAACGCCATGGATTTTTTAGCATGAACACCACAAAAAAAAGGCCAAGTCAAGACTTGGCCTTTTTAAAATAATTTACTTATTAATATTAATACCAACCATTTGCTTCCCAGAATGACTGTGCCTTACTCCAGCTACCGTAAGTTGAAGTGACGTAAGAGTTAGCAACAGCTTCTTGGTTTGATGCCGAATAATCACCATTTAAATATGAAGAACTTAATTGATACTTACCGATATACTGACCGTTAGTTGCTGAATAATTACCGCCAGATTCCTTGTTAGCAATCCAAGCTTTAGCGGCAGCTTCGGAGCTACTTGTTGAAGTAGCGGCGTTATTAGTACTAGTTGCTGAACTAGCAGTTGATTGTGTGTTTTGTGTTGCCTGTGCTTGTGGTGCAGTGTATGTCGATTGTGTGCTTACTGGAGCCGATACGGCAGAAGCAGCACTAGTTGCAGCTACACTAGAAGCCTGTGAAACTGGCGCTGCAGATGAGACTGGCGCAGTTGAACCAACTGGGGCCGTACTGCTTGCTGGGGCAACAGAACTGACAGGAGCAGTTGAGCTAACAGGCGTTGCGCTGCTTACTGGGGCAACGGAACTAACTGGTGCAGTACTGCTTACTGGCGCAACCGAACTGACAGCTGCAACGCTACTAACTGGCGCAACTGAAGAAGCTGCAACGGCTGATACTGGCGCTGCAGATGAGACAGGTGCCACTGAAGCAGCAGGCGCAACTGAACTGACTGGTGCAGCCTGTGAAACTGGTGCTGCACTAGCAGGCTGTTGAACAGCACTTGGCTGAGCAGCGGCTGCCGTAGATGCAACTGCACTACTTGGAATATTATATTTTTGACCGGCATAGATTAAATGCGTGGTTTTATTGATGTTATTAGCTGTTTCAATTGAATCGATTGTTGTGTTGTAATCTTCGGCAAGATCAGAAACCGTGTCGCCAACCTTAGCAGTAATGACTGCTGCATCAGCGACCTTAGCGCCACCGATCAAGATACCAGCGGCACCGGCTGTTGTGAGTAATACCATTTTTAGACGTTTACTTAATAAAATAAAAATCACTCCTAATTTATGATTGACTTCAAAATTTGATTACGAAATTCTGCTTTGCATTCCATTGGTACCGAAATGCATTCAACAGGCGTAAGTATAGCAGGGCTCTGTAACATGTAAATAGCAGTTACGTTACAAAATGGCCTTTTATTGTAATATTGTCATCTGTTTGTTATCTAAGCCGTTTCAACCCCATCGGCGCGCACCTGCTCTGGTACCAAAATAAGTGAAACTTTTCGGAATAATCATCAAAAAAGATTAAAATCGACTAAATTAAAGGTCCTTAATATCATTTGATAGCGCTTTAAACTATACTATAAGTATCGTTTAGAGTTAGGGTGTGATCGTTTTGCAAGCATTTATTATTGCTCAGTTAGAATTAGTTCTACGTTTAATCCTGGCGGCATTGTGCGGCTTTGCCATCGGCTATGAACGTAAAAATCGTTTAAAAGAGGCCGGTATCCGCACCCACATGATTGTTGCGTTAGGAGCCGCCTTGATCATGATTGTTTCCAAAGATGGTTTTTTTGACGTCCTTAACGTTAAAAATGTCGTCTTGGACCCTTCCCGAATTGCCGCCCAAATTGTCAGCGGGATTAGTTTTTTAGGTGCCGGAACAATCTTAGTTCGCCGTCAAGGCATTAACGGCCTCACCACCGCAGCCGGAATTTGGACCACCGCGGCAGTCGGCATGGCCATTGGTGCCCGCCTGTACGTTGTTGGTATCTCCGCCACACTTTTAGTGCTGCTCATTCAGATCTTACTCCACAAACAGCTTCGATTTTTGCCCAATGCAGTGGCCGAACAACTTTCACTGGAAATGTTGGACCAACCAGAAGCAATCAATAATTTGGAAAAAATGTTACAGCAACACAATATTGAATTGCTAAACCTTCATATTGAACGCCAACGCCACCACCTAGTCGAAATTAGCCTGGCCGTCAAACTACCCCCTCACTACAAAGTGGCCAGCTTGATGAGCCTACTAGGTGAAAACGAGGCCATTCAGAGTGTTGATTACTAACCCTGTAGCGAGGGCCGTAAGCCCTAGCACGAATTTAATATCATTGACAAAAAGTGACCAACGCCAACAAGATTTAAGCATATTTAATCGCAGAAAACAGTCGTAGTTTGATTACCGAATTGCTCGGCGGCCAAACTACGACTGTTTTTCTGTCTTCTGCTTCTTTTTAGCCTTTCGTTTAGCCCTAATTTGGCGGAAAAATTGCTGCAATAATCCCGCCGCGTCATCTGCTAAAACGCCGGCTTCCACTTCAGCTTGGTGGTTAAAGCGCTCGTCCGTTAGTAAATTCATGAAAGTGCCCGCCGTACCTGCCTTTGGGTCAGGGGCACCGTAATAGACTTCACTTAAGCGCGAATTAATAATTGCCCCGCTGCACATCGGACAAGGTTCTAAGGTGACAAAAATTGCTGCATCCTCCAAACGCCAACTATGAATTGTGGCGCAGGCCTCCTGAATCGCCAAAATTTCGGCGTGGGTCGTTGCGTCCTGGCTGTGTTCCCGCAAATTATGACCACGGCCAATAATTTCACCGCGGTAAACAATAACGGCCCCAATCGGCACTTCACCGATCAAGGCCGCCGTTTTTGCTTCAAATAAGGCCTCACGCATATAAAATTCTTTTTCAGTTTGCTCAAATACCAAATTCCTAACTCCATTCCTACTATTAATTAAATAATCGCCAAGGGCCGCTTTTTAGTCGGTGCCGGAAAGGCTGCGTCAATCTGCACTATTTCTGCCGGCGTTAACGTGACATCAGCCGCCGCCAAATTAGCCTGCATGTGTTTCCACTGACTAGTTTGGGGAATCGCAAGCAGCTGTGGTTGCCGAATCGTCCACGCTAATAAAAGCTGCATCGACGTAATTTGGTGTGCCTTAGCAATTTTTTGAATCACAGGATTAGCCGTCAATTGCTGGCCTCGACTATCCCCCTGGGCAATCGGCGAGTAGGCAATAAAAGGAACCCCATTTTTCAGTTGCCAAGGTAATAAATCGTATTCCACGCCGCGGTCCGCCAAATTATACAAATCTTCATTGGCAAAAACGTCCGCACCGTTAGTTTCTTGAAACAATTCTAACATATCAGCTGTATCAAAGTTAGAGACACCCCAATGCCGAATCTTGCCCGCTTGCTGTAATTGACGCAGCCCGGTAATTGTTTCCTTTAACGGAACTTGCCCCCGCCAATGAAGTAAATAAAGGTCGAGGTAGTCCGTTTGCAGTCGTTTCAAACTGGCGGTTAAACTCTGCTTCATCCGCTTGATTGATGCGTTTTGCGGATAGAATTTTGAAACCAAAAATAATTTTTCCCGGGTATACGGCTTAATAGCCGCACCGACCAATTCTTCGGAACGACCGTCCCCATACATTTCCGCGGTATCAATGAGATTGCTACCGTGCTCAAGGCCGTAACGCAGCGCCTGAATTTCTCCGCCGCGTTTATTCGGATCGTCGCCCATGTGCCAAGTTCCCATCCCAATGACGGGCAAGCGCTCGCCCTTAAAATCTAGATAACGCATTTTTAACTTCCTTTCAAAACAAAGTTGCTACGATAAATAAACGCTGATTAGGGCCACCGCGATCATTAAAGCACGGGACAAAAAGAGCTCCCGCAGCAATTAGCTTTTCGGGAGCCCATTATTTTAATGCCGGTATTCGTGTAGCCAATCTTTCAACGTTGCAGTCAATTCATTAGCTGCGTTGCCTGCTGAGCCAACGTACACACCAGCCTTATTGCGAACTTTGCTTAACTTTTCAACCGCATTAACCAAGTGATTGAGATCATCGTTGTCAATTCGATCAACGAGGTCAAGTATCCGCTCGTTGCCCTTAAGGTTGTCCCGCACGAACGTTTTCACTTTATACCGATTTCTACGGGTTTGAATTTGTTCGACAATGGCATCCGCTGCTAAATAGGCGCCGGTTGCGGCAAGCGTTGTCGTAATACCAATACCAAGTAAAATTTTGCTACCAGTTTTCATAAAGTCAGCCTCCTTATTAGAGAGAGTGCCTAAAAAGGCGTTCAGCCCCTGAGCATTAGCCTAGACCACCAAACGATCCGCTTCGCGTATCGTTTGGCGATCGTAGCTAAGCACAAGGAGTTGCCTTTTTAGTCACGTTTCATTTCCACCAGAATCAGTCCGAAAAATAATTTCCAACCGATCTAGTAAAGTATCCAGTAATGCTTAATTTCAGTGTACCATAATCTTGCTTCCTTGGGGACTAAAGCGCACTCATACTTGCTTAACACTTTGAATAATATAGTAACCTTTATTTTTCTTCACGATTGTTGCGTTGCCAAAGGTTTCTTGCATCGTTTTTTGGGCGGAAGGTGCACCCTGTTTTTTCTGTAAAACAATCGTTAACGTTCCCCCTGGCAGTAAGTGATCCTTGGCGCCAACTAAAATCCCCGTCACGACTTGTTTACCAGCCCGGACCGGCGGATTGGATAAAATAGCCGCGTACTGCTTCTCTACAGCTGCGTATTGATCAGAAGTGAAAATAGCAACGTTAGCCACGTGATTATTTGCGGCATTTTCCCGGGCCAATGATAAAGCCAGCTCATTGACGTCCACCAGATCAACTTGGCGTTCAGGAGCCTCTTTGGCCAACGCTAACCCAATTGGGCCGTAACCGGCACCCACATCCAGTAAATCACCTGCAGGCAAGTCAGTAAAACTAAACGCTTCTAGTAAGGTGCGTGTCCCGAAATCAACGGTTCGTTTTGAAAACACACCATTATCAGTTACAAAATGAAATTCGTGGCCTCGCAACGTAAACGACCAATCTTTTTTTTCGTGAACCACATCAGGATTTTCTGAATAATAATAATTTGTCATGATTAAATTCCCCCGGAGCTATAATTAATTTATTAAATTTTTATTTTTAGGAATCAGGCCTACGTCGCCGCCCTTTTGGACTCAAAATTGACAACCTAACGACCATTTTTGACCCCCAAAACATACTCAAACGAAATGGCTTGTGGTAAACTAATTGTACCATGAATCGCCAGAAGTTCCGGCCAACACTATATCTAGTAGCTATTTTAAATTTAGCTACCGAATATAGTGTTTTTTGTTGATTTATTGTAAGTGACTGGTTATACTAAGAACATAAACAAAAAGTACCAGAGAGAAAGGTGAACCACATGAATAACTTAACAGTTTACACAAAAAATGGTTGCATGCAGTGCAAGATGACTGAACGCTTCCTCAATTCGCACAATATTCCTTTTACAGAACACAATATTGATCAAGAACCAGAATACGTCGACTATCTGCGGGAAAAGGGCTTTCAAGCAACACCAGTGATTGAAGCATCAGACATCAGCTTCACCGGCTTCCGCCCCGACCAATTACGCCAATTAGCAGTTTAAAGTGATAAAAGTGGCGGTCAAACGCTTATGCTTACGCCATTTTACCGCTTAAACATCATAATAGCACCAGATTCCAATAAGTAACCAACTTAGCAACGTCGTAAACCATAAGACACAACGTTTCTCGCACCACTTGCGGGAACGCCGGGTGCCTTTTATTTTTTGCTCAGAGTGTTTGAAAAGACGGTTAGATTCTGAGGATTAGCCTTTTCAAACACGTTTCCACTAAACTAGTCAGGAAAGTACTAACTAGAAGTACTTTCCCAGCAGGTTTACAACCAACTATTTTTTGCTCAATCCCTATCGATCATTAAGAAAGTGGTGTCCAAATGTCTTTAAAAACAATTGATCCGCAAAGTGTTTCTTACTACGCTTTAAATAATGAAATTAACATCCCCGTTGACGGCCAAATCCCGTTGAATAAGGATAAAGAAGCTTTAAAGGCCTTTTTAAGTGAAAATGTCGTGCCAAACACTAAAGTCTTCCCTAATTTTCAAGCTAAGATCTCCTTCTTAGTCGACCATCAATATCTAGAAAAGCCCTTCTTGGCCGACTACTCCGCCGACTTCATTGATCAATTACACAATTACTTGGAGGACGCCAATTTTAAGTTCAAGTCATTCATGGCCGCTTATAAATTTTACGCCCAGTACGCCTTAAAAACTAACGACGGCGAATATTACCTTGAAAGCTTTCAGGATCGGGTTTTATTTAACGCCCTCTACTTCGCTGCTGGTGATGAGAAATTGGCTCATGATATTGCCGATGAAATGATCCACCAGCGCTACCAACCCGCAACACCCAGCTTTTTGAATGCCGGCCGTGCTCGTCGTGGCGAATTGGTTTCTTGTTTCTTGCTCCAAACTACGGACGACATGAATTCAATCGGCCGAACAATTAACTCGGCCCTGCAACTTTCTCGCATTGGTGGCGGTGTTGGGATTACTTTGACCAACCTACGCGCGGCCGGCGATCCAATCAAGCACGTTGAAGGTGCCGCTTCTGGCGTTTTACCGGTCATGAAATTATTAGAGGATTCATTCAGTTATTCTAACCAATTAGGCCAGCGCCAAGGTGCCGGAGTCGTTTACCTAAACGCCTTCCACCCAGACGTAATCGCTTTTCTTGGTGCTAAAAAAGAAAATGCCGACGAAAAGTATCGTTTAAAGACGTTATCACTGGGCTTAGTTGTGCCGGATAAATTTTACGAATTGGCGCGTAAGGACGCTGACATGTACTTGTTTAGCCCCTACGACGTTGAACGAATTTACGGCAAGCCATTTTCTTACGTTGATATCACCAAAGAATACGATAAAATGGTCGCCAACCCTGATATTCGGCATAAGAAAATTAAGGCTCGTGACCTGGAAAATGAAATCAGTAAATTACAACAGGAATCCGGTTATCCTTACATCGTCAACGTTGATACGGCCAACCGGGCTAACCCAATTGACGGTAAAATTATCATGAGTAATTTGTGTTCCGAAGTTTTACAAGTTCAGACCCCTTCAAAAGTTAATAATGAACAGAATTACGATCAATTGGGAACGGACATTAGCTGTAACTTAGGTTCAACGAACATCCCGAATTTGATGCACGCAAAAGACTTTGGCCACTCCGTTGAAACCATGGTTCGCGCCCTAACTTTTGTCACTGACAATTCAAACATTGACGTTGTTCCATCCATTCAAAATGGTAACCATAAGGCGCACACAATTGGTTTAGGGGCAATGGGCCTGCACAGCTACTTTGCCAAGGAGCACATGATGTACGGCGATCAAGAAAGCCTTGACTTCACCAACATCTATTTCCTTCTATTGAACTACTGGACCTTGAAAGCTTCCAACGAAATTGCCCGGGAACGTCACGAAACCTTCGTTAACTTTGAAAACAGCAAATACGCTGATGGCAGCTATTTTGATAAGTACGTCAACCAAGATTGGCAGCCAAAGACAGCAAAGGTTCAGGAACTTTTCAAAGATATTTTTATTCCATCCAAGGCTGATTGGCAAGCACTAAAAGCAGCTGTCATGAAAGATGGTTTATACCACCAGAATCGAATGGCCGTTGCACCAAACGGCTCGATTTCTTACATTAACGACACATCGGCTAGCTTACAGCCAATCGTTAACCGAATTGAGGATCGTCAGGAAAAGAAAATTGGCACGATTTATTACCCAGCGCCTTACCTTTCTAACGACACAATGCCTTACTATTCATCGGCCTACGATATGGACATGCGCCACGTGATTGATATTTACGCTACTGCCCAACAGCACGTTGATCAAGGCATGAGCATGACGCTCTTTATGCGCTCCACCATTCCTGAAGGGCTTTACGAATGGAAAAATGGTGACACGAATAAAATGACCACCCGCGACCTTAATATTTTGCGTAATTACGCTTATAACAAGGGTATCAAGTCAATTTATTACATTCGGACCTACACCGATGATGAAGATGAGATTGGCTCTAATGCTTGCGAAAGCTGCGTAATTTAGCTACAATGACACTGGTTTGACAGACAAGTAATAGGGACAAAAAATGGTGGCAACGCCGTTTGTCCCTATTCTTTTTAGAGTAACTAATCTACTCCGCGACAGATGGAAAGGAAGTTTCACATGACGGAAAGATATGACGCAATTAACTGGAATGCCGTTTCCGATGCAATTGATAAAGCAACTTGGGAAAAATTAACCGAACAATTTTGGTTAGACACCCGAATTCCCGTTTCCAACGATTTAGATGACTGGCGCACCTTAGATGATACCCACCAATGGCTTGTTGGCCACGTTTTTGGCGGTTTGACGCTTTTAGACACTTTGCAATCACAAGATGGCTTAGCTGCCTTGCGCCAAGATGTGCGGACACCCCATGAAACAGCCGTTTTAAATAACATCCAGTTTATGGAATCAGTCCACGCTAAGAGTTATTCAACTATTTTTTCAACCTTGAATACACCTGACCAAATTAGCGAAATTTTCGACTGGAGTGACACCGAAGAATACTTACAAAATAAGGCTTCTTGGATCTACGACATTTATCGTGATACCACCGTTGATCCTTTGAAGAAAAAAGTGGCCAACGTCTTCCTTGAAACGTGCCTCTTTTACTCTGGTTTCTACACCCCGCTATTTTATCTGGGCAATAATAAATTAGCCAACGTGGCCGAAATTATTAAATTAATTCTGCGGGACGAATCAGTTCACGGCACCTACATTGGTTACAAATTCCAGTTAGGTTTCAACCAACTTTCCAAAAATGAACAAGATAGTATGCGCGATTGGTTATACGACTTCATGTATAAACTTTACGCTAATGAAGAGAAATACACCCATTTACTTTACGATCAAGTTGGTTGGACCGAAGACGTTTTGACCTTTGTGCGTTATAACGCCAATAAAGCGTTGATGAATCTAGGCCAGTCGGCGCTTTTTCCTGACACAGAGGCCGACGTCAACCCGATCGTCATGAACGGAATTTCAACTTCCACAGCTAACCACGACTTCTTCTCGCAAGTTGGTAATGGTTACCGCCTCGGCCAAGTTGAGGCCATGAAAGACGACGATTATTCAGTCGGTGCACCAAAAGAACCAAAACCAAAAGACTAAAAGATAACACAAAAGCAGTACTGCAACTTTGAAGCGTCCTACACCATTAGACTTAACTGTCTAATAATATCGGACGCTTCTTCTTTTGCAGTACTGCTTTTTATGATTATTTTATTTAATTCGTTAATCGATTAGGCCTAGTCAGAAAAATTTATTTTTGTCGGTATTTTTCTGCTTAACCTGGGTGAAAAATACTTGAAAGAGCAACTTCCTGTACCTTTTCCACCACTCGATAAATTAAACGTTCAATTCAGCGCTAATATCAACAATATTAACGTTAGGATCCATTTGTTCACTTTCACTAGATAAACTTAGCGTGTTCAGGCGCGGATTAACGTCCAATTTCATATTTTCATCTAAATAGGTTTTGGAATATGGTTTGATGTTAATTGGGCCGACAGTACTATCAATTGTTCCACCGTACTCGTCACCAATCGCTTCGTCCTGATCAACAACTAATAACCGGTAGCTCAGATTAAGTGCGCACGAGCCAAGCTTTGAATATTTGCCGACACCATCATCCAAATCAAGAATCAATTTCTTATCGGCGCCTAAATAATTTGCCAATTTCTGCTTTGCTGCATCCGTAATTGTTAATTTCATCAACCAACACTCCTTTGCTTTTTTAATACCTCACAAATTATATTGTACGCAATTTATTATTGAATACAACCAATTTGCTTAGTTGTGAAGTTTGCTCCTAAATTACCGTAACTGTATTTGAACCTCAGCGCTATCTCATAAGATTGAGCTTTCTTAAACACTTTCACCGTAATTTCAGTCTACGATTTTTAACACCTAAAAAGCAACTATTGTGTTTTATCACGCGATTTTCGCGGTAAATGCTTGCCCAGGCCACTACGCAAATCGGCCAACGTTTCATCTGGTCCCTTGCGTTGTTCTACCCGTAAAAAGCGTGGAATAAGCAATAAATGACGGTGTTTGGGCGCCTTAACCTTCTGATTAACCACCAACATAATCTGTAACAGGACAAACAAAATAGAACTGTGTTTACTGTAAGCAATGTATTTGGGTATCCACTGGGTCACGTACTTATTTTTATAAGCACGCAGGCCTTGGAACCCATAAAAACGGTAGCCGTACTCGTAAACCAGGTGTGCTAGTCGTTCTTGAATAAAGCTGTACTTAGAAACGCCAACGTTCGCAAGTGGCGCGTTCCCAAGGTCAAACGATTGATAATCTTGTGCCTGACCCTCTTGAAATAAATGAATGAAAACCTCATCCATTATTCCTGAAGGCGCCGACTTCAAATGGCGCATTAAATCAATCGAAAGAACACCGTTACTCATTGGCATCAAATTGGCGAAGGCGACCCACTGACCATTCTTATCACTAATTACCGCGATTGGCGTGCGATTCAGATAATATTCATCAAAAAAGCCTAAAGAAAAGCCTTCTTCATGCCGTCCATCCAGCCAGCTATCAGAAATTCGGCGTAGTTTCGCGAATTGCTCGGCCGTGTACGGTGGTTGAATCAGTTGGAATTGATAGCCTTCGCGATTGAATTTGTTCATCAAAGTACGCTCGGCCTTACGCTTTTTACCACTTAACGAAAAGTCCGCCAACCGAACGTAGCCTTCTTCACCAATCTTAATGAAGTCGTACCCAATCTCATGTAATTGCATCGTTAGTTCACTAGAAATTTCGTAAAATACGAGGCTAAAACCGAGACTATCCGCATCATCCATAAACTTTTCAATAGCGGTAGTTAACACTTGGGGATTACCGACTGGCTCCCCCATAACAATCAGTCGATTGGCCTTTTGCTGGTACATGAACATGACTTGATCTTCACCATCAACTTGGTAGAAATAAAGCTCCTTATCGCGTAAATAAGCCAAGTGCGAAACCTCGTTACCACCAAATTTTTTAATCAACTGATGAACACGCTGTTCATCAAAAGCCGCGGCCAGTTGGCGCCGGGAATAAGTTAAATACTGATAAATAACCAATAACGCTAAGGCCGCAATCAGCATGCCAATAAAACCAGTGATCCACAAACGTTCCGACGGGAAAAATAACGCGGTTGGTACCTTGTGAACGTGGTGCGGCGATTGAGGCAGATTATAAACCCCAACAATTGTGTAAACAATGAAGGATCCAGCAAATAAAACCCAATCAAATAGAGTACTTCCCCACGACAAAGCCATTTTTTCACGGTATAACTCATGCTTGCTAAAAATCGTTGCGATTAAGATCACGCCAAGTAATAGCGCCATTTTCCATGAAAAATCACGCCACAACGTGTTAAGAATCGCAACTACCAGTAAAATCAAAGTTGGATAGTAGGCACGTTGTACCTTAGCCGCAATCCCCCGCGCAAATCCCAGTAGTAAGAAAGCCATAATGATATTCGTAACCTGATCTAAGAAAACAAAGGTATACGGGTAAAGACGAGCAAATAAACGGTTATTTAGCGCAAAATTAGGTACCGTCGAAAGAATTAAGAGCATTACGCCAGAGAAATATAGGAAGATCACTAAAATACCGTGGGCTGTCTTCTGGAGTACTAATTTTGGCAATCCCTGCAAAAAGGTGTTCAGTCGTTGTCCAGCATCCTGAATAAAAAGAAAAACACCCACTAAAAACGGAAAAATATAGTAAAACAGACGGTAGAATAAGAGCCAAATAACTGCCGTCGAACGATCAACGCCGATAAAGCCCAACCCGATAATCATAAAAACATCAAAAGTTCCCAAACCACCAGGTAGCATGGAAACAACGCCAATCACCGAAGCAATCGCAAATAAGGGAACCACATTAGGTAAATTGACCGGAACCTTAAGTAAGTAACCAATAAAGACAAAGAAGAGTACACAAAAACCCCATTCAAAACTTGAGCCAATCGTCAAACGTAGCTCACGCCGGAGTGGTAAATCAGCAAAGAACTTAGAATCCCGCAAATGAGTGACTAGCATCAACAATGGAAAATAAAGCCCACCACCAACTAACCAAATCCAATAATGACCATAGACTGAGCCTACATTAAACCCAAAAATTAAGCCTAGTGAAACCAGACATAATAACGACAAACCAGATAGTAGGAATAAAGCAATTTTTGAGATAGCAAACACAACCTGCTTGTGGGTTGCCTGTTTACTATAAAAATTAGCCCGTAAAGTTGCCCCTAAAAAACCACCAAAGCCCGCAATATTCGTAAAGGTATTGACAATCCAACCAGATTTAACGATATACCGCTTTTTATATTCGCCTGGTAGAAATTGGACAATGGTAAAATCATAATTTAGCATGGGCAAAACAGCCACAAAACCAGCAACTAACATTAATAAAAGTGTGCCTGGATCTTGCGTGGCCAGACTTGCTCGTAGTTGGCGACCATTTAACTGCCGGCTGATGTTACCAATCTCAAAAATAACGAATACTAACATTGATAAAACAAACAGTGATTTTAAAATAGTTAATCGCTTCTCGATAAATGCTAATACACGCCGAAAAAGTACTCTAAGTTTCTTCAAACCTAATCCACCCGCTCCTTCTTGTCATGCATCTATTATCGCAATAAGTTCGCTAGTTTTCAACAAACCCGCTTGTAGTTTAACTAAAAACCAGTTAAGTTTTGCGTAGTAAGCCAAAGTAACGAATGCTTCGCACAACAACTACTTTAGCAATTAAGATTACCTGTATTGCGAAATAAGATGATTGTGTTTTAACGCGTTGCTACTAATTTATCTGCCGAATGCATTTAGAATGCACCACTAAACTAAAGCTACTTTCGTAAGTGGCTCTATTTTAAATATCCGGCAAACAAACTTGAATTTATCTTATCACCTAAAATAGTTATTTTACCTTTCATTCAATCATGCTACTATTAAATTAGTAATGATAGTTTTCAAAATTGGTCAATCACCAGGCTTCAAAAATGGGAACGAACTGCGTGTAAGACTGATTTTGGATTGAACAAAGACCATTTTCGTTCAACGACGGTTCAGTTAACCACCGTTATTTGGCGAAAAACAACAATAATTTTATTTGGAGGAATAAATTATGAAAAAATTGGTTAGTTTAGGCATCATCACGCTATCCACTCTCACCTTAGCAGCATGTGGCCATAATGACTCGGCGGACAAGGATAGCGCCTCACATTCTGAAAGCATCGTAAAAATGAACAGCGCTTCACGTGCCAAAGCAAAATCAATAAGTAGCGCCAAAAAAATGTCCCGTAATGCAAAAAAAGAGGCCACAGCGGCTTCAAAAGAGTCTAGAAAAGCAGCGGCTGCCGCACAATCGGCCGCAGCAATTAGTAGCTCAGCACAAAATTCGCAGAGCGCGGCAAAACAACAAAACATGATGCAAAATAATGCTAACGATAGTTCTAATAACAAAGTTAATAATAATTCAAATGCCGCTAGTTCTGCTTATTCCGCAAGTAGCTCAAGTACACCAGCAACGCAAAACACCAACACGATTAGTAGCCCCCAGCAGGCCGAAGCCGCCGTAGTAGCCAAAGTTGGCAACGGCGATCAAAGCGATCCAATAACTTGGACCTACATGGCCAGCGGTGACAACAAAATGCTGACCGACCCCAACGGCAACTCCTATTACTGGATTCGTGGCGAACGCCGCTCGGCCATTGAAGCGTACCAAAAATCAGGTGCCGGCTCGTACGACGGCCTAGATTACTACGTTTACCCGAATGGTACTGTGGTTAACCGAGATAGTACAGGGTTTTAGCTTACTGAACGTTTAGTTATCATAAATCATAATCAGTTTAGTTGTTCAAATAAAAAAATTCCGACCCTTTTTTCGCGCTAATAACAATTCTCTTATTCTTTAAACTTCTTCACATTTAATGATGCGTCTAAGTAAAAAGCTGTTCTTTTTTAATTTAGATCTACCTTCTGGTATTAACAAATAACTAATACCAGTTTTTATTTCGAATTAATCAAAAAAGACCTCCCAAAATTACTTGGCAGATCTTTTAACAGTAAACCAAATCATACTCCAAAACTTTTAAATCACTTATCGCAATCAAAGTTAGACGTATTTGGTCTCCTTCAAATAAATGTTAATTTATTATTTAACGGTAACTTCAGCGCCGGCTTCTTCAAGCTTAGCCTTAAGTTCGTTAGCTTCGTCTTCAGAAACGCCTTCTTTGATAACTGTAGGAGCGTTATCAACCATATCTTTAGCGTCTTTCAAACCAGCACCCGTGATTTCACGAACTGCTTTGATTGCTTTGATCTTAGCTGAACCACCAGAAGTAAGTTCAACGTCAAATTCAGTTTGTGCAGCAGCAGTGTCTCCGCCAGCAGCACCTGCAGCAGCTACTGGAGCAGCAGCGCTAACACCAAATTCGTCTTCAATTGCTTTAACTAAGTCGTTTAATTCAAGGATTGTTGCGTCTTTTAATTGTGCAACGATTGCATCTGTATCTAATGCCATGTTCGTTTTCCTCCTCAGGAATAATTGATTAGCTTTTATTTTTAACAAAAGCTTTGGATTTTCGGAGGATGACTACCTGAACTCCAGCAAAAAAGTGCCTGGGTTCAGCAGCATCCTTCCGTAAAACTAATTGTCAGTTAACCTAACAATATTTTATTCAGCATCAGCGCCGTCTTCAGGCTTTGCGTCAGCAACTGCTTTAACTGCGTAAGCAACGTTGCGAACTGGAGCTTGTAAGACAGAAAGCAACATTGATAATAAGCCATCGCGATCTGGTAACTTGGACAAATCAGTGATTTGGTCTAAGCTAGCAACTTTACCTTCGATTAAACCGCCTTTGATTTCCAAAGCGTCGGCTGTTTCGGCAAACTTAGCAATGATCCGGGCTGGGGCAACAACGTCTTCATTTGAAAAGGCAACTGCTGTAGGACCAACAAAGGTATCATCCAAGCCTTCAAAACCTGCTTTATCAGCCGCACGACGTAAAATCGTGTTTTTGATAACGTGTAATTCAACATCTGCATCACGTAATTGCTTACGTAACTCAGTATCTTGCGCAACTGTTAAGCCACGAGAATCAACGATAACGGCCGAAGCCGCATTTTTAAAGCGATCAGTAACTGTATCAACAACTTTTGCTTTTTGAGCAATAACTGCTTCACTCACGAGTATTTCACCTCCTGAAATTATTTGGTGACCAAATGCCACCAGGGGCTTTCTCCTAAATAAAAAACGCTGTGCCTAAGGACACAACGCCGATTGAGAGTCTGCTAAAAACCGTACAAACTTTCTCCTCGGCGGGCCGCTTATAAATAAGCATTTAAGGTAAACACCTGAGTCTTAGGTAGAAATAATAACCGTTTATAAATATAGCATATTCCAGTCATCCGGTCAAATTTAGTTTTGAAAAGAAGTTCAGTAAAAGACGCTTATATTCCAGAATTGACCGTAAGAATGTTTTGAAAGGCGTGTTGTTTCAGCACCTTTTATAAAATTAACCCGAAACTAATCAAGAAAAATACCAACCCAGAGTGGGACAAAAGTCTGGGTTCACGTTCTAAAGCAATACTCGGAAATAATAAAAGGCTAGGATTTTTGTCCCGGCCTTATTTTATCATCAAAAACTACCTTTTATTTCACATTAACAATAAAAAAGAGTTACAACAAAAGTGAATTTGTCGCAACTCTATTTTCATAACAGTTTTAATTAAGCCTTAGCAAAAGAACCAAGATCAACGTGGACACCAGGTCCAAAAGTTGAAGTGACTGCTAAGCTTTGGATATAAGTACCCTTAGTTGAAGCGGGACGTGCCTTAATAATTGTATCTTGCAATGTCTGGAAGTTCTCTAATAATTTGTCATCAGCAAATGATACCTTACCAATTGGTGCGTGAACAATTCCAGCTTTGTCAACCCGGTAAGCAACTTGGCCTGCCTTGATGTCATTAACTGCTTTTGTTACGTCCATTGTTACAGTACCAGTCTTAGGGTTAGGCATTAAGCCTTTAGGTCCTAAGACACGGCCAAGACGACCTACTTGAGCCATCATTGGTGGTGTTGCAACGGCAACGTCGAAATCTAACCAGCCGTCTTGGATCTTTTTAACAAGATCCTCGGCACCGACAATATCAGCACCGGCAGCCTTTGCAGCTTCGGCTTGTGGGCCTTGGGCAAAGACGATTACCTTTTGTGTTTTACCAGTACCATTTGGTAAAACAACGGCACCACGAATTTGTTGATCAGCTTGTTTAGGATCAACGTTTAAACGATAAGCAACTTCGACAGTTGCGTCGAACTTGGCAAAGTCAACCTTTTTAACAAGTGCTACGGCGTCTTTTACGTCATAGTTTTTGTTAATATCAACTTGTTCCAAAGCTGCTGTATACTTTTTACTCTTTTTAGCCATTTGTGTTTTTCCTCCTTGCAAATGTGGTCACTGGGAGCGTATCCCTTCCACTTGATTAGCCAATTTTCATTGAAAATCCGCACATGTACGTTTTTAATTAGGACCCGTTTTAAGAACTATTGATTAGTATTTTATAACCAATCTAAGCATCTTTTACGGTACTCTTTAGTCTTTAACAGTAAAGCCCATTGAACGTGCTGTACCTTCAACCATGCGCATAGCAGATTCAACATCTGACGCGTTTAGGTCTTGCATTTTTGTTGTAGCGATTTCACGTACTTGGTCTTTAGAAACTTCAGCGACCTTTTTCGTGTTTGGTTCGCCAGAACCGTGTTCAACACCAGCAGCCTTTTTAAGCAAAACAGCAGCAGGTGGGGTCTTAGTTACGAAATCGAATGAACGATCTTCATAAACACTGATCACAACTGGAATTAACATGCCTGCTTGATCAGCAGTGCGTGCGTTAAATTCCTTAGTGAAGCCCATAATGTTAATACCTGCTTGTCCTAATGCTGGACCAACTGGTGGAGCCGGAGTTGCTTTACCGGCAGGAATCTGTAATTTTACAACGTTAACAACGTTTTTAGCCACGAGACATAACCTCCTTAAGTCCGTGATGTGGTCATTTTGGCTAGTATATTTAGCCTCCCACTTAACGTGCAGCCAAAATAAGACTGGTCGCACCAAAACAGTATAGCATGCCATTAAGCTAGAAGCAACGCTAATATCAAACAATCATCTACGTCAATGAGACTAAATCAGAACGTAAAAGCCGCTGATAAGTCGCGTGATCAATGCGGCCAGTTTTATCCCTAGTCACCTTTATTCGTTTCACAGGCCACAGAAAATGACAAATTGCTTGATCAACCTGCGGATTTTCATGTAAACGGTAATGAGCCGCCTTCAATCCGGTAATCAAGCTCTCGCGATAACGGCCAATTCGTTTATCCAGTAGAAAACGCAGCGATAACGCGCTATCAACCGAGACTGAACCGTCGCTATCACTACCATCTAATAAATCACCGGCAATGTTTAGCCAAGCAACTCCAGTTGGCAGGTAGGACATGTTTTTTTCAAAGGCTTGATAGACTGGCGTCTTAGCAACTGGCCCATCCCCACGTAACTCGTAAGAAAAAACCTGGGCCCCATCTTCGCCAACGTCTAAATCATTAAACGGGCCCGCCAGCGTGATCACCTTTTTAATAGTCGGCTGATCCTCATCTCCACCTGCGGCCAATAAATAACGAAATAGGCTGACCGCCCCCATCGAATGACCAACTAGATTCACTTGTTCAACATGGTAATTCTGTTTAAGCTGGGCCAACACAAGGCGCAGCCAATCACTCTGCTTTTTTAATGAAGCGCCATTATCACTAAATAAAAGTTGAATTGTTGGATTGGCTACAGCAGTTGGCAATTTTCCGCGCACACTTACGCGACCTGCCGAACTAACTCGAATTACTAAGGCCTTTTGCGCGATCCCCTGCCGATTAAAACGGGCCAACATACGCCCAAAAGAAAAACGATTACCATGAAAACCATGAATGAAAATCGTTGGCGTTCGGGTAAAGCCCAGTGCTTGTTTTAGCTGTTTTGGCGCAGGTAACCGGTATTTCGGTAAAGCCAGCTGGTGTAATTGATCGGCCAGAACAAGTAGGACTGCCCCGAAAAGAATGACCACTAATAGAATAATGAGTTGCACTATAATTCATCACCACCAAAATTAAAATGTGCCAACGACAATCATTTTCACACGTTTTTAGTCTTATATTTGCTAATAAAAAAGCTGGAACAAAATAAATTTTGCACCAACTTCATTATAAAACATTTTATTTAAAAAGCTTAGATCTTATCAGCCTGATCGTAATCAAGTTCAGTACTTGTCTCGCGGCCAAACATATCAATGTTAACTTTTAATTTTAATTTTTCTTTATCAACTTCCGTAATCTTACCCGTCAATTTAGCAAAAGCGCCGTCAACGATCGTTACGACGTCACCAACTTCGAAATCGACGTTGCTGTGCCGGGCGCTCATGCCAAGCTGGCGTAAAATCCGTTCAACTTCATCAGGTAAAAGTGGCGCTGGCTTACTACCAGAACCGTGGCTGCCAACAAAACCAGTCACACCCGGTGTATTTCGAACAATGAACCAAGCCTGGTCGGTCATAACCATTTCGACCAACACATAGCCTGGAAATTCCTTCTGCATCGTTACTTTGTCCTTACCATCCTTGATCTCATGTGATTCTTGTTCAGGTACGACAACGCGGAAGATATTATCCTCCATCCCCATTGATTGGGCCCGGGATTCAATGTTACTTTTGACCTTATTTTCGTAACCGGAATAAGTGTGCAAAACGTACCATTGCTTTGATGCTGACTCTGTTTCTGACATGCTAGTTTCTCCTTTATCTGAATGACTTTTTTAACAAAATAAAAAAACCTCGCCTAGCGAAGTTTTAGTAACGCGTAAATTCATTATAGCAAAATTTTATCACTTTGCCTACTTAAAAATAAACAAGTAAGCTTAAATAAATCCTGAACTAAAACTATTTACCCAAAATTCATACGCAAATACTAAGGTAATAGTAGCTTAGCTAAGAATAATTATTCTTTTAATCAAGTTTAAGCCTATTTAGAAACTAATAAATTTAAAAGCCACTGTAGGCCGTTATCAACAACAGCAAAGAAGGCTGCAAAAAATACAGTCATTCCAACTACTGTTCCAGTATCATGGCGTAATTCTTTTCGCGTCGGCCAACTTACAGCCTTCATTTCCCGCCCAACATCACCAAAAAAATGAATTAATCTCATTGTCGTATTTACCTCGTTTCTTGATGCAACGTCTGTTTATTGCAATGTTTACAGTACTTATTCAGAGTTAACCGCGCCATATGCTGCTGGCTCATGGATACTTGGTAATTCCGTGAGCCGCAGATACTGCACGCCAAAGTTATTTTTATTTGTGACATTCAAATTTCTCCCACTCAAAACGCGTTTAGAACCGAACATTTTCTAACCAATCCAATAAATGTGTCAGAAAAAGCATCCAGTTACACTACACACTTCACCTTACTTACCTTGTGTAACGCTACTAGCAATAAGCCATAACTACTGTAGAATTCACCAATCACGCTCTGATAAGATATGCACATTTACTCTAGCATGTCAGCATTCGATAGTCAAACAAGACCTACTTCAATAATTGCGTTCGTACAATTGCAATGGCCAGCGCAATAATTTGCATACTATGAAATAATATTAAATTATGGATTGCTGTTTCAAAAGTTGTTTTTTTAATTTGAACTCGTTCAAAAGTCCGAATATTTTGAATGATTTTAGGCAAAACCAGAAAAATAATTAATTCTTCTGGTGGCAACAGGCCCAAAATAATGGCCAAAGAGGCCGTCACATAACAACTTAAAATTACCAAGGGATAAAGTTTTAACGACTTTTTTTTACCAAGGTAATACGGTAATGTATAGCGATGATTACGCTGATCTTGCTCAAGATCACAAATATTATCGGCAAACATAATGTTCGAATCCGCCAAAATACTGGGCAAACCAACCAGTACAAGAATAAATAGTGACAGTAAATTCCCTTTTAATTGAAACTCAGGCCAGTTAACAAACAAGCCCATTAAGGTTGTTGGGGCAACGTTGATGTAAGCCGTTAAGAAGAAAACGCCAAAGCCCTCGGCACAACCCGCTAAAATTTCGCCTAATGGAAAGCGAGAAAACGGCATTGGACCGTATGTATAAAAGATCGTAACCCCAATCCCAATGGCGCCCATAAATAGCATCAATAGATTCGTTCGAAATACTAGCCAAACACCTAAACAGCAAGAAAGCGCCAGAAAAAAAAGCATTAAATGCAGTGCGTGCTTAGGTGATAGGTGTTCCCGCCCAATAATATTATCCGTATCACGGTAAGTCTTGTCTACCGCCAATTTATAATCCTGGACGTTATTAAAGCCGGTGACAAAAAAAGCAATTGACATTTGCGCAACAAAATAAATCAGGGAACTTAACCAATTAACCTCCTGAAAATAATAAATGCTGTACAGCAATCCAATTAAGAACGGAATTGCACTCGCCGTCTTAGCGTTAAAACGAATAAATTCTAAAAAGAGCTTAAACGTCATTGGTTTTGTTTCTGTTGCTTCCATAAATACGTCTCCTCTATGTCAGTAAAAAAGTTCTTTAAGATTAATTAAATAAGTATGCCAGCTCGACCACTATTGAGAAAAGGCTAAGCGGCGCTAACCACACACCAAGAAATACATTACCATGCAAATTCGTACTAACAACCGGCTGACCTTTTTAATTACACCATAGCCGGATCAAGTACGCAACCACAATTTAAAACTAGACCATGTTTGAAAAAGGCTTTAATAGTATTTATCTGACTAATACGTTGGGAGTTCAATCCATTGCTACTCCAACCAACCTAATTATAAAAATACACAATCGACCTATTCGCAAAAATTCTAACGACTAACTTTGTTTAAACTACTTCGCGTAAATCTAGCAACACTGATTTACGCAAAGTAGTCAGAATAAAAACATCAATGACTATCAAGTGACCTTAAAAAAATAATCTTATGAAAAATACCTCAAAAAAATATTTGGTTTCTAAATTGAAATTAAGAATTACACAACCAACCAATAAATTACCTATTTTTTGATTAAAAAAATAAAAAACTACAAGTTTACTAGTAGCGACAACACTGCTTTAACAAGTTTAAGTTAACTTTAATGCAACTTTTCGCAAAAGCTAGTTTCGAAGCGTTTTTTAATATGTGACAAACCAAACAATTAGTGCTATTTTTAAGTTAATTCTATGAATAAACTAAAAACGCATTAAATCACAAAAGGAAACGTTTCATTTTTTTGTAAATGGCATGGACAAAGCGTTTTCTTTTCTGTATAATTTATTTGACAATAGTCATGAACTTATTTATTTGTGAATTTATTATTCTATACTTTAGGAAGTGTTAATATGGCTAAGAAAAATGTTGTCGTTGTAGGTGCTGGCTTTGCCGGCGTTGCTGCAACGAGACGCTTAGCAAAACGATTCAAGAAGAATGCCGACGTACAAATCACACTGATTGACCGCCATTCTTACATGACGTATATGACTGAGTTGCATGAAGTTGCAACCGATCGTGTACCAAAAGAAGCAGTCCAGTACGACCTCGGCCGCTTGTTTGCACATAGAAAGAACGTTTCACTCGTGACTGATAACGTTACTAACGTTGATCACGATAAGAACGTTGTTACAACAGAACACGGTTCATACTCATTTGATTACCTTATTTTGGCAATGGGTGCCGAACCAAATGATTTCGGTACACCTGGCGTTAAGAAATATGGCCATATGCTCTGGTCATTGGAAGACGCAGTTGCCTTAAAGGAGCATTTTGAAAAATCTGTTGCTCAAGGTGCAATTGAACATGATCCGGCCAAACGTAAGGCATTGTTAACCTTCGTTGTCGTTGGTGGTGGTGCCACTGGTGTTGAAACAATGGGTGAATTAATTGATTGGCGCCCTATTTTGGCCAAAGAAAACCATCTTGATCCAAAAGAAATCACTTTAATTTTGGATGAAGCTGTTCCAACGATTTTAAACATGTTTGATCGTCCTGACGCTGACCTTGCTTTGAAATATATGCAACGTAAAGGCGTCGACGTTAAGACTGCGGCTCCAATTACTGAAGTTAGCCCTGATGACATGACTTTGAAAGATGGCACCCATATTCCAACGAAGACGGTTGTTTGGACTGCTGGTTTGAAAGCTAATACTGATACTAGTGATTACAATATGGAAACTGGCCGTGCCGGTCGGTTAATCACCAACAAATATATGCAATCAAATCAATACAAGAACACTTATGTTGCCGGTGATTTATCGTTAAACACCAATGAAGGTGATCGCGGTACACCACAGCTTGTTGAAGCAGCTGAACAAACTGGTAATGCAGCGGCCGAAAGCATTGTTGCCGCTGTTAATGGCACAACACCAAAGGCTATGAAATCTAGCTATTCTGGTTCAGTCATTTCAATCGGTTCGCATTATAGTGTGGCCGTTGTCTTCAAGCACATTCATTTAAGTGGTTGGTTTGCAACAATCATGAAACATTTGATCAACTTACTTTACTTCATTGAAACCTTTGCTGGTTACTATCTCTACCAGTACAGTATGCATGAATTCTTCCGTAATCGTAATGGCCGGACACCATTCTGGGGTCACATTTCACGTTACGGTAACGTTTTATGGAGTGTTCCTTTACGAATCTTCTACGCCGCAATGTGGTTAGTTGATTGTTGGTCAAAGGTTCAAGGTTCAGGCTCTTGGTTTAGCGGCAAGTTACGGCTACCATTTACTTGGTTATATCCTAAGGTTGCTTCAGCCGCTACTAGTGGTGCTTCATCTGCTAGTTCTGCAGCCAAAAAGGTTGTTAGCAGTGTTGCCTCATCAACAACTACTGGTGCTTCACAGGCCGCTTCAACTGCTAAAACTGCTGTTAAGGCTGCTGCTTCTACAACACCTGCAACACCCAAAGAATTTTTCAGTTTATCATATGACTATGGTAAGCAACCAATGATGGTCTTCAAGCATTTACCAAAATGGTATGAAAGCATTACGAAGTTCTTCATGCCAAATAAATCAACTGCTTTATTTATGCAGGAATTTATGACCATTGTTGAAATTGGGATTGCATTTTGTATTCTCTTCGGTTTATTTACTTGGTTAGCTAACGCGGCCACTATTGGTTTAGTTGCTGTCTTCTGCCTTTCAGGTATGTTCTACTGGGTTAATATTTGGATGCCTTTCGTTGCCTTAGCCTTGATGAACGGTTCCGGACGATCATTTGGTTTAGATTACTGGGTTGTTCCGTGGTTACAAAAGCATTTGGGTCACTGGTGGTATGGCGATCTCAAACCGCTCTACAACGGTCCACAAAAATAGTATTAGTCAAGTAGTCATTGCAGGAAGAATGGTTCTAGGGTATTCTTTAGCCTAGGACCATTCTTTTTATGAAATGAAACTCAACGGGCTGGAAGTGGCGATTTGGCAAGTAAGAAACGAAATTTGTCGAAAAAATATTTAAATATGCTTAGACCTTGGGACATTATTATTATTGTGTTCCTGATTATCCTATCGTTTACACCATTGGCGATTTTTTCAATTCATGAACGAAATACTGCCGCCGCCAACATCCCAGTTAAAACGGCCGTTGTCAGTCATGATGGCAAACAAATTTACAAATTAAAACTAACTAACCACCGCGGAACAACAACTTATACCTACCGGGCCGCGAATGGTGATTATAATAAAATCGTATTTAAGAATGATAAGGTTGCCATCACTGATGCTAATTGTAGTGATCAAATTTGCGTAAAGCGTGGCTGGATAAGTAAATCTGGACAAACAATTGTCTGTCTTCCCCATAAATTACTGGTTGAGATCAAAACTAATCAGGGTTCAACAACTCAGGGCGGTTTGGTCACAGAATGATCGAGGTCAAAAAATGACACAACCTAAAATTGCAAAGTACGTTTATATCGCCCTTTTAGTCGCCCAGGGGGTCGTTATTGGTTTACTAGAACGAATGATTCCATTTCCTTTTTCATTCGCACCTGGCGCTAAACTAGGCTTGGCCAACTTAATCACTATCGTTTCATTATTCACCATGTCATTTAATGATAGTTTTCTATTACTATGGATGCGGCTCATTTTAACCGCAATATTAGGTGGCACTTTATCCACCTTTCTCTACAGTATAAGCGGTGCAATCTTCAGTTATTTTGGTATGTTGCTTGTAAAACAATTGGGACCAACACGCGTTAGTATTATTGGTATTTCAGCAACTGGTGGCCTACTTTATAACGTTGGGCAGTTACTAGTGGCTAGCCTAATTGCGCAAAGTTGGACGGTAATGCTCTACTTACCTGTGCTTTCGTTTATCGGAATTTTAGCGGGCGTTGCAATTGGCATTGCCGCAAATTATTTATTTGAACACGTTACAACGCTAAATTATTTAAAAGATAATTATCAACACCTAAAACAAACACGACGTCCCCACCAGAAACGGCAGCACCACTACGCGCAAAAGGAGTCCCACTATGACGAAAATTAACCCCATGTGGCAGCAATACCCTGAACTGGTACCAAATTTAACTGCCGTACTAGCCTTAATGAAAAAACATATTCATACTGATGATCGAGCAGTTACTGAAGCAATTCTTGATATGATTAATTCCGGTGGCAAATTATTACGGCCAGCTTATTGTTTATTATTCAGTCAATTTAAGCCAGTCGACGATAAAAAAATGGTTGCGTTGGCCGCCTCAATTGAAACCCTGCACACTGCCACGCTAATTCATGATGACGTTGTCGATCGTGCACTAACAAGACGTAATATTGCAACTATCCAGGCCCGCTTTGGTCAGGATGTCGCGGTCTACGCCGGTGATTATCTATTTGTGATTTGTTTTCAACTATTAGCGAACCACACAAGTGACCTTCGCAGTATCCGTCAAAATGCCCAAGGTATGGAAAAAATTTTGAACGGCGAATTAAGCCAAAAGCGAATGCGCTACAATTATGAAATGACCATTGATGACTACCTTAAGCAAATCCAAGGTAAAACGGCCCAACTTTTTGGTTTAGCTTGTTTTGTTGGAGCTTATGAAAGTGGTAACAGCCTTAGCTTTTCCCGCCAATGTCAAAAGATTGGTCTTAACATTGGAATGGCTTTTCAGATCATGGATGACCTACTGGATTATAGCCAATCAACCGCCACACTTGGCAAGCCAGTATTAGAGGACGTTCGCCAGGGTGTCTACTCTGCGCCCCTACTATTAGCTCTAGATCAGCACCAAGGTGAATTTATTCCTTACCTTGAAAAACGGGCTAACATGACTGCGGCAGACATTGATGTTGTCACAAAATTAGTGACACAATATTCTGGACTTGAAAAGGCCCACGCTTTGGCCGCTAGTTACACGGACAAAGCATTGAAAGGCTTAAATAAATTACCTGATATACCGGCTAAAGCAAGCTTGTTACGCTTAACAAAACAATTGTTACAGCGCCAGTTCTAAAACTAAAACGACTAATGTGAAATAAAACCCGCAATTTGTTTTTTTACAAATCATGAGCGTTCAACTTCACTTTAGTCGTTTTTAGTTTGGTGTAATTTAATTGGCCAGAAAATACTACTATTCAAATAAAACCGTAAACTAAAAGCGATCCCCACCCTATTGACGGCGTTAATCGCTTTTAGTTTAACTATGATTAAATTAATTGAACGGATCAGTAATCTAGACCAGATTCAGAAAATATTTTTAACAACATTTTCTAATTGATCTAGTGTCTTTGAACCGATAAATTCTGGGCTCAGCTACTTCCTTGATACAAATAGCGCCGTAATTTGGTCCGGCAACGCGCAATTGCACAATTCACCTGACTTTCTGTACAAGCTATCTGTTTTGCGATAGCAGGAATCTCAGTCGATTCTAACACCAGTAGCATAACGCGCTGTTCAAATTTTGATAAGCTCTGCCAATACTGAATTAAATCACAATTAATCGTTGCCCAATCACTAGGTAATGGTCGTAATAATGACTTTTTCAAGTAAGCATTCTCTAAATCAACCTGCTCTACTGGAATTTGCAATCGGTCAACCTGACGCTTTTGTGCCAACTGACGTCGAATTAAATTAATGATGTGGTGCTGCAACTGCATTTGATAGAAACGCCCAAAACTGAGGTGACTATTATGATCGTACTGTTGCGCTGAATGATAACAAATAAGACGTGCTTCTTGACACCAATCGTCATAGTCGTAAAGCCTTAAATAATAGCGGTGCTGTAAAGATTTCAATAATGGTAAATATTTTTTAAAAAGCCATTCTAGAGCGTCAGAATTGCCACTGGCGGCTACTCGAATAACATCGTCTAAACTGGTCATAAGCATACCAGACGAACGAAAGCATGTCTTTAGAATAGCAATTGGGAGAGCGCTTCACAAGCGAACGGATGTTTAATTTCCCTGATTTAATTATTAATTTAGCAACTAGTCAGACGTTAAACTCACGACGAAACAGAATCGATAATTAGTTCACTTAGGGCTGGATTCTAAAATAATTTACACTAATATTTTCCTGACTAATTTGGTCTAAATATATTTAAAAAAACACTGTCGCTCGATCCATTTAATAAGTATTTAGGATCATGTGTAACTAAATAGGCAGTAACTTACTGTCGTTGGCGATTGAACCAAACCAAAATTTAGCAAGTTAAAGCCGTAGTTTTCGATGCTTAGATCGTAGTTTGAAAAGGCCTAAGTTCCTGTGACCCTCCAGACACGACCTAGTCTGCTTTATCGTCCGACAATTCATCCCGTAACTTTTCCAGACGGAATAGCTGTTGGTTATTCCAAGGCGAGCGCCGGCGCAATGCAACATCTTGATAATGCTGAGCATCCCGCAAAATTGCGGATTTAGTTTGTTGAATCACTTTCTTGAATTCTGGAGAAGAGATGCGAATCGCACCCCGAGAAAAAACAGTCCACTGCTCAGCCTGATCACTAGTAACAACTGTCACTTGCGTCAAACGATTATTCAATTCACCAGCAATTTTTTCAATGTAACTATCGGCCGTTTGATCCTCTTTAGTCCAAACGACCTCCAAGTTATATTGATCATAACGTTGGGTAATCCCAGGCACGTACATCGCATCAAAAACTAAGATAATTCGCGCCTCTTCATACTTGCGATACTCTGCCAACTGCGCCAATAGCTGATCACGAGCATCTGCCAAATGATCATCTTGTTTCAACTTGGCTAACTCAGGCCAATTACCAATGACATTGTAGCCATCGACAATCAGAATTTCATGCATCATGATAATTCACCAGCAACCTGCTTGACGTCAAACGCTCGGTAAAGTAATAGCGCACTGGCCACACTAGCATTAAGGCTTTGAACGTGGCCAATCATTGGAATGGTGACAATTTCATCCATTTCTTTCTTTAGTAATGGCGAAATTCCTTTACCTTCGTTGCCAATGACAATTGTGATCGCCCCTTTAGCATTCCACTTACGGTAATCAGTACCGGCCATGTCCGTACCAAATAACCACATTCCCCGCTGTTTCAATTCTTTAGCGGTATTAACCAGGTTAGTCGTCCGGACAACTGGAATATGCTCAATTGCTCCCGTGGAGGTTTTGGCTACCGTACTAGTTAGGCCAACCGCTCGGTGCTTTGGAATAATGATGCCATGGACACCGACTGCATCGGCCGTTCGCATAATTGAACCTAAATTGTGTGGATCCTCAATATTGTCCAACATTAGGAAAAATGGCGGTTGTTTTTTTGCCTCCGCCTTAGCGAAAAGATCATCAATTGTCGCGTAGGCAAACGGTGAAATTGCCAAAACGACACCCTGATGGTTACCGCGATCACTTAAAGTATCTAGTTTATTTTTGGGTGCCAACTGAACGGGAATTCGAAGATTCTTGGCCAATTTTTGTAGATCATAAAGCGCATCAGCCTTCATACCTTCTTGCAGGAATATTTTGTTAACCCGCTTAGCCCCTTCGGTTTTAAGTGTTTCAGCGGCAGCATGCCGGCCAATAACAAAATCACTGGCGTCCGTTTGTGGCTCCCGTGCCGTTTTAGACGTTTGTTCTGGTTTCACGTGTTTTACCCCCTTCAACTTGTTGAATACACCAACCAATTAGTTGATCCTGGCGTTTCTTTTGTTCACTTAAGTAGAGGTAACCCATTACTGCTTCAAAGCCAGTCGAAATGCGGTAAGTGGTTACCCGCGTATTTTTAGCGTGGGTGTGACTATTCGCATTGCGTCCACGTTTATAAAAAGTTAGCTCTTCATCCGTTAATTTTTTTTGCTCCAACATTAAACTAATCAAGGCCGCTTGTGCCTTGGCCGAAACATAGTGAGTTGCTTGGTGCTGTAAATGAGTTGGTTTAGTAAAACCAAGGCTCAGCAAACGCCGCCGAATGTATACTTCATAGATTGCATCGCCAACATACGCTAGGGCAATTCCATTTAACTGATTATAGTCCGTTTGATTATCCATTATATCCTCCGCCAACGAGTTCCTTGCGCCGTATCTTCCAGCGCAATTCCTTGTTCTTTTAATTCATCACGTATTTCATCACTGCGCGCATAATCCTTATTAGTGCGGGCCGTGTTGCGATCCTCAATAAGTTGTTCGACCTCAGCATCTAATAAACCAGCGGCCTTAAAGTGCACACCAAAAATCTGCAACCAAGAAATAAACGCATCCCGTAACTGCATCAAGGTTGCTTTAGTCACTTGGGGCTGTTCCGTGTAAACATTTATTAATTTGGCCAGTTCATAAACAGTCGTCATACCATTTTGGACGTTAAAATCATCATCCATCTCAGTGATAAACTTAGCTTCCAGCTCTTTAAGTTGTTTGGCTACTGATTGGGCCATGTCACCTTCAATAGCGTCTTTAAACCGATAATTTAAATTACCAAAGGCATTGCGCAGCTTAGTCAGATTATTTGCGGCTTCATTAACTGTGCTATCACTATAACGAATCGGCCGCCGATATTGAGTTGTTGCCATAAAAAAGCGCAAAACTTGGGGGTCAACCTTTTGAATTAAATCATGAACGGTCACAAAATTTCCCAGCGACTTACTCATTTTTTCGTCATCATCACCAATTGTTACAAACCCATTGTGCATCCAATAATTAGCAAATTTCTTACCTGTTTTAGCCTCACTTTGCGCAATTTCATTTTCATGGTGGGGAAATTCCAAATCCTGACCACCACCATGAATATCAATCGTCTCGCCTAAATACTTAGTAGCCATTACTGAACACTCAATGTGCCAGCCAGGACGACCATTTCCCCAGGGTGATTGCCATGAAATCTCGTCAGTCTTTGCGGCCTTCCATAAAGCAAAATCAACAGGGTCCTCTTTGCGTGCAGTTTCTTCATCATTAACGTGCTCACTGGCACCTTGTTCTAACTCATCAATGTTTTGATCAGACAGTTCACCGTAATGCTTAAACTTCCGCGCCCGGTAATAAACATCACCGGCCGTTTCATACGCATAGTCTTTAGCAATTAAAACTTCAATGAAATCAATAATTGATTTAATATTTTCTGTCGCCCGTGGATGATGAGTGGCCGGTTCAATATTTAACGCCTTAGTATCTTCCATAAAGGCGGCAATAAATTTATCCGCTAATTCTGGTACAGTGATTCCATCTTTCTTAGCCTGTTTGATCATTTTATCGTCCACATCGGTAAAATTAGAGACGTAATTAACTTTATAACCACGATACTCAAAATAACGACGAATTGTGTCAAAGGCAACCGCAGAACGAGCATTACCAATGTGAATGTAGTTATAAACGGTTGGCCCACAAACGTACATATTAATTTGATGTGGTTTGATTGATTTAAATATTTCTTTTTCACGCGTTAAAGTATTAAAAACTTTAATCATTTAGGTTGTTCCCCCTTTTAACGACTGCATTAGCGATTAAAATAACTATACCCTTATCATACTAGGTGTCCCGGCCGATGCCAATTATTTCTCAACGAGTGTTTTAAAATGTATTCAAATTATGAATTCATTGCGTCAATTTTAACCATAATGAATCATTGTAGCCTTCAATCGTTATTATGAACTAATCTCTGAAGACGTGTTAACCGTGTTGGGACAACAAGCAACAGTTCCTTCCAACGCATACTCGCTAAATTGATTGGGACACTCAGCAAAAACCAGCTAGCATTAGCCCTGTAATAAAGAATAAGAGGTTGGGATTTACCCCCAACCTCTTATTCTTTCCAAGTATTACACTAGAACGGGCGTCAAAAGTCCGGGTTCACGCGTCCAACTACAGCTAATTCAACACCGATAGTACTGTTATTAGATTAGTTTATACTACGTAGTAAACCCAAAACTAACTTTTGTCCCATTCCTTTATAAATCACTAAAATTATCAGTATTTTAGTCGGTCAATTCCTTCAACGTTACTTCTAAATGGTGTAACGTTTTCTCACGGCCGAGTAATTCAATGGATTCAGCAATCTGGGGCCCATGCATTTCGCGAGTTGTGGCAATCCGAATTGGCATGTACAATTGCCGTCCCTTTACGCCGGTCTCCTTACGAACTGCTTGGATAACGTTGTTAATCTCAGTGGCATCAAAAATTTTGATTTCCTTAACCAATTTTGCAAAATGCTGTAAAACAGTTGGCGCTGATTCAACCGCTAATTCTTTTTTAGCATCATCATCAAGTGCCGGTGGCTCAGTGAAGAAAACATCTGATTCTTCAACAACTTGGGCCGCATAACTCATTTGGTCATGGTACAAACTAGTAAGCATCCGTGCCCATTCAATCGTCTTTGTATCCGGATTTTCTGGTAAACGGCCAGCTTTGATCAATTGATACAGAACTAGGTCCGTTACTCGGCTATCATCAGTCTTCTTCATGTATTGATTGTTAACCCACTCTAACTTCTTTGCATCAAATTTGGCTGGCGAGCGACTCAAGCGATTAGGATCAAACATCTTAATTAATTGCTTTTGGGTAAAAATCTCATCTTCCCCAACTGGCGACCAGCCAAGTAAAGTAATGAAGTTAAACATACCTTCTGGCAAATAACCTAATTCACGGTATTGTTCAATAAACTGTAAAGTTGACTCATCACGCTTAGATAACTTCTTACCAGTCAACGTATTGATAATTAAGGTCATGTGGCCAAAAACTGGTGGTTCCCAATTAAAGGCTTCGTAAATCATTAATTGTTTTGGCGTATTAGCAATATGATCATCCCCACGCAAAACGTGACTAATTTTCATCAAATGATCATCGACAACGACGGCAAAGTTATAAGTTGGCATGCCATCACGCTTTAAAATGACAAAATCGCCCCCAATGGAGTCAGAATCAAATTCAATGTGACCCTTTACCATATCCTCAAATTCGTATTTTTTATGAACAGGAACGTGAAAACGAATAACTGGCGTAACCCCTTTGGCCTTAGCGGCATCAATCTTAGCCTGCTTTTCTTCAGCACTTAGGCCTGCATATTCATCTTCATAGTGCGGCATTTCTTTGCGTGCTTTTTGAGCCTCACGTTGTTCCTTTAGTTCATCCTCAGTAATGTAAGATTCATAAGCCAAGCCACGATCAAGTAAATCTTGAATCAATGGTAGGTAAATCTCTTTACGTTCTGATTGCCGGTATGGGCCAACATCACCTGGTTTGTCAGGACCTTCATCCCAATCAATCCCAAGCCATTTTAGCATCGTTAACTGACTCTTTTCGCCGCCTTCAACGTTCCGCTTTGTATCCGTATCTTCAATCCGAATAATAAACTTCCCGTTATTATGTCGTGCAAAAAGATAGTTGAATAATGCTGTTCGGGCATTACCGATGTGTAAGTGGCCTGTCGGACTCGGTGCATACCGCACGCGAATTTGTTTGTCTGCCAATTTAATTCCCGCCTCTTTTTTAATTTTGCGGTCCCATATTCTGGCCGCAATTGCCCTTTTATTGTACCTGTTTAGTTAGTTACTTGTAAAGGTACCCGTTTCTTATTTCCCGGGAAATACAGCCTAGTCTTTGTTCTTTTCGCGAATCCCTTTTTGTGCATGTGCCGGCCTAGCAAAAATCATTCGCCCAGCCGCTGTTTGCAAGGCACTAGTTACAATAACCTCTAACTTTTTATTCATGTAGAATTGCCCGTCTTCAACAACAATCATAGTTCCGTCATCCAAATAGGCAACTCCTTGTTGGCGCTCAGTTCCTGATTTAACAACCGTGACGGTCATTCCATCACCAGGGATAACTACTGGTTTTAATGTATTTGCTAACTCATTAATATTCAAAACCGGAACATTTTGAAATTCACTCACTTTATTCAGGTTAAAATCATTGGTTACCACAATCGCATCCAATAATTTGGCCAGTTTAATCAACTTACCATCGACCTCAGTTAGATCCTCAAAATCGCCATCATACATTTCAACTGGCATTGCATCAGTCTTTTGAAGATCATTTAAAATATCTAATCCCCGCCGACCTTTGGCCCGTTTTAGCGAATCCGCCGAATCAGCAATTAGCTGCAATTCATGCAGCACAAAATTGGGGATTAATAAAGTTCCTTCAAGGAAGCCCGTTTTGGCAATCTCATAAATCCGGCCATCAATAATAACGCTGGTGTCTAAAATCTTGTATTTATGAAAGTTATCGTCAACCTTACGTTCCAAAACTTTATCATCTGGAGATTCAATAACTTGCTTCTTTCCCCGTGACTGAAATAATTTACGCCAATCTTCAGTTCGGGTTGTTCCAACTCGAAAACCTAAATAGCCTAAAACTAACATGATAATAATTGGTGCCACCGTGTTAAATACAAAAAAGTTCATTCGGTACAATGGAATCGAAATGATGTTAGCCAATATTAGGCCAATAATCGTCGAAATACTGCCGAATAAAACATAAACTGGTGACTGTTTGCTAATAAAGCTCTCCGTTCGTTTAAAAAATTGATCGGCTAAACGAACAATAGGTCCGGTAATTGCGAATGATAGCAGGTAAAACAGTGCTGCCCCGATTAACAGGTCAGTCACTACGTTATTTAAATAATGAACTTGGACCAGACCAGTTATTTGCCATAAAATTGGTAGAGCAGTTGCTCCCAGTGAGGCACCAATTAAAACTAATAGAATAGTTACAATTCGTTTACGCATAATATTCCTCCTTTCCAAGGTGTGTTCCAAAACTATTTTTGCTAGAGCCACTTGGCCATTACGTTACAAGGATAAAAGCTGGTCAAATTTTTCTAACTAAATGCTTTTTTCAAGGCCTCCGCAATTGTCGTGACAGTAATAATCTGAATTGACTTAGGAACTTCAACATCTTTCATATTATTGCGCGGTACAAAAGCACGTTTAAAGCCAAGCTTAGCTGCTTCCTTAATTCGCTGTTCAATTCGATTAACGCTCCGAATCTCTCCAGTCAAGCCAATTTCACCAATAAAGCAATCCGTTGGTCTCGTTTCCTTATCGCGGTATGATGAAGCAACACTAACCGCAATTGCTAAGTCAATTGCTGGCTCGTCAAGCTTAACGCCACCGGCGGCCTTTAAATAAGCATCCTGATTCTGCAACATAAGATTAGCCCGTTTCTCTAGTACTGCCATAATTAAGGCCGCTCGGTTATGGTCAAGCCCAGTAGTGGTTCGCTTAGCATTACCAAAAACTGTTGGCGTCACTAACGCCTGAATTTCAACTAAAATTGGTCGTGTTCCCTCTAATGATACAACTACTGCCGATCCTGTAGCTCCTTCTAGTCGTTCTTCAAGAAAAATCTCCGAGGGGTTTTTAACTTCGTGTAGGCCGCCATTACGCATTTCAAAAATACCAATTTCATTAGTTGATCCAAAGCGATTTTTAACTGCCCGTAAAATTCGGAAGGTTCGGTTCCGATCGCCTTCAAAGTATAAAACTGTATCAACCATGTGCTCCAGTATTTTCGGACCCGCAATTGAACCATCTTTTGTGACGTGACCAACAATAAAAATCGTGATTTGGTTTTGCTTAGCCAATTTCATCAACTCAGCGGTAACTTCACGAACTTGTGAAACACTACCGACAACTGAGCTTAATTCTGGTTCTTGCATGGTTTGAATTGAATCAATAATGACATAGGCTGGCTTCAGTTCATTAATCTGTTGTTTGATACTGACCATATCCGTTTCCGGGTATAAATACAGACCTTGCCCCGAAACGCCTAATCGTCCGGCGCGCATTTTAATTTGCGAGGCACTTTCTTCACCGGAAACGTAAAGTACCCGCTCACCTAACTCACTTAATTGACCAGAAACCTGGAGTAACAAAGTTGATTTACCAATCCCCGGATCACCACCAACCAGCACTAAAGAACCAGGAACAATTCCACCACCCAGTACGCGATTTAATTCAACCATTTTCGTCTTAATACGTGGTTCTTTTTCAATGTTAACTTGATTCATTAATTCCGGCTTAGACACCTTACCCGCCAAATTAGTCTGAGCATTGGCCACCGGCTTTTTAGCCGCAACTAACTCTTCAACCATCTGATTCCAGGCCCCACAGTTTGGGCAACGGCCTAAAAAGCGTGGTGAAATATAGCCACAGCTTTGGCAAACATATTGTGTTTTTTGTTTTGCCACAAAATAGCCCCTTTCTACGACATTACTGCTTCATTCAAAAATTATTTAAAAAATAGTTGTTGCATTGGTTTAATCAACAACTGAAAGTAAATGGCTGCTTGTTAACAACCGATAACTGACTTTAATGATACGATCAAATCCAAGTAGCAACGCTTTGCCGGCCATTTTTGTACTAGAACAGTCACAAAATTACGCATAAAAATAATTTTCAAATACACCTTAGTTTACCATAAATTAAACAGGCTTAATACGGCGCAAGACTGAGTTTTGCCTGCTACTTTAGCGTCCTGATGAGCCAAAACCACCTAGCCGTTCTCCGGCACCGCCATCATCTTGATCACTTTTAAGGTAAGGCATGAAAATTCCTTGACCAATTCGTTCACCTTTTTTTATCACTAAATCACGTACCCCTAAATTAATCAACTGGAAGAAGATCTCGCCTTCGTTTTGATCATTATTGTAGTAATCAGCGTCAATCACGCCAACGCCATTGGGTAAAATCAGACCGCGTTTTAGCGGATTACTTGAACGGTTGGCCAAGATTAAAACTTCGTCCTCTTGCATATAGGCCTTAATGCCCGTGGGGACCAAGCGGGGTTTTAAAACTTTAGTTGCCTGCATGTAATCTTCATCCTTTAACGGCGTTCCCTGCTTGAGTTGCCAAAACAATTTCACAAAGCTATTTTTCCAAATACTTGGTAAAGTAAAATCTTCTGCTGCAGCAAAATCATAGCCCGCTGCCTGTTTAGTTGATCGTTTAGGTAAAGTTAGCTCTTGTCCTTGGTACCGTTCTACAATTCCAAATCCACGTTTTTCCACTTTAATCGCTCCCTTAATTTTAAAAACTTGTTCTATCATAGCATGTTTTTTTAGTTCTCTGATCACCAATTTATGTAAACCCTTTCTTGCCTTTAACTCGCGAATCTTTTAAACTGAAGTTAGAAACAGAAAGTGAGGCTGACTACAATGGAATTTCAATACGAACCTGGACGTTACTTCAAAAATGATGATGCCGGTCGTTTAATTGCTGAAATTACTTTTCAAGAATTACACGATGGGACGGTCTACGCAATTGATCATACCTTTGTCCGCGATGATCACCGCGGACAAGGAATCGCCAGTCAATTAGTTAAGGCCGTCATCCAGCGTGCACAAGCCAGTAACGTTAAAATTATGCCAATCTGTTCTTACGCTAAATCCTTCTTCGAACGCAAACCAGAATACCAGGGACTACTCGCCAAATAGAAAGTATTCGAAGTTTACTATTAGCCTTAATTGTACTAGAATAATGGCATTCTAACGTATTTTGAATCTGTTATTTAGATTTAAAATGGATTAAGGAGAGTGACTAAATTGAGTCGGGAGATTACACCAGAGATACTCAAACAATATCAAGAAGATTTACAAAAGCACCCCCAAGCAGCTTCTTTAAAACGAGCTGTTATGAATAATGGTATCCTTGCTGCAAGTGAGAATACTGACGCAAAGGTTGCAATGACCCAAACTTTTTCAGTTGATTTAACGGCCGAAAAAGTGGCGGATCAAAAACAAAGTGGTCGTTGCTGGATGTTTGCGGCGTTAAATACAATGCGCCGTTCGTTAGCCGATCAGTTCAACCTTAAAGATTTCGAATTATCGCAAAATTACACAAATTTTTGGGATAAGTTTGAAAAATCAAATTATTTTTACGAAAATGTTCTTAATACCGCAACAGAACCAACCAGTAGCCGTAAAGTTGCCTTTTTGATGGCAACACCACAACAGGATGGCGGTCAGTGGGACATGTTGACGGCCTTAATTGCAAAATATGGTATTGTGCCAAAATCCGTGATGCCAGAAACTTATAACAGTTCGCGTTCTTCAGAACTTAACAGCACGCTTAACCTTAAGCTCCGTAAAGACGCCGTTACTTTGCGCCAAATGGTGGCCACTAATGCCAGTGAAATCGATATTAATACCGCTCGTAATCAAATGTTAAATGAAGATTACCGGATTTTAGTTTACGCTTTAGGTGAACCACCCGTTAAATTTGATTTTGAATACCGCGACGATGCTAAAGCTTATCACCTAGATCGCGATTTGACGCCGCAAACATTCTTCAAAAAATACGTTGGTTGGAACTTGGATGACTATCAATCGATTATTAACGCACCGACCGATGACAAACCATATAATCACATGTACACGATTGAAATGTTGGGTAACGTTGTTGGTGGCCGACGCGTTCAGCATTTAAACTTGGATATTGCAACTTTCAAGCAATTGGCAGTTAAGCAACTACAAGCCGGCGAAAGTGTTTGGTTCGGCAGCGACGTTGGCCAATCCTCTGATCGTAAGGTTGGCATTATGGATCCCGAGATCTATAAAGCAGATGAACTTTTTGACGTTGACTTTGGTATGACAAAGGCCGAACGATTAGATTACGGTGAAAGCTTAATGACGCACGCCATGGTAATTACTGGCGTTGATTTGGTTGATGATCAGCCAACCAAATGGAAAGTCGAAAACTCATGGGGCGATAAAGTTGGCGAAAAAGGCTATTTTGTTATGAGTGATGCTTGGTTTGATGAATATGTTTATCAAATTGTGATTAACAAAAAGTATTTACCAACTGAGTTACAAAAGGTTACCACAGAAGATCCAAAAGTGTTGGAACCATGGGATCCAATGGGTGCACTAGCCAGCCGTTAATTAATTTTATGGGTGTGTGACATAAGACGCGCCCCACCTTTGAGTGCTTGACTAAAGAGTGTTCAAAAAGCACACCAGAGGGAGCGAGACAAAAGTCAGTTTTGGGTTTACTGCGTCACCTAGGCCAGTTCATAACCATAGTGCAGTTATGAACTGGCTGTAGTTAGGCACGCGAATCCGAACTTTTGGCGTACGTTCTAAAGTAATGATCGGAAATAGTAAGTGGCTAGGACTTTCTGTCCTAGCCACTTACTATTTTTTTGGTCCAAACTAGGTTAGTCAAAACCAACGAATATCTCTTACCAACTACCCTTATTTTTATTTAGAAAATACTGCTTAAGGATGGCAATCTTAAATTGAACAGCTATAATGTATTGATGACGAATCTTTGAATAAAGGTAGGTTACTTAAGATGAATTCCCTAGAACAAAAAACAAAACAACAACCACGACATAAGTTATCCGCCGCTGGTTTAGTAATAACGTTGGGCGTTGTTTACGGTGATATCGGAACCTCGCCACTTTACGTTATGAAATCAATCATTAACGGTAACGGTGGCATGGACCACGTCTCCTATAACTTTATCGTCGGTAGCGTTTCACTCATTTTCTGGACAATTACTTTATTAACAACCATTAAATACGTTGGAATTGCTTTGCGCGCTGACAATAACGGTGAAGGTGGTATTTTCGCCCTTTACACACTAGTTCGCCGGCGGGCCCGTTGGTTAGTTATCCCCGCTATGGTAGGCGGCGCTGCATTATTGGCCGATGGTATGTTGACGCCTGCAGTGACGGTTACCACCGCAATTGAGGGCCTGAAGGGAATGAAAATTGCTAATCACATTCCCATTGTGACACAAGGCCACGTTATTTTGTGGACCATGGTAATTCTCACTTTCTTATTCTTTATTCAACGTTTCGGTACTGAGGTCATTGGTAGAGCATTTGGACCAATCATGCTTATTTGGTTTACCTTTATTGGTGTACTCGGTCTTAGTTATATCAGCCAAGACCTTAGCATTTTACGGGCACTCAACCCCTATTACGCAATTAAATTACTCTTTAGTCCAGAAAATAAGCTTGGATTGCTAATTCTCGGTAGTGTTTTTCTGGCTACAACTGGTGCTGAAGCTCTGTACTCTGATTTAGGTCACGTTGGCCGGGCAAATATTTACGGCACTTGGCCTTACGTTAAAATCTGCTTAATTTTAAATTATTTTGGCCAGGCAGTTTGGATTATTCAGCACGCACACACAACTGCTTATAATCACGTTACCGATTTTAATCCTTTTTTTGAAATTATGCCTCAGTGGTTACGGCTGTTCGGAATAATAATGGCAACTTTAGCTGCTATTATTGCATCTCAGGCCTTAATTTCTGGATCATTTACTTTGGTTTCTGAAGCCATCAAATTAAAACTCTTGCCACGTTTGCACATTGTCTACCCTACTAATTTAAAAGGACAGCTTTACATTCCGTCAGTCAACCTAATTTTATGGTTGGCCTGTTTGGCAATTGTCATGTTCTTCCGCACTTCCTCCGCAATGGAAGCCGCTTATGGTTTGGCAATTACGGTGACAATGTTAATGACGACGTTACTGCTTTACCAGTACCTACGCAGTAAAAATGCCAAACCTGTTTTGGCCTGGTTAATGGTTCTTTTCTTTGGCTCAATTGAACTAATCTTCTTCATTTCTAGTGCTGCTAAATTCCTCCATGGTGGCTACGTTACTGCTTTCATTGCTTTTGTCATTTTGGCGATCATGTTTATTTGGCAATATGGTGATTACATTAAAAATAATAAATCTTACCATACTGAGGACGTTTCACTGCTAGCTTATAAAAATCAACTTAACGATTTAAAAAATGATGCTGATTATCCATTATTTACAACAAACTTAGTCTACATGACCCGGGTCAAAGACAAATATCGAATCAAAAAAGATATTTTATATTCAATTTTGGATAAACGACCAAAACGTGCCGAAGTCTATTGGTTCGTGACCGTTAACGTTACTGACGAACCGTACACCGCTTCTTACACGACCGAAATGTTTGATACGGACTATATGGTGAACGTACAACTATATTTGGGCTTCCGTATGGAACAACGTGTCAATGTCTTTCTCCGCCAAATTATTGCGGATATGATGAAGAGTGGCCAGCTACCACGACAGCCACAGCGTTACACAACAATCCCTGACCGCAAAGTTGGTGACTTCTCCTTTGTATTAATTCAAGAAAATCTTTCGCCAGAGACACAGATTAACGGCTGGGAAAAAGTCATCATTCAACTACGCCTGTTTCTCCAGAAAATTACGATTACGCCAACGACTTGGTTTGGTTTAGAGTACGCTGATTCATTGGTGGAGCACGTTCCTTTGGTTTTAGGTAAACCCTATTTCCATAAATTACACCGTTTAACCCGCTTAGATAAAATACCAAAATCAGATACAGATGAAGAAAACGAATTAGAGGATGAAGATCAATCCTAAACGTGTTTGAAGTAAAAAATAAGGGCAACAACAAAAATAAATTTTGTTGTTGCCTTTATTTTTTTACAACCATTTTAGTGCCGCGTATGTAGCCACATGCGGTTAGACCAGGAAAGTACGCAAAAATTTGCTTTTATTAGTGCTGACTAATTTAGTGTGATCACATTTGACCCCTTTAGTTAAAACAAAGCCCACCCTAGGAAGTCAAAATTTGTTTATCTTGAATGCTAAGGTCTGAACGTAACGTGTATAAAATGGGTTGTCCATTAGCAACTTCAACACCATCAATCCCCTGATCAGAAATATTTTCTAAGTACTTAATCAACGCCCGCAAGGTACTCCCATGAGCGACGATTAATTGGTTTTTATGATCAATTAACCGTGGGCCAATTTGATCAAGCCAGTAAGGAACTAATCGTTGCAAGGCCATCTGTAAGCTCTCTGCTCGTGGCTCAAAATCATACCCTAAGCGTGTGTAACGTCGTTCAAAATCTGGCTGCTTTAATTTTGGTGGCACCGTTGTGTAACTTCGTCGCCACTTAGCAACCTGCTCAATTCCATATTCCTGGCGCGTTGCATCCTTATTTTGGCCCCGAAGTGCCCCATAATGGCGCTCGTTTAAACGCCAGGTTTTATAGATCGGCAAATAGCTCTGATCTAACTCGTCCATAACAATGTTAGCGGTTATAATGGCGCGTTTCAGGTAAGAGGTGTGTACTGCCGAAAAACTTAAACCAGTTTGGCGAATAAGCTGGCCAGCCTGATGAGCTTCTTTGATTCCTTGCGCCGTTAACGGAACGTCCGACCAACCAGTATAAACATTTTCGCGATTGGCCGTACTTTCACCGTGACGTAATAACATCAATTTGACCATTTATTTCCCCTTCTTTTAAAATGTGTCTTGAACCTATTTTACTTAGTATTGTTTTAACCGTGTCAAAAAATATCACGCAACACCATTTTACCAAATATCAGTATAACCACACGACCTAAATAGCACAACTTACTTCTCGTTATTGATCGTCTGCCATTACTTTGCCATGTATTTAACTTCAAATTAATTAATCATTGATTGCTAGCACCGTATAGTCAATCCTGGGCCTAAGCACAGATGAGCTCGACCGAATTTCTGATAAACTAACCCTATAGTACCGAATTTTTCTAAAAATTAACACTTTTATAAACAAAAAAACTTGGCCAGGGACTAGCGTAAAATTACTAGATTCGTTATAATTATTTTTAAATCGTTCTTTAATCTATTTCTAATTTATTGAGTTGAATGGCGTGGTGCCTTGCTTCGCGTTTATTCATTAAGGAGGAACATTATGAAAATTCAAGTTCCCGCAACGACTTCCAACCTTGGACCCGGACTTGATTCGTGTGGTCTTGCGTTAGCACTTTACTTACGTGTACAAGTTGGTGCCAGTGCTGATTCGTGGGAAGTTCAACATAATCTTGGGCCTCTAGTTGCTACCGACGCTACTAATCTTGTGGTGCAAACGGCGTTACACGTTGCACCACATATTAAGCCACATAAATTGATTTTAACCTCGGATATTCCCATTGAACGCGGGCTTGGGAGCAGCGCGGCGGCAGTTGTTGCTGGCATTGAGTTGGCCAACCGTTTAGCCCAATTAACGCTGAGTCAAGAAGAAAAGATCACAATCGCCACGCAAATTGAACAACATCCTGATCACGTTGCCCCCGCCGTTCGTGGTAATTTTGTTACGGCCGCGATCTCTGGCAACCAGGTTTATTCCGTTCGCCATCTTTTTCCTGAATCAGACTTTATCCTTTGTGTCCCAAACAAAAAACTACCTGCGGTTAAAAGTCGTGAAGTTCTCCCGCATACTGTTCTTTACCGCCAGGCAATTGAAGGTAGCGCCGTGGCCAACGTCATGATCGCCGCAATTTTAAATGGTGACCTAAATTTAGCAGGAGAAATGATGGAACGCGATCTTTTACAAGAACGCTACCGGGATAATTTTGTTCCCCACCTTAAAGAAATACGTCGAAAGGCCAAAGTCTTAGGCGCGTACGGTACTTTTATTTCCGGTGCTGGACCAACCATTATCGTAATGTGCCGCGACAGTTTAACGGAAAAGATCAAAGCCGAATTGACCTCTGTCTGCCCTGATGCCTCGCTAACCTCACTAGTGGTTGATAAAGATGGCACCCAAGTTTTCTAAATTACTGGGTAAAGGACACTGACAAAATCTTTTAGTCATTTGATTCGACAGACACATATTTAAAAACCTTTATTCAAATAAATTTTTGATTAATATCAAAATGAGGTTTCATTAACAAGCACATTTAGACCAACTTAGTTCGAAAATACTTACAAAAGTAATTTTCGGACTCGGCCTAGCTTGTAAATGGAACCTCATTTTTAGTAACTCATTGTTTTATAAGTGTCATTAAAATTGGTATCACCACTAAACTAAGTATAGTTGATTCAGTGACCATTAATGCGGCATAATCGGCATCTGCTCCATATAATTTTGCAACTACTGGTGCGTTGGTCATAACCGGCATTGCTGACTGTAAAATGAAGACCTGTTTCATCAGCAGCGGCATCCCTGATGGTATAACCAATAAACTCATTAAAATTGGTGCCAGTAAGAAACGCCCAAATAAAATTCCAAGACTATAACGGGAGATTTTCATTTGCCGTAATCCAGCGCCTTCAATCGCAATCCCAATGAAAAACATGGATAACGGAATTGTTAAACCACCAATATACTTAAAATCGGACATCAAAAATGTTGGTAATTTAATATGTAAGATCACTAAAATAACGGCCACCATAAACCCAAGCAATGGGGGTGAAAAAACTTTCTTCACGGTTGTCCACAAATTAAAATTCTCAGTACTATCCCCATCACGCTTAATCAGATAAACGCCCAAAGTCCAGAAGAAAGTCGTGTTGGCCATGTAATAGACCAAAACGTAGGGTAAACTTTTTGATCCAAATAATGCCATATTGATTGGCAAACCAATAAAAACAGTATTGGAATTGAAAAACATGGATTCAAACAAGCCGCGCCGTGACTTCCGAATCTGGAGCACTCTTGCAACCGCCACCGAAATACCAAATAAAATCAACATTGAAACAACTGGAAATTTAAGGTCCGGCAATATCTGCTTTAATTCCTTCGTTGTAAAATCCGTCATGATCGTATCAAGCATATAGCACGGCAAAGCAATTTGCGTCACTAATCTAGCAATTAATTTACTACTTTTTTCATCAAACCACCCTGCACGTGCAAGACAGTAGCCAACAATAATCATGCCAAGAATGACAAAAACACCCTCAACACTTTGAATAAAAATGCCCATTTGATCACGCCTTAACTAATAAGATAGTTTCCAGTTTAGCACTTTTGACTAAAAATGAAAAACCAATGAGAAAAATGCTAATATTTTAAAAGTAGTGCCGTACTGCAATAAACGATATCCTCCTCGAATATGAGCTCGTTTTGCTCCAACTAACATAAACGACAAGAAAGCGTTATAATGGAAGAAACTAAAGTAGGTGATCCAGTTATGGGGAAATATTTTGACATTACCTTTCACACAATTGATGGTAAATCAATTATCAAGCGTAATATTTATTCGGAGGCCAATGAAACTGCAGTCTGGCAGGATGCCTGTAAAAAAGTGACGGCTGATAATCTGTATATTGAAATGAATGATACAACATTAGTTAATCTGTTACGAAATTGCGTTGTTCGAATTGACATGACAGAAGTGCCTGGACCAGCTTCTAAACGAAGCCAACGTCAGGATGAATTTCGCGATGCAGTGAACACTTTAAGCAATATTGGACTTTAAAATTGTTATTTTGCTAGACGGGGGCAATGTACGGGCTTTTTTAGAAATTAGTTCGTACACTGACTCTTTTTAGTACTATTTTTTTGTGATTTATTAAAAATGGCCGCAAATTAGTCTTTTGTGTGAATTTTTGTAGTATACTTCAGGTATTGAAAAGTTACAAAAGGAGAAAAATTATGTCAGAACAAACAAAACGGCGCGCACAGCACCACAATCACCACCATAATGGACGAAAAAAACGCCACACTGTCCTCTACACCTTTTTGATCATCATCTTGGTTCTAATAGTCGGCGGTGGTGCCTACGCATACAAAATGTACCATGATGTCCAGAACACTGCTAATAAAGTCTACAAGAAAGAAAGCGGAACTAATCATCAACGCAGTCCGCAATCAACTCTGGACGCCAAGAAGCCAATTTCGATTTTGTTACTTGGAACTGATACTGGTGCACTTGGACGGACCTACCATGGCCGTTCTGATACAATGATTGTTGCAACTGTCAATCCACAAAATAAGCAATTGACGATGGTCAGTATTCCTCGTGATACTAAAGCACACATCGTTGGTAAGGGTGCTAATTACATAGAAAAAATTAATTCGGCTTACAGTTACGGCGGCTCGGCAATGGCAATCAATACAACCCAAGAACTATTAAATATTCCAATTGATTATTATGTCACCGTCAATATGGGTGGCATTCAACGAATTGTTAACGCTGTAGGCGGCGTAACAATTGACGCACCATTTGCTTTTAAATATGATGGTAATTCCTTTAAAAAAGGTAGCCAGCACTTAAATGGTAAGCAAGCACTAGCCTATTCACGGATGCGTTACGATGATCCTGAAGGCGACTACGGCCGACAAAAGCGCCAACGTCAGGTTATTGAATCTATCGTTAAAAGCGCTGTTTCCGTTAAGACATTGTGGAATTTCGATGCTATTCTTCAATCAATGAGTGATAATGTTCAAACTGATTTAACTTTCAAGAACATGCAAACCATTCAAAAGAATTATAAGTCCGCTGCTACTAATATGGTTGATGATCACTTACAAGGTCAGAATGCTACGATTGATGGCGGTTCTTATCAAGTTGCAACAACTAAAGAACTAAATCGTATTTCTTCTTTAATTCGCACACAACTCAATTTACCAAAGGAAAAAGTTAGTAATCTTGAAACACAACAAAATAGTCAAGGTCAGGCTAATGATGCTGGTTCAAATAACGCTGATCCTTATACAAATTAAGCGTAAAAAAAGACTGGAATTCCAGTCTTTTTTTTGTACTTAATTTCTACAAATCTACTCTGCAAACTGTGCGACTAACTCTAAATATTTATTCTGGCGCTGTTCAATTAACTCCGCCGTTGATAACTTACTTAGTTGCGCTAATTGTTGTTGTAAGGCGTTATCTAAGCTTTGCACTAAATCACCCGTTTCCGGTAAAACAACGTCAGTTAGGCCTAATTTTTTAAGTGCTGCGGCCTGCATCGGTAAAATATGGTCTAGTGTTTGCTTGGCAGCCACATGGCCCTTTAAGATCGTTTGAATCGCTTCTGGTGAAGCAACAGAATATAAACTGTTAGTGAACATAATTAGCCGGTTGGACGTTGCTAAGGCTAGTGCACCCCCACTTTCGCCTTCACCAAGAAAAACGGCAATATTGGGAACCCGCAAACCATTCATTTTAGTAATAGCATCCGCAATGGCCAGGTTTTGACCATCATCTTCAGCTGCAACACTAGCATCGGCCCCCGGCATGTTGATCAGTGTAATCACGGGCCGCTTAAATTTTTCCGCTAATTCAAGTCCGCGAATAAATTTACGGTACCCCGCTGGCGCAACGGCACCAAAATGGTAGCGCTGGCGTTCTTCTAATGTGGCCCCACGATTCACTCCTGCAACAACTACCGCACGTTGATGAAATAAACCCGTGCCAACCGTCAGTGCTGGATCATCGCCACTGACACGATCACCGTGCAGTGGAAAAAAATTCGTTATTAACTGCGCAATAACTTGTTGCGTCCCAATTCTATCGGCACTACGAATCACCTTTAAAGCATCACTCATTTAAATCACCTGCCTGAATCATTAATAAACGGCCAAGGTAGGTCCGTAAATTTTCACGCTTAATAACGGCATCCAAAAATCCTTGACGATAAAGGCGCTCCGCCGTTTGAAAATCAATCGGTAATGCGGCCGAATTCGTTTGCTGAATCACCCGCTTGCCAGCAAAACCAATTGTCGCACCCTGTTCGGCGAATACAAAATCACTTTCCAGAGCAAAACTAGCGGTCACACCACCCATTGTTGGATCCGTTAAAACTGAAATGGTCAAAATACCAGCCTCATTTAGTTTGGTCAGTTCGGCCAGAATAGTGTTCATTTGAAGTAACGATAAAATTCCTTCCTGCATTCGCGCACCACCAGAAGCGATAACTAGGATCAAAGGCAACCGTTGGCTCAAAGCAGTTCTGATTGCCTGACGAATCCCCGCACCAACAACGGTATTAAGGGTTCCCATCATAAATTGACTATCCATTACACCAATAACTACTTTTTGCTGTTTTATCGCCGCTGTCCCCGCAAGAAAGGCTTCCGTCTCACCAGTTTTTTCTTGGGCCTCTTGTAATTTGACAGTATAACCCGGGAAATGACGTTGTTGTTTAATATTAACTGGGGGTAAGGCTGTAAAACTTTTTGTATCCGTCAATAACACTAAGCGCTGATCGGCATTTAAGCGTTGATAGTGGCCACAGTAAGGACAAATGTTAAATTCACCCCATTGTCCTTGATGAACGTGACGTTTACAGGCAGAACAAGTTTGCCAAAGGTTGGACTTGGGTAAATGACTCATTGAACTGCCCCCTCCATTTGTTCCAGAAAATGAATATCGATCTGATTGGCGTTATATGCCGGTGAATTCAGGATTTGCTTTAAAGTTGCTAAATTTGTTCCTACTCCTGCCACGTGGGTCTGCCTTAAAGTTTGCTGCATTTTTGCAATTGCTCGTTTTCGTGTTGTATCGCTAACGATTAATTTTGCCAATAAGGCATCGTAGTAAGGTTGAATAATATCGTCTTTTTGATAGCCAGTATCAATTCGCCCTGTTGCTGGAAAACGCAATTGGGTTAACTTGCCAGTTGCCAATAAATGTTGCTTTGCAGCGGCCTGGGCATTGAGGCGAACCTCAATGGCGTGCCCGTTAAACGATAGGATTCCGGGGTGAACCACTTGTCCCGCCGCCAATTTAATTTGCGTTGTCACTAAGTCGATCCCGGAGGTTAGTTCGGTCACACCATGTTCGACCTGTAAACGTGTATTCATTTCTAAAAAGTAAAATTGCTGATTAGCGAACAAGAATTCTAAAGTTCCCAAACCACAATAATCCAATTTAGCCAATAATCGTTTAGCTAAATCATATAATTGCTGACGTTGCTGTGGTTGCAAAATAGTCGCGGGACTTTCTTCTACTACTTTTTGGTGATTAAGTTGCAAGCTGCATTCCCGATCACCAATAATCTGAAGATTGCCAACATGATCCTTTAAGATTTGTACTTCAATATGACGGGCCACCGTTAAATACTTCTCTAAATAAATGGCATCATTTAAAAAGTTTTGCTGTGCTTCCTCCTGAATGAGGTGGTATTTTTGCTGCAAATGCACCTCATTATAGATGACACGCATCCCTTTACCACCACCACCTAAACTGGCCTTTAACATAACCGGATAGCCCACTGCCTGAGCGGCTTGTTTCAGTTGCTCAACGCTTGTAATAGCGCTTGCACCTGGAATGATAGGCACACCTTGAGTCTTGGCATAATTTTTGGCCGCGGCCTTATCTGCCATCAATCGAATCATTGCGGGCTTAGGTCCAATAAACGTTAAATCGCATTCAGCGCACATTTCAGCAAACAATGCATCCTCGGCTAAAAAACCGTACCCAGGATGAATCGCATCAGCACCACTCAATAAAGCTGCCATTAGGATTCCCTCACGGTTTAAATAACTTGATTGGGCAGTATCAGGGCCAACACAATAAGTAAAATCAGCCGCCTGAACAAAGCGACTATGTTCTTCCACCTTAGCATAAATTGCCACCGTTTCAATTTTTAACTTGCGACAGGCCCTGATGATCCGTAGTGCAACTTCCCCACGATTGGCAATCAAAACACGCTTAAACATTAGGCAACACCTTGAATAATAAACAGAGGTGTTGAAAATTCCACCCCTTGATTGTCGCTAACCTTCACTGCTGTCACAGTCCCGGTTACTGGGCTTTTAATATCATTAAATAACTTCATGCTTTCAATTTGGGCCAGGACATCACCGGCCTTAACCTCTGTGCCAACTTCAACTAAAGGATTCTTTTGCTCATCTAACAAGTGAATAATCCCAACCATCGGACTTTTCACCGTTGTGCCAGTTTCTTTTTTTTCAATTGGTGTCTCATCTGCAGTAGCTGTAGTTCCTGCCTGTTTAACCCGCAAGTGAAATTGTTCAGTTTTTAAATCAACTTCGCTAAAGCCACTTTCTCGTAAAACCCGTAAAACTTCCTTTAACTCGTTAATTTCCACCGAAATCACGCTCCTCTAAAGACGTATTAATAAGCTACCGTAAGCTAGACCCCCACCAAAACCAGATAAAACAATTATTTTACCAGTAAATTGGTGTTGCAACGCTTGGTCTAAGGCCATCGGAACCCCGGCCGAGGACGTATTTCCGTACTCCGTTACATTAACCGGAAATTTGGTCATTGGTTGCTCTAGCTTCGTTGCGATTGCTTCAATAATCCGTAAATTAGCTTGATGGCAGACAAAGAAATCAACATCATTGGCGGTTAGGTGTTGCTGGGTTAATAACTGTTGAATTTGTTTGGGAACGGCGGTAGTAGCAAAATCAAAAACTGCTCGCCCTTGCATTTTAAAGGGTTCAATCGCAGGCCGGTGGGTTGGATCAATTGTTGAAAGTGATTTAACCGCACCACTTTCAATAACCTCATGCTGCCGGCCATCGTTTTCTAACTGTTCTGCTAAAAAACTTTCCTTACTAGCATCAGCTGTTTGCGTTAATAATGCTCCCCCAGCACCATCGCCAAAGAAAACAGTTGTCGTACGATCCTGCCAATCCATCATCTTTGAATTTGTTTCAGCGCTAATCACTAAGGCATGTTTGAATTGGCCACCACGTAAAAACTTTTCTGCTGTGCTGGCCGCAAAAATAAAACCCGCACAGGCCGCGCTAATATCAAAACAAACCGCATTAGTTGCCCCAATCTTATCCTGCACTAAACAGGCAGTTGCCGGCGTTAAATAATCAGGTGTAATTGTTGAAACGATAATTAAATCAATATCGGTAGCCACTAACTTGGACTGTTGTAATAATTTTGTGGCAACTTTAGCAGCCAAATCTGACGTATTTTGTTCCAGTGCAATGTGCCGCGTTTTGATTCCCGTATGACTTTGAATCCAAGCGTCACTGGTAGGCATTAAAGCGGCCAATTCATCATTGGTTACAATCTTTTCTGGAACATAATGTGCCGTTTCATCTATTGTCACGTAATTCGCCATGTTTTCGGCTCCTTTTCATTTTTAAGGACTATTTACTTGCACAAAACTTTATTTTTAATCCGGATGACCCTTCACTTTACTACTAAAAAGTTAAGTGGACAGGCTCCTTTCGTCTTTTCAAATAAGTCTATTATAAGTAAGCAACGGAATATTCACAAGCAATTGGCGAGAAACTTGTCATTTTATTAAGCATTTCTCACAAAGCAAAAACGTGAAATAAAAGATAACTGTAGCCAACCTGCATTCAATCACCAAGTTGGTGAAAACACCAACCAATCGGCAAGTAATCCAGAGTTAAAACCACAACTTGTTTTGTTCCACGTTTATTCAAACTAAATTACGAAGGTGCCAATAAAAATACTTTTTCAATGCTGCTAATGCATCGTAGCGCTCATATCTAAATTGAATTATATCGCTACTAAAACATAATGCATATGCCGCTTGGCCACTGAATGACACGTGAACAGACTCAGTTAGATCCCAGTCCGACTTGTTCCAGCTAGATTTTGGCGTTCCAAAAACTGGCTAATCGTTTTATATATAAGCGCTATACTCCGCTAGTCTAGAAATGATTATCTAATAGCTTTGTTTGTTTAACTGCGGCAATTGTCTGTGTACCGGCCAACTGCATTACAATTTTTAGCTCGTCGTTGATGTGTTCAAACACTGATTGAACACCCTTGGCGCCACCTAGGGCCAAACCATAGATCGCCGGGCGACCAAAGGCCACTAAATCGGCCCCACTGGCTAAAGCCTTAAATACATGCGATCCACGTCGGATACCACTATCAAAGATAACAGGAACTCGATGGTTAACCACCTGTGCCACTGACGCCAAAACATCAAAAGAGGCCGGCCCACCATTTAACTGGCGGCCACCATGATTAGAAACGTAAATACCTGCGGCACCTGAATTAATCGCTAATTCGGCATCCTCTGGTGATTGGACTCCCTTAACGATAACGGGTAAATCAGTGTAGTCAGTAATTCGGGCAACATCTTTTGGACTAATTTTTTGCGCCGCAGCGGCATAGATCTCAGAAATTCCTTTACCTTCACCGCTGTCCTTACTGAAATCTTCCAAATTGGCCATTGGAATTGGGAAAGAAAACTTATTTCGCACGTCAGCCTCGCGGTAACCACCAACAGTTGCGTCAACCGTTAAAATAATAGCCTTAATCCCAGCTGCCTTAGTCTGATCTAACAAGGCATTATTAAAAGACCAATCTTTACTCATATAAAGTTGAAAGAACTGGGGTGCACCATTTCCAGCCGCCATCGTTTCCGTGATTGTTCTTGAAGAATAGGTACTCTGCGCCATCAATCCACCAACCGCCGCAACACCTCGAGCCGTATCGGCCTCACCTTCGACATGCGCCAATCCTTGGGCAGCAGTTGGTGCCATCATGACCGGCGTTTTTAATGAAATACCAAAAACGCTAGTATCAATTAGCGGTTTCTCCATATTTGTCAGCGCGCGCGGCACAATTAGTTTATGGTTAAAGGCCTCCCGGTTGGCTCTTAATGTCCATTCATCCTCAGAACCACTTGAAATATAACCAAAACCTCCCGCTGGAATAATAGCCTTTGCTCTTTCCTGTAATTCATCTAAATTAACAATTTCAATTGCTTGTTCATTTGTACTCTGTTTATACGTGTTACTCATAAATAATCCCTCCTTATTGCAAACAAAGAATGCGCTTTCAATTAGAGATTATATTCAACTTACTAAAGATAAGCAAGCAAAGCGCCTTACCTTCAAAAAAAGCCGCTTAATTTACTACCAATTATAATTTCATTTCTATTAGGATTAGTTACCTAATTTTATTCATTAATTAAAATTGATCAAGCCAACCTATACTCCCTACGCCAAATATCAGGCCTAATAAAAAGGATTACTAGCTTAGTCAACTGACCAACTAGTAATCCTTTTGTCGTTAATCCTTGAATTGTGTCTCTCGGGCAATACTGTGATGATAGCTATAACTGAAATAAACGATTAAGCCAATTACTAACCAAATAATAAAAGCAATCCAAGTAAAAGCGCGTAATCTTGTCATCAAATAAAGACACATTAAAAAGGAAACAATCGGTAAAACCGGATAAAATGGTACCTTAAACGATTTTTCAACATGACCTAAGACTTTATCCCGGCGTAAGAAAATGACCCCAATTGAAACCATTGCAAAAGCAAAAAGTGTCCCAATATTGACTAATTCTGCAATTTTATCAAGCGGAATAATTGCGGCAAAAACGGCCGCAATCAATCCAAAAATCCAGGTATTTACTACCGGAACATGCGTTTTAGCGTTCAATTTGTGTAAAGATTTTGGCAACAAGCCATCACGACTAATTGCAAACAGTAAGCGTGTTCCGCCGTAAGACATAACCAGTAAAACGGTAGTCATCCCAATTACAGCACCAACCGAAACGATACCTGCTACCCAATTTTGATGCATAAGGTTTAACGCAAAGGCAACTGGGTCATCAACATTTAAGCGTGTGTAATGAACAACCCCCGTCAAGACGGTAGACAAAACCGTATATAAAACGGTGGTAATTAACAGCGATGCAATAATTCCAATTGGCATATCCCGTTGCGGATTTTTAACTTCTTCAGAGGCCGTTGATACAGCATCAAAACCGATATAAGCGTAGAAAGCAACCGCTGATCCAGAGATAACGCCATTAATACCGAAGGGTAAAAATGGGTGCCAGTTTGACGGCTTAATGTAGAATGCGCCAACCACAACAAAAAGTAAAATCACACCTATCTTTATCATTACCATTATATTATTAACGCGTGTCGATTCGGACACCCCACCCGTTAACAAAAGCGCGATTACCAAAACAATCAAGAAGGCCGGTAAGTTAAAGATGCCACCGTGAACGCTTGATGTTCCAATTGCTGCTGACAGAAACACTGGTAATTTCCAGCCAAAACCCGCTAAAATATTTTGAAAGTAGGCTGACCAACTCACAGCTACCGACGAAACGGCAAATAAATATTCTGAGATCAACGCCCAACCAAGTATCCAAGCAATAAACTCACCGAATACGCTATAAATATACGTGTAGGCGCTACCTGCCAACGGAATTGTCGACGAGAATTCCGAATAACAAAGCGCGGCCATCGAGCAAACCACTGCCGCTAACAGGAAGGAAAACATGACGCCAGGCCCCGTATATTTTGCAGCCAAAATACCAGGTAAAATAAAAATACCGGCGCCAACAATGGCACCGACTCCCATCATACTCAAACTAAACGCAGAAAGATTTTTTTCCAGACCTTCTTTTGAATTAGCAATCTTTTCTAAATCGACCTGTTTCTTTACAAATAAATTCTGCCGGGTAAACTTCATCCCGAGTACCTCCCTCTCCCACCGATTCACTTCCACTAACATAACCATTTACCGAATCATTAGGGTTCTTTCATTTATTAGTCATTTAATTTTAATTCAGCTAACAGCAGATGTCAATTTTCATTCTGTTTTACACCCCTTAATAAACAAAAATAGCCCATAGTAGCAGGCTATTGACTCAATAATTATCTTCTAACATTAATTTTAAAGTAAATCATAATTTATTCATTTAACGTATTTTACGTTAGTAATTAACTAATGTACCGCTCAATCATTTTCATAAACATTCAATAAACAAATTGGCCTAAATCAGTTTAAGTTCGTCATTGCTAAGGGATCAACCCACGCATCAAACTCTTGTTTGGTAACTAGCCCGGATTTTAGTGCAGCCTCTTCCAAACTTGTTCCTGCCTTCTCTGCTGCCTGGGCAATCTTGGCACTATTATGGTAACCAATGTGTGGAGATAACGCTGTAACGGTCATTAACGAACGATCAACCAACTCTGCCATCCGTGTTGACCTAATTTCTAAGCCAGCAATTAATTTATCCGCAAAGCCTTGAATCGTGCCCTGCAGCAAGTCGGCTGATTCTAAAAAGGTACTAATTAAAACTGGCTTGTAAACGTTCATTTCAAAATTACCCTGACTGGCAGCGAGACTAATTGTAACATCATTACCTAAAACTCGGGTTACTGCCATCGTGAGCGCCTCGGCTTGAGTCGGATTCACTTTACCGGGCATAATTGACGAACCAGGTTCATTGGCCGGAATTGACAGTTCACCATAGCCTGCACGGGGTCCACTGGCCAAAAAGCGGACGTCATTAGCAATCTTAAGTAAATCGCTAGCCAACGTTTTTAAAGCGCCGTGAACCACGTTTAATCCCGAATGTGCGGCTAGACCATAAAATTTGTTGGTTTTGGCCGTAAATGGTAATCCATACACGTGACTAAGTTTTTCGGCAACCTTAACCGCAAAACCCGGTGCAGCATTTAGGCCCGTTCCAACAGCCGTACCACCAATAGCCAGTTCATAAAGTGTTGATTTTAACTGTTCTAAAAAGGCCTGGTCGTGTTCTAGCATACTGACCCAGCCACTAATTTCCTGGCCAAAAGTGATTGGTGTTGCATCCTGTAAGTGCGTACGACCAATTTTGACAACCTGCCAATATTTAGCTTGCTTTCGCTTCAATTCAGTAATTAAACGGGTAACTGATTTCTCTAAATCGTTCACCGCAATACTTGCAGTAATATTCATCGCCGTCGGGAAAACATCATTAGAACTTTGCCCGTGGTTAACATCATCATTCGGTAAAATTTCCAACTCTGAATTTAGCTTGGCGGCAACGTGCGCAACAACTTCATTAACGTTCATATTTGTTTGAGTACCAGAACCAGTTTGATAAACTGACAACGGAAAATCTTGCTGTAACTTAGCATCATCGAGGTTAAGCAACTGATCAATCGCCGCGACAATTAATTGTGTCTTGGCCACTGGTAACTGTGCTAACTCGCTATTAGCTGTTGCTGCTGCCCGTTTGATCTGTAACAGAGCGCGAATAATAGTAAGTGGCATCTTTGGTCCAGTTGTAAAGTTGTGCCGGCTACGCTCGGTTTGTGGCCCCCACAATGCCGTTACTGGAATCTTAACCGGACCAATCGTATCTTCTTCAATTCGATAATCAACCATTAGAATTCCCCTTTTTCGTTATATTATAAGCCATTTTCAATATTTCTATCTTAACGAACGCCAACCGCTTTTTAAAGTGAATTCCACGATTCTTAATTAAAAAAGGAATTTGATTTTCTTTTACGCAATCATTATTTCTCCTAACCTAATTTCAACTGCTACTTGAGTATATAAAAAAACAGTCAGCAATCACCGACTGTTTGTCAATTTCAAAATTAACTTAGTTTACTTTACTTATGATTGGTTTTACCTTAATAGCAATTAAATCATCAACTGCAACGTGGCGGTAACGACCATTAACACATAATTGATTGAAAGTTTGGGCCCTAGCCTCTTTTTTTGTCGTATTATGACAGATACGCTGTTCAGAAATTACCTGCCCAGCCTTTTGATACCGACACTCCACTGCATAATCCTGCGCTTTACTAAAGAACACTTCGGACCCTCCCAATTTATAGTTTCTTTTTGTTCAGAAACCATTTATTTTTCGACATGAGAAGATTCTAGCACTTTTATTTTTGGACCGCAATAGTTCTGAGAAAACATTTTTCATTTATTGCAAGTACGGCTCTGCGGCTATAAAATGGTAACTTTCTACTGTAAACAAAAAAACACCCACCAAATAAATTGATGAATGCTTTTAAAACGTTGATCTGATAAAATATTAACGTTTTGAGAACTGTGAAGCTTTACGAGCTTTCTTCAAGCCTGGTTTTAAATACTCGTAGGTTAATAAGTTTACATAGCGTTCAAAAAACCCGTTAAATTAACGTTTATGAATTTCAGAATTCTAGGTCTTTCTTATTGTTTCAACCGTTTTACCCCAAATTGGGGTACACTTCGGAGGAACGTAAGGCTTCAAACCTAGAAATCAATTCACGAATTATTAACATTAATTGCGATTGTTCGTTCAACTACTATTTAATGGTAGAAACACAACCAACAACTGCTTATCAACTCGGGTTTCAATTCCACATACACGTTCATAACCTCCTGTTCAGTAGATCAATATTAAAATTGGTCTACTTTTTATTTGCACTGAAATTCTTCAACAAATATTTAAGGAGGTGCTGTCATTGCAAACAGCAACCCGTAAAGTTTCTGTCTGGTTAGCCTTGCTGACCTTGTTCACTTCAATTTTTATGACCCCGATCACAAGTGCTTTTGCCGCTGACATGACCAACATTAAAGCAGGTGATTGGATATCCTCTTGGCAACTAAATCTGTTGAATGGTCTCCATTGGACAGACAATGGTATTTACAAAAAGGTGGTTGATGGTCAGGTTGCCTTTTGTGTCGAACATGGAATCGATATTGAAAATTCTGGTTCAGGTTGGACACCCACTAACTATTCAGCAGCAGAAAAAGATAAATTAGCCTCAATAGCCTACTTTGCTTACCAACAAAACCCAACTGACGCTAATTATGGGCTTGCACAAATCATGATTTGGGAAGAACTAAATAGTGAGCTATTGACCACCAATTACCCAGATTATCAGGCAAAAAAAGCGGCTGTGTTGAAAAAAGTGACTACATTCAACACTAAGCCGTCATTCAATGGTCAAAACATTACTTTAAACGTTGGTGATTCAATCACTTTAACCGACAATAACGGTACTTTAGCTTCATACATTGAACAAACCGCTAATACTGCCAACTTAAATATCACAAAATCTGGTGACAAATTAACTTTAGCCGCTACAGCTAACTCCAAAGAATCTGGTAAAATTTCCTTTGCTAAAGCTAAAGCAGCTAACATTGGGACCTCATTACTCTATGGCAAAGGCAATCAACAAAAACTCGCCTATTTCAAACTGCCAAATGGTAACAACTTCGATCTCAATATCAAAGTCAATCTCAATGGTAATTTGAAAGCTAAGAAAGTTGACGCGGATACCAATAAAGCTTTGCCAGGTGCGAAACTCAAATTTGAGTACAATGGTCAAACCAAAGAGGTCACCACCGGCACTGATGGTTACGCCGCTTTAAACGACATCAAGGCGGGTACGCAAGTCAAAGTTTCAGAAGTAACCGCACCTAATGGCTACGTTAATAAAGGTGAAATCAAAACGGCAACAATCACACCTAACCAAACAATCGAAGTCGTTCTTGGCAATAAAGAACAACTTGGCAATGTAAATCTAACGAAGATTGGCCGTCAGTTCGGCACCAATATGTTTAACAGGTACTATTCATTAAATGGTGCCATGTACGGTGTTTATTCAACTGATGGTAAAAAAGTTGGGACGATCACTACCGATAGCACCGGCAAAGGTACACTACAAAATCTGAAGCTCGGCAACTACTACGCCGTTGAAGAAAAGGCACCAGCCGGTTATATCCTTAACAACGAGAAAATACCTTTTGAATTGAAATATGCTGGTCAAAACGTTGCTGTCACTGCTACCTCGGTTAAAGCGACCGATGATGAACAATTCGGCACTGCCACTTTGATCAAGGAAGATGCTAAAACTGGTAAAGCCCCACAAGGCGCTGCTTCACTTGATGGTGCCGTTTATGAATTACATCGAACTTCCAATGATGAGCTGGTTGATACCGTTACAATTAAAAACAATCAAGCGAGTGTCGCCAATTTAAAATTGGATGACTACTACTGGATCGAAAAGACGGCACCAACTGGCTATATTAAAGATACTGAAAAACACGCGTTCAAACTAGCCTATGCTGGTCAAAATGCGAAAACGGCCACCGCATCAACAACGGTTAAGGAACAAGTTATTACCGGTGGTTTCGATTTAATCAAAATTGGTAACTATGATTGGCACACCGCACTTTCTAGTCATTTAACCGGTAAAGAAAATAAGTCTAACCCACTGGCTAACGTTGAATTTACAGTCACTAGCAACACAACAAACAAGGTCGTCACAACAGGGACAACCGATAAAGAAGGTTATCTCAAGTTTACTGATCTTCCCTATGACACTTATACCGTGACGGAAACAAAAACACCAGAGGGCTACAAAACCGCCGATCCATTCAAAGTCACGATTCATCAACAAAACGAGACCCATCATTATTCAGTCGTCAATAATGTATTGGAAGAACGTTTGAAAGTGGTCAAGGCTGACGCTGAATCCGGGAAAACAATTTCGCGCGCCAACGCCGGTTTTAAAATCAAATCACTGCAAACTGGTAAATATGTTTCCATGCCTAACCTCAATCACGATGGAACAACTGATACTTTTATGACTAATAAAGAGGGCTACTTGGCCACAACTGAGGCGCTCCCCTATGGTCAATATGAATTAGTCGAAACACAAGCACCATTAGGCTATGTTCTTGCCAAAGACCCAGCTAAATTTTCGATCACTGGCAAAGATAGTGATGGTATTGTGACCGTCAAGTTCACGGATAAGTCGCAAAAAGGCATTGTCACTTTGAATAAGACTGGCGCCACGCCGGTTGAAGTGACTAAACAGTCAACCAAGTACGGCGAACAATACGGTTTTAACTATGACTACACCCCACTGGCCGGTGCCAAGTTTGAATTTACTGCCAGCGAAAACATCACCACCGCTGATGGTACCGTCCATGCCAAAAAGGGTGAAATTGTCGCCACTGCTACGACTGACGCTAATGGACAAATCAAAACGCCACAACTTTATCTCGGCAAATATTCAGTTAAAGAAGTTGCTGCACCAAATGGTTTTGTTCTTAATGACAAGCCAATTGATTTTGAATTGAAATATGCTGGTCAAAATGTTGAAGTGACCTCCACTTCACTCAAAGCGACTAACGATTTTCAGAAGTTGAACGTGACTGTTAACAAACAAGCAGAACAAATCAAGAATTGGGATAAGAACAAACCCACGATTGAAAATAAAGCTGCTAATGGTCAAGTCTTCGGACTGTTCAGTAAAGCCGGCTACAACAAAGGTGACATCAATGTTCCGGCAAAAGCATTAGTCGCAACTGCGACCGTCAAAGATGGTAAAGCAACTTTTGCCGACATTCAATTGCCTGAAGGTAGCTATTATGTGCAAGAACTAGATGCCGGTGAAGCTTATCAGCTTGATGACCAAACTTATGATTTTGAATTTAAGGCAACTGACAACACCACGACTAAGAATTTAACGATCAACGGTGATAAAGACACCCCAATTCTAAATAAATTACACTTCAACGAATTTACCTTTAAGAAAATCAATGAAACCGCCAAGCTAGTTGAAGATAAAGGTTATCAATTCACTTTTGATGGCAACGCCAAAGGTGCAGTGTTTGAATTACTGGATAAGGATAAGAAGGTCATTCAAACCACTACAATTGATGACAAGTCGATTGGTGCCTTTAAGAACGTACCAGTCGGCACCTTCTATTTACGGGAAAAGACGCCTTCCGCGACTAACCTAGTTTTAACTAAGGATTTAACTAAAATCGTTTCAACAAAAACTGGTATCACTGCCTACAATGCTAAAGGTCAATTAATTAGTCAGGATAAAAAACAGGCAGACGAAAAAGCAGCAACTGAAACTAAGGAAACCACCGAAACACCAGAAATTAGTTTCACGTTGCAAAATAGTTTGATCAAGGGGACTGGTGAACTAACCAAGACCAATGTCAGCGATGGTAAAGTCTTGCCAAACACTGGTATCAAGATCCTTAATCAAGACGGTAAAACCGTTGTGTCCGGTCGGACCAATGATAAAGGAGTTTTCAGTTTTGCCAACCTACCTGCTGGCAAATATCAGTTTGTGGAGTATGACGCACCAAAAGGCTATAAAATCAACGAAACGCCAGTTGATTTTGAAATTACTAAAGATGGTGAAATCGTCAAAGCGCAAATGAAAGATGAAGCCGTTGATACGCCACTACTTCGCCTACCACAAACCGGTGAAGAACGTAATCAATTGTTAAGCGTTATTGGCGTGATTCTACTATTAATTACTGGCTTAATTGTGTGGTGGATGCATCATTCAAGAAAAGCTAGTGATGACTTGTATAATGACGAGGATGACAGTGAATGATCTTTATTTCATCTATTAATATGTATCTTTCAAAAGAACCCAGTGTTTTAATGACCGGTACGATTGTAATCAATCACGCTATGATCATTAACAATGTTAAATTGATTCGCGGTAACCAGCGTCTGTTTCTAAAATTTCCTGAAACTACTCAAGGCCGTGTCGTATATCCCCTATCCGCTGAACTTTATCAATATTTACTTCAACAAACAATCGAATACTACAACCACTATAAGTCAGAACTCAAAAACAATTCTGACTTTTAAAATATGCAAAATTTGAAAGCGAGGAATTCTCCATGGAATTAGATTACATTATCCCCAAAGTACGCGAAACATTTGGTCGGCTTGAATTTGGCAAAATGATCGAAGAAATTCGTGAACCATCTCGTAACAATAATGGCCGCGTTGCATCACGAAGATTTAGCGTTTTTTCAGATATCCAAAAGGCTGATAACATTGAAATCATTCTACCAGCTGCTGCCGGAGTGAAGGCCAGTATCAAACAAGATTCACCGATTGATTTAGTCAACCCGCGCGTGATTGCAGTCGGCTATCGTGTGGAGAATCAGTCATTCGTCAAATATGAATGTTATGCCGATGATATTGTCAAAAAGGATTTAACTAAATAATGAAGGGTAGGAATTAATATGCGCTTAGCAGAAGGTATTGCACTCGATTCAATCAAAACATTTGGAGCCTTAAAATTCTCGGCAATGCGTCGTGAACGTTTTATCAACGATGATGAAGGTAACCAGACCACTGAGATTTCTGAACGTACTTTTGATTTAAAGAGCTTTGAGAAAGGAAAAATGATTCAAGTTTCGATTCCAGTGGCGGCTGGTGAAAAGAAGTTTGATTATAATCAGCTGGTCGAAATGATCAACCCAGTTATCGATACTGTTTCTTCTTATGAGTTTGGTGTTGGTATGTCAGTTTCATGGTATCTCAAAGCCGACGATCTTATTCCAGTAAACCACAACAAAATTCAGGAAAAACCAACTAATGAAAAGAAATAACTCAATGAAACGGAAAATTCGTTCTCCTACCAACTATCGGCAGGTATTAATAAATCCAACCGAAACATAGTAAAGTCATATTGAGAGTTGCGAATCACTTCTCTAACCTATATACTATAAATATGATAAATTACAGTATATAAGGTGGTGTTTAATAACAATGGATACTTTAGCCCAACTAGAACACGACTACCCAACGTTCATTTACAAAACCGCACAAGAATACGGTTTATCCAAGGATGAGATTCGTGAATTATCAACTGATGGCACCATTGAAAAGCTTGAACGTGGTATCTATATTTTTCCAGGCTACCTACTCGATGAATTTAGCTTGATCAGTCAAAAGTTCTCGCGTAGCGTCTTCTCGTTAGTTAGCGCCCTAATCATTCATGATTTGACTGATGAAATGCCGCTTCATTACGATCTGACCTTTCCCCAAGGATATCATCCAAGCGCCGCATCATTGAAAAAGTACTCTATTAAGGCGCGCTATCTATCGAAAAAGCGCTATTTACTTGGTATCGAAACCGGCCAAACCGAAAATGGTGGCACGGTTCAAGTTTATTCTAAGGAACGAACCTTATTAGATGTTTGGGAATCAAAACAAATCCAACCCTACATCAAAAATGATGCGCTTAAAAAATATTTAGCCAACTCACCTGCTGCAAATAAGCTCAAAGATCTAACTGAAATCAAGGACAAATTATACCCAAACAGTACTCTACTAAAAGTAATGGAGGTCTACATGCAATGAGTGAAGTTGATAAAATTCTACCAATGATCAGAAAACGTGCCCGTGAGCTTGGCTACAATATTCAACATTTTCAGAAACTCTTTTTTCTAGAACACTTTTTAAAGCAGATCTCTGAATCTAATTATCGCCGTTACTTTGTTCTCAAAGGTGGTTTTGAAATCCAAAGCCTTGTCGGAATTGAAAACAGAATGACCCAGGATCTTGACGCAATCTATATTGGGCCGGCTTTACAACCAGATAAATTAGCAACCGTTTTGCATGAAGTCTTCGAGCAATCCACCGATTATGTCAATTTTACAATCAAGTCGATTGAACAAAAACAACTTGATGATGATTATCCCGGAATTCGTGTCAACCTGCTGGCACAAATGGGAAAAAGTAAAGTTAGTGTCAAGCTGGATATTTCAAAAGGTAATTCCCATGAGACGATTCCAATCATGATTGATCATCAGAGTATTTTAAACGCGGATGAAAAGTTTTCAATTTATGGCATCCCCATTGAAAAAATCTTGGCAGATAAATTATCAGCATTTCTTAATCACGGCATGTTAAACACTCGTGCTAAGGATTTATTTGATGTTTATTCATTGTCCATTCTCTATCGAACTGACATTGATCTTGTGCTTTTAAAAAAAGAATTTTTCAAAAGTACGGCGTTTGATCATATCCCAGACAAAACGATTGAAAATCGTTTAACTGAAATCAGTGCCCTATCCGATTCTGAAAGCTTACACACTTCGTGGCAACAGTACCAGCAACAATATGACTACGCACAATCAATTAGCTACACAGCCGCACTAGAAGCACTTTTCAATCTCATGAAAGAAATTAAAAATTAATACGCTAAAATCGACATTTCAAATTTATCGTAATATCAAAGTCAAGACAAAAAGTCTTGGCTTTTTATTATGGACAGAGGTTATTTATGAAAGCACTGACAGTCTTTAACGAAATCGGCTTTATGGATGACTTTGTCGCTATCATTAAGGACGGCACACCTAGTAACGCCGAAGATAAATTAGAAACAGCGCGAACTATTGCTATCGAGTGTCCTGATTCCAACTTTGGCTTGACTGCTTTACCTGAAATGACCAAAGATGGTATCGCAAAAGAATTTACTTTTAGCACCGCACAATCAGATGAGGGTGCCATCATGACCTATCTGGGTATGACTGATGGTGCCTGATTCAATCAACAAAAGGTAGGTGAAAAAATTGCGTGAACTTTTTCAATATCGCGGAACTAAAATTCGTCCGCGTGATCAAAACTTAATTTTACAGACTGTTTTAGGCTCGGCCCTACTACTTTGGTTTCCACTGACCATTCTATTTTACTGTCCGGTGCTCAGTCATATTAATATTAAGACTATTTCATGGCCGCTAATTCGACAACTGCCTTGGTCGTATCAAGGACTGATCATTAGCTTAGCCGTAACATTATTTTGCTTAATTCTTGTTGTGCTTTTAGTCATGTACAAGTTTCCCGATTATTATCGTAAATTAGTCCATCGCCAAAAGATTGCCAGAATGTTTATGACTAACAACTGGTACGAAAAGAATACGCAACAGTCAGGTGGTTTCTTCAAAGATTTAGATACAGGTAAAACTAAAGAACGAATTGCTCACTTTCCCCGCATCTATTATCGTTTAAAGGATGGCCTAATTCATGTTCAAGTTGAAATCATGATGTCATCATACCAAGAACAATTACTCCACCTTGAACCAAAATTAGAATCTGGCCTTTATTGCGAAATGGTCGATAAAATTCTGCATGATTCTTACGTTGAATACACGCTACTCTATGACACAATCGCTCATCGGCTTTCGATTGACCAGGTTGTCTGTAAAGACGGCGCCGTCAAATTGATGGAAAATGTCTACTGGGAATATGATGCTTTACCGCATATGCTAATCGCTGGCGGTACCGGTGGTGGTAAAACTTATTTCATTCTAACTTTGATTGAAGCCTTGAGTAAAACCAATGCCAAACTAACTATTCTCGATCCTAAAAATGCTGATTTGGCTGACTTAGAGGAAGTACTTCCTGATGTTTATTACGATCCCGATGATATGTTAGCTGCACTAAGCCGCTTCTATGATGAAATGCGGCAACGCAACACGGAAATGAAAAAAATGGACGGCTACCAAACCGGTCAAAACTATGGGCTCTATACTTTTTCCTGTTGATAGTTTACAAAGTGGTAAACTATTAACAGGATTTTTTGGGCCCTTGAATTTACAATTTAAGGACAGAAAAAGAGCTCACAGCTCTCATCCAAAAAATCCACCCACTACAGTATCATTTGAAAGGATATGAGAAAACCATGAACCCTCTAGATAATCATATAAAATTTGCGCTCAGTATTAAAGACCCAAATGTCATTTTTTTCGATTATGGTGACGAATACAAACAAAA
>NZ_RHNP01000070.1 GCF_003950295.1 Loigolactobacillus iwatensis
AACAAAAAAACAGTGTTAGAAGTTGCTTAACTTCTAACACTGTAAAATTGGCTATCAACAGGATTTGACAGAGAGCCGCAATTTTTTGCTAGTTATTTTAGATGCTTTAACTTACATTTCTTTGGGTGCGTTGACCCCAAGTAACGATAGGCTTTGAACAAGTACTTGACTGACACTTGCAACTAAGGCTAAACGAGCCGGCTTTTCAGCGTCATCAACTAATACTTTCGTATTGGCATAATATTTATTAAATGTCTTTGCTAAATGTAACGCGTACTTGGCAATGACGGAGGGTTCGTATTCTTTACTGGCTCTAACGACCATCTGTGGAAAGTTTCCTAATGCCTTTAAAACTTCCCAGGCCGATGCATCTGTAATTGTATAGTCGGCCGCAGCATCAAGTTCAATTGCCCCAGCCTTACGTAAAATACTTTGTGCTCGTGCGTTGGTATATTGGACATAAGGCCCAGTTTCACCTTCAAAACGAACGACTTCCTCAAGGTTGAAATCAAAATTATTCAAACGATCATTTTTCAAATCGTGGAAAATAACTGCCCCAATTCCAACATCTTTGGCAACAGCCTCTTTATTTGGTAAATCAGGATTCTTTTTATCAATTTCTTGCCGTGCTAAATCAACAGCGTCATTGAGCACTTTTTCTAATAAAATAACTCGTCCCTGACGTGTCGATAATTTCTTACCATCTTGCGTGATTAGACCAAACGGTACATGGTGAATTTGATCCGACCAAGCAAAGCCCATTTCTTTCAAGACGGCCTTTAACTGCTTAAAATGGTCCCGTTGTTCGTTACCAACAACGTAGACCGACTGAACAAAATCATAAGTTCGTTTACGGTAAATGGCGGCCGCCAAATCACGCGTAATGTATAATGTTGCGCCATCACTCTTTTTAATCAAGGCTGGATTTAAATCATAGGCTGATAAATCAACAATTTCGGCCCCTTGACTTTCCTTCAGCAAATTTTTGTCCTCTAGTAATTGAACGACTTCCGCCATTTTATCGTTATAAAAGGCCTCGCCATTAAACGAATCAAATGTAATTCCTAGCATGTCATAAATTTTCATGAATGATTTCAGAGAAACTTCACGGAACCAAGACCAGAGTTTTGTTGCTTCATCATCCCCGGCCTCTAGTTTACGGAACCATTCTCGCGCCTCATCATCCAACTCAGGGTCTTTCTGATCCTCTTGGTGAAAACGAACGTAATATTTCAATAAATTGGTAATTGGGTCGGCCTTAACTGCCTCTTCACTACCCCACTTTTTATAACCAACGATTAATTTACCAAATTGTGTTCCCCAATCACCTAAATGATTGATTTTAATTGGATTATAACCGACCTTACGTAAAATATTAGCAATAGCATTCCCAATTACCGTTGAACGTAGGTGACCCATGGAAATTGGCTTAGCAATGTTAGGACTAGACATGTCAATCGGAACGTTGCCCTTTTTGCCTAGATCGGCATCCCCATAATGATCAGCAGTTGTTAAAATTTCGTGTAATAAGTCATGACTGAATTGTGGCTTATCCAAAAAGAAATTAATGTAAGGGCCAGCCGCCTGGATTTTCTCAAACTGACTAGCATCAATCTTCTCGACTAGTTCTTTGGCAATCATTTGTGGCGCCTTACGGTAAGTTTTGGCCAATGTAAAAACTGGAAAAGCGTAATCCCCCAAATTAGATGTCTTCGGGACCTCAATTAATTTTTGAATTGTTGCCTCATCCAATGTCCCGTCTAGGACGGGCAGTAAAGCCTTTACGACTGTTGCTTGATCATTCATAAAGTAGTTCCTCCTTAAAATTTTGTCTAAAAAAAGCCCTCAAAAATTGTAAGAGACGAGTTAAAACCCGCGGTACCACTCCTTTTGATAGGCTATCCACTTTCATATTCAGTTTAATTTTCAAAAGCACGACCTTACGCTAACTACCATCTAGCTCCCACCAAATCTAGACTCGCTGTACACAATTTTGCGTAATTATTCTTTCTCAATAAATTAATAAAAAACGATCACAGTAACTTAATCGTTTACTTATTCAAGCGGGTGACGAGAATCGAACTCGCGACGCAAGCTTGGGAAGCTTGAATTTTACCACTAAACTACACCCGCATTGCCATTAACCATACTTATTACAAATAACAACCTTATCATTATAGCAAGCTTTTAATTGAATGGCAAATACACTTGGTAAAAATAGCCTAAATCCTTAATCCAATCAATTTAAGTTTTTGGCAAAGAACTGGCCAACTTTTTGCCGGTATTGTTTTGGATAATCACTAAACGATTCAGCATGGTGGGCACCTTTTGTGATCCACAACTGTTTCTTCCCTTTAGTGGCCGCATAATTTTTATAAACCATGCGCGTTGGAACAAAAGTATCTGCACTGCCATGAATAAAGAACGTTGGTAAGTGATTATGGTGTAAAGCCGTTAATGAGCTCGCCTGCAAAAAATTATAGTGTGCGCGAATCATCGTGACAACACTGGCAGAATACAGTAACGGAAATTTCGGCAAATGATATAAGCTCTTCAGTTCATAACTTAACTCGGCACTAACACTTTCGTAACCACAGTCTTCAACAATTGCCTTAACTTGATGTGGTAAGTGCTGGCCACTTAACATCATCACCGTTGCACCACCCATGCTAACACCAAACAATCCAATTTCACTAGTTTGACCATTACGGTGAATTACCTGCTTCGTCCACTTCAAATAATCCAATCGATCCGGCCAACCAAAACCAATGTAATTTCCCTGGCTGGCACCAGCACCACGATCATCTGGCGCCAAAACATTGTAGCCTAGCCTGTGAAATAAATGGATGTAGGCCGCCATATCTTCTTTGTTATCCATATAACCATGAGCCACAACAATTGTCTTCTCTGTTGCCTTAGCGGCCGGCACATAATCGGCAACTAAACGTAAATTATCCGTCGCTGATTGTTCATGCCAATGTTGCTTAGGAATTTTGGCAAGCCAGCTTTTGTTACGAGCGGTAATAATCTTACTTTTGGCCGTTGGGTGGGACAGAACTTTTGGAGTAGGTTCAAAAGCAAAATGATAGAGGTACAAACTAGCGCCAGTAATTACTAATAAAATGACCACTAATACACCCGTCAACCAGTAAACTAACTTTTTCTTTAAACGCAAAACTTTCAGTCCTTTGTTAATGGCATTAATTAATTTCCTTATTATTTCACTTTTTTCTGAAAACTTCAAATTGTATTTTAACCATAAAAAATAGCTGATAAGGCAGTTTTGTCTGCCTTATCAGCTATTTCAGATAGAAATGACCACACTTTAATTCAAAATTGCCACCCCAACTGTCAAATAGGTCGCAAATAAAAGCCAAATTAAGTAAGGCCAAATTAAATAGGTTAAACTAGTTTTAACCCTTTTTGTTTCTAAAAGAAGATCTAGCAGCACTACCAACATGATTAGAATAATAATAAAACCAAGCCAGTGTGCAGAAAAATGGAAAAAGATAATACACCAGAAAAAATTTAAGATCATTTGCGTAATAAAGAGAAGTTGCAAGTGACTGCCCTGTTCATGGTCTAATTCATAAAACACATAATAACTGTACACACCTAAAAGTAAATAAAGAAGTGGCCAAACAATACCAAATACGTTTCCAGGAGGCGCCAATGGCGGTTTACTTAACTGAGCATAAATACTTGTTATATTACCCGCTAATAAACTAGATAAACCCCCAATAATTTCCATAATAACGATGGCCGCCACTAAATAAGGCCAATTAATTTGTTTTAAACGCATTAAGCAGTTCCCCTTTCTAACTTTTAGATTAGCAAGAATTAAACCGAGAATATACTTATACACTTTTAAAACGTAACTGTACTTTTGATTAACATAGAGTGTAACATTAGGAAATATCAAATTAACGGATGCCGTAATCAATAAAATTGAAAAAATCACCACTACGAGAAATTTTGCATTGCCGGATTTACAATCTAAGTGCAACACTTAAATAACTAGACCAAAAAGGCCATGAAGCCTTAAACTTATAAGCGACG
>NZ_RHNP01000071.1 GCF_003950295.1 Loigolactobacillus iwatensis
AAAAAATCTTAAAGTACTGCTCAAAAAAAAGAGAACCCCATAAAATAGAGGTTTCTCTTGACTAATCGTAGAAAAAAAGCTGAAGCATCCTGGTTGAGTCAATCAAACCAAGATACTTCAGCTTTTTTTAGTTGTTTAGTTTAATAATGGATCGTTCTTAATAAGTAAACTTAATAAGTTGCGCATTTCCAAACGGCGTTTCTTGGGGGGAATGAACATGCGGGCCTGTTCTGAATCAAAGCCAGACATTAATTTATCATTCTCCATCAAAATGGGACTCTTTAAAATCCCTTGATTTTCCTTAATCAATTTAACGACACCATTAAATGAGAGCTTGCTCAAAGCGACGTGCAAGTTTTGCATGATTTTTGAGCGCTTTGAAATAATCTGATCAGTACCTTCTTCAGAAAGGTGCATGATGTGAGTAATTTATTCTTCATCCAAAGGCTTGAAATTAATGTTTCGAGTTTCGTATTGAATTTCGTTGTCATCTAGCCACTTTAAGGCTTTCCGCTTGGATGGCGTATTTGCATTGTAGTAAAACTTCAACATTGAGCACCACTCCATTTCTAGTTATTCGTTAAGTTTGAAGTTAGGATAAATTGTATAACTAATTGCCACATAATCCAATTATTTTGTCAGATAATTACGGAAAATTAGTAATTTTATTTTATATGTAGAAAAGAAGCCGTGGCTCACAGTCCGCGACTTCCTAAACTTCATAAATTAATAACTATTCTGCATCGTAAGCTTCTTGGAACAACTTAACGATTTCTTCTTTAGTACCCTTACGTGGGTTCGAAGGAGCGTTACCATCTTTCAAAGCATTCTCAGCCATCAATTCAAAGTCTTCTGGCTTTGCACCGATTGCTTTGATACTACGAGGAATGTTAACGTCATCACACATCTGACGCATTGCCTTAATTGAAAGGTCAGCAGCATCGCGAACTGAAAGTCCTTCAGTGTTTTCACCCATGATTTCAGCTAATTCAGCAAAACGTTCTGGGCAAGCAACGATGTTGTATTTCTCAACGATTGGTAACAAGATTGCACAGCACTCACCATGAGGTGCATCGTATTGGCCACCGAGTTGGTGAGCCATGGCATGAACGTAACCTAAGTCAGCGTTATTGAAGGCCATACCACCGAGCATTTCAGCTTCAACCATCTTAGTACGAGCTTCAACGTTGTGGCCGTTAGCAACGACTTCACGAAGACTCTCTTCAACTAATTTGATAGCTTGGATACATTGACCGTCTGTAATGTCGTTTCGGTTGGTTGAAACGTATGGTTCGATTGCTTGTACAAAGGTATCCATACCTGTAGCAGCAGTCATACCCCTAGGAACGTCAAGTTCTAGCATTGGGTCATTGAATGAGACCAATGGAACGTTACGCCATGAAACAACAACGAACTTAAGTTTCGTTTCAGTATTAGTGATAACACAGTGACGGGTAAGCTCTGAAGCAGTACCGGCAGTGGTGTTAACCGCCATCAAAGGTGGTAGTGGATTTTCAAGGGTTTCAATTCCGGCTAACTTAGTGATGTCATCACCATTAGTCAAAATGATACCAGTTCCTTTACCACAGTCATGAGCTGAACCACCACCAACAGTGATGATACTGTCACAACCTTCAGCTAAATAAAGTTTCTTAGCTTCTTGAATGTTATGAACTTTAGGGTTGGGTTCAACGCCATCATAAACAACGTAATCCACGCCGGCACCTTTTAATGAAGCCAAGGTTTGGTCAACAGGACCATTTTCAAGTGATTCAATTCCTTTGTCAGTTACGATCAAAGGCTTCTTCATGTTAAGCATCTTGGCCCGATCGCCAACTTTTTTAATAACACCGGCACCAAAAAAGTTAACACTAGGCATTAAAAAGTCAAAATTTTCCTTCATAACAGAAATTCCTCCTCTGAATTTGTTTACATTTTCACCGCGCGTTTTATAATCAAGTTAGCCAAATACTTTTAGCTAATTGATAAAATAAAAAACACCAAGACAAATCTCTGTTATCATTGATGTTCCTACACAAACAATGAAAGAGGTTATTGTCTTGATGCAAGAACAGAATACCACAGTCAGAAAAAAAGGTCAGCACCTAACTTCGTTTGAACGAGGCAGAATTGCTACGCTGCACAGCCAAGGCTATTCCAATCGTGCAATTGCCAGAGCGCTTAATGTTTGTCATCAAACAATCAATAATGAATTGTGCCGCGGCGAGATCGACCAAGTAAAAAAAGTGAATGGTCAACGCCAATATTACGCTGTATACTCACCAGAAACAGCACAAGCTAAGTACGAAGCTAATCGAGCCCACTGTCATCGACCTTTGAAACTCGTCGGTGTCGCTGATTTTATCGACTATTTTACGACTCATTTGCGTCAAGATGGTTGGTCGCCTGATGCAGCAGTAGGACGGGCCAAACTTGAAGGCTTATATCAACCTGAGGAGATGGTCTCGACCAAGACGCTATACCACTATATTGATGCCCAGTTACTTGAAGTCCGCAATCTTGATCTACTCGAAAAAACGCGCCACCGTGCCAAACATCATCACTCGATCAAGCACAAGCGTCTGGCCGGACGGAGTATTGATGAACGGCCTAAAAGTGTATCGACCAGCGCCAAGAGTTCGGCCATTTCGAATTGGACACCGTGGTGGGCAAGCGCAACGGTCAAGAGAGTGTGATCTTAACGCTGATCGAGCGTCAATCCCGCTGCCAAATTCTACGTTTGATCGATGGTCGTGATGCCGATTCAGTCAACTATGAGCTGGCCAAGATCTGTCAAGAATACGGATCAATCATGAAGTCAGTTACTGCCGATAATGGCGCTGAGTTCTCGGAAGTTGGCGCTGTACTTACCGGTGTCGCTGACCTTTATTATGCCCATCCATATCGTTCCTCTGAGCGTGGGACTAACGAAGCGCATAATCGAATGATCCGCCGCGATGTACCCAAGGGTCTATCCATGGATATTTTGGGTCCTCATGATATCCAAGCAGTTGAGTCAAAGCTAAACAATTTACCGCGCCGGCAAACTGGCTATCAAACACCCAAAGAGCTTTTCTCCGCTGCTTCCGCCGGTTAAGTTAAGCCCATAAAATATGAATATTAATGAAAATACTGATTTAATAGGATTTATCGTGTGGCTAATTTGTTCTTGCAATTTGGGAATGCTTTTTTTATAGCGATCCGGCAAGATTTGTTGAATTTCATGGTTGCTGGCACCGTTAATACAGATAAAGTGTAATTGACCACCAACACCGCGTACTTCATCCATCGCTAAATGCTCTGGTAAGTAATCATAATTCCGGCGGAATAAATCATCGTAATTATCTAAATAGCGACAAATTGTACTTGGTGATACACAATTATCTAAGGCGATGCTGGCCTGAGTCCGGTCGTCCTGCAAATGCATGAATATTTTCTGTCGTGTGGCTTGCGAAATGTTGCAATATTTATCAACTAGACTAGTGGATGCCATTATTGAAGCACCACAGTCTTTACAAACTAATCGTTCCTTATGTAGCTCAAGGTACACTGGCTCACTGGCATTGGCTGACGGGTACGAAGTACGCGCAATGTAGTGACCATTATGGTTCAGATGACTGAAACCACATTGGGGACATCTCACACAGTTAACTTTAACGTTGGCGATGTAAATCTTAGATTGTTTGTTTTTAATAGATTGGCTTTTATAAGCAAAAAAGTTAACGTTCTCGTCAGTTATGCTTAGGACGAACTTTATGGTATTATCAATAGGGTTCATGGGTTCTTATCTCCTTTAATGATGCTGTAGTGGGTGGATTTTATTAGATGGGGACCTGTGGGCTTTTAATTTACAAAAACTGACTAACATTAGTGGTGAATCATAATTCGACGGAATTATGATTCACCACTTTTATATTCTGTTAAA
>NZ_RHNP01000072.1 GCF_003950295.1 Loigolactobacillus iwatensis
ATTACTCGCATGACTAACACCTAGACCACTTATAAGTGAAAGCTGGCCGGTGTTGCACTTAGTTTGACAATTTAGGCCTTTATAATTTTGGAAAAGAGTTGAGAACAAAAGTGCTATCAATGCTGTTATCTCAGTACTACCATATGCCGCTGGCAGGGATCGAACCTGTACTCACCGAAGTGAACAGCACCCTGAATGCTGCGCGTCTGCCAGTTCCGCCACAGCGGCAAATTAACTACTAAAGTAGTTTAGCATTATTAAAAGGGTTAGGTCAAGCGCTTTTTGCCGCTACTTGGTATAATAACTATAAGTAGATACTAACTAAAGGTGGTTAAAAAATGCAAAAAATTACAGAAGCAATCGTAAAACGAACAATTTGCAAACGAAAAGCACAGAGTCATAAAGGAACTTACGGCCGCGTTATGACGATTGGTGGTAACCGCCAATTTGGTGGCGCAATTATTTTAAGTACTAGTGCCGCAGTTTATGCTGGAAGTGGCCTGGTTACCTGCGTCACTGATCCAATAAATTTTGCCAGCCTCCACGCCCGTTTACCAGAGGCAATGGTAGTTAGTAATCAGGATGCTACTAGTATCAAACAATTATTACCAACAATGGATGTGGTCGTTATTGGACCTGGACTAGGTGAAAATTATCAGGCCTTAAAGTTACTCGAACTGACCTTCTCCACCATTCAAAAACAACAAACCTTAATTATTGATGGATCGGCCATTTCATTAATTGCCAGTCACCACCTTACATTACCGAATGCGCATTTAATTTTTACGCCTCACCAAATGGAATGGCAGCGACTATCCGGTCTGCCAATTAAGGCACAAACACCGAGCAATAATCGCCAGGCCCAAGAAAAACTAGCCGGAACCGTCATCGTTAAGTCACATCGAACCGAGGTTTATCTGGCCACTAGCAAAGATAATTGGCGTAACACGGCCGGTACTGCTGCAATGGCCACAGGCGGTATGGGTGATACTTTAACCGGTATTATTGCAGGCTTTGTTGCCCAGTTTAACGATTCTGATCAGGCCATTTTAGCAGCAGTTTACACTCACAGTAAAATTGCTGATTATTTAGCAAAAAAGCAATACGTTGTTTTACCTTCACAAATTATTACTCATTTACCCGAATACATGGCTAAGATGGCTCAATCTGAAAATGATTAATAAAAAAGATAGCAGTAAAGGTTGTGCTAAACGCCTTTACTGCATTTTTTTAATGCCGTAAGTTCCGTTATTGTCAATGGTCGGTACTGACCAAGCGGTAAACTTTCAGGTAAATTTAGTGGCCCCATGGCTAATCGCTGTAATTTCAGCACGGGCTTTTCAATACTTTGAAATAGCCGTTTAACTTCATGAAATTGGCCTTCCAGCACCTGAACTTGAATAACTGACTGTTTTTTGGTTAAATCCTGTCCCATTATTTGTAATTTAGCAGGTTTAAACTTAGTCCCATGTTGTGTTGTCACGCCTTCAGCAAATCGAGCGACATCAGCAGCGGTTACCAAGCCGTCAATTTGCGCCTGATAAAGTTTAGTCACGCGTTTTTTGGGACTTAATAATTGGTGCGCTAATTGGCCATCATTGGTTAACAATAGTAGCCCCGTTGTATCTTTATCAAGTCGACCAACTGGAAATAAATCGCTGCGAAAATCAGCGGTACTTAATAGCGCCATAACTGTTTTGGCCCGTGAATCTTTAGTCGCTGATAAAACACCAGTCGGCTTATTCAGTAAATAATAACTGAACGGTGAATAATTAATGACTTCACCATCTAAAGCAATACTGTCTTGCTCTGGTTTAACCTGCTGTTTAGCAAACTTAATGCTTTGGCCATTAACAGTTAGTCTTCCTTGCTTGAGCCACTGATGAGCCTCTTTACGGCTGCCCATCGCAGTAACAGTTATAAAACGATCAATTCGCATTACTTAATCCTCAATCGTCGGCGTAAACCGGCAACCCTTTCGCCAAGGATTTCGTCGGCCAAGCGTGAGCGTAACATACAATAGCCGTAAACTACTGCGCCAAACCCAGCGACAATTATGAGCACAAGCATGCTTTGCAATCGACTTGCCGGATTTAAGAAAGTAAAAAGTCCTTTCTCAATTACCACGCAAACCCCATACATTAGTATGGCAGAAAATAAAATACCTGCTAGACGTCGAATGATCTCACTGAAATTCAAATCGAACCTTTGATGTAAAGAACGCATCATTAAAAAGCTAGTTACGCCAAGACCAATCGCAGTTGCCATTAATGGCCCAAAGACCTTTAATAGCGCAATCATTGGGTACTGAACAATCAGCTTCACAATTAGCCCAATAACAAAATAAATAATTGCCTTCTTATTTTGGTATAGCCCTTGCATCATCGCGGCTAAGACAGTGAATAGTCCTAGAATAATTGCTACGTAAGATGAGAATTCCAAAATTAATGTACCCGTAAAATTATAACTATAGAAAATAGTATATAGTGGTTTGGCAACTGCCGCCATCCCAATTGCCGCAGGAATCATTATGAAGAAGAAAAGCTCAATCATGCTATCAATCTGTTCCCGCAGCGATTTGCGATCACCCTTTGTAAATGCCTCTGATAAGAGTGGAATTGAGGTGACTGCCATCGATGAAGCCAATGAAACAGTAATCATAATTAATTTATTCGAACTAAACGCAAATAATTGGTAATAATTATAGAAATCAGCCTTCGTCCCGCTCATGAATCGACCAATCCACTGAATGAACGTGTACTGATCAACTAATTGAAAAATAGTTATCCCGGCGTCCAAAATAATAAACGGAATTGCCTGCCGAACCATTTCTGTCAACATATCACGCGTTGAAATATCTAAAACGGCCGCACTATTGCGGCTCAATTCATTCCAACCACTACGTTTTCGTAAAAAGTACCAACCTAAAACTAGCAGACTTGCAATTGCACCAATAAAGGCCGCAAAAGTTGATTGGGTAACCGCCGAAACGTAACTCCCGTGAAGTACCCGCATAATCCAAAAGGTCATCGCCAACATATAAATAATTCGGGCTACTTGTTCGATAAACTGAGAAATTGCCGACGGTGCCATATCCTGGTACCCTTGGAAGAGTCCTCTAGCAAGGCTCATAACTGGAATAATGAGCAATGGCCACGCCAGTGAACGAATAACGGGAATCGCATCCGGATTTCCTGTAGAAAGCCAAGGTGCCACAAAATACAACAGTGCCGCCGAAACAACGCCCATAACAACCATTAAGTAGATCCCACTACGAAATAGCTTTCGCCCAGTTGAATATTCATTCATAGCATTATAGTGTGCGACTTGTTTTGCCACCGCACCTGGAATACCGGCCGTTGAAATAACCAAGAATAAACTATAGATATTATAGCCAATAGCAAAAAGTGCGTTGGCCTGGCCACTTTCGGCGCCAAACATAGCTACCCAAGGAATAATGTAAAGTGCGCCCAGAATTCGCGAGGTAATACTACCAGCAGTCATCCAAGCTGATCCACGTAACATCTTTTCTTGTGCGGTTGGCTCACTTTTAGTGTTTTGTTCTGGTTCAATCTTTTTATTCACGGACGGTTCACTTTGCAACCGTGACTTAGACATGGCATTCGTTCCTTCCTGAAAACATTCTTTTACATTCTAATTGAAATGGCGCAACCTTTCAATTAGAATTAAGAAATTTAATTTTTAGTTAAAAATAAAACGGAACACTGGTAGTTTATTTAACACCCACCAATTGCTCCGTTTTATCGTAAATTATTTGGCTCTATACTTTTTCCTGTTGATAGTTTACAAATGGTAAACTATTAACAGGATTTTTTGTGCCTTTGAATTTACAA
>NZ_RHNP01000073.1 GCF_003950295.1 Loigolactobacillus iwatensis
GACGATTTTGCTTAAACTTGAGGTGGTTCAACACAGTTATTACTCCTTTTAAGTTTTGTCACTTATGAGTCTAACTGCTCCTATCCTAGTATTTGGTACATAAATTTCTAAATGTTACAAACTAGGCACCACACGTATTAAAGTATATTTTTCACGTTTAATTTAGACAAAGCGCTTAAGGAAGGTATCAATTGATGCAAATAAAAATTACAAGATATTTTATAGGCATAATGGTATTGGCATTATTTTCTACCTATGCAATTGGTGGTATGATAAAGTCATATTCAAATCTAAATTCACTTAGTAATAGTGTTTTTAGTTTAATTATTTATGGAGCTATTTTAGTACTGTTTTATAAAGTTAAGCAGATGGATGTTGAACGCCGTTTATGGGGTATTGCGTTACTTATTGGTGGTTTATTTTCTGCATTTATGGTAATTGGTGTTAAAACATTAACTTTAAATACAACTGATTTAAATCACCTAACAACATGGCTCAAAATTATTTTTGGAATTCCTGTGTTCGGTTCGCTATTAATTACCACTTTTAAGTTGATCATTCCTCGCGCTAATTACTTGACTTTTGATAAGTTTAATACTGATAAATTAGAAAAGTTTTTTACGATTAAGCAAAGTTTTATTGTAGTATGGGCGCTTATTTTTATAGCTTGGATTCCTAGCCTGGTTGCCTCCTATCCAGGTATTTATGGTTATGATTCGGTTTATCAGATTGGTTATTATTTATCTGGGGAAATTTGTTTACATCATCCGTTAATTGATACTTATCTCATTGGATTTTGTGTAGTTACTCTTGGGAATATACTGGGCAGTAACGAGTTAGGTTTGTTAATCTATTCAATATTTCAAATGAGTATTTTATCGTATAGTTTTGCTGTAGTGATAAGATATATGACTAAAAAAAGGGTATCGATACTATGGCGAATTCTATTTATATTAATTTTTATGTTTCTTCCAGTTAATCCGATTATGTCTTTTTCAGCTACAAAAGATATAATTTATGCAGCAACATTTTTACTTATTTTAGTAAAATTATTTAGTTTAGCAGATGATCCTCATCAATTTAACAATATAACTTTTATTGCTACGTTGATTATAACAATATTTATTAATATTATTTTCAGAAGTCAAGGCCTTTATGTATTTCTTTTTAGTGCTATCTTTGGTTTGTTTTACTTTAGAAGGTATTGGAAGCAATTATTAATCGTGATTGTTCTACCGCTATTAATGTATTTAATATATTCAGGACCGGTTACTTCCGCCTTAAATGGTGTTAAATTTGATAGTTTACATGAGATGATGAGTGTTCCGGCAGTTCAATTATCTAAAGCTTTAGATGAAGATAGTGGAGAATTATCCCAATACGAAAAAAATCAGATTAAACAATATATTCCAGATTATAAAACCATAGAAGGTAATTATGCCATTGCTGATTCGATGAAGAATACTTTTAATTCAGAATTGTTAAAAGCAAATCCAAGTAGTTTTGTAAAACTTTGGTTACAAGTGGGAATTAAGAAACCTCTAACGTACGTCAATGCTTTTGCCCGTTTAACAATCGGACTGTGGTATCCGGATATGAATTATCGGGATCCTAAAGCTTATCATCCATATTGGGAGTATATATCAACGCAACAAAACAGCGAAAAGACATTTTTCATTGTTGAACGACAAGTACCACGCTTTATGAAGTGGTTGTCTAGTATTTACTATCAATTAACCTACAGTAACAGTTATCAGAAAGTCTCGGTACTGTCGATGTTTTTTAGTTCAGGCATATATACTTGGTTACTGATTGTGTATATTGGTTGGGTTATTTATCAACGTCGTTATCATTATTTATACCCAGCTTCCCTAGTACTAGGATTGTGGTTAACTTTATTATTGGGCCCAGTGGTACTTTATCGTTATGTCTATCCAATTGCGGTAGCGATTCCATTATTTATTGGAGACATGCTAGCTGGAAAAGGCAATTCGGCAAATGAAAAGCAGATTTCTGAATAAAATGGAGGATTATTAGTGAATAAACTAGCAATTTTAATTCCTTGTTATAATGAGGGAATGACAATTAAAAAGGTTGTTAAAGACTGCAAAAAAAGTACTATAGATATACCGAGAACTAAGATTTATGTTTATGATAATAACTCGTCAGATAATACGGTGAGTGAGGCTCAAGATGCAGGGGCAATTGTTCGTCATGAATATCAGCAAGGTAAGGGAAACGTAATTCGCCGGATGTTTCGTGAAGTTGAAGCTGAATGTTATATCATGATTGATGGTGATGATACCTATCCGACAGATGCAATTCCAGAAATGGCAGCAAAAGTTTTCGATCATCATGTTGATATGGTGGTAGGTGATCGCCTATCATCCAGCTATTTTGAAGAAAATAAACGACCATTCCATAATTTAGGTAATGTTATCGTTCGAAAGAGCATTAATTTCTTCTTTAAAAATGACATTAAAGATATTATGACGGGTTACCGTGCTTTTAGTTATCAGTTTGTTAAATCTTATCCAGTTTTATCACGTGGTTTTGAAATTGAAACAGAGATGAGTATTTTAGCCATTGAGAACAATATGTTGATTGAGAATCAGGTTATTGATTATCGTGATCGTCCTGATGGCAGTGAATCTAAGCTAAATACATATAGCGATGGTTTTAAGGTTCTACGCCGCATTTTTACTCTTTTTCGTAATTATCGACCGTTACAATTCTATAGTATTATTTCTGTCCTACTTATTTTATTTGCTACAGTATTATTTTTTCCTAATGTTTGGATTCCATATATACAGACTGGTTTAGTAGATAAAATGCCAACATTGGTTGTTTGTGGTTTTCTACTTTTGACGGGGATTATTTCTTATTCGAGTGGAATGATACTCGATTCGATTGTACAAAAAGAACAACGTGAATTTGAATTTCGCTTAGAAATTATTCAACAGCAATTCAAACGGCAATTACAGGAGCAATCGAATGATTAAAGTACTTTGGTTGAAGTATAAAGCAATCATCGCATATCTTTTTTTTGGGGTTGTAACAACTCTAGTTAATATTGGTTCTTTTGGAATAATGGCGGCCTATTGGCATTGGAATTATCAAGTTGCTACGGTGACTGCATGGATATTAACTGTCATTGCAGCCTACTTAACGAATAAAGTTTGGGTTTTTGGTTCACGATATACAACATTTATGGCTTTTATTAAAGAATTGTCCTCTTTTTTCTTTTTTCGTGGTCTAACATTAGCATTAGAATTAATAATTATGTATATTGGCGTTTCGCTAATAAATGGTAACTTAATATTGGTGAAACTAATTGATAATATAGTTGTAGTTGTTGTTAATTACTTGTTTAGTAAATGGTATATTTTTAAAAAAGTTGGTAAATGGTAGATTGTAAAATTAATCCGAACGCTGTTCGGACAAAAAAGATCAGCTTCCTTTAAAATGGTGTTTACCACAAAC
>NZ_RHNP01000074.1 GCF_003950295.1 Loigolactobacillus iwatensis
CTTTGTACTTTGAAAACTGGATATTCTATTTTCTTTGTTTAAAAACCGAGAACACTGCGTTTTAAATGAGTTTTTTAAGAAAGTTTTTTTAATCGCTAAAACTCAAAACCACAATACCGTAGGTATTGAATAGGTTAAGTTAACAAGGGCGCACGGTGGATGCCTTGGCACTAGGAGCCGATGAAGGACGGTACTAACACCGATATGCTTCGGGGAGCTGTACGTAAGCTTTGATCCGGAGATTTCCGAATGGGGGAACCCAGCCAGCTTAGTCGCTGGTTACTAAGTTGTGAATACATAGCAGCTTAGAGGTAAACGTGGGGAACTGAAACATCTCAGTACCCGCAGGAACAGAAAGAAAAATCGATTCCCTAAGTAGCGGCGAGCGAACGGGGAACAGCCCAAACCATTGAGCTTGCTCAGTGGGGTTGTAGGACTGAACATTAGAGTTACCAAAGTTAGTGGTAGTCGAAGCAGTTGGAACGCTGCGTCAAAGAGGGTGAAAATCCCGTAGATCAAACTGCTAACCCTCTGTTCAGGATCCTGAGTACGGCGGAACACGTGAAATTCCGTCGGAATCTGGGAGGACCATCTCCCAAGGCTAAATACTACCTAGTGACCGATAGTGGACCAGTACCGTGAGGGAAAGGTGAAAAGAACCCCGGAAGGGGAGTGAAACAGTTCCTGAAACCGTGTGCCTACAAGTAGTCAGAGTCCGTTAATGGATGATGGCGTGCCTTTTGTAGAATGAACCGGCGAGTTACGTTTGCTTGCGAGGTTAAAGTGAAAAACTGGAGCCGTAGCGAAAGCGAGTCTGAAATGGGCGCTTTAGTAAGTAGACGTAGACCCGAAACCAGGTGACCTACCCATGTCCAGGTTGAAGGTGTGGTAAAACACACTGGAGGACCGAACTCGTGTATGTTGAAAAATGCTGAGATGAGGTGTGGGTAGCGGTGAAATTCCAAACGAACTTGGAGATAGCTGGTTCTCTCCGAAATAGCTTTAGGGCTAGCCTCGGAGTTAAGCATCATGGAGGTAGAGCCACTGTTTGGACTAGGGGCCCGTCTTGGGTTACTGAATTCAGATAAACTCCGAATGCCATTGATGTTCTATCCGGGAGTCAGACTATGAGTGATAAGATCCGTAGTCGAAAGGGAAACAGCCCAGACCACCAGTTAAGGTCCCTAAATTTATGTTAAGTGGAAAAGGATGTGGGGTTGCATAGACAACTAGGATGTTGGCTCAGAAGCAGCCACCATTTAAAGAGTGCGTAATAGCTCACTAGTCGAGTGACCCTGCGCCGAAAATGTACCGGGGCTAAACATAATACCGAAACTGTGGATGATCACGTTAGTGATCGTGGTAGGAGAGCGTTCTAAGGGCGTTGAAGGTCGATCGTAAGGACGACTGGAGCGCTTAGAAGTGAGAATGCCGGTATGAGTAGCGAAAGATCAGTGAGAATCTGATCCACCGAATGACTAAGGTTTCCTGGGGAAGGCTCGTCCTCCCAGGGTTAGTCGGGACCTAAGCTGAGGCCGCGAGGCGTAAGCGATGGATAACAGGTTGAGATTCCTGTACTAGTTTATTTTGTTTGAACGATGGAGGGACGCAGGAGGCTAAGGAATACGCACGATTGGAAATGTGCGTCCAAGCAACAAGTCTTAGTTTGAGTTAAAGGCTTGAACTTTTACGGACAAGTTGTGATGGGGAGTGAAATTTAAGTAACGAAGTTCCTGATGTCACACTGCCAAGAAAAGCTTCTAGTGAGAAATAAACTACCCGTACCGCAAACCGACACAGGTAGTCGAGGAGAGAATCCTCAGGTGAGCGAGAGAACTCTCGTTAAGGAACTCGGCAAAATAACCCCGTAACTTCGGAAGAAGGGGTGCTGATCTAACGATCAGCCGCAGTGAATAGGCCCAGGCGACTGTTTATCAAAAACACAGGTCTCTGCTAAATCGTAAGATGACGTATAGGGGCTGACGCCTGCCCGGTGCTGGAAGGTTAAGTGGATGAGTTAGCGCTTCGGCGCGAAGCCCAAAAATGAAGCCCCAGTAAACGGCGGCCGTAACTATAACGGTCCTAAGGTAGCGAAATTCCTTGTCGGGTAAGTTCCGACCCGCACGAAAGGCGTAACGATCTGGGCACTGTCTCGACGAGAGACTCGGTGAAATTATATTACCCGTGAAGATGCGGGTTACCCGCGACAGGACGGAAAGACCCCATGGAGCTTTACTGTAGCTTGATATTGAGTGTTTGTACAGCTTGTACAGGATAGGTAGGAGCCGTTGAAGCCGGAACGCTAGTTTCGGTGGAGGCATTGGTGGGATACTACCCTTGCTGTATGACCACTCTAACCCGCGCCACTAAGCGTGGCGGGAGACAGTGTCAGGTGGGCAGTTTGACTGGGGCGGTCGCCTCCTAAAGAGTAACGGAGGCGCCCAAAGGTTCCCTCAGAATGGTTGGAAATCATTCATAGCGTGTAAAGGCATAAGGGAGCTTGACTGCGAGACTAACAAGTCGAGCAGGGACGAAAGTCGGGCTTAGTGATCCGGTGGTTCCGTATGGAAGGGCCATCGCTCAACGGATAAAAGCTACCCTGGGGATAACAGGCTTATCTCCCCCAAGAGTCCACATCGACGGGGAGGTTTGGCACCTCGATGTCGGCTCATCGCATCCTGGGGCTGTAGTTGGTCCCAAGGGTTGGGCTGTTCGCCCATTAAAGCGGTACGCGAGCTGGGTTCAGAACGTCGTGAGACAGTTCGGTCCCTATCCGTCGCGGGCGTAGGAAATTTGAGCGGAGCTGTTCCTAGTACGAGAGGACCGGAATGGACATACCGCTGGTGTACCAGTTGTGCCGCCAGGTGCAGCGCTGGGTAGCTATGTATGGCCGGGATAAACGCTGAAAGCATCTAAGTGTGAAGCCCCCCGCAAGATTAGATTTCCCATTCCTTTATGGAAGTAAGACCCCTGAGAGATGATCAGGTAGATAGGTTGGAAGTGGAAGTGCCGTGAGGCATGGAGCGGACCAATACTAATCGGTCGAGGACTTAACCAAGTCGGAAACAAGTGTTTCCGCGTAGTGTTCAAAGTTCAAAGAAAATAGAAGGTCCAGTTTTGAGAGCACAAAGTTCTCAGATAGTGGTGTGGTGACAATGGCAGGAAGGATACACCTGTTCCCATGTCGAACACAGAAGTTAAGCTTCTTAGCGCCGA
>NZ_RHNP01000075.1 GCF_003950295.1 Loigolactobacillus iwatensis
AAAAACAGCATTAGAAGTTGCCTAACTTCTAACGCTGTAAAATTGGCTATCAACAGGATTTGACAGAGAGCCAATTAAATTTTGATACAAAAAAAGATCAATTCATAAATAAATTGATCTCCATAATTAGCCTCATTGATACTTATTCAAAGTAGGTAAAAAACATTCTACTTGAACCTCTATTATTAAGTTCAGACGAACTTCTTTGCCTACCCAGAATAGTTTAATTTACAAAATTCTACGTGCAAACTGTGGCATCCACCAAGACATTGGCTGCTCTTTAACCGTCTCTGATGGTTGTGGTGCCATAATAACGTTTCCATTACCTGTATAAATGGCAACATGGTAAGAACTACCTTGACTACCCCAAAATAATAAATCGCCCAGTTGCAGGTTGTTTAGGCTCACTGGAATACCACAATACTCTTGTTGGTAGGTAGTACGAGGTAAATTAATTCCCAATTGTTTATAAACATACTGGACTAGGCCAGAACAGTCAAATGCATTGGGACCAGCCGCACCTAAAACATAAGGTTTCCCTAATTGTTGTTTTGTTAAAGTAACAATTTGTGCCCCAGATACACTCAAATGCATAGCACCTGTACTGTCAGCGGCCCACACTTGACCTCCGACCTGAATCGTACCCTTTTGCATAGCACCTGAATTGGTCAAATAATACCAATTTCCATTGTCTTGAATCCAGCCGGTTTGCATGGCACCTGTACCATCAGTATGATACCAAGTACCATTGTTATTAATCCAGCCCCTTTGCATTGCGCCTGAATTATTAGCATAATACCAATAATTTCCTGACTTAAACCAGCTCGTATTCATACCACCCCAATTTGCTAAGTGATACCAAGTTGTACCTTGCTGTAACCAGCCAGTATTCATACCGCCCCAATTCGCTAAGTGATACCAAGTTTGGTTTTCCTTATACCAGCCAGTATTCATACCACCCCAA
>NZ_RHNP01000076.1 GCF_003950295.1 Loigolactobacillus iwatensis
TTTGCTAAGTGATACCAAGTTTGGTTTTCCTTATACCAGCCAGTATTCATACCACCCCAATTTGCTAAGTGATACCAAGTTTGGTTTTCCTTATACCAGCCAGTATTCATACCACCCCAATTTGCTAAGTGATACCAGGCGGTGTCAATATTCTTCCAACCAGTCTGCATAATACCTGACTTATTAAAATAATACCAAGTGGCTTCTTGTTTAAACCAGCCAGTTTTATTTTTCCCCTGATTATCTTTAAATACCCAGTTATTTTGTTCTTTTGCCCATCCTGTCTTAACCGCTGATACATTTGTTGCAGTAGCATCTGTGCGCGATAACACTTGCGGCCTACCCGTTTCTATGTAATTGGCCTGAGCGGCAGATTTTGCATTGACAAAAGCCGTATCATCATCACCATTGAAATTTTGGATATTTGCCGTATCGGCCGAACTCAAATCATTCGTAGTTTCATCTGCCGTTTGCTCAGTTTCAAAAGAAGTACCCTTAGCACTATTTTCAACGCCATCGGACAAATCTTTTTGTTCAGTTGTCATTGTATTATCATTGGCCACTTGCGTAGTTGAGTCGGATACATTAGTTGCCGAAGTTGCGGCCTGAGAGGCAGTGCTGGACACTTCGTTACCCGTAGCCACGGTAGATTGAGGTGCTGTAACACCATCTGTAGAACTGCTATTATTTGTTGTGATTTGGGCAGTTGTACTACCAGTTTGACTAGTAACACTCCCACTTTCGGCCGACAAACTACTTTCATTAGCGGCGCTGGCCGGAGCGGCTTGAGGTATGCCTGCGTAACTACTGGTATTTGTTACAACTTGAGCAACAGTGCTACTATTTTGGGCCGTAACACTTCCACCAGCCGCTAAACTACCCTCACTGGCTGCGGATTGAGATGCAACTGCCACACTATTAGCCTTTGTTGCAGTTACATTAGAATCAGATGTTATTGCCGTGGTGCCATTATTTGTCTGTAGAGTAACCTCGTTAATTTGTGAAGGTGTATCTGCTGTAATAGAAGATTGCGTAGTTTGATCAGGTTTTTGTGTTGTTTCCGCAGCATTCACACGCTGTGGATTAAAAGACAGGATCCCTAATCCAAAGGAAAATAATATAATTCCCTTAGTCGTCAAATACCTCGACTTACTTTGTTTTACTGTTGGGTGACTAATCATCAAAATGACTCCTCCAAATATACCTTTAGTCCATTACTGTTAATTCAATGATTTAACTATAACATTTTAAAATGGCAATCATGTTTCAGTTTTATTACTAATTTAGCCAATTCTGTAAAAAAAGTATTATGAATAAACTTGTAATTTATGAAAACACATTATCAACAAATAATTACGACATTTTAGTGTTCATTATTAAGATAATCTAGGAAAGGCAGGACATTAACCGCAAAAGCAGTTACATTTTCTACAATTAACGAACTTTTTTTAATTTGAAGACACACCTTGGTAGCAATATTATCCGTGTTCAATTCAATATCAAGTATGGTGCCTTCAAGATAGCTTGAACATGTTTTCCTAAAAACGGTTAAATTGATCATTTACGGGTCCCTATATATGCATTTTCCCATGTACTTTATGATCCAGCAGCAGCTCTCTCACTTTTTTAGGCCTAAATTATCAAACTGATTGCAAATTCTGATCATGCTAAACTCCATACAGTGTTTTCTCATTTAAATATTCTGAAACCTTTTATTTAATCGATAAACAAAATCGTTCTTTGATAATCTTTTTGCAGTGTAATTTACCATGATATTAAGTCCTCTTGTCACACTTCTACTATCATTTGAGAACGTTCACGGAAACAATAAAATTTAGTTTATGCCTTTTATAGCGCTCTTGAACAACAATAGGTGAACAATTCCGCCTGTTTCGTGATAATTCTGACCATAAACTTCATTTAACCAAGTTTTTCATATTTAGGCCCAATAAAACATTATTGTTTTTGTTAGAGCTATAGTCGCTCATTAACTCGCCTCAGCTGTAACTCGTTTATACGCCGCTTGATTATGTAATGATGTAAGCAGTAAATAATCGACCGTTTAAAAAAGGCAAACCGGCTTCTCGAAATTGAGAAATCGGTTTGTCTTTTACAT
>NZ_RHNP01000077.1 GCF_003950295.1 Loigolactobacillus iwatensis
AAATTCAAAGGCACAAAAAATCCTGTTAATAGTTTACCATTTGTAAACTATCAACAGGAAAAAGTATAGAGCCAAATTAGTTAGGTTATTTTTTGCAGAAATTCCGTTAGTCAATGAATATACAGGGGATTAACGACATTTCAAATAATTAATTCTTCAAAACGCCTAAACAATTAATTAATAATAGTAACATTAGATTGCTTTAATGTTAATTGTGAATTAATTAGCTTAATGCTATTATGAAATCGGTTATAAAAGACTGGTCTTGGTAACTGAAACATGAATACATAGAATGGGGTGATTAGATGACGACGAAATTTCCACTGTTTCCGGTTTCAATGGTCGGTAGTTGGCCACGGAATCCAGAGGTGTTGGCGGCGATTAAGGCGATTGGCAAACCTGATTTTTCTCAGGCAAGTCTTGATGCTGTCGCTCGGCAACAGGAAATATCGGTTATCAAAATGGAGGAGCAACTTGGGTTAGATGTCATTAGTGATGGTGAGTTGAACCGGGATAACTACGCATCATACGTGGCGCAGCGGTTTGACGGCATTGAGTTAATGGATATGTTACGTTTTTCTGATGTTTTAGGCTCGGACTGTAGTTTTGCGGACGAGTTGATTAATCGGGCCGGCGTTAAGTTGAGTGCCATTAACAACGCTGTGTGCGTGGGCAAGCTTGGTTATGCGCAAGGATTGACGGTGGCAGACCTGCAATTTTTGAAACAACAAACGAAGCAGCCCGTCAAAATTGAGTTACCAGGTCCGTATTTACTGGCGCGTTCGATTTGGGTGCCTAACGCCAGTATGCCGGCCTATAAAAATCAAGAAGAAATGGCCGAAGATATTCTTAAGCTACTAACAAAAGAGGTTCAGCACCTGCAGGCAATTGGTGTGGATATCATTCAAATTGACGAACCTGTTTTAACTGAAATTGTGTTTAGTGCGGCGTCTAATTCTGAGCGCTCATTCATGTGTTCATCACTTTCCAAAAAACGGGATAAGGCAGATGAGTTGGCCTTTGCGACTGATCTAATCAAGCGCTTATTTGCTCAAATTGACCGTAGTAAATCGATTGCTGCTCTACATACTTGCCGCGGTAACTGGGGGACTGATGAAAATGCGATGCTATCTGGCTCATACGCGCCACTAGTCGACACGTTTAACGAAATTTCACCGGATCTTTTGTTCCTTGAGTTTTCTGTCAAACGAGCTGGCGACATTTCAGAATTGTACGACAACGGACTGAATAAAGCGTTCGCGTTAGGCATTGGGTCCACCAATCCCCGCAGTAGTGAAATTGAAAATCCTTATGACATCATGGCTCGAGTTGAAAAGGCGCTGCAATACTTACCGAAAGAAAAAATCTGGCTCAATCCAGATTGTGGCTTCGGAACGTTCTCCAACAGTGTTATCAGTAACGCAGAAGTCGCCGAACGAAAAATGCGCGCCATTGTGCGGGCGGCGAAGTTATTGCGGAAGAAGTATCAGGAGTAGTTGGAAGAGTGTCTGGGCCAATCCTCAGAATCTGCCTTTCCAAACACGTTTAGGCCAAACTAGCCAGGGGAAGACTAGTAGGATTCTGGCTTATATGTGCTCCTGATAAGCCCGCAACAATACCATTTCAACACATTTACAGAAAAAGTACCGCAATCAAACCAATTTCCAAAACATACATAAATAAAGGAGAAATCAATCATGCAAAAATTAGATGCTCGTGGCGTTCCCTGTCCTAAACCAATTATTATGACCAAATTGGCGTTAGAAGAGGATCCAGTGGTTAGCGTTACGGTGAACGAAGAGGCGCTTGAAGATCTCAAAAAATTGGCGGATAAATTGGAAGGAACTTACTCAGAAAAGAAGCTTAAGGAAGACGAATATGAGGTGAATATCGAAGTGAAGGATACAGTGGAAAAGGATCAACCAATTGAACAGGCACCTAATCAAAATGGTGGTGGCACCGTCATCATGATTGGTAAAAAGGTCATGGGTACGGGACCAGAAGAACTGGGTACGATTTTGATGAATGGGCTCATTTTTACAATTGATCAGACTGCGCCACTACCAAGCTCGATTATTTTCTATAATGACGGCATCTTTTTAACGACAAAGGAAAATGACGCTCTGGAGGATATTAAAAACCTCGCTGATGAAGGTGTCGAAATCCTATCTTGTGGAACTTGCCTGAATTACCATGATGTTGAGGCCGAACTGAAAGTTGGTGGAACCACTAATATGTACGAAATTTTCCAGAAATTAGGCAAGGCCAGCCAGGTAATTACGTTAGAATAAACGGATAAATGGCTCTGAATAAGCCTTACGTCATACTTGTAACTTTGCGGGTATGGCGTAAGGTTTCTTTTATTGGCATAATTTTTTCCAAGCAAAGAGGCTGGAACAAAAGGTCATAACCGCTCATTATTTCTGAACGTTACCCTAGAATGTGCGCCAAAAGTCTGGGTTCACATGCCTAACTACGACTAATCGAATAACTATAGTACGGTTATTTGATTAGTCTACGTTACGCAATAAACCCAAAAACGACTTTTGTCCCACTCCAAGCAAAAACCCCTCATCATAGACGAGGGGTTTCACTAGGAGTAACTGGGCTGTTACTACTTTTTAGGTAGAGAAATAATTATCTGCCTGTTGGGGGTGGATAACTATTGCAAATCCAATTATACGATAGGTGCCAGTAATTAGCAATCGTAAAAATGAAAAAATCTAATTTACTGATAAGCAACTAACTATTACAGAATTAATGTGGTTAAAATGTAGTTAACTCATCAGAGATTAGTGGAACTTTTTTTAAATTGGCAACAACGGTAATTGTAGTCAAATCTTTTACATTTTTAAAAAGCAACTTGGTTAGTTGTACGTTGGGTACAGCTTACTTTTTGTTAGAAGACTAAAGGTTGAAAGTATCAAAATGGACCGTAACCATTGATGCCAAACGGTTATGGCACATTATATTACTAATTTCCA
>NZ_RHNP01000078.1 GCF_003950295.1 Loigolactobacillus iwatensis
ACAAAAAAACAGTGTTAGAAGTTGCTTAACTTCTAACACTGTAAAATTGGCTATCAACAGGATTTGACAGAGAGCCAAACTATGCCGCACTTGGTTTACCTGCCCATTTTCTAATTTTTGACGAATACGTTGCCTTTATGGATATGATTGGCCGTGATGCCATGACTGCCATTAACAAGCTTAAACAAATCGCCCTACTTGGCCGTCAATCAGGTTTCTTTCTAATTTTAGCTTGCCAGCGCCCAGATGCTAAATACCTTGGTGATGGCATTCGTGACCAGTTTATGTTCCGTGTTGCGCTTGGTCGTATGTCAGAGATCGGCTACACCATGATGTACGGTCAAACCAATAAGGACTTCTTTCTAAAGCCAATTAAAGGCCGTGGCTATGTTGATACCGGTTTAAGTGTCATTAGCGAATTTTACACACCATTAGTTCCAAAGCATTACGATTTTATCGAAACAATTGGTCATGCCTACCAAGAATCACATCAATCTAGTTGAAGTATTTCTTCTACATTAAAAATGAAAGAAGGTGCCACCATGCAAAATATTCAATTGATCAATGATATCGATTTTATCGAAGATTTTTCTAAAGTCACCACCAACTTAACAACTCGTGATGCCGAGGACTATCTTGAATACATGTGTGGTAAAGCACGTGAAAGCCCTGATAGTAACTTATTTCTTCAGTGTCCTTCACAAGCTACGAAGAACGGTATTAGCAAAATTTTTGATTTTTCAGTCGGCACACAAAAAAATGGCTTGACTATGACGTATACAGGATACCACGACGATAAGTAAAAATGCACAAAATTTATAAAGGCCTATCGACAATATTGAAGAGTTATTAGTTTAGTCGTCCACTTTAAACATTAACTTAAAAACTCCAAGCTTATTGTACGAAATCTTACCAGTTTTTCTATCTTGAAAGAAATTCATAATTTCTTTTTTAAAGGCATGTCTATCCTTTTGATGTTTCTTAACCTGCATTTTTCTAGCATATTGATAAAGTTCAAGTAAAATGGGAAACCAACGTGAATTTTCAATTCCAATAGGCTTATCACTTAAACTGACCTTGGCCTGAATACAATACTGCGACTTAACAACATTCCAAATACGCTTGTTTTGAGCAAAATCTTTTTTTACAAAAGGACACAATAATAGTACATCATTGCTCAAAGTATTTGCGCTTTGAATCATTAACAATAATTCGCCGAGAACCTTTTTTCGAGGCTTACTCGAAAGATAACTACCTAATAAATTATAGTGCCAGATCTGTAATTCTGTTTCTGGGTAATTTTCATTTATAAATTGGGTCACATTCATTAATCCGCGCGTTTTATAATCAAGTTAGCCAATTAGATCCGGCTAATTGAAAAAATAAAAAACACCAAGACAAATCTCTGTTATCATTGATGTTCCAACACAAAAATGAAAGAGGTTATTGTCTTGATGCAAGAACAGAATACCACAGTCCGAGAAAAAGGTCACCACCTAACTTCATTTGAGCGCGGCAGAATCGCCACGCTACACAGCCAAGGATACTCTAACCGCGCAATTGCTAGAGTTATCGGCGTTTGTCATCAAACAATCAGTAATGAGCTACGCCGTGGTGAGATCGACCAAGTTAAAAAAGTGAACGGTCAACGGCAATATCACCGCGAGTACTCGCCAGAAGCGGCACAGGCCAAATACGAAGCTAACCGAATGTCCTGTCATCGACCTTTGAAACTCGCTGGTGTCGCTGACTTTATCCACTACTTTACGGCCCATTTGCACCAAGACGGTTGGTCGCCTGATGCCGCGGTGGGCCGCGCTAAACTTGAAGGCTTATATCAACCTGAGGAGATGGTTTCGACCAAGACGTTATACCACTATATCGATGCGCAACTACTTGAAGTCCGTAATCTTGATCTGCTCGAAAAAAACCGGCGCCGCACCAAACACCACCATTCACCCAAGCATAAGCGTCTGGCCGGACGAAGTATCGAAGAGCGACCTAAAAGTATTGATCAGCGCCAAGAGTTCGGTCACTTTGAGTTGGATACCGTAGTCGGTAAACGTAACGGCCAAGAAAGTGTCATTCTAACGCTGATCGAGCGCCAATCTCGCTGTCAGATCCTGCGTTTGATTGATGGCCGTGACGCCGATTCAGTCAACTACGAACTGGCTAAGATCTGCCAAGAATACGGGCACATCATGAAGTCCGTTACCGCTGACAACGGGGCAGAATTCGCAGCGGCGGGGACGGTGCTTGACGGGGTTGCCGACCTTTATTATGCCCACCCTTACCGCTCTTCAGAACGAGGCACAAATGAGGCGCATAATCGAATGATCCGTCGTGATGTGCCTAAGGGCCTGTCCATGGATACTTTAGGCCCTAGTGATATCCAAGCAGTGGAAGCCAAGCTAAACAACTTACCACGCCGGCAGTCAGGTTACCAAACCCCAAAAGAGCTTTTCTCCGCTGCCGCTGGCTAAAGATTGAATCTTTAAAATATGAATATCAATGAAAATACTGTCTTACCGGGATTTATTGCGTGGCTAATTTGTTCTTGCAATTTGGGGAAATATGAGCACCATATTGATGAACCTGAATGCCATCAACTTCCCTTGTATAAATATTTCCACCAACATGGTCACGTTTTTCAATAACTTTAATCCGCTTGCCGCGTAAGGCTGCCTCATGCGCAAAGACTGCCCCAAACAGACCAGCTCCGACAACTAAATAATCATATGCTTTCAATAGTTTTCCTCAGTATTCATCAAATACAGCTTTCACTGCTCATAATCTTAACTCGGCCAGAAATTAAGCCACTGCACTGAAAAAGTTTATCACCAATACCAAGCAACCACAATACAAGAATTTTATGTGGTAGATTGCAAATTTAATCCGAATTTTTGGACAAATTTGTCAGCATAACCTGATACGGTGTTTGCCAGTCGAGTA
>NZ_RHNP01000079.1 GCF_003950295.1 Loigolactobacillus iwatensis
GTAAGCAGTAAATAACTGACCGACTTCAAAAATAATTTAATTCAAGTTATGATTGCCTCATCAAATAATTGGTGAGGTGATTTTTATTGGATAAACCGGATATTGTTCAAATTAAAATGGATCATTCTGGTTCTCAATCGCGATCTACTATGGCAACAAAAGCCCTGCAAATTAGAGTTGATGCTAATAAATCGGTCGTAGTTTACAATCGAATTAACAACTATATTTTAGAGGCAGTTTTAAAGGCGGTGTTCGCTGGTGATAATTGATCAACGACAGATTCAACAGGTCTTTTTAGTTTGTGGAAAAACCGATTTACGTCGGGGAATCGATGGTTTAGCTGGTGTTATCCAAGATCAATTTGATTTAGATCCGTACAATCGCGCCTTATATTTATTCTGTGGAACCAGAAAAGACCGTTTTAAGGCCTTATTTTGGGACGGTGATGGTTTTTTATTACTTTATAAGCGGATCGAAAACGGTCGACTTCAATGGCCGACTGATCAGAATGCACTCCGTAAATTAAATTCTAAACAGTTGACACGATTACTCAGTGGTTGGTCATTAGACGCGACAATTCATCAAACATGTCCGCCTGGACATGAAAGAAGAAAAAATAACTATCCAAATTAGTGTAAGACATGGTAAACTCAATTCAACAAATACGGATTGAGTGGATAAAGCTAATGACACCCGAAGAAGAAATTATAGCGCTACGTAAGCAAGTCGCGGAACTAACTGAAATGGTTGCCTACTTGACTAAAAAAATTTACGGTCAAAAATCAGAACAAATTGATCCTAACCAACTGTCACTACTAGAAGGTAATGACGGTGTTTTTATCACGCCAGAGCAACCTGGCCAACAAAGCGACGCAGATCAAGTACCGGCAAAGAAAAAGCGCAAAAAGACACGGCAAGAAACTCTAAGTCGTGATTTACCAGTAAGAGAAACTGTTATTGATCTACCAACGCAACAATGTGCCTATGGGCACGAGTTGACACCGGTTGGGAAAAAGTTTGTTCGTGAAGAGGTGCATTTCATTCCGGCCAAACTTTATCGAGAACATATTTATACGCAAACCTATAAGTGTTCTGAATGTGAGCTTGAAGCTGGCAGCGCTCATTTGGTGCAAGCCCAAACGCCAGTCGCTTTAATTCCGCATAGTCTCGCCTCGGCTTCGTTAGTCGCGGAGATCATTCATAAAAAGTTTCTATTGGCAACACCACTATACCGACAGTTAGCAGATTGGCAGCGCTTGGGTATTGCGTTATCAGAGGCAACAATCTCAAACTGGATTATCAAAACGAGTCAGTTGGTCGAACCAATTTATAATTTATTACAGCAGCGACTCAGCAACCAACGTTATTTACAGGGTGACGAAACACCGATGCAGGTGTTACGTGAGCCTGGTAAAACAGCAGCCGCTAAATCATATATGTGGGTGGCTAGAACAGTAAAACAAAGTCCGCAGCAAATCATTTTTTATGCTTATGGCAGTACGCGTTCAGGAACCTTTGCGCAAAAGTTATATCGGAACTTTACCGGCATCCTGCAGTGTGATGGCTATACCGGCTATAATCTGTTAGAAAATAGTGTTACGCGTATCGGTTGTTGGGCGCATGTGCGCCGTAAGTTTTACGATGCCACCCAAGCTAATGGTAAGCCAATTAGCAGTGTTCCCTTAGCGCTAATTGACGAGATGTTTGCCTTGGAGCGTCAATGGCAACATTTTTCGCCCCGGGTACGTCGTCGAAGACGCCGTAGTAAAGTGCGTAAATTATTGAAGCGATTCTGGCAGTGGATCGATTCGGCCGACGTATTACCTAAATCACGTTTGGGTAAAGCCGTCACTTACGCGATCGATCAACGATCTACACTAGAGCGGCTAGTCAACGTTGGTATCATGGACTGGAGTAATAATGCGGCGGAGCGCAATATGAAGAGCCTGGTGATTGGTCGAAAGAACTGGCTCTTCAGTACCAGCCAAGCAGGCGCAAGATCAACGGCTATTTGGTTAACTTTAGTGGAAAGTGCTAAAGCTAACGGGCTTGATCCGCGAGGCTATATCACCTATTTATTAAAAACAATGCCCCAACACCCTAGTTTCACCGATTTGGCCCAGCTAGAGGGTTATTTACCATGGAATTATTCTGGGGCAAGACATCAAGATAGAAATAAAGCGTCAAATGAATAGAAGCCAGAAATAGTGGCGTAATGTAAAAGACAAACCGATTTCTCAATTTCGAGAAGCCGGTTTGCCTTTTTTAAACGGTCGATTATTTACTGCTTAC
>NZ_RHNP01000008.1 GCF_003950295.1 Loigolactobacillus iwatensis
AATAAAAAAACAGCATTAGAAGTTGCCTAACTTCTAACGCTGTAAAATTGGCTATCAACAGGATTTGACAGAGAGCCTTTATTTTTTGCGATGTTGGTGGAACAATAAGGCAGTTATTCCGTACATGATTAGGCTAAGAAAACTAATCAAAAGACCACGGCGTAGGCCAGGGACGTGGTAGGTTAAATGAACGTGATGTTGACCTGGTTTTAAAGAAATGCCAGTAAGATTACCCATGACCCGGTAGGTTTTAACTGGTCGGTGGTCAACGCGAACCCGCCAACCCTGATCGTAAGGAATTGAGAGAAATAGGCTAGTTCGATTAGCGGGGACCTGAATTTGACCCTTTAAATTATGGTTACGCCAGCCCGACTGTAATTGTAGTGTATTGGCCCGTAGTGTTGTTGCGGCCGTTTGAAACTTACTTTGATCAAGCTGGGCAAAACGATTAGTGATTCTACCTAATTTTTTAGGCGTTTTTAATTGAACGTGAATGATCTGTCCCTTTTTAAAGGTTCCTAAGGCAAGATTTGCGTGAGTAGTTATTTTAATTCGGGTTCGCTTTTTCCGACCATTAACGTGTAGAGAAACGTGATCGACAGGAATATTTGGAAAATAGGCGTAAAGCGGTCCATTTGTTGGAACCTTCATTTGTAGATCATAATGGTGCCAGTATTTAGATTGACTTGTCTTACGCTGAACAACCGTAAGTGTCTGAAAGTAGTTAACTTGATTTCCAAGCATGCTCTGCAGACTACGATTTTGATTAAGCAAAGGATCACCTTTAATTAACCGAACGTGACGCAAATCTTTGTTGACGGCAAAACCCAATCCTAGTGATTCAGGATGATTAGCCAGTTTATAAGAATTAGTGGTCATACTAAGTTCTTTTTGTTCGGCCAGTAGCATATTTGTAAATGCAGTTGTCCCTTCATTACTGATGCGGCGATCATTCTTACTAAACAATCCTAAGCGAAGTAACATTGTCCGAGTTTGATTGTTGAGGGTAGAACTGTACATACTAATACCACGAAAGCCAAAAAGAGCGGCGTCATTATAGTTATTGTAGGGCTCGCGAAAAGCGCGACTAATAAGTGAATTTTGACTATTCAGACGGTAAAATGTGCTAACACGGCTTTTCTTGATCCAACGGGCTTCGGTTTCGTAATTTTTAGCGTAAATTGGTTGACTACCCAGTGGTGCAGTTGTTAGAGCAGTCGTAAAATTCAACACCAGCTCACTTAAGCATAATAGGGCCAAGATTACCATGGGCAAATGGTGTTGCCGAAACGTTAGTAGGCAAGTGCTAAATAAAATGAACATTAGTGACCAAAGCAAATATCGGTTACTGACAAAAAATGGGTAACGAACATTGAAGTAATGTCTAACAAAAAATTGAATTAAATTAGCACTAAGATAACCAATGCTCAAAAGGATGGCGGCAATTGTACCACTGCGCCAAACTAGTCGCGGTGTACGCCAAGGCTTGGTTAGCCAAACTTGGTAAGCAAGGCTGATAGTGATAAAGGAAAACATGTAAACATTGCGAAAGGGAAAACCGTTGGGTTGCTGAAACATGTGCCAGATAGTGTTGATTGGTAGGAGCCAAAGACTCAGGCCAATCAATCCAAGAAAAACGCCAGCGGTATTTTTTTGATGTTGCTTAATTTGTGGACTTAGGAAGAACATGATTAATAATAAAAACATTAATGATCCGACAAATAGACTTGGCGGATGGTGCAAGCGACCCGCATAATTGCTACCACCAATACCAAATTGAGTGAAAATCTCCAGGCCAAACTGGGGGTAGGGTAAGAAACTTGTTAAGCTAAGCCGCTCCTTACTCGTTTTTAGCATACCAAGAAGTGCCGGTAATAAAATAACGGCGGTCGCCAAACCAGAATAAAGTGATGTCAAGCTAAATTGAATGATGGACCGGCTTTTTTTCTTAAGATAATGCGACCACGAAACATCTATTGGTTTATCATTTGCTAATAAGTAGCCAAAGTAACAAAGTGCGTATAAGCAAGTCATATAACCAAGGTAGTAGTTCGTTATAATTGTTAAAGCAAGTGTGAAAAAATAAAGGCCAGTTTTTTTTGTGTTGTAAAGATGACCGATACTTAAAGTGATTAGTGGTAGGTATATTAGTGCGTCTAGCCACATGATGTCATAGAAATACATTGCCACAAAGCCACAGAGACTATAAGCAGTACTAAATAATAAAGTGGTCAGACTGACTTTCCGGTAAACACGTTGTAGGTAGTAAGCCATGCTTAAACCAATCGTTGCAATTTTTAACAAAATAATAAAGTTAATGGCCACTGGAACTTCGGAAGCCTTAAAAAGAAGCAATATAAGATTGAACGGACTAATTAGATAATAAGCAAACAGTGGAAACGCGCTGTCACCTAACGAAAGTGAAAACGAATAAAAACTGAATTGATGAGTTAATAAGTGGCGACGTAATTCTGTGAAAAAAGCTATGTACTGGGTACCCATATCGCTAATTAATAAATTATGGGAGCCAAAAGGGGCCAAACCCAATTGCATAAAAGCAACGCTTAAAGTTATTAAGGGTATTAAAAATGCCAGTAAATAATAAAGTGGCCGCCGTGATTTTTGCAAAACTAATTCCTCCTTATTCCTAGTGCTAGTCAGGCTTTTGCCACAAGAATGGGGGCCGGGACAAAGATTCTAGCCGGATACTATTTCCGATTATTACTCTAGTGGGTTGTAGCGCTCATATTTAAATTAAATTATATTGCTACTAAAAATAATGCTTATGCCCGCTTGGCTACTAAATTACACGTAGGCAGATTTAGTTAGGTTCCATTCCGGCGCTGGCGTATGGAGCGTGCACCAAAAACGACTTTTGTTCCACTTCCTGTGAGTGATTTTCGCGAATAATTGTTTGTGGAGTAGAAACTGAGTGTTTTTCCAAACACTTACTAGTTTAGCGCCCGTGGCAAAGGACTTCAAGAAAAGGTCCATTTGCCAAAAAATAGAAGTTACGCCAAGTCAAATCCATGCTGGCCGGTTCAAACGGCCACCTACGCTGGATTCTTTGACGTAACTTCTATAATTAATTTTCACTAACGTTAATTTTAGTTGGTGTAACACTCAAGTGCTTAGTTAATTCTGAGATCTGACGTAGGCCGCGTTGCCGAATATTAATTGCCGCGACTTGGTCATCATTAATCGTGTGACCGCAGTTCAAACATTTAAATTGATGAACTTCTTTTTGACGATTATCAGCATTAGTAAAGCCACACCAAGGACAAATAATTGAGGTTTCGTTATTGGGAACCTGAATTACTGCTGCCTGATCACCCACCATTTCAAATAAAACGGTGAACAGTGCTTTGTAGAAATAATCGGGGCTTAAGATAATGTTTTGTGGCCGGCCAGTCTTTAAACTTGGGTGCATTTCCGTCACGTAGATAACGTTGTTGCCATAAAATTCAACTAAACGACTGACAATTTTACGGCAGGATTTAAGTACGTAGCGTTTAAGCATATAGGTTAAACGAGCCAATTCAACGTCATCGTCGAGATCAATGGAACCTAATTGTAATTGGCGAATAGCGTGTTGATACTCTAAGATATGGTTTGAAATAACTGACCCCGGAACCTGAAGTAAGTGGTCCATACCATCGGTGGCCGTAATCATATTGATCTTCCCGTAATCAAGGCCAATAACTCTGTAAGCCTGACCGGCCCCAACTAATTCAGTAATGAGTTCCTTGGGATCACGAGAAGTACTAATCGTCGCCTTTTTTGCAGGTTGAGCAGCAATATCATCAGATTTAGCTGGTGAATTTGGCGCAGTTGAAGTGGCAATCGGTGTCGTAATCAGCCTGGCCGCAGAAGCAACAGGTGCAGGCGTTGCACTGGATTGAGCAACACTACTTGCCGAATTTGTGGCAAATGATTGCGATCTTGCAACAGCACTACTAGGAATTTGTGACTCACTACTTGTGCTGCTTACGTGAGGTTTAGTGCTGTGCTGCACTTGCTTTCGTTGGTTTGGCTGTTTTGGGGCCTGGCTGCTAGGCTTTTTAGTAATCGCTTTTTTAGATATTTGTTTTTGGGGTGCCGGTTTTTTAGCAACCTGTTTTTTGGAATTACTGCTATCCTTAGTTGATTTACCACTATCCGGTAGTTCAAGGTGTAGCGCATCAGCATCATTTTGTGTGGGCAGTCGCAAGCTAATGTGATCACCGGCTAGCGTAAATAACCAGGCACGTCTGGGACTAGCAAATAATTGATCAGATTTGCCAGCCGTAAGTGTAACAACGTAAGTGTCTTGCTTGTTTAGCTGTAGCAATAATTCGTTTGTTTCACGATCGTGGGGGTTAAGTGTTGTTCTAGAGAATAAATAGAAACTGCCAGCCGGCACACTTGTGATTTTCTCCGTTTTAAAAATATCTAGCATAACGTTGATCATCTCTTGCGTCATTCGACGTCGTTGACCGATATTTTTGTTAAGTTGTTGCAGTAAGGCCCCCTTATTAGGTTCGCCTTTTTGAAGTAGGGTGAGGGCACGCTTTTGTAAACTATTTTGGCGATTGATTAATCGCTTGATTTCATTAACATTCTGAAATTTTTTAAAAACCAAAAAGATTCCTCCAAGAATAAGTGACATAGGCTAAGTAGGTACATCTTAAAATGATCTTATAGTACGCTACAACCAACGTTAATTTAGATATGTCTAAAGGACACTATTGTTCAACTAGGAAGTGTTTGGAAAAGAGTTCAGATGCTACTTTTCAATTGCAAATAGGATTTGAGCACTTTTTTAGACGTTCTCTAAATAATCTAAGTAATACTCCTATCATACCTCCAATGTCAAAGGTTGCCTAGCAGCAAAACTTAGATTGTGCTTGTAAATTACTTTTATTAGTATTTTTCTGACTAATCTAATGCAAACGTGTTTGAAAAAGTGTCATTGAGTTAAAATTTAAAAAACGGTATGCTAATTTACAGAAGAAAACGATTTAAAATTGGTGGTTAAACAATGAATTTTACAACAAATGATTTTGTACGCCTGACGTATACCGATGAGGGCCAAGGACGGCCAATCATAATTTTAACGGGAATTGGTGGCTATAAAGAAATTTGGTTGCAACAAATTTCTTACCTTGTTGCCCGACATTACCGGGTGATTAATTTGGATTGTCGTAACCAAGGACAATCTGAACAAACGGTAAAGGGGCGCCGAATTTCACGGCACGCAATGGATCTAGCCGAGCTTATTCAACAATTAAGACTTAAACAGGTGATTCTTGTGGGAAATTCAATGGGGGCCGCAACTATTTTTGCTTATATATCCCTATTTGGTGACCAAAATGTGCGAGCAGTTGTCGATGTCGATCAATCGCCTAAAATGATCAATGATCAAACTTGGTCTTACGGTTTTAAAACGTTAACTGAAGAAAACTTTATTTCCTATTTGAAAAGGCCGTTTGGTCATTCCACCTTTAAACACATTGATGATCAAACGTTTCAGGCAGTCGAACAGGCAGCCAAACAGCAGGCCTATGACGCAAAGCTAAACTTACCTTTTTTGTTAGATCATGGTCTTCAAGATTGGCGCGATGTATTATCTTCTCTGACGTGTCCAACCTTGATTATTGCCGGTGGTAACAGTCCTTTTTTCCCACCAGAATTTGCTCAAGTTGCCGCAAAAATGGCAGTAAAAGGGATGGCCGTTGTTATTCCGGAAGCAGGGCACATCGTCATGGCCGAGCAATCTCAGGCCTTTAATACTGTTCTAGGTGATTTTCTGGCTAATCAAGTGGGAGGAGAAAGATAAATGGCTGATTTAGTTTATCAAAAAATTATTCGTGATTTAAAAAAACAAATTTTTGCCGGAAAGTATGCCCCAGACATGAAATTACCAGACGAGCGCTCTTTGGCTGCTATTTATCAGGTTAGTCGTAGTTCAGTGAAGCGGGCCCTAGCAATTATGGCCAATGACGGTATTATTTTTAAAAAGCGTGGTTCGGGTACATTTATTAATCCACTTTATTTAGAAAACCAATCAGTGTTTAATTATGAGGGAGCTAATCTAGGTATTACCGACAATTTACAAATGGCCGGAAAAAAACCGGGCATTAAGTTGTTGACCTTTGATGTCGTTAAGGTGACGGAAGAATTAGCGCGGGATTTATTTCTTCAAAAGGATGACTTCGTGTACCGAATTAAGCGCTTGCGGCTATTGGATAACGTACCGTTTATGATTGAGTTAAGCTATCTACCGATTAAATTTCTGCCAGAATTAAACCAAAAAATTGCGGAAGAATCAATTTTTAACTTTTTACAGAAAAAGAGAAAGCAGGCAGTAACGAAAGCCTATTTAACAATCTCGGCGGCACCTTCCAACGAAGAAGACCAACAACAATTACGGTTGAAACCGACTGAACCGGTCGGTATCATGGCGGGCATCTTCTTTCTTGATGACGGAACGCCAATTGAATATTCAACAATGCGTTTGCATTACGCGTACCTTAAGTTTAATTCCTTCGTTTCGATTGAACCGAAAGATTAGCTCATCTAGGGCGTGGGACAAAAGATGGTTTGGCGCACATTCTAAAGTAATGCTCTGAAACAATAAACGGTTAGAACTTTTGTCTCAGCCGCACATAACGCGCAGATAGATAGTAGAATTTTGATTTGCTTTGGCTGAAACCGGAGTAAATCTTTTTATTTCGCCAAAAATAAATTGTTTTGATTATTGGAGCGTACCAATAATCATAAAAGTTGATTTTTAATTATTAATTGGTATTATAGAAAATGAAATGACGAAAACTAATTTAAACTAAAGGAGCTACCAATTATGGAACAGCAAACTGTTGACTACGCTTCACCTGAATACTTTGCGTTAATGAATGCTTATTGGCGGGCCGCTAACTTTTTATCGGTTGGGCAACTCTATCTACGGGATAATCCATTACTGAAACGGCCATTAAAAGATACTGACGTGAAGGTACATCCGATCGGCCATTGGGGGACTATCGCTGGACAGAACTTTATTTATGCGCATTTGAACCGAGTTATTAATAAATATGATTTAAATATGTTCTATTTAGAAGGACCAGGTCACGGTGGGCAAGTAATGGTTTCAAATTCTTACCTTGATGGTTCTTATAGTGATATTTATCCGGAAGTTTCACAGGACGAATTGGGTATGAAAAAGTTATTTAAACAGTTTTCCTTCCCAGGTGGGATTGCTTCACACGCCGCACCAGAAACACCGGGGTCAATCCATGAAGGTGGCGAACTAGGCTACACTTTGTCTCACGCAACAGGGGCCATTTTGGATAATCCCGAAGTTATTGCCGCAGCCGTTATTGGTGATGGTGAAACTGAGACTGGACCCTTGGCCGCATCTTGGTTTAGTAATGCCTTTATTAATCCAATAAATGATGGTGCTGTTTTGCCGATTATTAATATGAATGGTTTTAAAATTTCTAATCCAACTATTTTAGCGCGAAAAACGGATGAGGAACTAACTAAGTACTTTGAAGGTGCAGGCTGGGACCCGCTTTTTGTTGAAGGTGATGCTCCTGAAAAAATGCATCCTGAATTGGCTGCGGTGATGGATGAAGCAATTGAAAAAATTAAGGCAATTCAAAAAAAGGCGCGGGACAATAACGATCCAACCCAACCAGTATGGCCAATGATTATTTTCCGTGCTCCCAAGGGCTGGACTGGGCCTAAAACTTGGGATGGTGAACCAATTGAAGGCTCATTCCGGGCCCACCAAATTCCGATTCCGGTGGATGCTAATGATATGGAGCATAGCGATTCATTAACTGCTTGGTTAAAATCTTACCGGCCAGAAGAATTATTTGATGAAAAGGGTAGCTTGAAGCCTGAATTACGCAATTTAGCGCCAAAAGGAATGCGGCGGATGGCGGTTAATCCAATTACGAATGGGGGAATTGATCCCCATGATCTACGTTTGCCTGACTATAAAAAATATGCTCTAGATAATACAAAGCGGGGGACACAAGTTCAGCAAGACATGTTAATCTGGTCGCAGTACCTTGCGGATTTAGTTAAATTAAATCCAACTAATTTCCGGATATTTGGACCGGACGAGACGATGTCTAATCGCTTATACAGTCTGTTTGATGTCACTAAACGGCAGTGGTTAGAGAAAATTGAAGAACCGCAAGATGAGGCTTTAGCACCGGCAGGACGGATTATTGATTCACAATTGTCCGAGCATCAGGCCGAGGGCTTCAATGAGGGCTACACATTAACTGGTCGGCATGGTTTATTTACAAGTTACGAGGCTTTCTTACGCGTTGTGGATTCAATGCTAACCCAGCACTTCAAATGGATTCGTAAGGCCGCAGAACTTGATTGGCGCCACGATTATCCATCATTAAACATTGTTTCGACTTCAACAAGTTTTCAACAGGATCATAATGGTTATACACACCAGGATCCAGGTATTTTAACGCATATGGCCGAAAAGAAACCGGAATTCATCCGGGAATATTTACCGGCCGACGCAAACTCACTATTGGCGGTAAGCCCGCTAATCTTCAATAGTCGCGAAAAAGTTAATATCTTGATCACCTCAAAGCAACCACGGCCGCAATTTTATTCAATTGATGAAGCGACAATGCTTGCTCAGCAGGGGCTAGGAATTATTGATTGGGCGTCAACTGATCAAGGTAGTGAACCTGATGTTGTTATTGCGGCCGCTGGCACAGAGCCTAATATGGAAAGCCTGGCTGCCATTAATTTACTTCACGATAGTTTTCCAGAATTAAAGATTCGCTTTGTTAACGTTGTTGATTTACTCAAGTTACGAAGCCCCAAATTGGATCCACGTGGTTTAAGTGATGAAGAGTTTGATCATTACTTTACGGCTGATAAGCCCGTTTTGTTTGCCTACCATGGTTTTGAAGATCTGATTCGTTCAATTTTCTATGATCGCCATAACCGAAACGTGATGTTTCATGGTTACCGTGAGGAAGGCGACATCACGACAACTTTTGATATGCGGGTAGTTAATGAATTGGATCGTTATCATTTGGCCAAGGACATCATGATGCATGTTGCCGGATACCAAGATAAGGCCGCCGCATTCATTCAGCAAATGGATCAGCAACTACAAAAACACCACGATTATATTCGCGAAAACGGCGAAGATTTACCAGAAATTGAAAATTGGGTTTGGCAAGCGCTTAAATAAAAATTAAATAAAAAGTGGCTCTTTTTGACGACTAGTCTCTGCAAATTACACGGACTAGCCTAGACTAGGCCTCTTTTTTTGTTTGTAAAAAAAGAATACAATAAGTAAATATCTTTTTACGGGGGAATTATTATGGAAAGGCAAAAGATGGGGTTGTTTTCGCTGGTGATGTTGGCCTTAAGCTCAATTATTGGTTCCGGCTGGCTTTTTGGTTCTGGTGAGGCCGCGCGTGTTGCTGGTCCGGCAGCGATTATTTCTTGGATAATCGGCGCAGTAGTTATTATCACAATTGCGTTTAATTACGTTGAACTCGGTACGATGTTTCCCGAAAGTGGAGGGATGAGCCGCTATGCCCAGTATAGTCACGGACCACTACTTGGCTTTATTGCAGCGTGGGCTAATTGGGTTTCATTAGTTACAATTATTCCAATTGAGGCGGTTGCGGCCGTCCAGTATATGAGTTCTTGGCCCTGGTCGTGGGCGAGTTGGACACACCATTTTTTGGCCAAGGGAAATGTAACGACGGCTGGTCTTGGAGTCGTGTTTATTTTCATGCTAATTTTCACATTACTAAATTTTTGGTCAGTCAAACTATTAACGCGTTTTACTAGTTTACTGGCCATTTTTAAAATGCTGATTCCTACTTTAACTATTTTACTATTGCTTTTTTCCGGTTTTCATGCAAGCAACTTTGGGCATAATTGGCAAACTTTTGCGCCTTATGGCAGTTCGGCCATTTTTGAGGCAACAACGGCCTCAGGAATTATCTTTTCGTATAACGCTTTTCAAACGGTAATTAATATGGGAAGTGAAATTGAACGACCACACAAAAATATTTTACGTGGAATTGCCATTTCGTTGGCCATTAGCGCAGTTATTTACACATTACTGCAGGTTACCTTTATTGGAAGTGTTCGACCTTCCTTATTGGCACGAGTTGGCTGGCATGGGTTGAATTTTCAATCACCATTTGCTGATTTGGCGATGATGTTAGGGCTATATTGGCTCTCACTATTACTTTATCTAGACGCCTTTGTTTCGCCATTTGGAACTGGTGTTTCCTTTGCCGCAACGACCGCACGGACCTTGGCCGCAATGACGCAAAATAGGCACATGCCAGGCTGGTTAGGCCGTTTGAATCGGCGTTACTTAATTCCGCGCTTTGCCATGTTGGTGGACCTTTTTGTCAGTATGCTGTTAGTTAGTGTTTTTCGGAATTGGAGTACTTTGGCCAGTGTCATTTCAACTTCTACCTTAATCGCCTATTTAACCGGACCAGTTACGGCAATCTCACTACGAAAAATGCGGCCTAATTTTAAGCGGCCGTTTAAATCAAAATGGCTACACGTAATGGCACCACTTGCCTTTGTGTTAGCAAGTCTGGCAACTTATTGGGCAATGTGGCCCACAACTGTAGAAGTGATCTGTGTTATTTTGTTGGGGTTACCATTTTACGTTTATTACGAGCACCGCTATGGCTGGAAGTTATGGCGGGAACAAGTGAAAGGAAGCTTGTGGTTAATCGTATACTTGGCCTTTCTGTCCGTTGTTTCTTTTATTGGTAGTAAAGGATTTGGTGGCATTAATTGGTTGCATTATCCGTGGGATTTTTTAACCATCACGGTAGTGGCACTGATCTTTTACCGCTGGGGCATTGCCAGTCGATTGGATAGTTCAGAGTTGGTGGCGGCAGCAAAGGTTAATCAAGCAGTTATTATGCCAGAAGATGAAGATTAATAGAGAGTGTTTGAAAAAGCGGTTAGATTCTGAGGATTAGCCTAAACAGACGAATTACCTTTGAAAAAGGTGATTTGGCTGTTGTAGCTACTATTCCGCAATTGAGGATTATTAGCACAACTCGCTAATAATCTAGATGCTTCATACGTTGTCCATTCAACTAAGGCAAAGACCGCCAAGTTGAAACATGGCAACCGCAGGAATCTGCTTTTTCAAACATGTTTCCACTAAATTGGCTAGGGAGAAACTAGTAAAGGTATTTTTAAACGCTTTGGTTTCACTGAATAATTAGCAGTAAGGAAGGTAAGTAAGTTAATGGGAAGACAAACACAGGGAATTTTGTTGGCTTCAGGTGGGGCCATCCTTTGGGGGATTGCTGGTCCAGTTGCACAGCTTTTATTTGATGACTATGGAGTAAACTTGGACTGGTTGATTGGCTCTAAAATGTTAATTGCCGGCGTGATTTTGTTGATACTAGGTAGCTTTTGGCCAGCACAACGTCGCCAAATATTAGGTATTTGGCGCAGTCGGCGGTCAATTATGCAACTTTTAATTTTCACGATTTTTGGCATGACGGCGATGCAATACGTTTACTATAAAGCAGTTGCGGTGGGTAATGCGGCGACTGCCACCATTTTACAGTTTCTATCACCAATTTTTATCGTGCTTTACATTGCTTTTCGTTATCGCACACAACCGCGGCGCCCAGACGTTATTGCTATTATTGCGGCTTTAGTTGGCACTTACTTATTAGTCAGCGGGGGTAACCCGACCAAATTAACTGTGGCACCAGCCGCCCTTTTTTGGGGAATTGTAACGGGTATTGCCGCGGCTGCCTATGTACTGCTACCAGAGGGCTTATTGGATCAATATGGTTCACTAGCCGTTTCAGGTTGGTCAATGACGATTGGTGGTATTTTGTTTAATTTTCGTCAGCCAATTTGGCGTGATGTCCCGCGACTTGATTGGCGGGGTCAGTTGGCCTATTGGTTTATCGTTATTTTAGGGTCAGTCGTAGCCTACTTTGTTTACTTAGCGAGTTTGCAGTATATTTCGGCGACCGCAGTTGGGTTGCTAGATGCATTTGAACCCTTAGCTGCAACCGCCGTTTCGGTGTTATACTTACATTTGAAGTTTGGTTTAGCCGAAATTATTGGAACAGTGCTGATTTTGAGTACAGTTTTCATCCTTGCAGTTGCCAAACCGCGTTCATTGGAAGAAAAGAATAATTGATTCACATAAGATAACAACTATATTTATATAATACGAGGAGGAACGATTATGACAGTCTTTGTAGTTGGTGCTCATGGTCAGATTGGTCAGATGGTAACTGCTAAGTTACACCAAGCCGGGCAGGATGTTATTGCCGGAATTCGTGATTCGGAACAAGCGGCCTTGTTTACGAAAATTGGCGTTAAAAGTCGGCAGTTTGATTTGCTTGATTTACCAGAAACAATGGCAGCGGCATTTTCAGATTGTGACACGGTAATCTTTACGGCCGGTTCAGGTGGCAAGACTGGCTATGATGGTACACTCAATATTGATTTAGATGGTGCCGTCAAGACGATGACGGCGGCAAAACTTGCTGGAGTTAAACATTATTTAATGGTAAGTGCAATGGGAACGGCCGATCGTACTTTTTGGCCGCAATCAGGTATTCGACCGTATTATGTTGCCAAGTATTACGCCGATGAATGGTTAATTAATCGGAGCCAACTTAACTATACAATTTTGCGTCCAGGAGCTCTAACGAATGATCCGGCGACTGGACTAGTAACAGTTGATCCTGATAAATCGGCGGGTAAATCAATTACCCGTGAAGACGTTGCCGAAGTATTAGTTCAACTTGTGATTAAACCGGCTAATGAAAAAATTATTACTGTTGTTAACGGTGCGACACCAATTTTAAAAGCATTGGCTTAGTTAGTTTGGCCGAGCCATACGGAGGAAATCAAAATGAAGATTAAGACACAGGATTTTTTGGATCAGGTCAGGGCAGAAACATTTACCAGTGACCAGATTGAAATCAAACAAGCAGATTTGAAAAAAGACATGACTAAATTATTAGCGCCAGGTTACCAATTCTTGCTTTCAAATTTAAAAGAAAATCAAATCAGTCAATTTAAATTAATGCTGCCATTTGAAGTGCCAGCAACGATTGAATTACAGGCTGGTATTATCAATTTACCATTTGAGTTAGTTGATAAAATTGCACTATTGACCAATAGTGAAGATGAGGTTCCCGTTAGGCTATATTTAATTACGACCGCGGAAAACTTAAACAAATCGGGGATGCGGATCGATGAAATGGCAACCGTGACCGAATTTTTGGCCAAACCGACTGAAGTTGAGGCCAAAATCACAACTGAGATTAGTCAGAAACTAGTTGAATTACAGGAAGCACCAGCAGCACTTGAATAACCGGTAAACTTAAGAAAATTGAAATTGAAGCGCTGGCTAAATAATGCTATTCTAAAGGTAGCATTTTTTTGAATTTACCCGATATTTATTGATGGGTTAAGGACCGGTAGTTGCACAAATTAATCGGTTTTTAAATAATGATAGCAGTGCTTTAAACAATTATAAGTTAACGAAATTTCGGATTTTGGCCTAGAAGAAGGAGTCACAGAATGAATCGATTGGCACATTTGAAATTAAATACGCACCTTTTTGCGACTGATTTGGGCGATCTAGGCGCAGGAGAGTTCTTTTGCCCTAACTGTGGTGCACCAATCACTGCTGCTGATCAAAAATGTCCCAACTGTCATTTTGATTTAGTTGCCTATCGACAGCAAACGACAGGGACAGCGCCAGATGATAAGCCGGCATCTGAAGTGGCAAAGAAAAAGACAACACAAACAGCGGTAAACAATAAGCAAAAGGCTGCTGATTCAGCTAATAATGTTGCAACTTCAGCGGCCGATATTTTATCAGAAATTAATTCTGAAGAAAATCCTGAAGAAATTTTCAAAAAATTAAAGGCAGCAAGCACCCAAATTGCTGCAGAAGAACCTAAGTTGACTCCGAAAAAGGGTGAATCCGTTGCTAGTTCAGCAATGGAAAGTCGGCGGGTAACGCATGCTTTAGATAAAACAAAAGATATTTCGGATTTGGTTGATCAGGTTCGGGCAGTTTCAAACGATCAAGAACAATCCAAGATCGCAAGTAGTTCAGCCGCAGAAGATAAGGAGCAGCAGGCACCTGCGTTGAAGACCGATCAACCTGTTAAAAAGGCAGTAAAGCCCAAAACAACTGATAATTCACAAGCGCCGGTTAAGCGGCCGATAGCAAAGAAAATGGTGAAGCAACAGCCAATAGAGTCAGTTAAGGATGATTCTCAGGCCACTTCTTCCACAGAAACTACCCAAAAAGAGTCAAAACAGGCAACTAATGAAGAGAAGACTGATTCTGAAGAAAAGGTTCAGCGTAGTTCTAACACGAAAAAGCAGCGTTCACTAAGGACTTGGTTAGGTGTGCTGATTGCGCTGATTGTCGTTTTGTTAATTGCTTTCTTTTGGGGAAGAGCACACTATAGTCGGCAGGCGCAATTGGACCGTACTTTTACTGCTTTAGCAACCGAGAAACCAAGTATGGTTAGTGATGTTATGGTCAGTTCAAATAAGAGCCTAACGTTGAATCTTGGTAATAGTCGGCCCTTTGTTCGCTATTTAAAGGCTAATAAGAATTATTTGTCTACTAGTAAAAAACAACTGAAAACTAATTCAAAAACGACGGATGGGACCTTATCCTTCGTTAAAACAGGTCGGACGTTTATTTTTGATAAATATCAATTGGAGATTAAACCAATTTACCGCCTGATTAAGACCGATATTCCGTCACCCTCGATTTATTTAGATGGACAAAATATGACGGCGAAAAAGGAAAATACGGTTCAAAAAATTGGACCGTTTATTCCCGGCAAGTACACGCTAACCGTTACAGGTGAGACGCAAAATAAAACATTGAAACGTACAGCTTATCCGACTTTTTTAGCGGCCGACGCACAGACCATCGATTTAACGTTGAAGCCAGTGGCGCCGGTTATTCAGAGTAATGTCGCTGACGGGCAGGTTTACGTTAACAATGAAAAAAAGGGTGATCTAAAGAATGGCCAGCTTAAGTTGGATTCATTGACTTGGCAGCCAGGTCTTAAAGTAGCAGTCAAGAAAACGGTAAATTCTAAAACATATCAGTCAAAAGCTGCTACAATTTCTAAAAATAGTGACGGTCAGACGATTGATGCTTCCTTACCACAATTCTTGACAACAACTAAAGCGCAAAATTCTTTAGAACAGCTCTACAAAACGGTTAGCACTGAAACCCACGGACAAAATAAAAGTTACCAGACCAATCAACAGTTGGCTAATTATTTTACACAAGGAGCTAGTGCTGATTGGTATTCACGTTTGAATAAATTTATTCAACAAGCCCAGATGCCAACTAGCAATATTGATTACACAGATTTTGCCGTTAAGGTTAACCAGGTTCAGGCCCAGTCTTTGACTGATGCCACAGTTAATTTTGATGTGACCTATACAACCCATTATTTGGCAAGTTCTGGTAAACAACCCCGAATTCAAACTTTCCGTTACACAACGGCACATTTGAAAACAACTAACGGTACAACTAAGATCGTTGACCTTGGGAGTTCTGAACAAAAGATTGCCGATAACAATGCAAATAGTTAGGTAACGGTAACGAGTGAAAGAGTGCGTTTAATCAGGTTTAAGCCTGATTTAAGGCACTTTTTTTGTCCATTTAAGTTAATTTAACGTGTATCTAAATTAAGCGCATAATTATTGGGCGACGTATTCTGCCATTTAACATGGTAGAATAGAGTCAAATTTATTAATGAGGTGACAAAATGGCAACTTTTGATTTAACGAAAATTCGCCAGCAATTAGTACAGGGGGTAACTGAGTTCTTAGATCAGGCCAATTTTCCTGAGGATTCGTTACTTGTACTTGGCTGCAGTACCAGTGAAATTCACGGACAACAGATTGGTAAGGACTCTTCGATTGCGATTGGCCGGGCCGTTATTGACGTGTTAATGACGGTGTTTAAGAAGCGTCATTTGCATTTGGCCGTTCAGGGGTGTGAACACATTAATCGCTCATTACTACTGGAGCGAACTGAAGCCGAAAAACGTGGCTTTGATCAGGTAACGGTTGTATCAGCATTACACGCCGGTGGAGCGGCACAAATGGCAGCGTACGAACGCTTTGCTGATCCAGTAGAAGTGGAACACATTGTTGCTGCTGGAGGATTGGATATCGGTGATACTTCAATCGGAATGCACGTTAAATTTGTTCAGATCCCCGTTCGGACTTCAATTAAAGAGATGGGGCCGCGCACGTGACCTATTTACGCAGTCGACCTAAACTAGTTGGCGGACAACGGGCACAATATGTTTGGCGAGGTATTGATTAAATAGAGTTTACAAGTTTAAAATATCCCTGAAAAGATGGTTTCTAGTCAGCATATTTCTGGCGCTGGCCTTCCTTAATTTGTCATACTTGAGTTAACAAATTAAAGGGGGTCATTTTATGACTGGAAAACTCGATAAAGTAAAAGGCAAGATCAAAGAAAAAACTGGTGACCTAACTAACAATGAGGAACTAAAGGCCAAAGGTAAGGCGGATCAGGCTAAAGGCAAAGCCAAAGAAACGGCGGCCGATTTAAAGGATAAGACTGACGATTTAGGTGACAATATTAAAAAATAGGCATATAAAAAGGTAGAGGCTGGGACAAAAGTCCCTAGCCTCTATTTATTTCCGAACATTACTCTAGAACGTGCGCCAAAATCGCCTTTTGTCCCACTCCCTACCTTTCTGGCCTGAAAACATTACTTTAGAACGTGAACCCAAAACTGATCTTTGTCTCCCTTTCAAACAACAACTTAGTCAGTTATTAATTAGTGTTCAATTAAATTAGTCACAGCGGTTATCGTGTCTTTAGCAGTGAAAAGGGACAAGTTGTGACTTAACGCGTAATAAACCAGGGGATCCGTCGTAGTTGCATCAGCGTTGCAAGCACCAACAAAGGCGACATCCGCAGTTGTTAGCGAATCTAGTTTGGTAGGTGCCATTGTCTGCCAACCGGCTACTGGAAGTTGACTAACTAAAATTGGTGTCATCTTTTTGGCAAGTAGTTGTTTCTTTAGTATGGAATCGGACTGAAAACTAGTATCTAGTAAAACAATTTTGGCCGTCGTGGTCGGTCTAAAATGATAGCTATCTAAAAGTGCCTTGGTTAATGCTTGCTGGTAGGTTTTGCCTTGCCCAATGGTTTCGCCCGTTGATTTCATTTCTGGACTTAAGGTCGTTTTCATTGCTGGTAACTTCATAAACGAGAAAACTGGCGCTTTGACGGCTACCATTCCTGGCGTTTTACCTAGACCAGGTTGTAGGTGTAGGTCGGCTAGTGTTTTACCAAGAATTAGGCTGGTTGCAATTTTGGCTAAATGTTGGTGAGTGACTTTACTCATGAAAGGCACCGTACGACTGGCCCGGGGATTAACTTCAATGACGTAAAGTTGATCGGCAGCAATAAATTGAATGTTCATCATTCCGACACAGTGAACTTGCTCACCTATTTTTATGGCAGTAGCAACAATTGTCGCTTGTTGAGACGCACTTAAACGTTGTGGGGGGTAAACGGCAATTGAATCGCCAGAATGAACGCCAGAGCCCTCCAAGTGTTCCATAATTCCAGGAATAAAAACTTGTTTACCGTCACTTAAAATATCGACTTCACATTCAATGCCTTTAATGTAATGGTCAATTAGAATTGGCTGCCCTGGAGCAACTGTCAGCGCCCGTTTTAAATAACCCGTTAAGGCTTGTTCGTCTTGTACTATCGCCATTGCCCGGCCGCCAAGCACAAAACTGGGTCGAACCATTACTGGGTAGCCGATTTGCTGCGCAATTTTTTTTGCCGTTGCTAAGTCAGTCGCAGTTGCCCCAGCAGGCTGTTTGATTGCAAGCGATTGTAGTAGCTGTTCAAATTGTTTGCGATTTTCAGTTTGTTCAATTCCCTTTAATGATGTGCCAAGAATTTTTACACCATTGCTAACGAGATCTTTCGTCAGATTAATGGCAGTTTGACCACCGAATTGAACAATAACACCAAGTGGCTGCTCCAGTTTAACGACGTTCATGACGCTTTCTAGCGTTAATGGTTCAAAGTAAAGTTTGTCGGAAATGGAGAAATCTGTTGAAACGGTCTCTGGATTGTTATTAATGATAATCGCGTTATAGCCATTTTGCTGAATTGATTGGACACAGTGGACAGTTGTGTAATCAAATTCAATTCCTTGGCCAATTCTAATTGGACCAGATCCGATAACGAGGACACTGTTACCTAATGGCTTACTTTCGTTTTCACTGGCAAAATAAGTACTATAAAAATAGGGCGTGGTGCTGGCAAATTCACCAGCACAAGTATCCACCATTTTGTAAACAGGTTTTAAGGACTGCTTCGTCAGTGTTTGTTCAATGGTTGTAGAAGTTAGGCCGCTTGCGGCTGCAATCATTTGATTACTAAGACCAAATTGTTTGGCTTGACCAATAGCAGTGGCCGTTGGCTTAATTTTTAACGTCTGCTGAAGTTGGTAAATGTGGTCTAACTTTGTTAAAAAGAATAAATCAATCTGGGTTAAAGCGTGAATTTCCGTGACTGCTAAACCAGCCTGCAGGGCACTAAATAAGTAAAATAAACGGACATCAGTTGCGTGCTTTAGTTGTTGAACAAGTTCGGCGTGTGGTGGCTGTTCTTTCGGTTGCAAGGTGATTTGGTAATTAGAATCAATTTCCAACGATTGAACGCATTTTAAAAGGGCTTCTTCAATCGTAATTCCAATGCCCATAACTTCGCCAGTAGCTTTCATTTGTGTACCTAATGTACGTTCAGCATCGGGAAACTTATCGAAAGGAAAACGTGGAATTTTGGCGACTACGTAGTCCAGTGCAGGTTCAAAGGCCGCAAAAGTTGTCTTAGTTACTGGATTTTGAATTTCACTTAAATTTAAACCAACGGCAATTTTGGCGGCAATTTTGGCAATTGGATAACCAGTTGCTTTTGAGGCCAATGCGGACGAACGGCTGACTCGTGGATTGACTTCGATAATGTAATATTGGGCACTAGTTGGGTCTTGTGCCAATTGAACATTACATCCACCTTTAATATCTAAAGCGTCAATAATTTGCAGGGAGGCCTTACGTAGTGTCTGGTATTCTTGATCGGTCAAGGTTTGCGAAGGTGCGAAAACGATTGAATCACCAGTGTGAATGCCGACAGGATCCATATTTTCCATATTGCAAACCACAATTTTATCGCCTAAATTATCGCGCATCACTTCGTACTCGATTTCTTTGTAGCCGGCAATACTCTTTTCAACGAGACATTCATTAACTGGTGAAAGCGTTAGACCACGTTGCATTATTTTGGCCAAGTCGGCCTGGTTACTAGCAATACCGCCACCAGTACCCCCTAGAGTGTAAGCCGGGCGAACAATGACTGGGTAATGGATGCTGTTGGCAAAAGTAATGGCGGCCGTAATTGAATGAACAGTTAAGCTTTCTGGAACTGGTTGGTGGAGTTTTTGCATGAGTTCTTTAAAAGCTTCGCGGTCTTCTGCCTGTTTAATTGTTTTTAAACTGGTACCCAATAATTGAATTTGGTAGCGATCTAAAATGCCGGCGTCATCTAGTTCAACGGCAAGGTTGAGACCTGTTTGGCCGCCTAAAGTTGGTAATAAGGCATCTGGTTTTTCCTTGGCTAAAATCTGGCTCACTGAATCTAGCGTTAATGGTTCAAGGTAGATTTTATCGGCAATTTCATCATCGGTCATGATGGTTGCTGGATTGGAGTTAATCAAAACAACTTCATAACCTTCCTCCTTTAGGCTAAGGCAGGCCTGGCTGCCAGCGTAGTCGAATTCTGCGGCTTGACCAATGATGATTGGGCCGGAACCGATAACAACAATTTTATGGATTGTATGATTCTTAGGCATGCTGCAAAACTCCTTCCGTCATTAGTTGGTTAAACTGGTTGAAAAATAAATTACCATCACTTGGACCGGGATTTGCTTCAGGGTGGTACTGAACGGAAATGGCAGGTAGTGTTTCGTGTTTTAGTCCTTCAATACTGCCATCGTTACCCTCAATTTGCGTTACTTGCAGTGGTGTAGTTGCCAATGAATCGGCGGCGACAGCATAACCATGATTTTGACTCGTCATGATTGTTTTACCAGTTATCAGATTTTTAACCGGATGATTAAGCCCCCGGTGACCATAACTTAATTGATAGGTAGTTGCACCGTTGGCCAACGCAAATAATTGATGACCCAGACAAATCCCGGCGAGGGGGTAATGCGTTTGTAATTGTTGAATTAATGGTAGGCTATCTGCATAATCAGTGGGGTCGGCGGGACCATTGGAAAGTAAAATGCCGTCAGGATTTAAGTTAGCAATCGTTGCGAAATCACTAGTGTAAGGAACAACGTCGACGGAGCAATCATGGGCCAGTAAATTGTTAATAATGGCCTGTTTAACGCCAAAATCAATTAACACAACGTGATGTTTGGTCGTATTAGTAGAATAATATTTTGTTTGGTAGGCTGGTTCTTTTTCTGTGAGTGTTTGTTGTGTTGCTTTGGTGAAGTTCACGACCTGTGCTTGATTACTTAAAATTCCCGTCATTGTTCCGTGTTGCCGTAAATGTTTGGTTAAGGCCCGGGTATCAATACCACTGATACCCGGAATTTGTTGTGCCTTTAAAAAATCATCTAAGTTTTCTTGACTTGTATAATGGAAACTTTGCTCGGCAAGTTGGTGCACAATCACTGCTGTACAAGTAGCCTTTAGTGACTGACTACGATTTTGATCGATTCCGTAATTACCAATTAATGGATAGGTAAAAGTAATTAATTGATTTGTATAGGATGGATCGGTAATCGCTTCTTGGTAGCCAGTCATTCCGGTATTAAAAACAACTTCACCACTAACTTCTTTAGTTAAATCTCCGAATGCTTGTCCAGCAAATGTCGTGCCGTCTTCTAAAATGAGATATCGTTTCATAAAATTCATTACCTTTCATTTTATATTCATTTAAATTTAATTATCTTTGTTAATAGTAAACGGCATTTTTGATAAATAGTCAATACTTTATTCACTAAAAGCGGAATAATAACCATAAAATGACTATTTTTTGAATAAAAATATAAAATCATTGCATTTTAAGTGAAACTGGTATATTGTAATTGGCATACAGAAAAAGTGATTAAATATTAATTTAAAGTTTTGATGAGGTGACTTTTATGCACGTCGCGCTAGTTGGTGTCACGGGATACAGTGGCATGGTTTTATATCAGTTATTGCAGCAACATCCAGAAGTAAATCAAGTTGATTTATACGGGCATAAAAATGCCAAGGCACAGTCGCTAGCTACAGCAGTACCCCAGTTTATTGGTAGCCAGGCCATGATTGAACCGTTTGCCGCTGAAAAAATTATGGCGGTTGATCAGGTTATCTTTTTCGCAACTTCGGCGGGGGTAACAACTGAACTTGCGAAACCGTTTATTGCCGCTAACTTTCCGGTGATTGATCTTTCTGGTGATTATCGGTTACGAAGTCGTTCTTCCTTTAAAAAGTGGTATCACAAAGAGGCACCTGATCAGGCTGCACTACAGCAAGCTCATTATGGTTTGGCCGAGTTTCATCAAGCAAGTGGTCAAACGTACATTGCTAATCCAGGGTGTTACGCCACTGCAACGTTGTTGGGGTTGGCACCATTAGTTCAACAAGGTTTAATTGAACCAGATTCGATTATCGTTGACGCTAAATCAGGTACTTCAGGAGCCGGGAAAAAATTGGCTGCCAACACACACTTCACACAAACAAATGAGAACTTGCAAGTGTATAAAGTCAACCAACACCAGCACATTCCAGAAATTATGCAACAACTACAAGAATGGAATTCACAAGTGCCGGCCATTCAATTTACAACCACCTTACTACCCATTACTCGCGGGATTATGAGCTCAATTTTCGCCACGGTTAAACAAGGCGTGACTACGCAAGAGTTACAACACGCTTTTCAGGATACTTATCAGGAGCAACCTTTTGTTCGTATCTTTACTGAACAGCTACCAACTTTAAAACAAGTTATTGGTACGAACTTTTGTGATATTGGTGTCGTTTTTAATCCCGTTACACAAAAAGTATTCGTTGTCAGCGTGATTGATAATTTGCTGAAGGGTGCTGGCGGGCAAGCAATTCAAAATTTTAATCAACTGTTTTCATTTCCAATAGCAAGTGGTTTACCGCAAAGACCAATGTTGCCCTAGCAGTTTTACTTAAGAGAGGATTGAAGCAAGATGCAAGAAATAAAAGAAGAAACTGAAATGAAGATTATTGATTTTACCTGGCCCGCTGGTTTTTATAGCGACGGTATTAACGCTGGATTACGGCAAGTGAAAAATGATCTAGGTTGGTTGTACTCTAAAGTCCCAGCGCAAGCCGCAGGTGTTTATACAACTAATCAATTTCAGGCTGCTCCAACAAAATTGACCAAACAAACAATCAATGCCAAGCATGTCCTGCAAGCAATTGTCATGAATAGCGCTAATGCTAATTCATGTACAGGAGCCCAAGGTGAAGCGGATGCATTGGCGATGCAACAGTTAGCGGCCACCAAATTGAAACTGAAACCAGCTCTAGTGGGCGTTGCTTCTACGGGCTTAATTGGTAAAGCACTGCCGATGGAATTGATTACGGCAGGTATCAAACAGTTACAACTAACCAAAACAACTGCGGTTACCAACGCTATTTTAACAACGGATAAACAACCAAAGACTTGCAGTGTTCAATGCAAAATTGACGGTAAGCTAGTTACAATCAGTGGCTTTGCAAAGGGGTCCGGGATGATCCACCCAAAGATGGCTACAATGTTGGGTTTTGTGACCACGGATGCTGCAATTTCTGGAACTCAACTGCAAGAATTGCTTAGTCAGCAAGTTGATGAGACTTTTAACCAAATAACGGTGGACGGGGACACGTCAACCAACGATATGGTGGTCGCACTGGCAAATGGGCTGGCTGGTAATCAAACATTAGTGTCAGGTAGTTTAGATTATTCTAAATTTAAAGCTAATTTTAGCTATGTTTTAGGTGAATTGGCCAAAAAAATTGCGGCCGATGGTGAAGGGGCCTCTAAATTAGTGGAAGTGAATGTTCATGGCGCGGCCGATAAAGCAGATGGTCAAAAAGTGGCCAAGGCAATTGTTGGTTCTAATTTGGTTAAGGCCGCCATTTTTGGTGAGGATCCTAACTGGGGTCGAATTATGGGTGCAATTGGTCAGACCGACGCCAAATTAGATATTGGCAATGTCGCCGTTCAAATGAATGGGCAAGCACTGGTTAAAGGCAGCATAGCAGTCGCCTTTGATCAGACAGCGATGAAGGTGGCGCTAGCAAAGCCAAAAATTATAATTGAGGTTGATTTACATAATGGTGTTGCGAGTGGCCAGGCCTGGGGTTGTGATCTAACCTATAATTACGTCAAAATTAATGCCAGTTACCATAATTAACGGCTATCGGGGGAATTAGAAATGACGCAAACAATTGTCATTAAAGTTGGTGGAAACGCTATTACTGAACTTGATGCTCACTTTTTTAAGCAGCTACGACAGTGGCGTGAAGCGGGGAAGCAAATCCTGATTGTACACGGTGGTGGCCCACTTATCACGGAGTGGAGTAAGAAGTTGCACCTTTCAGTAAAAAAAATTAACGGTATCCGTGTGACTGATCAGGCTGTTTTAGCAGTGACCAAGGCTGTTTTGCTAGGTCTAATTCAACCACAATTATTAAGCAAATTAAGTACTAATCACTTATTGGCTGTCGGTCTGAATGCTAGTGATCAGCAATTATTGGTTGGTGAAACACTCAATCAATCACTATATGGAGAAGTTGGAAAAATTACCCAAGTTAATTTGCCACTATTACAGCAGTTATTACAGAAACAAATTGTTGTCTTGGCACCGTTAGCGCAAACAAAGACCGGAGATTGGCTAAACGTAAACGCTGATCTTGCGGCCGCAGAAATTGCCAGTCAGCTAAACGCAACTAAATTAGTGTTAATGACGGACGTACCAGGAGTCATGACAAAAGGGCAAGTAATGTCCCATTTGAACTGGCCAAAGGCACAACAACTTTTGGGTAAACAGATCATTAAGACGGGGATGGCACCTAAAATCAAAGCAGCATTTCAGGCCTTAAATAAAGGGGTAGCACAGGCCTTAATTACCGATGATCTAGCACATGCTGGAACAACACTGACAACTGTTGCAACGGACTAAAGCCTATTTAGCGGTATGAAAATATTTAGCATGTTTCGAGTGCACGATTTTTGTGCTAGGAGAATGGACAACCTACGATAATAAGATTTTTGTGTAAGACACAAAAATATTCATAAGAGTATTTAGGAGGTAATTCTATGAAGTACGTTTTTCCAACTTATAATCGCTTCCCGTTAGATATTGTCGCGGGTGAGGATTGGCATTTAACTGATGATAATAATAAAACCTATTTGGATTTTACAAGTGGAATTGGCGTTTGTAATTTTGGTTATAGTAACGAGTTGATTCAAAAGAGTGTGGCCCACCAATTAACAAAAATTTGGCATACATCTAATTTATATGAAAGTCACTTACAAGATGAGGTGGCCCACCAATTAGTTGGAACTGAGGATCGACTGGTCTATTTTTGTAATTCAGGAACTGAGGCCAACGAGGCGGCCTTAAAACTCGCGCGCAAATATACTGGGAGAAGTGCCGTATTATCTTTTAACAATAGTTTTCACGGGCGGACATACGGGGCAATGTCACTGACCGGAAATCCAGCAATTCAAACCGGATTTGCGCCGTTAGTACCGGGAATTTCTTTTGCGAACTACAATGATCCTGCGGCGATTGAACAGATTAAACCAGATTTGGCAGCAGTAATTTTAGAAGTTATTCAAGGTGAAGGTGGCGTATACGCGGCCAAGGCTCAATGGTTAAAGGCAGTGGCCAAAGCCTGTCACGAGCAACAAGTATTATTGATCATTGACGAAGTGCAAACGGGTATTGGGCGAACGGGCAAACGGTTTGCCTACCAGTACTATGAGCTAGACCCGGACATTGTGACCGTTGCTAAAGGATTGGGGAACGGCTTGCCAATTGGTGCAATGATTGGTAAATCTAATTTGGCGGTTGCGTTTGGACCGGGTAGTCACGGCTCAACCTTTGGTGGCAATAAAATTGCCTTGGCGTCTGCTACGGCCGTTTTACAACAACTAACACCTGAATTTTTGGCAGGTGTACAAACTAAAGCGACGCAAGTTTGGCAGACTTTAGAAAATGAAATTATAACTTTACCTGTAGTTACTGGTGTTACAGGCTTGGGTCTAATGATTGGAATTCATTTAGACGAAACTGTTGCCGTCGGTGATGTTATTGAAGAACTGCAACAAAATGGTTTGCTGACACTTTCGGCGAAACATAATACTTTGCGTTTACTACCACCATTAGTGATGGATGCTGCTGATTTAATGCTTGGTTTACAAAAAATCGAACAGGTTTTAAGTTCTAAAACTCAAAAGCAAAGGAAGGTGTCCTATGAACCATTTTCAAAATAAAAGTTTTTTAAAAGAAATTGATTTCACGACCGCCGAGCTAAATTACTTGATTGATTTTGGCTGCCACTTGAAACAATTAAAAAAGCAGCACATCCCGCACCCTTATTTGCAAGGTAAGAATATTGCGCTGTTGTTTGAGAAGACTTCCACGCGGACACGGTCGGCGTTCACTGTTGCGGCCACTGATTTAGGGGCGCACCCAGAATTTTTAGGGAAAAATGATATTCAATTTGGTAAAAAAGAATCCACGATTGATACGGCCAAAGTTTTGGGCAGTATGTTTGACGGTATTGAATACCGTGGCTTTACACAAAAAACGGTTGAACAGTTGGCAGCTTATAGCGGCGTTCCCGTTTGGAATGGGTTAACTGATACTTGGCATCCAACGCAAATGATTGCTGATTTTATGACGTTGAAAGAACAATTTGGTCAGCTAAAAGGCTTAACCTTGGCTTACGTTGGGGATGGTCGTAATAATATGGGAAACTCGTTGTTGGTTACAGCAGCCAAACTCGGGGTTAATATTCAAATTGGTAGTCCAAAAGAATTACAACCAGACCAGAAAGTTGTGGCACTGGCCAAACAGGCGGCCGCTGATAGTGGTAGTAACATTACTTTGACGACTGATCCTGAGGCTGCAGTTAATGGTGCCGATGCTATTTACACGGACGTTTGGATTTCAATGGGTGAAAAAATAGATGTGGCTGTTCGAGTGAAGGCCCTGCTACCATACCAAGTTAATGCCAAATTATTGGCCGCAACGGGTAAAAAAACAACGATTTTATTACATTGTTTGCCAGCGTACCACGATGATCAAACTGAGGTTGGAAAATCATTAGAAGAGCAGTTTAACGTTTCGGCGTTAGAAATTACGGATGATGTTTTTAACGGTCCCCAATCATTAGTTTTTCAAGAGGCTGAAAATCGATTACACGCGATTAAGTCAATTATGGCAGCCACTTTAGGTAATTTATTTATTCCGGAGACATTATTTAATTCGGAAAATTAAAAATGCTAGTCAACAGGTTTTTACCTTGCGACTAGCATTTTTTAGTTATTATTGGCTTCATCTGGTAATAGAATCGTTTGATTTTCACCATCATCGTAGGCCAGCAGTAAATCTGGATAACCAGGATCGGACGGAAAGTCAGTGTCAAAGCTTGCTACTACGTCATTGTCTTGAATGTAATCGTAACTGATAGTGCCGTTATGATTGGTTAACTGAAAAGCAAGTGTTTGACCAAGTGGAAAAATACCCTGTAGATTATTATCGATAATCGACCAAACTTGATCAATTAATTCACCAGGAATTTGAGCGATAACACCATAAGTTGCAAAACGATTCCGATTATTTTCAAACATTGACTATACCTTCTTTTTTGTGAATTACACTGACTACAGTATAACGTATTTGGCCAAAAAAATCGTGGAGTTAACTTCACGATTTTTTAACGAATAACTTTAACGATTCCATTTTTTGTTTCTAGATTAAGGGTGTCTCTAGCATTTTGATTTTTAACAAGTGACTTTTTGAAGGATTTACCGAAAAAGTCATTATATTTAGAATCACTACTGTGAATAACGTAACCAGTGGTTGGAGTGGCCTGCACGCCAATACTGCCCTTATTGGTGTGTAAATTTATTTGGCCGTGAATTTTACTGTGCCGGAGGTGAATATCACCGGAAGCGCTGGCCAGATTAGTTTCGGTCAGCTCACTTTTAACAATGGTGAGTTCACCACTTTCGGCTGTCACATGACTATTTTTTAGTTGAACCGTGTTAAACCGGATTGCACCACTGCGCGAATGTAGCTGACTTGACTGCTTAGCTTTAACAGATTTCATGGCTAAACTTCCGTTGTCCGTGGTTGCACTTAAGTTTTTACTGGCCTGATCTTTAACGTAGATATTACCGCTAGTAGTGGATAATTTAAGGTGGTTTAATTCATCTTTAGGTAACGTTAGAATGACCTCAACTGGCTTATCATTTGCGTCAAAATTTAATTTGGCCTTAGCTACTGGCGTTCTTTTTACCCGGACGGTTAAATGGCCATCTTTAACGGTGACCTGTGGTTGGCCAGTTTTTATGGTTCTTGTGGTAAGTTGCCTGTTCTTGCCCGTCTTTACGGTAATATCGGCATCTCTGGTATTAATCCTAACGTTATCAATTTTTGACAACGATCGAGTTTTAGTCGTTTTTTCAATGATTCTAAAACCATGATCATAGTAACCGACGTTTTTGTGGGCGCCAAAAAGAAGGCCGAGTACAATTAAAATGACACCGGTAATTAAGAGCAGCGCACTCCATTTAAAAAGTCGTTTCATTTGGCTGCCACCTTTCTTTGTGAATGCTGGCGGATTTTTTGGTATAAAAATTTGGTGAAGGTGGCGCCGGCCTGAAGTAGGACTTTGAGAATGAGGTAGCTGAGAAGGCCAATTAAAATAGTGGCTCCTAAGGCCGCCAAACCAACACCAATATAAAAAATACCCGTAACGAAAGAGCCAAATAAAACACTCACGCCGGCGATAGTACTGAAAACACTAACAACGCCGGCCGCTAGTGTCATCACTAAAAGAAGGCCACAGCAAAGGAAGAACATCAAGATTCCTAACGCAAAAAAAAGTGCGATGGTCAATGCTAAAGGAATTGCAATTGGGGAAGCCATGACGGCTAGTAAGATCAACCAAATTAAGTGTGCATTATGTTTGGGTGTGGTCACAGTTGGTTCTTCTTCAGTAGCGCGAATTGAGTAGTCGGCCAAAGTCTTACGAGCAAGCCGTTTTGGTGAACCAAGTTTTGCTGTGATTTCTTCGATGGTTGTCAATTCGGCATCTTCAATATATTCGGTATAAAAATCGATTACATCAGCACATTCGTCCGCATTTAATGGCGTCAGTTGTTGTTTTAGTTGTTCTAAGTAGGTCTCTTTATCCATGGTTATCTCCTTTCAACAGCCAGTCAATATTATGTTTGTAATTTTCCCAGTCGTTGCGAATTACCCCTAACTGTTTAGTTCCTGCTTTGGTTAGGCGGTAATAACGACGGTTACGGCCTTTAAATGACTCATCATAAGTTTCCAACCAACTTTCCTTATGCAGCCGGCGTAGTACTGGATAAAGGGTGGATTCAGAAATTGGGATTGTTTGCTGAATTCGTTGTGTGATTGCGTAGCCGTAATAATCTTTTTCGGCAAGCAATGCCAACACGCAGCCATCAAGTAATTCCGTGCTAACTTGAATTTTCATAGCTATTCTCCTAACTATATTATACGTCGTATAGTATTAATTTAAATATAGTATAGGTAACCACTGGCGTCGCGGTCAAGTATTTTTCGGGATTGGGACTAAAAATCAGTCGTAAGTAGTAGTTCTCAGGCACGCTTAAACTAAATTGGTCAGGTAAATAGTAAAAAAGTTTTTTCAAAACCCAATCTGTCAGTCCGTGGTCGCCAGCTGTTGCTTAATCAACTGTTGAAGCTGGCAAATTGCTTTTCGAAAAATTATGGGCTCAGTATAAGCAAAGGATAGGCGAATCATTTGGGTTGCCTGATTGCCGTAAACTTTGCCCGGATTAAACAGAATTTTACTGCCAATGGCTTGATGAAATAATTTATTAACGGAAATTTCTGCGTTAAGTTGTAGCCAAATATAAAAACCACCCGTTGGTTTTCGCCAAGTTGCGTAAGGGGTTAAATAATCCTGTAGAGCAGTTAGAGCCAGCAGGCAGCGTTGTTTCAATTGTTCGCGAATATCATCCAAATAAGTGGGGAAAGCGGAACTTTGTAAAACCTTGGTTAATGTCAATTGAGCCAATGAACTTGCACCGTAATCAGTTTGCATTTTAACGTCACTCAAACGGCGGATAATGGCTTGCGGTCCCACAATCCAACCGAGGCGTAATCCTGGTGCCAAAAATTTTGAGGCGGTTCCTAAATAAAGAACAGTCTGGTGTGTATCAAGACTCTTTAGCGGTAATGGTGGTTGTTTAGTGAACCAAAGATCTTGGTACGCCGAGTCTTCAATGATTGGCAGGTGGCGTTTGGCCGCAAAGGCAAGTAGATCTTGGCGGCGCTTAAGCGACATGACGAGCCCTGTTGGATTTTGGTAACTTGGGATGGTGTAGAGAAGTTGTTGTGCGTTAGATTGCGGAATTTGCCAAAACGCAACGCCTTCATTATCAAACGGTAGTCCGACCAAATGACTTTTAACCGATTGAAAAACTTCTAATGAATTCAAATAGCTAACCTTTTCGGTAAAAATAGTCGCACCATGAGTTAATAGACCAACCGAAATCAGTTGTAGTGCTTGTAAAGAGCCAGAAGTAACTAAGATGTTTTCTGGATTGGCCTTAATTTGCCACTGTTTTAAATAATCGGCAAGTGCCACCCGTAGTTCATATAGGCCCTCCGGCGGTAAGTAATTGAGGCTGTTAAGCTCAGCTGTCACGGTGGTCAAGGCTTGGCGCATTAATCTTTTGGGAAATAGACTAGGGGCTAGTTCGCCAGTACTTAATCTGGTGAAATCAGTTGTTTCTAGTTGGTTAATCGTTTGGATCGTTGGTTGGTTGGGAACAAATTGTCCAGAAGAGGTGTAATTATGCCAGTTGAGTGCTGGCTGGGACATTAGTAGTGACCATGTGTTACTACTTATTTTTGTTCCGCCGCCAGTTGTTGCGCTGATAACGCCATAAGAATGCAGCATGGCGGTTGCAGTTGCTAAAGTACTGCGGTTAATGTTAAATTGTCGTGCTAGGTGACGTTGATTAGGTAATTGGTCGCCAACAACCCAGTTGCCCATTGTGATTTGTTTTAAAAAATAGTCGGTTATTTGCTGATAAAGGGGCGCTTTTTTAGTCGGATCAGGTTGCCAATTAATTGTTAATTTCATTTTAAGACCTTCGTTTTTCAATTTGGTTGGGTTAATTATTTAATTTGGCTGGGTAATTCTTATTGAAAATAACTTAAACTCAGGTTTGTGTCAAACACCTAGGAAGTGTTTTTCCAAACAGGTTTACACCAACTTGGTCAGGAAAATACAAATAAAAGTATTTTTCAAACACGGCCTAGAAAATGTTTGGCATAATTTAAAGTAATTTAGTTTGGTGGGATAATTTTAAAATGACTTATTTACAAGGATTATTATTTGGTGTGGCCTACATCGCACCAATTGGAATGCAGAATCTGTTCGTGATTAATACGGCCTTAACCCAGCCGCAAGGACGTGCTTTTCGAGTTGCATTAATTGTGACCTTCTTTGACGTCACACTTGCATTGGCCTGCTTTTTTGGTATCGGTCAATTATTGACCATGTTTCATTGGTTAAAGGCGGCCATCTTGTTAGTAGGTGGCCTAATTGTTATTTATATTGGTCTGACTTTGTTAAAGGCGCAGGAGGTCACAGTAAATACGGCAACAACTAGGCCAACGTTTAGCTATTGGCAGGCAACGGGGACGGCCTTTGCGGTGGCCTGGCTGAATCCGCAGGCCCTAATTGATGGCACCATGTTATTAGGGGCTTTTCGCGCGTCGTTACCAGGTGCTAAAGGAGACTTTTTTATTGGTGGTGTAATGACTGCCTCGCTGGTTTGGTTTACTAGCTTAACCGGCTTAATCATAATTTTTAGAACACATTTAAAAACATCCTTTTTATTGTTGCTAAACCGAATTTGTGGGGTGATCATTATTGGTTACGGCCTAAAATTATTATTTAATTTCTGGCAAAGTTACGTTCATTAAGAAAAAACTGGAATTTGTTTGAGGACAGGTTGAACCAATCGTATGCAAATTAGTTGAAAAAGTGGCTTCAAAATGATTTTCAATTAAAAATAGTGCAAAAAATAGACCAGAAGCCAGTAGTTTTCAGTCAGGCACAATTACGGAATAATTTAGCGGACTAAACTATTTGGTGATTGTGCTTGACTGGAAGTTAACTATCTTTTGGTCTATCTTTTATTTTTAGTAGATTTTGAAACAAACTCAATTAATGCTTACATACCAGGCATCCATAAATCTTTACGATCAACACCGCGCTCTTTAGCAAACGCGTTCATCAAAGTGTCCATATCCATTAAATGATATTGACGTGGGTGCTTCGGATCATAAGATTCAATTTGGGCCATCATACCGCCATCTTCGTGTTCAATAATGTGGCAATGGTACATGTAAACGCCGGTTAAATTGAAACGAACTTTAATTCGGACAGTTTCCTTTGGGTTAACCCCAACAGTATCTTTTAGCCCATGTTCGTTTGGATAAGGTTCGTGGCCATTGCGCGAAACAATTGTGAACTGCGTACCGTGAACGTGGAAGGGATGGACCATGCCATCTTTTGTACTATTAGTATTGGTGATGTCCCAGTATTGGGCGGTACCAACTTCTTGACGCGCATCAATTCGTGACATATCAAATTTCTTGCCGTTTAAGGCAACTTCTTCATCCATACCATCCATCGTAATTTTACGAATTGGTGTATCCGGACTTGGATCAGGGTCGTCAATCGTCACTAAGTGGTCTGGTAATTTGGTATTATCAGGCTTGAAATCATGAATCTTAAATTTAACCAGAGGAACGTCATCTGTGTAGAGTGTGACTTCATCACCGGGCTTATATTTACCAAAGTCAACGATAACTTCCGCACGTTCGGCACAAGTCAACATTAGCTTGGTGAGGTGAACCGGCTCAGGTAAAATACCCCCATCAGAAGCAATTTGGGTAAATTCAAGGTCGTCGCTGAAATGCAAGCGCCATTCACGGCGATTAGCACCGTCTAAGAAACGGAGACGTAACCGCTGAGTTGTTACGTCAAAATATGGATTAACAGTGCCATTGATCAAGGCAGTTGGACCTTGAACGCCATCTGGATCGTAGTCAGCCTTGTAATCCCACTGATTATTTTCGTGGAAACGACGGTCTTGTAAAATTAACGGAATATCGTCAACACCATAATTTCGTGGGAAAGGTAGCTTGGCTTCAACGTCGTCCTTAATAATGACGCCAGTCGCTAGTCCGTGCCAGACTTGGACTGCAGTTGATGGACAGGGGTGAGCATGAAGCCATGATAATGAAGCGGGCTGTTCAAGCGTGAAATCAATTTGGTTAGTTTCACCAGGATAAACAGGAGCGTGACAACCGCCATCAGTAATGGGTCCAGAAACATCTAAGCCGTGCCAATGGAAAGTTGTTAATTCAGGAAGTTCATTTTTTAAATTAATGTGAATATGTTTGCCACGTTGAAAAACGATGGTTTTACCTAATAATGGTGCGTTGTAACCCCAAGTTTTAGTTTTAGCACCGGGAACAAGCTGTGATTCGCCCGTTTGAGCAACAACGGTGTAGTACGTATCCGTTGCCGTTTCTTTATCAGGCTTTAAGAGCGGTGGAACTGCTAGTGGCTTTTCTGGGGCGTCATAAACCTCTAGTGGAATATAACCGCCATCGTGAGTATTAAAAGCAGGTTCATCAAAGAAGTAGTCAGTATAAACTTTAGTTGCCATTTTAACTTCCACACCTTTCTTAATATCAACCATATTATAACGCAAGAAAAAAGAAAGCGATTGTCTATTTTTGATGGTGGGACCATTACCCAACTTATTAATGGCTAGTGAATCCGCCCTAAGCCCTAAGACAGACCGCTTGAAGCTTGATAGGCTAATTATGGAGGCGAATAAAATGTGGTTACAACAATTTTGGCACCGACGTTCTTACTATAGTAAAAATATGTTGGTTGCAATCTTATTATTTTTAATAATGAATACATATACTGTTTCGTTAGTACTGATTACGCTGATTGTTATTGTGGGAACGCTGCTTTTCAGTTACTTACAACGACTGACGCTATTTTTACGCGGCGATTATGGTAGTTTCTAAAAGGTGATTAGAGAACGTTTGGAAATAACTTTTTTCAATCTAGCTTAGGGCGTCATTTGATTAGGTTTTAGGCTAAATTTATTTTTAGCATCTTTGTAGACTAATCGCACTGGTTATCGCTGTATAAAGCGCGTATACTTAATTAAGAAAGCGCTGTCTTTAAAAGCAAATAGTTTTGTTTTTTTAAGAAGGAGTGATTGTAATGCGACATATTATTAATTACTGTCAATTACATTTTTGGGTGAGTATCACGTTACTTTGCGTACTTTGGGTTAGTTCCTTTTCACTAGCGGCATATTGGTTAGGAGCCGGGCACATTATTATTCATAATTTTGTTTTTCTAACTTTGATTTTGGTCTGTGCGGTACTTGAAAAATTCGATCGTGTTAAAACAAAGTGAAATAAAATAAGGAGACCACCAAAACAATTCTTTGTTTTAGTGGTCTCCCTATTTTATTTGGCGTTATTGTGGTTCGATTTGATAAGTTAGCTGAACTAATTGACCAATTTTTTGTGCTTTTTGAAGTGCCAGTGGAACATCCTTTAAATTTGTATTGAGTAGTGGAATTCCCTTTCCCAGCAAGACTGGTGCAATTGTAATAACCAATTTATCGATTAGATGTACTTTAAGTAACTGAGAAAAAAGATCCGCACCACCAACTAACCAAATGTCCTGGCCCAATTCATTCTTCAATTGGCGGACAAATTGGGCAACGTTACCCGCTACAACTGTTGCTCGGTCTTCAGTATCATGAAGCGTTGTTGAAAAAACGTAATTTTGTTTATCACTGTAAGGGTAACTGCCAGCTAAGTTATTTGCTTGTAAATAGGTTTTACGGCCCATAATAACTGTATCAATTGTACTGTAAAAACTTTGGTAAGAGCTGTCTGCTTCCGTTGTATCTAATTGTTGTAACCAAGCCATGTCGCCATCTTCTTCAGCAATGTAACCATCAAGACTTTGGATCAAATATAAAACAACATTTCGGTTCTGTTCAGACATATGATCACCCCGTTTATTTAGGATCAGGGTAGTGTACCCCAATTCATTGAACCAATTATATCACGAAAGCGCTTTAAAAAGTGTGATTTAATGGTCAAACTAGTGGCGTGTTTGGAAGATACTTTTATGGTATTGCTCTGACTAATCGGATGTAAACACGTTTATAAAAGGTGATCTAGCTGTTGTGATCAATCTACCGAACTTAGACGCTTTTTCAAACACTCCCAGTTCACAATCACTAAAAGCTTTGCTATGATGAAGAAGATAAACTACGATAACGAAGGAGTCAGCTATGACAGAAGATCAGTTTTCACAGCCAGTTTTAGATTTATTAGCAGAAGTTCGCCAACGCTTTACTGGTGAGGTTAAAGTTCAAGTAAGTGATGAAAGTAGTGGCTATCTACGGCATGATCAAGCCCAACAAGTTTTAAATCCAGATGGTAGTTTGGCTATTTTGGTGAACGATGCGACTAATGTTGATTACACTGTCTCACATGAACTATTACATTTATTGATGGTGATGCAGGGCTACCCGCAGATTTATTTTAATTTAACAACTAACGATGAGGCACTAGACCAACAATTAATGGCGACGGCAACTGATTTATATAATGCTGTTTGTCACGTTGTCGTTGTCAATGAACAGCGCAAGCATGATTTACTGACAGATACGGTTAAGCACCAATATTTGAAGGGCATTCTCGATGTTGTCACGCCTGAAGATCCTAAAAAAACCGATCGCTTATTAGTTTTCCGAGCAGTTAGTTTGTTGGATGCGCTCGTTTTTTATCAGGGTGAGACTGAGTTTTTTGATGATTTATTTACGCAACGCTACACTGTGGCGTACGCCGCTGCCAAACAGCTATACCAAGTAGTTAGTGCCAAACCAATTACATCACCGTTTGCGTTACGGCGAACGGTAGTTAATTTATTTCGGGCCTTTGATCAGTGGTTGGAAAGCGCCGGTTTACCAGTAGCACACCACGATCAATTTACAACCTTGGCCGGTGTCTTTTCTGATCGCCAGTCAAGGCTGGAAGTACGACAAGTCTTTGACGTTTTTCATTCTGAATTAACAACGAAAGGCTCAAACGAACGTGCTTACATTGGCTTAGGCAAAAATGATCAGCAAAATACATTTGTGGTAACACCACCCAAGAATGAAAAGGATAGCGCGGCCTATTTTAAAAAGCTTTACGCACTATCGGTTCAAGAATTAATGGAAAAAATTAATATGGCTTTTACGTTGCGTTAAAAATTTAGGGGGGCTTTTTTATGTTTGATTTAAAGCAAGCAATAACAAAGGCGCGCTACGTCACTTTTTTAACTGGAGCAGGTGTTTCAGTGCCTTCGGGAATTCCGGATTACCGGTCAAAGAATGGCCTGTACGCAAATCAGCAAAATCCGGAGTATTTATTGAGTCACGATAATTTAATTGATCATCCCGCCGATTTTTATAAGTTTGTAAAGGAAAATATGTATTATCCTGCTGCTAAACCGAATATTATTCACGAAAAAATGGCAGCCATTAGCAATGCTAAGGGTATGATTGTTACGCAAAATGTTGACGGGTTACACGCTGCGGCTGGAGCTGAGCACGTGGTGGAATTTCATGGCAATTTGTACCAAGTCTATTGTCAGCGGTGTCACCAAACCGTTCCTTACCAGGAATATTTGCAGGACTATCACCATAAAAGTGATGACGGTATTTTACGGCCTAAAATTGTTTTATATGGCGAAAGCTTAAATGAACGAGCAGTCAGCACAGCAATTGATGCGGTTGCTAAGGCTGATTTAATTGTCATTTGTGGAACGTCATTTCGAGTGGCGCCGTTTTCGATGCTGACAAATTATGCTCGGCCTAATGCAGAAATTGTAGCAATTAATGAAGAAAAGCTTGATTTACCGTTTAAGTTTACAATGGTGCAGGCCAACGCTATTGACGTCTTTGACAAGTTATAGCGGCATGACTTGTGTTAAAAATGAAAATTCAGTAAAATAAATTTAAAATAACGGATGGAAAGTGGCTTCTGGCTGCTTTTTTTATTAAGGAGAGGGGCCATCTATATGTTAGAAGAAGAACGTAAACAGATTGATGAAATTGATCGGCAGTTAACGGCCTTATTTGAGCAGCGACTAGCCGTATCTAAGAAAATTGCTACGGTTAAACATCAACAGAAAATGTCACTAACCAATCCAACTCGCGAGACAGAAGTTATTCAGGCACAAACTAAGAACTTAAGTGACCAGACGCTGGCACCTTATTTAACTGACTGGTACCGTAGCACAATATTGCTGTCTAAGCAGTATCAGGCTAATGTGATTAAACGATTACGATAGTAAGGACTAGAGAGTGTTTGAAAAAGCGGTTAGATTCTACTTCGCAATTGAGGATTATTAGCCAGGATCGCTAATAATCTTGATGCTACGAGCGATGGCCATTCTTGTGGCAAAGTGCATGCCGCAAGAAGCATGGCTCTGAGGATTAGCTTAAACAGATGATTTGGCTGTTGTAGCTAACCGCAGGAATCTGCTTTTTCAAACACGTTTATGCAGATTACTGACGTTGTCGATCGGACTAAGGTGGACCGAAGTCCGAATCGCAGCACAAAACGCTAATAATCTAGATACTCTATACGTTGTCCATTCAACTACGGCGAAAACCGCCAAGTTGAAGCATGGCAACCGCAGGAATCTGCTTTTTCAAACACAACCTGGATTATGCTAGAATGGCCCTAGCGGAGGCAATAAGATGACCTACAAATATACTTTAGCGATTGTTCACGCACAAGAACAGATTTTGGTAATCAATCGGTTAAAAAAGCCCTATCCAGGGCAGTGGAATGGTGTTGGTGGTAAGGTTGAACCACACGAAACTGCAGATGTGGCAATGCAGCGTGAAATACAGGAAGAAACACAATTTCGGCCTAACGACTATCAATTAGCGCTGGCCGGGATTCTTGATTGGCATATTGATGGGCGCTACATTGATAGTATTTACGTTTACTTGGCCGCACTAACTAAAGCAGCACCACCAATCTACCCACAAATGACGCGTGAAGGAATTTTGAATTTTTTTCCTTTAGATTGGTTAACCCAATCTGCTAATTTAGGCGTTGTAGCAGATTTTCAACGGATATTGCGTCCGGCACTTTCTGGGGGAAAGCAGCGTTACAACACGAACTTTATTGATGAACGATTAGTTGACTTTAAAGTGACACCACTGATAATGTAACTAAACAACAGGAGCTACTTGAGAGAACCTGGTTTGACTATAACGTTCAGAAAAGCAAACAGAAAGTTGCAATCTAAGGTGTGTTTAGAAAATACTTTTAATAGTGTTTATCTGACTAATTTAGTGTAAGCGTATTTAAAAAGCAGCTTTTTTGGTGTCTTTCCAAATTACCCCCTAGATTATAGATCGCACAATTTTATTAATTGCAAGGAAGTACTTTGCTGTGGAAATTTTGCTAAAGAAATGGGAGGTGTAAATTAAAAATGAGATTAGATTTTTCTGTTGCTGTTCATAGCTTACTTTACTTGGAGCAAAAACAGCCGGCCGTTATTTCAAGCCGTGAATTAGCCGTTTCCATGACGACTAACCCGGTAATGATTCGAAATATTCTATCGGTTTTACATAAGCAACATTATATTCGCGGTGTTGTTGGGAAAAACGGTGGTTATCAACTCGACCGGACACTTGCGGAGATTAACGTTGGAGAACTCTACGATTTAACGATTCCGCCAACAATTAGTTACGCTCGTTTTACGACTGGCAATACGGAGGCCAGTGGTGCGGGCAGCGATATTAGCCGTAATATTGAGGCCACGTTGACGGATTTATTTACGCTTGCTGACACGGGTTACCGGGCCTTTTACCATCAATTTACGATGGCCGATTTAAAACAGGATATTGCTCAACACGGTTACTTTAAGCAAATTGCGCGGTTACCTTATCAAGGAGGCACGGATTAAAGTGGTGCACGATGATCTGTTACTGGCGCTTCAGTTATTGATGATTCGAATGCGGCGGACCAAACGATTGCAGTATTTTGTTGGTATCCTTACAGTGTACGTGGTACTTAAAATCTTCTTTCAGACTAGCCCAACGTTATTCACAGTTTCTTTTACGCGTAATCGAGCATCTTTGGTCGCTTTTTTAACGGCGATTATCATGGTTGCCCTGAATAAAATACACCGTAATTATCGTATTAGCGGCCAACAATTAATCACGATGTTGGGACCATTGAATCAGCAAGAAGCAGCGATTGTTCAGCAATTCAAACGTTGTTAAAATCGTAGGATGAGGATTAAAATAGTAAAATGAGTAATTGGAGCTTGGGGATTTTCCAGACTCTTTTTTTGTAAAGTATGGTTTTGGAATTGGAGGGTGTTGCTGTGATTACGATCGGTTTAACAACGTGGACGGAACATGGTAGCTTAGTGGGTGCCGATCAAGCACGTAAGTTAACTTTACCAGAGTATAGTGAATTTCTACCCTGTGTTGAATTAGATACGCCATTTTACGGAATTCCGCGGCAAAGTTCTTTCGCTAAATGGACACAAGAGACACCGGAACAGTTTCAATTTATTATTAAGGCCAATCAGGTCATGACGCGCCACCGTGATTATCAAGAAACAGGGGCGCCAAGTGTGGAGGCTGTATTTCAACAATTTAGGGATAATAGTCGGCCGCTTGTTGAAGCCGGAAAACTCAAGACGATCCTGTTACAATTTCCACCGTACTTTGGGGTTTCGAGAGAAAATATTTTGTATTTACAACAAGTTCGTCAATTCTTACCTGATTTGCCCTTAGCCGTTGAATTTCGGAATAAAACTTGGTATGAAGAAATTTATTTAAAACGAACTTTAAATTTATTAAGGCAACTTACTTATAGCCACGTTATTGTGGATGAACCACAGACGCCGGCAGGAAGCGTTCCGTATTACCCAGTGGCAACTAATGATGATTTAGCAATTTTTCGTTTGCACGGTCGGAATTTTAGTGGCTGGGCTAATCAGGATCGTAATTGGCGTAACCAGCGGACGCTTTATCGTTACCGTGAAAGTGAATTACAAGCGCTAGTGCCGGATATTCAACGCTTGACGGCCACAACCAAGGAAATTTGTGTTATTTTTAATAATAATTCTGGCGGCGACGCTGCAGGAAACGCCTTAGCCTTAAAGAAACTATTAGGGCTAGAATTTACGGGCCTCAATCCCCAGCAAATTGATTTATTTTAGATTAAAAAAGGAGAATGAGTATGACGATTCAACGTTGCACTTGGGCAGAAGCTGATCCTTTGTTGCAGGCCTATCATGATCAAGAGTGGTGTCGACCAACCCATAACGACCGAACGCTTTTTGAATTACTTTGTATGGAAACGTACCAGGCTGGTTTAAGTTGGTTAATTGTGCTGCGAAAGCGAGCGGCCTTTCATCGGTATTTTCATGACTATGATCCGCAGGCTGTTGCTCAAATGCCATTAGCAGAAATTGATTCGGCCATGCTTGATCCAGCAATTATTCGCAATCGTCGCAAATTAGAGGCAACTGTAATCAATGCCCAATCTTTTTTAACGATTCAAAGCCAACAAGGCAGTTTTGCTAGTTATCTTTGGCAATTTGTTGCCGACCAACCAATCGAACATCAGATTACTGATGCAAAAGAATTACCGGCTAAAAATGAATTATCCCAGCAAATTGCTAAAGACTTGAAGCAACGTGGCTTTAAATTTATGGGCCCAGTAACAACTTATTCATTTATTCAGGCTGCTGGGCTGATTAACGATCATGTTATGGGTTGCGCCTTTCGTCAGGTAACACCACGAAGATAGCGTGATGACGCAGAGTCTTTTATGGTATACTTTTGAAAAGGCCCTAACGTTTAAAACGGCGGGTTAGTATGGCTTGCGCTCATTTGTGCACAACGCTCATTAAACTGAATTAAGGGAGTTAGATTATATGGCAACAACAGAAAAGAAACCAACATTTTATATCACATCACCAATTTATTATCCATCCGGTCGGCTGCATATTGGTAATTCATACACAACGATTGCGTGTGATGTTTTAGCACGTTATAAGCGATTACAGGGGTATGATGTCTTTTATTTAACCGGCACAGATGAACATGGTCTAAAAATTGAACAAAAAGCAGAGGAAATGAATATTAGTCCGCAAGAATACGTTGACAGCATGGCGGCTGACGTTAAAAAATTGTGGAAATTACTAGAAATTTCTAATGATAAATTTATCCGAACGACAGATGACTATCACGTTAAGGCTGTTCAAAACATTGTTGAACAACTGATTAAGCAAGGCGATGTTTATCTAGGTGAATATGTGGGCTGGTATTCGGTCTCCGATGAAGAATACTTCACGGAATCACAGTTGGCCGAAGTTTACCGGGATGCTGATGGTAAGGTTATTGGTGGTAAAGCACCAAGTGGCCACGAAGTTCAGCTAGTTAAAGAAGAGTCTTATTTCTTCAAAATGAGTAAATACGCTGATCGGTTAGTTAAGTATTATGATGAGCATCCTGATTTTATTCAACCAGTTTCACGTAAAAAGGAAATGTTGAAGAACTTTATCGAACCGGGTCTGGAAGACTTGGCAATGTCACGGACAACTTTTAATTGGGGAGTACCAATCAAGAGTAATGATAAGCACGTGGTTTATGTTTGGGTTGACGCCTTATTAAACTATATAACGGCTTTAGGCTACGGAACGCCTGATGATCACTTATTTAAAAAGTATTGGCCGGCAGATGTTCAATTAGTTGGTAAAGAAATTGTTCGTTTTCACACAATTTATTGGCCAATTATTTTGATGGCATTAGGTTTACCGTTACCAAAGAAAATTTTTGGCCATGGTTGGTTAATGATGAAGGACGGTAAAATGTCTAAGTCTAAGGGTAACGTTGTTTATCCAGAAATGTTAGTTGAACGTTATGGGCTTGATGCTTTGCGTTATTATTTGATGCGTGCAATTCCGTTTGGCAACGACGGCGTTTTCACGCCGGAAGATTTTGTTGCGCGAATTAATTATGATTTGGCTAATGATTTAGGTAATTTACTTAACCGAACGATTGCTATGATCAATAAGTATGATGATGGTCAGGTTCCGGCTTGGGTGGATAACGGGACTGATTTTGATGCCGATCTGACTAAGACTGCCAATGAAGTGTTGCAGAAATACGATGACAACATGACGGCGCTGCATTTTTCAGACGCACTAGATGAGGTTTGGCGCTTAATTAGCCGGGCTAATAAATATATTGATGAAACAGAGCCATGGAAATTAGCTAAGGACCCAACCCAGAAACCTGCTTTAGATAGTATTCTTGTTCATTTGGCGGAAACTTTACGGATAGTTGCTTTGCTATTGCAGCCGGTTATGACACACGCACCAAAGGAAATGTTCCAGCAATTAGGCTTAGATTTTGCCGATGATACAGCGAAAAAGTTAGTTTACGGCAATTTCCCAGCAAACACTAAGGTTGTTGCTAAGGGAACACCAATTTTTCCACGATTGGATATGGACGCTGAAGTTGCCTATATTCAAGAACAGATGAAAAAGACGGTCGGTACCAACAAAAAAGATCGTTCAGTAGCAAAAACCGCCACTTGGGATCCCACAACAACGGAATTGAATCTAACCAAGGGCAGGATTAAAATTGATGATTTTGATAAAAATGAACTTAAAGTTGCGGTAATTAAGCAAGTCCAAAAAGTTGAAGGTGCTGATAAATTATTACAATTCCGGTTGGATGCAGGTGATAATCAAGATCGGCAAATCTTATCGGGAATTGCTGAATATTATCCTGAATTTAAAAAGCTCGTCGGGCAGCACGTGATAATCGTTGCTAACTTGAAACCACGTAAAATGCGTGGTCAGTTGAGTCAGGGCATGTTACTTTCCGCCGAGCATGAAGGCAAGGTCCAACTAATAACGGTTAGCGACTCGATTCCTGCAGGTGCGTTAATTAGTTAGACAGAAAGAATAGTAGCTATTTTGAAGAGTGATCAGTAAACTGGATTTGGTTGTGAAATAGAATTTGCAGAACCACGTCAGTGCTTTTATACTGAAGAAAACTTATTTAAAATGGCGGCTATTCTTTTTTTATTTAGCGGAAACGTATCTAGAAAGAGAGATAAAAAATGCAGATATTTGATTCACATACACATTTAAATGATCCGGCGTTTGCGGGGAAAGTACCAGAATATATCAAGCATGCTCAAGATCTAGGCGTGACAAAAATGGCAATTGTCGGCTCTGACGCAACTTTGAATCAAGGAGCACTTGATTTGGCACATCAGTATCCCAATTTATACGCCGTGATTGGTTGGCACCCAGAAGAGGCGTTGACTTATAATCAGCAAGTTGAGGATCAGTTAGTGGCGCAACTCCAGGATGACAGAGTGGTCGCCCTAGGTGAGATTGGCCTAGATTACCATTGGGATAAGGAACATCATGAACAACAACGAGCAATTTTTACTCGCCAAATTGAGCTTGCTAAGACGTTGCATTTACCAATTTCAATCCACACACGGGATGCCTTTGAAGATACTTATCAGATTTTAAAAGCGGCCGATATTCGGGATATTGGCGGAGTTATGCATAGTTTTAATGGTAACGCCGAATGGTTACAAAAATTTCTGGATCTTGGTTTAATGATTTCTTTTAGCGGCGTTGTTAGTTTTAAAAATGCACCTGAAGTGCACGAGTCCGCAAAATTAGTGCCGGCTGATCGTTTTTTAGTTGAAACGGATGCCCCATATTTAACACCAGAACCACACCGGGGCGAACAAAATGAACCAGGGTACACGCGCTATGTCGTTGCGGCAATTGCTAAATTACGGCAAGAGGAGGTTGCTACGGTTGCAGCACAAAGTTACCGTAACGCAAGCCAATTTTTTGGAGTAGTGGCCAATGGTTGAGGAAAAGATTAAAGAGATTATTGTGGTTGAAGGACGCGATGATACGCGGCGCCTACAGCAGGTTGTAAATGCTGATACGATAGAAACCAATGGCTCAGAAATAAGTGATGCTACGTTGGCCGCCATTGCAACGGCTCAAAAGCGGCGCGGTGTAATCGTGTTTACCGATCCTGATTCACCTGGAGAAAAAATTCGTAAAACAATTTCGGCTAAGGTTCCCGGTATCAAACACGCCTTTTTGTCTCAAGGGCAAGCTCAGCCGGAAAAGCATAAAAGTAGCTTAGGGGTTGAACATGCTGGCAACAAGGCCATTAAGCACGCCTTAGCGCATTTATACACGCAAATGCCCACTGCTAAGCCCATTATTTCGCGGCAAGTCTTACAGGCAATGGGATTGACGGCAGGTCCGAACGCGAAGGCCCGGCGACAACAACTGGGGAATATTTTACAAATTGGCTATACTAACAGTAAACAACTATATAAACGATTACAGTTATTTCAGATTAGTGAGGCAGAATTTGCAACCGCAATGAAACAGATTCAAGAAGATAACGGCCTAAATGAATAAAAATAGACCAAATAAAATTTAGAAGGATCATGTTTCCAGGGCACGGTTTTTGTGCTAGGAGAATGGATATCCTCCGAGAATAAGATTTTGCGGTTTGATGCAAATAGACCAAATAGAATTTAGGAGGGCCATGTTTCGACTGCACGGTTTTTGTGCTAGGAGAATGGATATCCTCCGAAAATAGGATTTTGCGGTTTGATGCAAAATAGACTAAATAGAATTTAGGAGGACAATAATGGCAGAGGATGAACGGCCGATCGGAACTCGCAGTCGTACGCGAGAAATTTTAGACACTTATGGTTTATCGTTTAAAAAAAGTCTTGGCCAAAACTTTTTAACTGAACCAGCAATTTTAAATGAAATTATTACTACGGCTGATTTAACTACGACTGATGATGTCATTGAAATCGGACCAGGAATCGGTAGTCTAACTGAACAGCTAGCGCAACGTGCTCATGAGGTTCTTGCGCTGGAAATTGATCAACGCTTGATTCCAATTTTGGCCGATACGTTGGCTGCTTATAAAAATGTAACGGTGATTAATCAAGATGTCTTAAAAAGTGATTTAGCGACACTTGTTCGTGACCATTTGGATGGGAAGCACCAGATTAAAGTAGTTGCTAATCTACCGTATTACATCACGACGCCTATTTTACTGCGGTTATTAGATAGTGATCTAGATTTCACGCAAATTGTGGTAATGATGCAGCGGGAAGTTGCGGAACGCTTGGCCGCTGATTCGGGAAACAAGATTTATGGCTCGTTAACGGTTGCCGTTCAGTACCGCATGCAGGTTGATATTGCCCATATCGTGCCAAAGACAGTTTTTGTACCACAACCTAATGTTGATTCAGCGATTGTTTCATTAACCAAGCGAACTGCTCGGGAGGAAAGTGCCAATGACTTTAAGGCCTTTTCGCGACTAGTTAAGGGAAGCTTTGCCAAACGGCGCAAGAGTCTGTGGAATAATTTATTGGCGCTTTACGGGAAGGATGAATCGACCCGTGAGCATTTGACAGCGGCTTTAAAGTCAGTTGACATTAGTCCCGGGAAGCGTGCCGAGCAATTAAGTATTACTGATTTTGTTCGTTTGGCAAACGCAATAAATTTGTAACTGGTACTAGCGAATTTATTAGGATATTTAAGTTGCAACGAAAAACGGCTTGTGGTATAATTGCAAATTTTATAAAATCGTGTTATACTAGTAATCATCTTAAGAAGAGGTGAAACGAATGCCAATTACACTAGCGAGCATTAAGGAAAATCTCGATAGCAAAGTCGGACAAAAAATGATGGTCGTTGCGCAAGCCGGACGCAAGAAAATCACTAAGCGAAAAGGAATTCTTCACGAAACTTATCCTGCAGTATTTGTTGTAGATTTAGATCAAGAAGAAAATTCTTTTGAACGTGTTTCATATAGCTATGCGGATCTTCTTACAAAGTCTATTGAAATTAAGTTCGATGATGACAAGCAAAACGTTGCATCGTAAATAATAATTTAAGTGAGTGATATTGCAGTTTGTTAGGCTGTTTGGCCTAGATCCATTAACTGCTGTTGCTTATTTTTTTTTGCCTTTTTTAATTACTGAAAGATTAGTATAATAAGAAACAAATTAAAAACGGCTGGGGGTAAAGCAATGATTACGGAGAAGGCAGCGGCCAAAATAAATTTAGGCCTAGATACACCCTTTCAATACAAAAATGGCGATCAAGAGTGGCAGATGGTGATGTCTTCCGTTGACCTTTCTGATTACGTTGATCTTACTTTGTCCGCAACTAGTCAAATTAGGGTTAATACAGATAGTGGTTTTTTGCCTGAAGATTACCGTAATCTTGCGTATCAAGCGGCCTACTTATTGCAAAAGACCTACCAGGTTACGCAAGGTGCAACGATTCGAATCAGAAAAAGGATTCCGGTAGCGGCTGGTTTGGGCGGCGGTAGTTCTGATGCAGCGGCCGTTTTGCGCGGTTTAAATCGGTTGTGGCACCTTAATTTATCCTTAACGACCTTGGCACATTTAGGGCTAAAAATTGATTCTGATGTTCCCTATTGTGTTTTTTCGCAAACGGCTTTCATTAGCGGTCGTGGTGATTTAATTCAATTACTTCCTGAATTACCCCCATTTTGGGTGGTGTTGGCTAAACCCCGGGTTAGTGTTTCCACACCAAGTATTTTGCGCGTTATTGCCTATAATGAAGAACTCAATCATCCTGAAATTAAGCAATTAGTGCAGGCAATTAAACAGAATAATTATGAAAAGATGATAACAACGATGGGTAACGTGTTGGAACCAATTACGAGTCAACATCATCCAGAAGTTCAGCCTTTAGCGGCTAAGATGCGTCAATTTGGGGCCGATGTTGTTCAAATGAGTGGCAGTGGTCCAACCATTTTTGGCCTGTGTAATAAACAATCCCGGGCCCAACACGTTTACAATAGTATGCGTGGCTTTTGCCAGGAGGTTTATCTGGTTCGCTCCTTACATTAAATCATTGATGGGATTAAATAGACTAACTACCTGTTTTTAAGTTAAATTTCGGTTAATTTCTAATTATTTCCGAACAATTTTGGCTAATTTGGGTAAATCGCTAGTTTTTTAAGAATAATATCTTTATAATGAGTAAGCAAACTTTTGAAAATGAAAATTGAGGTGTACTTATGAAGATCAGAAGAAGTGAACGGTTGATCGATATTACTCATTATTTACTGGAAAGACCGCATACGTTGATTCCGCTAACTTTCTTTGCAAAGCGCTACGAATCTGCAAAATCATCGATAAGTGAGGATTTGGGCATTGTCCGACGAACCTTTGCAACGCGGGGCACGGGGATTCTTGAAACCGTGCCTGGGGCCGCAGGTGGTGTCCGTTTTATTCCGACAATTAATGAAGAGGAAGCAAAACAATTTATTACTGAAATGACAGCACGTTTGGCCGAACAAAGTCGTTTATTACCTGGTGGCTACGTCTATTTGTCCGATTTACTGGGACAACCAGAAGTATTGCGTCAAGTTGGACGTCTAATTGCCACGCAGTACGTTGATCAAAAGATTGATGCAGTTATGACGGTTGCAACTAAGGGCGTACCTATTGCCCAAAGTGTTTCAATGTACTTAAATGTTCCTTTTGTGATTGTTCGGCGCGATTCCAAAATTACGGAAGGATCGACGGTAAGTGTCAACTACGTTTCTGGTTCATCAGAACGTGTTGAAAAAATGGAATTATCTAAGCGTAGTCTGCCTCGTGGTGCACGAGTACTTGTTGTGGATGACTTTATGAAGGGTGGCGGTACCGTTAATGGTATGCGCAGCCTGATCACTGAATTTGAGGCTGAATTAGTCGGCATAACAGTATTTGCTGAATCAACCTTTGATGGTCCGCGGGCGATTGATGATTACACAGCATTATTATCAGTTGATAAAGTAAACAGTCAGAGCGACACTATCCACGTTAAGGCGGGTAATTATTTACAACGCGCATTTAAACATTAAAGAGTTTGAGGGTGATTGAGTGGCCAGCTATTTATTTCCCATTAAAATGGCCTTACTTGTTTTTCCACCGCTTGCGTTGGTTATTACAATACCGTTCTTGGTATTACAGTATCGGCGTTACGGTGCGTTAACTTTTTGGCGTGCTTTTGTGCTGTATACATTTGTCTTTTATTTATTGTCGGCCTATTTTCTAATTATTTTACCATTGCCAACGCGGACAAGTGTGGCGCTGTTAACCACGCCAAAATATAACTTACAGCCATTAATGGTGTTTCGCCAATTCTTTGACAACACAGTATTACAGCCATTACACCCAAGTACTTATTTACCGGCCTTAAAGCAGCCAGGATTCACACAACCTTTTTTTAACCTTGTATTAACAATTCCCTTTGGCATTTACCTGCGTTATTACTTTCAACGTTCGTTAAAACAGACGATTTTACTATCCTTTTGTTTAACGCTATTCTTTGAAACCACACAGTTAACTGGTTTATATGGTTTGTACGTACGGCCTTATCGGCTATTTGACGTTGATGATTTATTAATAAACACATTAGGTGGTATCTTTGGCTATTTCTTGGCACCAATTTTTATTAAGTTATTCCCATCGTATTCAGATATGAGTATTGCTGATTCAAAAAAGGGAAAACGTGTAAGTTATACTCGTCGGTTTATTGCCTTTATTATCGATTGGGGCATTGTTTTAATGGCGACAGTTACTGGTGTTGTCGCTGTTCACCGGTTGTTGGGTATTTTCGGACTGAGACAATATCTAACTGGCATCTACATTGTGATGGTTCTTGGTTATTTCGTCTTAATTCCGTTGCTTACTAATGGAATGACAATTGGAAAATGGTTTGTCCGGATTCAAATGGTGAGTAATAAGGCCAAAGCAACGAGTATTACGGCAGGTCAATTGTTAGTCCGGCAAAGCGTTCTTTATCTGGGAATTTTACCGGTATTTGTTTACTGGTTTCCAAGAATGGCTAGGGCGGCATTACACGCACCTTACCGCCAAGTCGATTTTTATTTATTACTAACTTTGGTAACGGCTATCTTAGCTGCTGTCTTTTGTGTTCACGTTTTGGTGAGTATGTTATTTCATAATGATCGATTAATTTATGAGCGATTAAGTCACACTAAACAAATTAGTACCGTTACAGGACAGAATCGATAAAAATAATGGAAGAGGCTAGGACAAGAGTCCTGGCCTTTTCCATTATTTTCGAGCATTATTCTAGAATGTGCGCCAAAGATCCGGGTTCACGCACGTCATCCATTATCGGTTACTTGGCAGCATCTTTAGTCGTTGTTCGGTTGCCAAAGGCAAAGAGCACAGTAACCAGTAATATACTGCACACACAAAGGATGAAGACTAATTGGTAGGAGCTGGATTCAATAATTGTGGCGCCAACTAAAGGACCGACGGCGCGGCCAGCCGAAGCAAAGACGTTGACGAGACCTTGGTAACGTCCTTTTTGGCTTAAGGTCACACGTTGGTCAACGTAGGTGGAAACGGCAGGCAGAGCTAGTATTTCACCAATCGTTAGGACACCCATTGCCAAAATAAAAAGGTGGTATGATTTAGCGATTAGAAGTACGGCAAAAGACGACGCAAAAAGTGTAAAACCAAGGTACATTCTGCCGTGCAAATGTTTTAGTAAAAACTGATCAAAATAAGTTAAAATTGGTTGTAATAAAACAATTAAGATGGCGTTAAACGTCCAAAGAAGACTGTAATCTTTAACGGTCATTTGGTGAGCAACCATGTAGGCGGCAATGTTACTTTGCCACTGTTCGTAGGCCACCCAAGTAACGAATAAGGTGAATAATAGCAAAAAGATTTGGCGTTGACTACGTTTGTTGAGCACTTGATTTTCAGCCTTAGCCTTATTAATTGGATTCTTAATTGGATCAACGCGGTAGGTAATGGCAGCAACAATTAAAAATAGCGCGAATAAGCTGAATGCTAAGACAAAAATGTAAGTAATTCCGTAGGGCAAAATGAAACCGACTATCAGTGTTCCCAGGACAAGTCCTAAGTTATTCGTAAAATATAAAAGGTTAAAGACATAGCTGGCTGGTCGTCCGGCCACAACCGTTGCAAAAGAATTAATACAGGTGGCCACGATTCCGTTACCCAAACCAGATAGAATTAAGAAGAGTGGGTAAGCGGGCCAACCGTGGAAAAAGATCAGAAAACCAGTGGCAATCGTAGCCAGGCTAATACCGCAAAGCGTCGTGTAGTAACGATTCCAGCGATCAAATAAAAGGCCGCCAAGGTAATTACCAATGATCATAAATAATGAATCAGCAAATAAAACAATTCCGGCCGTAGTTAGACTTTCGTGCAAGTATTCATGCATGTAAATTGTTGTTAGTGGCCAAATAAAACTAATCCCCGTGTTGGTGATTAACGACCCTAATAGTAGCCATTTTAAACTTAGCGTCTTTTTCTGCACTGCCGATAACCTCCCAATCTTTACGGACTATTTTCGGAGGATCAGTAACGTAACCGTAGATAATGTTGTCCACAGTAGCTGCCAAGTAAGCTTGAGCCATTATTGGTATTCCCTGGGCGCTTTTTCGGACACTCCCTAGTATGAGCTTCGTGTACTTGAAGGCTCCTCCAGTCAATTATTATAACTGACTGGAGGAGCCTTCCGCTACGAAATGAAGAACATTCTCATCTGAAGCTTATTTTCAAACACACGCTTGATCGTATTTTAAAATTACTTTTGTGTAACAAAGCTAGTTTTAATTGAATTTACGTTTATATTAGGAGTTATAGATTAATTATTAAATTAAGGGAGTTTGAGGCCCATGGATTGTGCGTATTGTCAGAGGGAAGATTTTGTTTTAGAAAATGAATTAGCCGGCGCTTTTTTTGCTGATAAGCCGCGAGCAAAAGGTGATATGCTAATTATTCCTAAAGCACACGTTGAAAATTTTGTTAAGCTAAGTTCTAAGCAAAAGGCAGCAATTGATCAGTTGATTTTTTCAACCAAAAAATACCTTGATCAAAAATACCAACCAAATCATTATAATCTGGTTGTTCCCGAGGAAGATAAACTGAAGGCGTCAAAGCACCTTTACATTAATTTGGTACCGAGCTATTAAAACGATTAAGTTTGGCCTAGTACCTTGTTGCTTTAATTCTTCTAGGATATGATGAAGAGGTAAAATAATGAATTGGATAAGAATGGAGCGTTTTTAATGATGTCTCGGTACACAATAATTCTTGCGGCTGGTCAGGGCACCCGCATGAAATCTAAGTTAGCTAAGGTATTACACCCAGTTTGTGGTCGGCCAATGGTAGATCATGTTTTAACACAAGTTGAGCAGATTAATCCAGACAAAGTTGTTACGATTGTCGGCCACGGCGCCGATGAAGTTGAAACGGCTTTGGGTAAACGAACTGAGTACGTTTTACAGGCAGAACAAAAAGGTTCTGGCGATGCCGTATTGCGCGCAGAGCCAGTGTTAGGTGATCTAGACGGTATGACTTTAGTCGTCAGTGGTGATACACCGCTGCTCACCGCCAAGACGTTTGAACAACTCTTTGAGTACCATAAAGAAAAGGGTGCTAAGGCGACTGTTTTAACCGCAGTTGCGGATGACCCAACTGGCTATGGCCGAATTATTCGTAATGATTTAGGTGTTGTTGAAAAGATCGTTGAACAAAAGGACGCTAGTAAAGAAGAAGCGGCAATTAATGAAATTAATACCGGTGTTTATTGTTTTGATAACAAAACATTATTTGCTGCATTGCATGAGGTTGGTAATGACAACGCCCAAGGTGAGTATTATTTAACCGATGTTATTGGAATATTGAAACAAAAAGGTGAAATTGTTTCAGCCTTTAAAATGAAAGATTTTGAAGAATCCATGGGTGTTAATACTCGTGGGGCACTTGCTAACGCAACACGTGTCATGCAACGACGGATCAACGCCGAACATATGGCCAATGGGGTCACGCTAATTGATCCAACAACGACGCGGATCGATGTTGGGGTTAAGATTGGGGCCGACACAACAATTGAGGCTGGTGTGTTGTTAAAAGGGCAAACCGAAATTGGTGAAGATTGCTACGTTGGTTCACACTCTGAATTACGCGATGCTAAGATTGACGCTGACGTGACGATAACGAGTTCAACGATTGAAAAATCGGTTATGCATGCGCACAGTAATATCGGTCCAATGAGTCATCTTCGGCCTAACTCTGAGATTGGCGAATACGTTCATATTGGGAACTTTTGTGAAGTTAAAAATGCTCAGATTGGCGCTTACACAAAGGTTGGACACCTCACTTATGTTGGTGACGCAACTTTAGGGCAACACATCAACGTTGGTTGCGGGGTTGTCTTTGTTAATTATGATGGTTTGAATAAACACCATTCAGACGTTGGTGATTGGGCGTTTGTTGGTAGTAACGCTAATGTTGTGGCGCCGGTTAAGGTTGCCGATCACGCCTTTATTGCGGCTGGATCAACGATTACGGCCAATGTTGATTTTCACGATATGGCCATTGCACGTGCGCGGCAGGTGAACAAACCAAATTACTGGGATAAATTACCACATGAGCCAGAAAATTAGGCTTTCATGAAAATAATATTAGTTTTTTAACTGACGCTTGATTTGTTGTTGTAAATTGAATATCATTGGAACTGAGTGTTTTACTCGATAAACAGTGAATTATTTGGTGATTTGTTGAAGCGCACTAAAATTATAAATGGAGGCTCTTATGTCAGAACATTATTTTGATCCGAAGCTAAAAATCTTTGCTTTGAATTCTAATAAGCCATTAGCGGAGAAGATTGCGCAAGAAGTTGGTGTTGAATTAGGCAAAACAACTGTTACTAAGTTTAGTGATGGTGAGATTCGGATCAACATTGAAGAAAGTATTCGTGGTGATCAAGTCTACGTTATACAATCAACATCGGCACCAGTTAATGATAACCTAATGGAATTGATGATTATGATTGATGCATTACGCCGCGCATCGGCTGCTTCAATCAATGTTGTTATTCCTTATTATGGTTATGCTCGGCAGGATCGTAAAACACGTTCCCGGGAACCAATTACGGCTAAGCTTGTTGCCAATATGTTAGAAATGGCCGGAGCCACGCGAATTTTAGCTTTAGATTTACATGCGGCACAGATTCAAGGATTTTTCAATATTCCAGTTGATCATTTGATGGGAGCGCCCTTGATTGCTGACTACTTCTTAACACATGGTGTTGATAAGGATGCCGTTGTTGTTTCACCTGATCATGGTGGCGTAACGCGGGCACGTAAGCTAGCTGAATTTTTAAAGGCGCCATTAGCAATTATTGACAAACGTCGTCCGCGGGCTAACGTTGCTGAAGTAATGAACATTATTGGTGACGTTAAGGGTAAGAAGTGTATCCTGATTGATGATATGATTGATACGGCCGGCACGATTACTTTAGGTGCCCAAGCTTTGATGGATGCTGGCGCAACTGAAGTTTATGCCAGTGCCACACACCCAGTTCTTTCTGGTCCCGCGATTCAACGAATTTCTGATTCCGCAATTAAGCAATTAGTTGTGACGGATTCAATTCAATTACCAAAAGAAAAATTAATTGATAAGGTTGTCCAAATTTCGGTTGGCCCATTGATGGGTGATGCGATTAAACGGATTCACGAAAATAAGCCAGTTAGTCCATTATTTGAGAATAAATTTCATAAGGATGCTTAGCGAGTACTTGGAGAAACATTCAGATTCTGAGTACGTTTAGCCAAATCATTCCAAAATACAGGCACAAATAATTTGCATACATGACCTGGTTTGGCAATTGTGGTAAAACCGAGTTCGTATTTTAAATACTGTGTAAAATTGTTTGAAAGTACGTTCTAAGTAATTAAATAAAAGAAACAGTAAGAGGCTGGGACAAAAGTCCTAGCCTCTTACTGTTTCCGAATATTATTACCGAACGTGCGCCAAGCATCTGGACTTACGTACTAACTACAGCTAATTCAATAACCACAGTACGGTTATTGGATTAACTCGCTTGACACAGTGAACAAAAATATGGTCTTTGTTCCACTCCGTTTTCTGACAATAAATTTAAATCGATAAAATCGTATTCTTAGCGTTAATATGGTGGTGATGGGTTAGTGATCAAGGAGGAGAGAATATGTTGCTAATGTGTTTAATTATTTCGACTATCTTATTACTTGGCCTAACTCGTTATGATCGCCGCTTCGTACTTAATGGCTATCTTGTGGTTTTAATTTGTGTTTGTTTACTCTGGATGGGGTACGGGGCTAGTCCGCTCCTTTTAAAAAATATTGGTCTAATATTGATTCAGGTAGTCAGTTATTTAAGTGTTGGCGCAATTGGTTGGGGCATGCTATTTTTAAGTTACCATTTACGTTTAAGCAAACTTCAACGTTGCTTACTATTTATTGCCGGTTGTTGGTTAATTATAACGATTATTTTTAGTTTTACCAATTCAGTGGGCGTAAGGCTATCGTGGTTAATTATTGGCTATTTTGCTGTTGGTTTTGTGGCTTACATTGTGGGGACGTTACTGGATATCATTTCGTTTAAACGGCGGGCAACCCCATACCTATTAGTTCTGGGATCAGGGTTGCGCCGCGATGGCTCTGTTTCGCAAGTTTTACAGTGGCGCTTAGATCGGACAGTTCGGCTATACCGGCAACTGGCAAGCAAGCCTAAAATTATTGTTTCCGGGGGACAAGGTAGCGACGAACCCCGTACAGAGGCTGCGGCCATGGCTGAATATTTGCGGAATCAAAAAATTCCGGGAGATCGAATTATTCAAGAGACAAAAGCAACGTCAACATTTGAAAACCTTAGCTACACTAAGCAATTAATTTCTGATGATTTAACGATAATAACTAGTAATTTTCATATTTTTCGAACTGGACTCTACGCTCGTCGGCTACACATTTCTTGTCAATTAGTTAGCGCACCTACACCACCTAATTATCTGTTGTGGGGAACTTTGCGGGAATACATTGCCTTAGTTGCCATGTATCGTTGGTGGCATTTGGCCATTAGTTTTTCATTGGTTATTATTGGTGGATTTTTGCTTAGGTAACAATAATTAGGATCAAAAAAGCTGGTAGCACAGGCGTGAGATAAAAGTCGCTTTTGACGCATGTTCTAGGGTAATGCTCGGAAATAGTAAGAGACCAGGACTTTTGTCCCAGCCTCGTTACGATAACTTTTGTATTGGGTCTCGGTCGTGTTTGGAAAAAGCCTTAACTAGTTTCTCTTCGGCCAATTTAGTGGAAGCACCTTTTCAAACACTCTATGACACTTTATACTTCCTGCGATTTAACGATTTTGCTACATCATTCAGTTTTGTCTGGTGTGACACCGGGCGTGCCACTAGTTGTTGTTTCGTTGGCCAAAAGATCACGAATCTCTTTCAAATAAAGTTCTTCTTGGGTTGGTTCTGGCGTCTCTTCTTGTTCTTCATGGCCGGACATCGTTTGTACACGTTTCAGGGCTTTTATTAATAAGAAAACGATAAAAGCGATGATGATGAAATTAATAACATCGTTTAAAAATGAACCAACCTTGAATTCAGTTTGGCCAACGTTAACAACCCAACTGGATAAATCAACCTTACCAATGACTAATGCCAAAATTGGGTTGATCAGGTTAGTTGTCAATGATTTGACAATGGTAGTAAAGGCACCACCTATAATAACCCCGACTGCTAAGTCCATTATGTTACCGCGCATAATAAAATCACGAAATTCTTTTAACATACTTGCCCTCCTTGGATAACACTTATCTTATATGGAATCTATCTCTATTATACAAATAGATAACAGCAGCACAAAATTTTTGCTTAATTTCAGTAGTGATTTCTGTTGTTCAACAGAGGTTGGCTTGAAAGCTAACCCAACATAGATTAGTATGAAGCGTAGACTCTTAAAAAGTGAGGAAAATATAAAAATGATAAAAACGACCATTTACGGCTTAAGTAAGAAAGAACTTCTTCAGTGGTTCCTTGATGCCGGTGAAAAAAAGTTCCGGGCAACCCAAACCTGGGATTGGCTCTATAATAAACGGGCCGCTAGTTTTGCGGCCATGACAAATTTATCAAAGGCGACAATAGCTAAATTAACGGAGAGCTTTTCGTTCAATCCACTAACACTAGTAAAAGAAAAGGAACAACAGGCAGCAACTGACTATTCATTTCAGTTGGCAGATGGTGCCAATATTACAACGACTTTGATGCATCATGATTACGGTTTGTCTGCTTATGTTGCTAGTCAGGCCGATGACGATGATGAACGTAATTTGTCCACAGGTGAATTAGTTGCTCAGGTGGTAACTTTGCAACGTTATTTGGATGAAAAAGGGACCGATGAACGAATTAGCCATATTATGGTGATCGGTCAAGAACCACTGGCAGATCTTACGAGCGTATTAGGTTTTCTAAAAATCGTTAATGATCAAGCGGGTCTTGAAATTGGTGCCCGCCACATGACGGTGACGACTAACGGCCTAGCTGATAAGATTCAAAGGTTTGCTAATGTTGACCTTCAAGTTAACTTGGCGATTACTTTAAATGCACCTAGTAATGATTTGCGCAGTCGCTTGGTACCAACCAACCGTGACTGGAGTTTGGATAAGTTATTCAATGCGGTTCACTTTTACGTTGATCGGACTAATCGGCGAATTACGTTCCAATATGTAATGCTGAAGGACGTCAACGATCAGCCGGAAGATGCTTTACAGCTAGTTAACTTATTGAAAGATATTCATCATTTGGCTTACGTTAATTTGATTCCTTATCAAGCACTTGAGGATGATAGCCGTTACGCAGCTAGTTCACGAAATCGTCAATTAGCCTTCTTTGATGTTTTAAAGAAGCAAGGCATTAATACGGTGATCAGAAATGATTATAGTCCAGAATTAATGCTGGCCATTAAACAATTAAAGTAAACGTGATCTAAAAATAAGATTATCAATCAAGTAAAAAGCGTGGTAAGACTGAACAATTAATAGTTGTTCAGTCTTACCACGCTTTTTAAAATACTTCTTAATTAATGGTTATCAATTGGGTTAGTAATCTTCCCAAGCAGCAGCGAGTTAGTTATAATGAAAACAATTAAATAGCTTTAGCAACATAAAAACGAACACTAGAATATTAAGGAGGCTTGACCATGGCACCGGAGATTGTTTTTGGTAAAAAAGACCCAGCAATTCAGTATAAAAAACGAATTGGTGCGTATATTGTCATCCCCGATTTAAGCGAAGAAAACATTCTTGTCGTATCACCACCGAATAAAACATTTTTACTTCCTGGCGGCGGTATTGAGGCCGGCGAAGATGATACCACAACTATCTTGCGGGAACTCATTGAAGAAGTTGGTGGAACTATCACCATCAATTGTTATCTGGGCGCGGCTAGCGAATACTTTTATTCAACTTTTCGACACAGTGGCTATTATCATCCGGCTCACTTTTATTCCGGCAAAGAGTTTTCAAAAATTCAGGAACCATTGGAAGGCGACTTTAACCAGATTTCTTGGATGCCAGTTAAAGAGGCTCAGCAAAAGCTAAAACGACCAACTCATCGTTGGGCAGTTAAGCAGTGGCTTCAGCGGCCCCAAAACTAATTTCTAGGACATGTTCTAATTTGAAGTGTGAATTAAGGTACCATTTAAGATATGTTGCTGAAAGCTATCATAGGTTTCGGCAAATAGATTATCAGTTGTTTCCGCCAACATTTCTTTAGGAAAGAAGAAGCGTTCATCACCAGTAAATTTACCGCTGATTGCCGCAACAATATCACTTAGGGTTGATAATTCAATCAGACTCCCATCTGGCTGGCTAATCTCAATTTGAGTTTTTGGATTAGTTGCTTTGGGATTGTACGCATCATAAGGCAGGTCAAAACTATTATTGATTGCAGTGTAATAATTAGCGTCATAGCCGACGGCGGCAACCTTTTTTTGCAAAATTGGTACTAAATCCTTGGTGTCTTCAGTTACCTGTGCCGATTTTAATGGGCGCCGATTTAAAAAGCGGTAGGCTAAATCACTGAGAATTGGGTCACTGGAATCCTGCCAATGAATAAAATAAGTCGTTAGCACCCCATCATCTAATTTTAGATAATCCGCTAAGGTGAAATCATCTTCAAGAAATGGAACTAATAAGTGGGGAATAAAGCTTTCACTTAGCGCATGGCGATCATAAAGTAATTTAGCTCGTTTGAGTAAATGTTCTAAGATAACTTCCATGGAACGGGAAACAGGGTGAAAGTAGACTTGCATATACATTTGAAAGCGACTAAGAATGTAGTCTTCAACTGCGTGCATCCCTTCCATTGAGAAGGTGATTCCATCCTTGTAAGGCTGCATGACGCGTAAGATGCGGGTGAGGTCAAACTTACCGTATTCAGTTCCAGTGTGGTAAGCATCCCGCAGTAAATAATCCATCCGATCAGCGTCGATTTGGCTTGAGATCATTTGGACAACTTGTGGATTAGGGTAGTCATGCGTGATGACACTGGCCACTTGTTCGGGAAAATCTGGACTAACCCGGCGCAAGACGTGGTTAACTTCAGTTTCCGGAGAAGTCAGAATTGCCACAGTAATTTGCTCATGATTCGTGTGAAAAATATGTTCAAAAGTGTGTGAATAGGGACCATGACCAATATCATGAAGTAAAGCAGCACATAAAACGACTAAGCGTTCTGAGTCGTCCCACAGCCCATCGCCTGGCTCTTGGCTAGGAAAATTGCGGGCAAAATTGTCACAGATTTGGCGGGCAATTTCGTAAACACCAAGTGAATGACCAAAGCGGCTGTGTTCGGCGCCATGAAAGGTAAACGAGGCCGTCCCTAATTGCTTAATTCGCCGTAAGCGTTGGAATTCCTTAGTATCTATTAAATCTAGGATGACACGGTGCTGGATGTGAATATAATTATGAACAGGATCACGAAAAACCTTTTCTCTTTTCAATAGTTGATTACGATAAGACATTTGAATAACTCCTTTGATTGAGCTTTGTTTTCATTATACCTGTCTAGGGAGTGTTTGGAAAAGCCGATTTGGCTGTTGTAGCTATTTACAGGCATCTACTTTTTCAAACACGTTTACACTAAATTGGCCAGAGAGAAACTAGTTAGGCTTTTTCCAAACACACCCTAGAATGAATTTGGCTTTAAGCATTTATTAATAAAGGATAGCTTTCTTTGGCAAAGGGTGTTAAATGACTTATAATATTGTCAAAGTCTAAAAAAAGAAGGTTATAATTCATGGATTTATCAACTGGTTTACCAATTGCGATTCATCTCGAAACATTTGTAACGCAAGATGATGAAGAAACGCAACATGTCTTTGATGAAGCCGGCCAACTGGTAAAAATGGGTCAAACATTATATATTCGTTATAAGGAAACTTCTGAGGATGATGGTTCCTTAATTCCAGTAACACTTAAGGTGGAGCCTGAGGGTGATGTTAAGTTAACCCGAGGTGACCGGGAAAGTGGCCAACAATTACATCTACGTTTTAGTCGTAATACGCGCTTAGTCGCTCACTACCAAACCCCATACGGGACTATTCCAATTGAGACGATTACCCCGCGGTTGAATATTCGAGTTAAGGAGCAGCCTGTTTCTGGGGAAATCTACATTGAGTACCAATTATTTGCTCAAAATGAACACTTAGGTGATTATCGGTTGCGGTTGGTTTTCACTGCTTAGAGTGTTTAAAAAGGAATGCTGGTATTTTTCTGGTAGAACTAGTGTAAACGTGTTTGAAAAGCAGATTCTTGCGGTGACCGAGACGAACTTAGTCACGAGCAGTTATGGATTTTATAGGCGTATTCCTTGGCCTTTGGCTGTGGCATCGAGATTGTATTAGCGGTTTATGCTAATAGTCTTTAATTGCGGCGTAGAATCTAGTCACTTTTTCAAACACTCTCTAGTTTAGCTTGCTAATTTTAATAAAAGAGTGTATGCTATCGGTTAGACTGCTGAAAGGACGTGTACCTGTTGGAACTCGACGTTTTTAAAGGACAAAAGAAAAATGAATTATCAATGATCGAAGTGGCGCATGCTATTTTAGAGCAAAAGGGTGATGTTTTACCATTTGCTGATTTAGTAAATGCTATTCAAGGTTATCTTGGTGAGACTGATGCTGAGGTTAGAGACCGATTATCACAATTCTATACGGATTTAAACGTTGATGGCAGCTTTATTTCGTTGGGCGAAAACGTTTGGGGTCTACGTTCATGGTACCCATTCGATTCAGTCGACGAAGAAGTTAATCATCCAGAAGATGATGAAGATCAGCCACAACGCAAGCGCCGTAAGAAGGTTAATGCCTTCCTTGCTGACGTTAACGATGACGACGATGTAATTGATTATAACAATGATGATCCAGAAGATGACGATTCTGATCTCGATGATGAGGCTGAATACGTTGATAATGATGATGCAACTGATGCAGCAGTTACACCAAAGCATTTAACGTCTGATCTTGATGACGTTGACGCGGACGATGATGATGCAGATACCGGCCTTCCAGATGGTATGGAAGGTGAATTATCTGAATTCAACGTTGACGCGGACGATGACTCAGACTCGGCTGACTTTAGTGCTGATGACGATGATACAGATGATGACGATGATGATGAATAATTAAAAGAAGATAGATGAGGCTGGGACAATTGTCCTAGCCTCTTACTATTTTCGAGTATTATTCTGAAACGTGCGCTAAAGGTAGTACCTAACTGCAGCCAAGCTAATAATTATAGTGTGGTTATTGGGTTAGCTTACGTGACGCAGTGAACCCAAAACTGATTTTTGTACCACAGGGCATTTTTTTGTTAAGCAGGCCCTTTTTTAACACTTTGGGCTTGACGCTATTTTGATTTCCATGTATTATATTGCTTGGGCGCTTTACAGGTTTTATCTGTAAAGCCAACGGAACGGTTAGTAAGCTCCCTGTTCATTTGAATAGGGAGCTTATTTTTGTTTTTTGGTGAAAACCGGGTTTGTGGATCCCGCAGAAAAAATTTAAAGGAGTTTTGATATGACCAAGTATATCTTTGTAACAGGCGGCGTTGTTTCTTCACTAGGTAAAGGTATTGTAGCAGCTTCACTTGGACGTCTTCTAAAAAACAGAGGTTTGAAAGTAACGATTCAAAAATTTGATCCTTACATCAACATTGATCCTGGCACGATGAATCCATATCAACATGGGGAAGTTTTTGTTACCGATGATGGTGCCGAAACCGATCTTGATCTTGGTCACTACGAACGTTTTATTGATGAAGATTTAAATCAATATTCTAACGTGACTACTGGTAAGATCTACAGTGAAGTTTTACAAAAAGAACGTAATGGCGATTATTTAGGTGCCACGGTTCAGGTCATTCCACATATTACTGATGCCCTAAAAGAAAAAATTATGCGGGCAGCAACAACAACTGATTCGGATATTATCATTACCGAAATTGGTGGAACAGTCGGTGATATTGAGTCACTACCGTTTATTGAAGCTATTCGGCAGATGAAGGCTGATGTCGGTCGCGATAATGTCTTGTATGTCCATGCAACATTGATTCCTTATTTACGTGCGGCTGGTGAAATGAAAACTAAACCTACCCAGCATTCGGTTAATGAATTACGGGGGATGGGGGTTCAACCAGACGTTTTGGTTGTTCGTTCTGAAAAACCAATTACGCAAGAAATGCGTAATAAAATTGCTTTATTCTGTGATGTTGATCCTGAGGCTGTTATCGAATCCTTAGATGTTGATACACTTTATCAAATTCCGCTTAATTTACAGGCACAAAACATGGACGATATTGTTTTAAAACATTTTAAGATGACCGCACCTAAGGCTGATATGTCTGCTTGGAGCGCCCTAAATGATAAAGTTCATAATTTGAAGAAGACCACTAAAATTGCTTTAGTTGGTAAATATGTTGAATTAAAAGATGCGTATATTTCAGTGGTTGAGGCATTGGAACACGCTGGCTATGCCTTTGATACTGATGTTCAAGTTGAGCGGATTAACGCTGAAAACGTTAATGACGATAATGTTGCGTCCATCTTAAAAGATGCCGATGGCTTATTGGTTCCTGGTGGTTTTGGCGATCGTGGTTTGGAAGGTAAGATTGCGTCAATCAAATACGCCCGGGAAAATAATTTACCATTTTTAGGTATCTGTTTAGGCATGCAAATGGCCTGCGTTGAATTTGCCCGGAATGTTGCTGGTCTAAAGGATGCCGGCTCATCCGAAACGCGTCCTGATTCAACGGAACCAGTTATTGATTTAATGCCTGATCAAAACGCGGAAGAAAACCTTGGTGGCACTTTGCGTTTAGGTCTATACCCTTGTAAGTTAAAACCAGGTTCAGTTGCAGCGCAGGCGTATAATAATGTTCCTGAAATTCAAGAACGTCATCGTCACCGTTATGAATTTAACAACAAATACCGCCAACTATTGGCTGACAAAGGCTTAGTTTTCTCTGGGGTCTCACCTGACGATCGTTTAGTTGAAATCGTTGAATTACCACAAAATGACTTCTTTGTTGCTTGTCAGTATCATCCGGAATTTATTTCTCGCCCAACTCGTCCAGAGGGCCTGTACAAAGCGTTTATTAAAACAGCTAGTCATAGTTAGGCCATAGCAAAGTTTAAGATTTACAGTAAGAACTTGCCTTTTGGTTAACGACTATGTCAAAATATTTAAGGAGGGGCTGGACTTCCAGCCCCTTTACTGTATCCAGATCTTCGTGTTGTACTATTATGCTGGTATCGGTCAGTTGTATTTACGCCGTATTGGCAAATGTTTGTTAAATAAACGGAGATTTTCTAATAAAGTGGTCGTAATTTGTGAGAATTTACTAACCAATTAAGATAAGCTATTGTATTTTTACAGTTCTTTCTTTATTATTGAAATGATTATAATTGAAGTGAGGAAAGCAAAGTATGAAGAAAATGAGGATCATGGGCGGAAAACCGTTATCCGGTGAAGTAACCATCGGCGGTGCTAAGAATAGTACTGTTGCGCTGATTCCGGCTGCAATTTTGGCCGATACACCGGTAACGCTTGACGGCGTGCCGGACATAAAAGACGTGCACAATTTAATGTCAATTCTAAAGTCAATGCAGGTTTCTTCAAAGTTTGAAGGTGACGTACTGACAATCGACCCAACCCATATTTTGCCAACACCACTTCCTAACGGTCGGATAAAGAGCCTGCGGGCATCATATTATTTTATGGGTGCATTGCTGGGTAAATTTGGTGAGGCAATTGTTGGGCTCCCAGGTGGCGATGACATTGGTCCACGGCCAATCGACCAGCACATTAAGGGCTTTGAGGCCTTGGGTGCACAAGTAACTAATGAACACGGTGCAATGTACATTAAGGCGCCTGATGAGGGCTTACATGGTGCCCGCATCTTTTTAGATATGGTTTCCGTTGGCGCAACGATCAACGTTATTTTAGCAGCTGTTAAGGCTAAAGGAAAAACGATTATCGAAAATGCCGCCAAAGAACCAGAAATTATTGATTTAGCAACTTTTTTGAATAACATGGGCGCTAATATCCGGGGCGTTGGCACAGACACTATTCGAATTGAAGGTGTAGATCATTTGGCCGCACATAATTCCCATACGATCATTCCTGATCGAATTGAGGCCGGAACATACTTAGCAATGGCTGCTGCTGCTGGCAATGGTGTCTTGGTTAAAAATATTATTGTCGAGCATCTGGATGCGTTTCTGGCCAAAATGGAAGAAATGGGTGTCCAACTGGATTACTATGAAGATAGTATTTTTGTGCACCCAACTAAATCACTAAAGATGGTCCAAATCAAAACTGCGCCATACCCCGGTTTTGCGACAGATTTACAGCAACCAATTACACCTTTAATGCTCAAAGCAAAGGGTGAAGGCTTAATTATTGATACCATTTACCCTAAGCGAGTCAAGCACGTACCAGAATTAATTCGAATGGGTGCAGATATTACAATTGAAAACGATGTTATTATTTTGCACCATGCCGATCAGTTATCTGGGGCTGAAGTATCGGCTGATGAAATTCGTGCCGGCGCTTGCTTGATGACTGCTGGTTTAATGGCAACGGGCGTTACAACAATTTATAACGTTGATAATATTTTGCGTGGTTACGATCGGGTTGTCAGTAAGCTCCGTGGATTAGGTGCTCAAGTTGAAATTATTGATGACGTTAAGTCTGCATCGGCTAGTTAAGGCTAAATTTAAATAATTAAGAGAGTGAGACAAGAATTGACTGAATTTCGATGAAGATCAAACGAAATCAGTTTTTACCGATTAGCTCGGTGAAATTGTTTAGCTCTCTTTTTTCAGTGAAAAGAAAGCAGGGTTGAAATGAGTGACTTTTTGACCATGGGTGAATTAGAAAATCGAACGCTAAAGGAAATATATCAATTTGCGCGGGATTTTAAAATTCCTTATTATAGTCAAATGAATAAGAAAGAGCTCTCCTTGGCGGTCTTACGGGCACAGGCCAAAAAACAAGGATTTGTGTCGATGGAGGGCGTTTTAGAAATTGTTAGTAGTGAGGGCTTTGGGTTCTTACGTCCGATTAATTATGGACCTTCGCAAGAGGATATTTATATTTCAGCATCACAGATTCGCCGTTTTGGATTAAGAACTGGTGACAAAGTGGTTGGTCGTGCACGGCCACCTAAAGCCTCTGAACGTTATTATGGCCTGATGCATGTTGACACGGTTAACGGAAAAGATCCTGAGGAGGCCAAAGCAAGGCCCCATTTTCCGGCTTTAACTGCCCTTTATCCGCAACGACAGCTTAAGGTAACGACAACACCACAGCAACTTGCCACGCGTTTAATTGATACCTTTGCACCAATTGGGTTTGGTCAGCGGGGACTAATTGTTGCACCACCTAAGGCTGGGAAGACAAGTTTACTTAAGGCAATAGCAAATGGTATCGCTAAAAATTATCCGGACGCCTATTTGATTGTCTTATTAATTGATGAACGGCCAGAAGAAGTGACGGATATTGAACGTTCGGTTAAGGGTGACGTGGTTTCTTCAACCTTTGATCAGCAACCGCAAAATCACGCGCGAGTATCCGAATTAGTTTTGGAGCGTGCGGAACGCTTAGTGGAAGATAAACAAGATGTTATTATTTTACTAGATTCTATAACCCGGTTAACGCGTGCCTATAATTTAACGACACCATCTAGCGGGCGTACGTTATCTGGCGGCCTTGATCCAGCGGCCTTTTTCCGGCCAAAACGATTTTTTGGTGCGGCGCGTAACATTGAAGAAGGTGGCAGCCTAACCATTATGGCAACTGCTTTGGTTGATACGGGAAGTCGAATGGATGATGTTATTTATGAAGAATTTAAAGGAACTGGTAATTTAGAGTTGCATCTATCCCGTGAATTGTCGGAACGCCGAGTCTTCCCAGCACTTGATCTTAAACAATCAGGTACACGTAAAGAGGAATTGCTGATTTCAAAGGCACAATTAGAGGATGTTTGGCGAATTCGGCGTTCCATGTCTGGTGATGCACTGGATTATACGAGTCAGTTATTGGGCTTTCTCAAAAAGACGAAAACCAATGCCGAATTCTTCCAACAACTTAATAAATTAGAATTAAGACAAAAAAATAATCGAAATTTGCGGCACTAATTGCAAATTGAGTTTGACCATGTTATTATTTACTAGTTGCATTAGGCTAAATATTATCTCTGTCTCGCAGGCTCATTTATGGGTATGATTCAGGGCAAAGGAGCGAAAGATTATGAAACAAGGAATTCATCCAGATTATCATTCAGTTGTCTTTCAAGATTCAACAACTGGATTCAAATTCTTATCTGGTTCAACAAAGACATCCGATCAAACAATCGAATGGGAAGATGGTAACACCTACCCATTAATCTTGGTCGAAATTTCTTCTGATTCTCATCCATTCTATACTGGTAAGCAGAAGTTTACGCAAGCCGATGGTGCAGTGGATCGTTTCAACAAGAAATATGGCTTTGCCGATCAGAATGCGGCACCAAAACAAGACGATTAATAAGCTTGAATATTTCAAAAGAGACTATGAACTTTCCTGTCAGTGTAACTGATCGAAAATTCATAGTCTTTTTAGTTAGCTATCAATTATTTTAAACTCGATTATTGAAAATAAAAGTCTTAAATAATGAGCTCAAAAATAGGTGGGAATGCGATATACTAAAGATACTTAAAGTGTAGTGATATATTTTAAGTTCACACATTAACTTACACTCTAAAAAAGTTCCCCCAAACTTTCCGTCACTCGTTTGTGGCGGTTTTTTTATACAATCTTAAAACGAATATCATTTTTAGTAAAAAATGTTGCGTAGTTATAGTTTATTAAGCGTGAGCAAGACATCAGTTTTTAGCAATATTGCTGGTAGCACAAATGTTGCTGGATCAAGCACGATAATCTAGACGTTTTTTCGAATACTTATTAGTTATAAAAAGCACTGCTTAATTGGTGGACCTAAAATCTAACAATTAAGCAGTGCTTTTTACTATTTTTTTTGCTTTCGAGCCAGCCTGAGCGGTTTAGTACTACGCCAGACCCAAATTAAATTGACAAATTCCAAAATTGATGTTGATAGAAAAACGCCACCATAGCCAAACGCGCCGGAGATACTGGATCCTAGTAAGGGGCCAACTACTTGACCCATTGATTGGAATGATTGATTATAACTAAAAATTCGGCCGGCAACGGTGTGTGGTGAGTATTTAGCCAACAAGGTTTGAACGGCGGGTAATAAAGCAGCATCGGAAATACCCACTAATAAGCGTAAGGCTCCTAACTGCCAAACATTGCGTACAAAGGTTTGTGGTATGTAAACACACATCGCAAAAATTAAGCCAACAATTAGGATTCGTTCCGTACCAATGCGGTCACCTAACTTACCAAACTGCGGGGCCGCAAAGAGTGTAGCAATCCCGGGTAACGAGGCGATAATACCACTAACCAGCGCGACATTTCCGTGGTAGTGCATTAGTTGGCGCACAAACAGGCTAAGGATGGGGCTGATTGAGTTATTGGCCGCCTGGATAATCATGGTTGTAATAAACATGCCAATAATGATGTGTGGAAATTTAAGTTCGTGAAAGATTTGTTTCGCTGGTAATTGCTTTGCTTTCTCAACTGGTGTAAAAGTTTCGTGAACAAAGAATAAACAGAGAAAGAAGACTGTGGCAAGTAAACCACCAGTGATGAAGAACGTAATGCGATAGCCAAATGATCCGGCAATCGTACCACCAAGCAATGGGCCTAACATCATTCCGGATACGCTACCGGTGGTTAAAGTTCCCAGTGCCTGGCCACTTTTTTCCCGTGGGGCAGAAGTTGCAATAAGGGCATTAGCATTACTGATAAAGCCGGAAAAAACACCCTGAAGTGCACGTAGCGCGATTAATTCATAAACGTTACTAACTAAGCCCATTGCGGCCAGAACAATTGCCATTCCGGCCGAGGCTCGTAGTAACATCAACTTGCGACCTTTTCGATCGGCCAATTGACCCCACCATGGTGAAATAACTGCCGTTACAAGGTAGGTGGATGAATAGGTCAGGCCACTCCAAAAGTTAAGTTGTAAAGTGGAAAATTTACCTAATGTATCAATATAAAGCGACATAAATGGTAGTACTAGACTAAAACCCATTCCTGCCATAAAACAACCAAACCAAAGAATAAATAAGTTTTGGCGCCACTCAGGACGTTTTGGCCGTTTAGTGATTGTCTGTTCCAAAGTCGAACCTCCTTGGTTTTTAAATAATTATTGTGTTCATGTGTTTCTTCAACGCTAGTTAAAATTCATTTAAACAAGTTTAATAAAGTGCTGACACGTAATTCATCAACACGATTGATAATATTAATTATTTTAGAAAGAATTTGAAAAGACGTTTAGATTTTACAGCACAATTGAAACTGATTAGTGGCGTGCTTTACGAATATGCAAAAAAATAGTTTTGTGACACGCCTTAGTTTGTTACTAATTATTTGTGTAAACACGATAAAAACATTATAAGCTATCTTACCACTAAATGCTTTTGGTAATTCGTTATTGAATTAATTAAGTTTAAAATCGGTAATTGTTAAATTCTATCCAAGTTGCTTAGTTTTACTTTATTAAAAGGTGGTGCTCTGGTAGTATAGGGGCAAGTTACATGATGTTAAAGGAGGTTTTGTTATGCTATGGATTATCGTAATTGTTATTGTGTTGGCAATCGTGGCCGCAGGTAGCTATATTGGCTTTTACAATAGCATTGTACGCACACATAATTGGACTGATGAAGCTTGGAGTCAAATCGACGTCCAGCTTAAGCGACGGAATGATTTAATTCCTAATTTAGTGGAGACAGTTAAGGGTTATGCTAAACACGAACAGAAGACGTTAACGGACGTCATTGATAAGCGGAATCAGTTGGCAACGGTACCTGCTGCTAATCATGAACAAACGATGGCCGCATCCAATCAACTAAGTGATTCTTTGAAGGGCGTTTTCGCACTTTCCGAGAACTATCCTGATTTGAAAGCTAATCAGCAATTTGGGCAGTTAATGGAAGAACTTTCAAATACTGAGAATAAACTTGCTTATTCACGGCAACTCTATAATTCTAGCGCCGTCAATTACAATAATAAAATTCAGACATTTCCGGGTAATATTATTGCACCAATTCATAATTTTTCAAAAATAAATTACCTTGAAACACCTAGTGATGAAAAAAAGGCGCCTAAAGTTTCGTTTAACGATTAAAAAGGTAGGCAAGCTAAATGTTATATCAGCAAATTGCGCAGAATAAACGAAAGACCTGGCTCGTTATGCTTAGCTTCTTTTGTTTACTGCTTATCATTGGGGCTGCAGTCGGCTATGCTTTTTTCTCAAGTAGTCTGCTGGGAATTGTTTTGGCGGCCATCGTTGCTGCCGTTTACATTGTCGTAATGGTTGGTAATTCAACTGGAGTCGTTATGAGCCTCAATCACGCACGTGAGGTTACTGATACTAAGCAGTATCCGCAACTATGGCATATTGTTGAAGATATGGCTATGGTTGCACGGGTACCAATGCCGCGAGTGTTTATTGTAACTGATTCAAGTCCTAATGCATTTGCGACCGGAAATGACCCAAAACACGCTGCCGTAGCCGTCACAACAGGCTTGTTAGAAATGATGGATCGTGAGGAATTAGAAGGCGTTATTGGCCATGAAATTTCTCATATTCGGAATTATGATATCCGTCTGGCCACAATTGCCATGGCTCTGACTGCTGCAATCTCGTTATTAGTTAACATTGGAATGCGTTCTTTTTGGTGGGGTGGTGGCCGCCGGCGTAATCGTAATGATAATGAAGGCAATTCAGGCCAAATTATTTTATTAATTGGATCAATTGTTGTTGTTATCCTAGCGCCAATAGCGGCAAGTCTTGTTCAAATGGCCTTGTCGCGTAATCGCGAATACTTGGCGGATGCTTCTAGCGTTGAATTAACGCGTAATCCAACGGGCCTAATCACAGCGTTACAAAAAATTGACAATAGCCAGCCGATGAAACAGGCAGATTCAGCAAGTGCTGCACTTTATATTGCTGATCCCTTTAAAGAAAAGCGTTCATTGACGCATTTATTTACAACACATCCGCCAATTCAACAGCGAATTAATCGCTTAGAGCATTTATAAATTGGGAGTGTGATAAAAGTCGGTTTTGGTGCACGTTCTAGAACAATGTTCGGAAATAAAAAGGAGGCTAGGACTTTTTGTCCCAGCCTCAATGTTCCCTTTTTAGCGTGCGTTATTAGTGAACTATTTGTAGTTATAAAAAGGTTGTCGTCAAATTAATTTTTGACCCAACCTTTTCTTCTAGTTTCGTAGTAAAATAAGGTAGACAGGTCAGTTGTATCAGTTGTGTTGGGTGGGGTGAGATTATGAGTGCAGATATTATTTATATTCATTTAGAAACGGTTTCTAATTTGATTTTATCCTATGGGATTAGTCTGCAGGACTTTGCTGGCGCTTTAAAGCGTCTGCCTAGCCATTTGTTGTTATTAACGGCGGTGGACCCAAACGATAATGTTGATTCACATACAGGCTTTAATGTTGTTAGTGGTACCGATGATATTCTAAATTACTTTGATGATCGTAAAATAACTGTTCATAAGTGGATTGATTTTGAACAATCACTTTATTTAGAACAGTTAACGCCAATCGAGGTGTCGCAACTACTCTATTTAGGGCACGCTTATACACATTTGGAATCACCCTTTTATTACAAGTTACAAAATAATTACGTTTATTTAACTTTGCCTGATCAGACGGTAAAGACCTATTATCGCTATTTAGAACAATTCTACCGAGTACTCAATCGGAGTCTTAAGCGACATTTACAGGAACAATTACCTGAGTCCCGTTTTCTATTTAGACGACGGTCAACAATTCCAAATATTGATCCGATAATTTTAAAACAGCTTCAGCCACTTTTTATTGATGGAGCGCTTTTTTCATTTGAAGAAATCGGATTTTTACAAAAAGAAATTCATATTCCAATTTATGGGCTGACAGGGCGCTTTAGAGCCGTTAACGATGCCTGGACCAATAGTGTTCAAGAGAAAGTTGCTGAGCTGATTTATGATCAATCACTACAGAAATGGCGATTATCAGTTTTTAATGAGGCCGCATTTTCTAGTCAAGGTTTGTTTTAGTGTGTGGGGGACAGTTTATGCAAATTTACTTAATTTATGGTGGTCATAGTGCCGAACATGGGCTTTCAATTGCTTCGGCATTTGCTGTAACGCAGGCGATTGATTATCAACAATATTCAGTTATTCCAATTTATATTTCAAAAGATGGTCTGTGGTTACAGGGGCCAGAACTATTTGCGCCTGTTCGCCAGCAACTTAATTTACAACTTAGGCAGGGACTGACGTCGCGCTTGAGTGAAGAAAAGGAATCCATTGGTGTACCCTTTAAATTTGACCGTTTCAAAACAGCTGACGCAATTATTTTTCCGCTGGTCCAAGGTAAGAATGGTGAGGACGGTAAATTGCAGGGATTATTAGAGACGTTACACGTTCCTTATGTCGGTGATGGCGTTCTTGCTAGTGCGGTAGGGATGGATAAAATTGCTAGTAAGATGATTTTTCAACAAATTAATTTACCGCAAGTCCCTTACGTTGCTGTTCTGAAAAACAACTGGTTGGCTAATTCTGAAGTAATTTTAACGCGGGCGGAGGGATCATTACTTTATCCGATGTACGTTAAGCCAGCCAATAGTGGTTCTAGTGTGGGAATTAGCCAAGTTACTAACCGGGATGAATTGGTTGAAGCAGTTAAGGTCGCTTTTCGGTATGATCAGCGAGTTCTAATTGAGCAAGGAATTGAGGCACGGGAACTTGAAGTCGGCTTACTTGGAAACGGTAAAATTGAGGTAACGCCAGCCGGTGAAATTATGAAGGACGGCCTCTTTTTTGACTATAGCAGTAAATTTGCGACAAAAAGGCCAACACTAGTTATTCCTGCAGAGATTGATTCGAAAACGCAACAGGCAATGCAGGATTATGCTAAAAGGGCATTTGCAATTATTGGTGGCCATGGTTTGGCGCGTTGTGACTTCTTCTTAACCGCTAACGGCGATGTTTTTTTGAATGAAATTAATACCGTTCTTGACTTATCACCAGATGCGATGTTCCCCCGGTTATGGCAGGCGGCAGGAATGTCATTTGCGCAATTGGTGGAAGAATTATTGGAACTAGCCTTAGAAAAATTTCGGCAACAACCAAATCAAAAGAAATAGGATTGAGAGAGGGAACTCATAATGAAAATGCAGCTTGCAGAGATTGCTAACGCAGTTCAAGCGAAAAATGATATAAGCCAGTGGGCAGGAACTGAAATCTCAAGCGTTGCCTTTGATTCAAGAAAATTAACGGCAGGTGCGCTTTTCATTCCGCTTGTTGGTGCTAATGATGGCCATGATTATTTGGCCAACGCGCGAGAACATGGTGCAGTTGCAACCTTCTGGCAAAGTGGGCACTTAGGGGAGCCAACTGATTTTCCGGTATTAGAAGTTGCCGACCCATTGAAAGCGTTACAAAAATTGGCGCAATATTATTTAGTGAAAGTTAATCCACGAGTGATTGCCGTAACTGGTAGCGATGGGAAAACTACAACTAAAGATATGATTGCGGCTATTTTGAGTCAAAGATTTAACGTTCATAAAACACAAGGTAACTATAATAATGAAATTGGGGTTCCAACGACAATTTTAAGCATGGAAACCAACACTGAAATTCTTGTTTTAGAAATGGGAATGGATCGACCGGGCCAACTTGATTTTCTTAGTCGGCTGGTCGAGCCAGATATTACTGTGATAACCATGATTGGCGAAGCACACATTGAGTTTTTTGGAACACGAGATAAGATTGCTGACGCAAAAATGGAGATTACTAATGGTCTCAAAGAAGACGGTTATTTTATTTATAACGGAGATGAACCTCTTTTACGGCAACGGGCTAAATCTGTTTCGCAAAACCAGCTAACTTTTGGTAATAAAAAAAGTGATGATTTGTGTGCGATGACCATTGAAACAACGAAGGATCAAACTAGTTTTACTTTAGCTACTTATCCGGAAATGACGTTTACAATTCCGTTGTTGGGTGCCTATAACGTGAATAACGCAATGGCCGCTATCAGTGTTGGTCAAATTTTACGAATTAAACCGGAAGAGATGCGGGTGGCTTTGGCCCATTTCAGTTTAACTAAGAACCGTACTCAGTGGCTGACGGGGGCCAGAGGCGAATCAATTTTAAGCGATATCTATAACTCTAATCCAACGGCCATGAAGGCAGTTTTAACGGCCTTTCAGGAAGTGCCTGTCACTGGTCGACGAATCGCTGTCCTTGGTGATATGTTAGAGTTGGGCGATCAATCAGCGACGCTTCATCGAAGTGTCGCTACTGCAATTCGCCCGGATAAGTTGACGGGAATTTATCTGTACGGCGATGAGATTAAACCTTTAGCTGATGAGTTAAAGCGTAACCCTACTTACCAAGAACACGTTCATTATTTTAAGAAGACAGAAAAACAATTAATGATCAGTGAGTTAGTTGCCCAAGTTCATCCCGATGATGCAGTGCTACTTAAGGCTAGTAATGGAATGCATTTGGACGAGGTTTTAAAGCAATTACAATTAGTGTAAGTGTAGTTCTTAGACAAATAAAGCCAGTATTGTAATCACTGTGGGCCTTTTTATGTAGATTTAACGTTAGTGAATGCTTGGAAATTACTTTTGTTAGTTTTTTGACCAGTCTGATTTAAATACGTCAAATTGTTTATAAAATATCGCGACTATTATTCTAGGTTAAATAATGGTTGCGGTATTATTTATTGGGTAAATCAAGTCCCTACACGGTATTTTAACTAGAAGCAAATTCACTCTTATATTTTCATGAAAACTTTATTAACTATTTATTTGTCATGGACGAACTTTCGTGATAGGATAGATAAGATGCGAAATTAAGCAGGAAATTATTTGCAAGGCAGACGAGTTTTGGGATCGGGAACTGTTTTGCAAATGTGTAACAGAACCCGAGGAGGAACTTATTTGAAATTTACAGATCTAGGTTTAGAACCAGACATATTAAAAGCAATTCGTCGTCAAGGCTATGAAGAGGCAACACCAATTCAGGCTGAAACGATTCCAATGGTATTAGATGGTTTAGATGTTATCGGTCAGGCTCAAACTGGTACCGGTAAGACTGCAGCATTTGGTTTACCAATTATTCAAAAGATTGACAAAAAGAACCCTAACGTTCAAGCATTAATCATTTCCCCAACACGTGAATTAGCAGTTCAAACCCAAGAAGAACTCTATAATTTAGGTCAAGATAAAAAGGTTAAAGTCCAAGTTGTTTATGGTGGCGCTGATATTGGTCGTCAAATTCGTTCTTTAAAAGAGCACCCACAGATCGTTGTCGGTACACCTGGACGAATGCAAGATCATATTAATCGTAAAACACTTCGTTTGGACCACATTCAGACTTTAGTTTTGGATGAAGCCGATGAAATGCTTGATATGGGCTTTGTGGAAGATATTGAGAAGATTATTAAGGCAGTTCCAGAAGATCGCCAAACATTATTGTTCTCTGCAACAATGCCTGCTGCAATCAAAAAAATTGCTGACCGTTTCATGCACGATCCCAAAACGGTTCAGATTAAAGCTAAAGAATTAACGGCTGATCTCTTAGATCAGTATTTTGTTCAAGTTAAAGAATACGAAAAATTTGATACGATGACGCGTTTGTTTGATGTTCAAGAACCTGAAATGGCAATTGTTTTCGGACGAACAAAACGTCGGGTTGATGAATTATCTAAAGGTCTACGTGCACGTGGCTATAACGCTGAAGGGATTCACGGTGATTTATCACAGCAAAAACGGATGAGCGTTTTACGTTCGTTTAAGGCTGGCCGTTTAGACATTTTAGTTGCAACCGATGTCGCTGCTCGTGGCTTAGATATTTCTGGTGTTACTCACGTTTATAACTATGATGTTCCTCAGGATCCAGATAGTTATGTTCATCGGGTTGGCCGTACTGCTCGTGCAGGCCATAAGGGAACTTCAGTTACCTTTGTTACGCCGAATGAAATGAGTTACTTACGGACAATTGAAAAGTTAACTCGTCTAAAAATGAATCCATTAAAGGCACCAACCGTTAAGGAAGCATTTAACGGTCAAATCTCATCGGCTGTCGAAGAAGCTCATAAATTGATTGATAGTAATGATTTAACCAAGTATGAGGCCCAGGCAGAAGAATTGATGAATGACTATACGCCGTTACAATTGGTTTCAGCTTTCTTGAAGTCAATTAGTAAAGATGATGCTTCATCAGTACCCGTTAAGATTACACCAGAACGTCCATTACCAAATCGTGGTGGACATGGCGGTGGCGGTCGAAATCGTCGTGGCGGTGGTTATCGTGGTGGCAATCGGTCATCATATCGTGGTGGTAACAACCATGGTAGTCGTAATGGCGGTGGCGATCATCGACGCGGTGGTAGTGGCAGTAGTGATAACCACTATGATCGTAATAAACGTTACGCAAAGAAGGGTGCAAGTAAAGGCGGTCGCCGGAACTACACCGTTCATGAACATGCTTAATAAGTAGGCACGTTTTCCAGTTATTTTCTTAAAATGAAAAAAGAGGCTGTGACATAAGTAAGTTTAAATAAGACGTGGCACTGGAAAAATCGAATATTCGATTTTTCCAGTGCCACGTCTT
>NZ_RHNP01000080.1 GCF_003950295.1 Loigolactobacillus iwatensis
AAACGGTTCAACTGAAAACACGAATGTTTCCAGTTGAACCGTTTATTTTTGGAGACTTATGTCACAGCCTCTTTTTATGTTTTCTAATTTTTTAGGTGATTCAACAGTAATGTCTAGAACAAGTAATCTATTTAGCAGCGCTGATGAGAAAATCGATTATGGTTATTTATGTTTGGCTTAAGGAATGTTTGAAAAAGCGGATTCTGAGGATTGCTATGGTTCAACTTCGAGTTCTTTGTGCGGTGACCGAGGAGAACTTAGTCGCGAGCAGTTATGGACTTTATAATTGTATTCTTTGTTTTTGCCACCAGAATAGACAACATTCGTAGCAGCAAAAGTTATTTGCGTTCTTTGCAAATAACTAACTGTCATTGTGAAGTAGTAGTTGAACGGACACCGGATGGCGTATCAAGATTATTAGCGATTTGGGCCAATAATCCTCAATTGTGAAGTAGAATCTAAATACTTTTCCAACGCCGACCATTTACAAGAATTAGAAAATATATCTAAGTAACTGTTAAGCACGATTAATAATTAGGAGGTTTTTAGATGAATGATTATGCGGAAATTAGTCAGTTAGTTGCTCGGGAACGGCAGTACCGAGTGCGACACGTTAAGGAACTGGCTGATTGTTATTATCCTGATGCAACAATTCAGACAAGCTGGCAAAGTGGTAGTGTAGCTTCATTTATCAATGGCCAGCCAACTGAAGTTAGCGATCAAACCATGATTGTTGGTCGTATGAGTATACCGACGATCCACCAAAATGGTCAGCGCGCTTACGTAGAATTTCCTACGACTACGTACATGTGGTTAACGGTGAACGGTGCTGAAGCCGAGCTAGAGTCTTTTCGTCGGTTAATTTACCACGTTGAAAAGCGTAATGGTGTTTGGAAAATTGCCGCAATGATTTCAATTAACGAAAGTGATAATTTACACCCGGCAATTCCAGGTACTGATTTAAAAGTAGATCCAAAGGACCTAGTGGGTCTCCGGCGTTCTTACCGTTATTTAGCTTACACGCGAAAAAATGCTGGTGGCGAAATCAGTCCAGATTTGTTAGGGATTGACCGCCCCGATGATATTAAGAGGCTTTACGCGCAGGCGGAAGATTGGATTAACGAATAGTGTACGTTTGAAAGGGGTTCTCAGATTTCCATCTGATAGTTGAAATTTTGGCATTTTTTTGAATTACGGTCAAAATTGATTAACAAAATATTGCTCAAATCATCTAATAAATGATAATTAACCGTGGAGGAAATTTAAATGCAAACTAGTTCGTGTTTATTAGTTATTGATATGCAAAATGGCCTAAATGGTGCCTATCAGTATACTAAATTGATCGAAAAGCTTAATCAACGAATTAAGGCCTATCACCAAACAGATTTGCCTGTGATTTACGTTCAACACACGGACGCCGAATTACCTTATGGTAGTGAGGCCTGGAAATTGGACGCCAAGCTCACACGCTTGCCGACGGATAGGGTGTTTTTGAAATACCATTCGGATTCATTCTTTGAAACGGGCCTTAAAAGCTATTTACGACACCACAACCTGCAATCAATTGAAGTTTGTGGTTTGCAAACTGAATATTGCGTTGATACTGCATTGCGAGTTGGCCATCACCTTGGTTTTAAAATGAGTATTTTGGCTGGATTAAATTCCACGTTTGATAATGAATTGTTACCTGCAATTAAAATCATCGCCCACCACGAAAGCATCTGGCAGGGGAGCTTTGCTGAAGTTTTATCGAATAAAAATTAATTTTTAATGATGGCCTAGTGTTAGTGGCAATTTAAGCAGGTATTCTAAAAGAATGTAACGGCCTGTTTTATCGATTAGGGAGTGTCCCAAAATTGTATTTACCAATATTTTTTAATTAACTTGCGCCACCCTAATACTGCAACGGTAGTATTAATACACAATTTGCCAGAACAAAGTGGCATTTGGATGTTTTTTAAAGCTTATTGTTTCCACCAATTAAAATTTACTTGATTGCCGGATTTACAATCTAAGTGCAACACCTAAATAACTAGACCAAAAAGGCCATGAAGCCTTAAACTTATAAGCGA
>NZ_RHNP01000081.1 GCF_003950295.1 Loigolactobacillus iwatensis
GACCGCCGGCGACAAAAAGAAGCTGGCCCAGCTCAACGAGCTGTACGCCAGCAACAACCAACGCATTGCGGCCGCCGAAGCATGAATAGTGAAAGCGTACCTCGAACAGTTGAAGTCGACTTCGCGATGACGATGTGCCCAAACAAACAACAGAGCTCCCTACTTGCTTCACAAAAAAAGGCCAGGCATAATAGCCGAGCCTTCCGCATTACGAAAACTTCAAACTGGCATTAGAATGTGTAAATACCAGATGTTTTCTTGGTCGCCACTCTCGTTTTCCCAATCTGCGTAGTTTTACCGTTATGCGTCTTAAACACCGAAACTTCTTTTCTCATTTCATAGTGCCGCAGTGGGTCCCCACTCGCTCGCTTGGTATCAGCAGCCAACTGGCGATAGTAAAAATTGGTTTTTACAATTAGGTCATCACCGTTGTTCATCGCCGCAACAATGCCCGAGATCACACCGACACCACCAGCAGCCAAGGCCGTACCGCCCGTTATTAACGTTCCAAGGGCTGTGCCGATTGCGCTAGTCGTAATGCTTTTGAAGTTCCGACTCCTTACGGTCGAAAAGTCCTTTACTTTGGTCCAGGCCGTTGGGTACTTGGTAGCAGCCTGCACAACCTGTATCTCCTGTGTTCCTGGCAAGGCCACAAAATCTAACACAGTAGACGAAGCTATAATTAGGCCAGAAGCCATAACGGTGAGCGCACGATTAATTTTCATAACATTCATCCTCACTCTCTGAATTTCTCTCAACTGTGAAAGGAGAAACACATGTCAAAACTGAGTTTCCGACAAATTGCTATCATACGTTTCGTCTTAGCCGTGATAGTTGTGGGTATTTTCCTATGGGTGTTCGGCACTCGTGGCAAGATGCTTTGGATCTTACTCCTTCTGTCATCTACCATATCTGCTGTGACCATCACCATACCAGCAATTATCAAGGGTAAAAGGTCGTTATGAAAAAGCATCTGTTGTCTCAACGTGCTCTTATTCTGGCCGTAAGCTCGTTTACTTTGCTTTTATTATCTAGTCCCGTCAACGCTCATGCAGCAACCACCGCGCCTGCAGTACCGGCAGCAGAAACGGCTGTGATTGACACAGCTAGTGAGAGCTTTGAAACTGTTTCGCAACTGCCGGCAGCATCATTTGAAAATGATCTAATTCCTGGGACCGCTGCTTATACGCAGATGTTTCTTGCCCGTTCAAAAACTCATCCCAACAGCATTGCCGACTATAAGAGTCTAGGCTACAAAAACATCAAATACAGCAAGTGGTCTGGCGTTACCAAAATGCCAAGCACTAAATCGAAGCGCGTTGCCTCTGCGGTCGCCACATTCCTAGCAGGTTCCTTTATCAAAAAAGCCGCAATTCCTCTCGGTCTATATGCAATCGCCCAGGCAACAGCAACACAGCACGCAGACATTTGGCCAACGGTCAATACTCGTTGGATTACTGCTACTTCACCAAGAGGAATTAGCGTGATTATCGGTGAAGAGTCAATCACAAAATACTATACAAACTCTTCACGGACTAAGCTTCTAAAGACAATTCATCACACTGTATTCGTAGGATAAGAGGGGAAGCATTTGAAACTCAGATATTGGTTAAGCTTAGTATTTATAGTTTTACTGATCCTGCAAATTGAATTCGAGTTCAGTCTATGGCTTTTCCTGCCTGTAGCTATTCTGCTTCTGCTCGTAATACTCTACTTGCAGCTCATCAAAAACGAGTGAATCATGCGGCACCGGTATCTGGAAATTAAGCAATAAACTGACAGCCTAATCTACATCGACACGCAGCATTCAGCTGCGTGTCCTTTTTGTTGCCATTCGCGAGCGAGTGGCAATGCTTTTTGAGGTCGTTTCGCGAGGCGAAATCGACCTGCACTTTGACCCCGTTTTGCTGAGGCAAAATCGGGGTGCATTTGAACTTCCGAAGGGGGGCAAGGGGGGGAAGCGGAGCGCCCCTCTTGCAAGCGGCAAGGGCAGACAATGCGGAGCATTTGTCTAGCACTTGCACTGCTTGCCATCAAGGTG
>NZ_RHNP01000082.1 GCF_003950295.1 Loigolactobacillus iwatensis
AGTAAACCTCTCAAAACTAAACAAAGTTTCAACAAATCGTGTAGGTTTCCGTAATATTTTCCTTAGAAAGGAGGTGATCCAGCCGCAGGTTCTCCTACGGCTACCTTGTTACGACTTCACCCCAATCATCTGTCCCACCTTAGACGGTTAGCTCCTCAAAGAGGTTACCCCACCGGCTTCGGGTGTTACAAACTCTCATGGTGTGACGGGCGGTGTGTACAAGGCCCGGGAACGTATTCACCGCGGCGTGCTGATCCGCGATTACTAGCGATTCCGACTTCATGTAGGCGAGTTGCAGCCTACAATCCGAACTGAGATTGGCTTTAAGAGATTAGCTTACCCTCGCGGGTTCGCAACTCGTTGTACCAACCATTGTAGCACGTGTGTAGCCCAGGTCATAAGGGGCATGCTGATTTGACGTCATCCCCACCTTCCTCCGGTTTGTCACCGGCAGTCTCACTAGAGTGCCCAACTTAATGCTGGCAACTAGTCATAAGGGTTGCGCTCGTTGCGGGACTTAACCCAACATCTCACGACACGAGCTGACGACAACCATGCACCACCTGTCACTTTGTCCCCGAAGGGAAAGCTGTATCTCTACAGTGGTCAAAGGATGTCAAGACCTGGTAAGGTTCTTCGCGTAGCTTCGAATTAAACCACATGCTCCACCGCTTGTGCGGGCCCCCGTCAATTCCTTTGAGTTTCAACCTTGCGGTCGTACTCCCCAGGCGGAATGCTTAATGCGTTAGCTGCAGCACTGAAGGGCGGAAACCCTCCAACACTTAGCATTCATCGTTTACGGTATGGACTACCAGGGTATCTAATCCTGTTCGCTCCCCATACTTTCGAGCCTCAGCGTCAGTTACAGACCAGAGAGCCGCCTTCGCCACTGGTGTTCTTCCATATATCTACGCATTTCACCGCTACACATGGAGTTCCACTCTCCTCTTCTGCACTCAAGTTTCCCAGTTTCTAATGCACTTCTTCGGTTAAGCCGAAGGCTTTCACATCAGACTTAAAAAACCGCCTGCGCTCGCTTTACGCCCAATAAATCCGGACAACGCTTGCCACCTACGTATTACCGCGGCTGCTGGCACGTAGTTAGCCGTGGCTTTCTGGTTGGATACCGTCAAAGGACTAACAGTTACTCTAGTCCCTGTTCTTCTCCAACAACAGAGTTTTACGATCCGAAAACCTTCTTCACTCACGCGGCGTTGCTCCATCAGACTTTCGTCCATTGTGGAAGATTCCCTACTGCTGCCTCCCGTAGGAGTTTGGGCCGTGTCTCAGTCCCAATGTGGCCGATTACCCTCTCAGGTCGGCTACGTATCATCGCCTTGGTAGGCCGTTATCCCACCAACTAGCTAATACGCCGCGGGTCCATCCAAAAGTGATAGCCGAAACCATCTTTCATTAAGTGACCATGTGGTCACTTAAATTATGCGGTATTAGCATCTGTTTCCAAATGTTATCCCCCACTTTTGGGTAGGTTACCCACGTGTTACTCACCCGTCCGCCACTCACATCAACCAACTTCCACTGCAAGCAGCTTCTGTTGATGTCTGTGCGTTCGACTTGCATGTATTAGGCACGCCGCCAGCGTTCGTCCTGAGCCAGGATCAAACTCTCATATAAAATGAAAATTGATTGCTCAATTGATTTTGTTGCTAGCGAGTTATAATTCAAATTGAATTGACTTCGCAAATGTTTGCTTCTTCCAACCGGTCCGAAGAACGG
>NZ_RHNP01000083.1 GCF_003950295.1 Loigolactobacillus iwatensis
CTCACCAATTATTTGATGAGGCAATCATAACTTGAATTAAATTATTTTTGAAGTCGGTCAGTTATTTACTGCTTACAGCAGACAAGTTGATTTTTTCCAAAATACTCTTTTTAGCCCATCTCTGTTGTACTATAACTAATTCATCAGGAAATTTAAATGTCTTTTCAACGTATATCAATCCAAAAATATAATTATGGGCATAATATGCTGTAAGAGTATTCTATGAGTAAATAAATTGCTTAGTGTATTTGGTCATAGTAAAACCCCCGGTATTAGACTTTGGTCCAATACCGGGGGTTCACTTCACTGTTAAATTTATATTTGGCAGGTCCTTATTCTTATTCCAGTTTAATTACATGAAGATTGTCGTCAATATCATATAGATCATATTTATCAGTTTCAATAAATTGATGGTTTTTAAGATTAGCAAAAATGTAATGACAAACTAAAGTTGCTATTTCATTTGTGAGACAATCTTGATTAATAGTAATAATTGAATTCTTACTTGTGTGAAAATAATCAATAGTGAGCTCATTGTTGTACACTTCGATAAATACCATCTTATCATTGTTTTCAAAAGTCCAGCCTGGCATAAATATATTACTTCCTTTCATGTATCTATTTAGTAAGATACGTAAAAGCAAGTCATTTATTTTTTAATTCATAATTAAGTTATGTGAACTACAAATTATATTCTAGCTAAACATCAGCAAGTAACTAAAATCAGTTTTTTAAGCACACCAAACATTCCTAGAATTTAATTTCCGACCACCGTCGAATTAGCGTCAACACTGTCGTCTGTTGATTGCGTATTTGCTGCACTTGTCCCAGTGGTATTTAGGTAGTCGTCATTACCAGTCCAATCAGTTTGATTTTGTGTCCCAGAATTAGAGGAATCATTTGAATCACTTCCGGAACTGGTTGGTGTTGTTTGCTGCGATTGTGCCTGCGGAGTCTGCTGACTTTGTTGCGCCTGCTGTTGGGAGGTCTGAGTAGCTTGTTGACTACTTGCAATTGCGGCTTGTTCGGAACTATTGGCTGCAGCTGTCTGGGCAGAGCTATCGGCTGCTTGCTGCTGAGCAATGGAAGAAGATTGGGCGGCTGAGCTTTCATTTGCGGCCGCAGTCCTGATACTTGATTCCCGGGCGGCCTTAGCCTTACGTTTACTTTCCGCCTTGGCTTTAACGCTGGCCTTCTGGGCTGAAGAACGTTTGGCCTTAGCCTCAGTTTTAGCCGTACGTTCTGCCTTAGCCGCAGTTTTTTTCTTGCTGCTTTGCTGCTTAGCCACACTTTCAGATTTAGCCTTTGCTAATGAACTACTTTTACTGGCTAAATTATTTCCACAAGCGGCCAGATTAATAGTGGCTAGGGCGATGATTCCCAAACTAACTAATTTTTTCATCATTATTCCTCCAAATAAATTATCGATCTAAAATCTCCCAAAGGTAGAAGCGCTTTAAAATAACGTTATTTGTTTCTTAAAAGTTTAACTAGATTCCCAATTTTACCCGATTTTGTAAATTCAGAAACATCCTCAGTGACTTCGATGCAGCCAATGTAATCCCCTGAATCATTATGTAAGGCATAGAAGGCAATGTGGATTTGTTTACCTTTTGCCGGAACTGTCATTTGGATCGAATCGCGTTCACCGTTGTGCATTTCAGCGAGCACTTTTTT
>NZ_RHNP01000084.1 GCF_003950295.1 Loigolactobacillus iwatensis
ACTAAAGGTTGAAAGTTAAATAGTTACCCAATACCCCAGTCTGCTGGGGTATTTTAATACAAAAATAGACATGAAACCATTCACATCTGTATACTTAAAGCGTCTAAACAAAAACCATACAGAGGAGTTTCATGCCCATGTCTACTATACAATACAATGACACTGATATTCATCATTCTTTTGCTCATTTTTCAAAATTGGTCCATCTCTCCGCTATTTTGCGTCGTGTCAATATCCATAAATCGCGCGGTATTAAAACTGAACGCTTATTTGAGTGGTTATTGACCACAATCTTTAATCGCTACTCCATTTTTAGAGCAGAAAAGGCTAACGATTTTTCGAAACGAACTGTTCGAAATTGCCTAAATGACCCGCATATTAATTGGCAACGGCTGGTTCAGCTATTAGCGATTCATTTGATTCAATACGTTCAACATTTTACCGATCCAAGACGGCGACAGGCTTTGATCATTGATGATTCATTGTTTAAACGTGAATTTTCACGCAAAACTGAACTATTGGCCCGTGTTTTTGACCACGACAAACAGCAGTATTTTAAAGGCTTCCGGACACTAACTTTAGGCTGGAGTGACGGCAACACTTTTTTACCGCTGAACTTTGCCTTGATGTCATCAAGCCACGCCAAAAATCGATTTGGGCGCCTTAAGTCCAATGATCAACGATCACTGTCCGCAAAACGACGTACGCAGGCAACACGTAAAATGACCGCTGTCGCTTTAGAATTGGTAGATGAGGCAATCAAATCTGGAATCAAGGCCAAATACGTCCTATTCGATAGCTGGTACACGTCACCGCGGATGTTTGCGGCATTGCTAAAACGTCACTGTCATGGGATTGGCATGTTGAAAAAAACTAAAAAGGTTTATTTTCGTTATCGTGGCCGCGAAATGGATATTAAGACCTTATACGCTAATTTGCGGCGCAGTAAATGGCCAATTAAGGATAACTATCTATACAGTCCCATCGTCACATTTGAAGTTGATGGCGAAAAGATCCCAATGAAATTAGTTTTCGTAACCAAACGCGGCCAGGTTGATCAATATCTTGTATTGGCGACCACAATGACTGCTCTAAGACCAGAAGCAATCATTCAGATGTACGGTCGGCGGTGGCAGATCGAATGTTATTTTAAAGTCGCCAAACAATACCTGCAATTTGATCAGACTCAAGTCCAAAGCTACGATGGGCTCTGCGGTCATCTAGCAATGGTCATGTTAAGCTATGACGTCCTTGCATTGGCACAACGCGAAAACATGGACGACAGGACACTGGGTGACTTATTTTTCGATTATGGGCGCCCGTTGCCCGATATTAAGTTAGTAAGTGCGTTGAATTGGTTGATACAAACAATTACTGGTCTAGGTGAAAAACTCGACATGGCGGTTGAAACATTAAATATGATTTTTGACGAATTTATAAAAGCATTACCGAATAGCCTTGGCAGGCTACTCGGTAATGCTCAATGAAGTGGAAATTAGTAATATAATGTGCCATAACCGTTTGGCATCAATGGTTACGGTCCATTTTGATACTTTCAACCTTTAG
>NZ_RHNP01000085.1 GCF_003950295.1 Loigolactobacillus iwatensis
GGCTCTACAATATCTGTTGTTGGTAATAGATTAATTCTGTTATCGATGACGGATTTTTTTGTATATATTAGTATTAATAGTATTAAACAAAACGGGCACTCCCAGCCCTATTCATCAAATCAACCACAACGAAGATTTTAGAGAAAGCAGGAAATGCCCTTATGAAAAATGATACTACCAAATTACTACTAGGTATAGAAGATGAACATATAAAAATTGAAAAAAGCTCTCAGAAAAGTGATGGCGCTATACGTATTTTTGGCCGCTTAGACTATCAGCCGAAGGCTTGCCCTCAATGTGGTGTCCTAAACAATCGTCGAATTATCAATTATGGATGGCGTGAAACCACTGTTCGCCTTCCCCAAACATTAGGGAATACCGTTATTTTGAAGTTAAAGCGTAGAAACTTTTGGTGCAAGGACTGCCATTCAACCTTTCTAGCGCAAACCACTTTAGTCCCAAAAAACTGTACGATTTCTAATCTAACCCGACATGACTGCTTAGAGAAGCTCCAAGATTCAGTATCTCTAAAGCATATCGCCAATGAGTTATCAACATCTGATTCATTCGTTGGCCGCCAGTTAATGTACGCTGAGCGTGATTTTCAACTAAATATGCATGCTTTACCAGAAATTATTTTAATGGATGAAATTAAAAGCACCAAGTCTGCACAAGACAGTATGAGTTTTGAATTCATGGATGGTGAAACTCATGAATTCATTGATATCTTATCATTTCGAACAATTAATCAACTTGAAAAACATTTTAATCGCTATGATTCAACTGCCAGAGGAAACGTTAAAATTATTGTTACTGACATGAATTACACTTATCCCAAATTAGCCAAGAGTGTGTTCCCAAATGCTATTGTGATAATCGATAAATTTCACATTATTAACGCCATTAACCGTGCATTTAACAAAACTCGAATTAGATTAATGAAAAAGTTTGCAACCTCTTCTCGAGAATACCGTGCCCTTAAGCGCTACTGGAAACTATTACTTGTTCCTACGGAACAACTTGATTTTGAGAATTTTCATAAATGGACTAATTTCTCTCACCTGATTACGGCCACTGATGTCGTCAATAACTTGCTATCACTAGATCCAGAACTCAAACAAGCTTATAAAGTTTTGAACAACGTTCGTACGGCTATTAAGAATAAAGATTGGAACAACTATAATGCTGCTTTCTGGAATATCAAAGGCTGCTCAGAAGAAATGCAAAGCTCTCTTGAGATGCTTGAAACTCATCACGACGAAATTCATAATACCTTTATTTATCATTATACGAACGGTCCCTTAGAAGGTTCTAATAATAAAGTTAAAGCAATCAAACGAGTTAGTTTTGGATTTCGTAGTTTCTTTAGATTCCGAACTCGGGTACTATACACTTTTAAAATCCACACCAAAAGAGCCCTAATCACAAAGTGATTAGAACTCTAATATCTGGATTCACCAACAACAGTTGACGAAGAGCCAA
>NZ_RHNP01000086.1 GCF_003950295.1 Loigolactobacillus iwatensis
CGAGAGTGTCAATAATTTTGTGTAAATGAGTAACTCTTATTCGCACGATTAAATAACCAATTTCAAAACATTGATTCTAATGTATCTTGGCATTGTTTGAAACCACGATGAGACTTACCAAAGTTCTTATCGTTGTAGGCCAACATCTGTGTGACTAGGAAACGATCCAACGCAGCTTCATTTGGAAATTGTTCTTTCACTTTGGTTTTTCGCTTAATTGATTTGTTGAAAGATTCAATAAGATTGGTTGAGTAGATCGAGGCTCTAATACTTGTCGGGAAATCAAAGAAAGTAAGCAGATTTTTGGTCTCCGCTAAGTGCTTCGTCATTCTAGAATAGCTAGGTGCCCAGTGTGTAATAAAGGTGGCCAGAATCGCTTGTGCCTCAGATTTGGTCGTTGCTTGATGGATCTGCTTGAATTCAGACATAACGGCCTGTCGGTCACTAACACGTACTTTTTTGAAAATATTACGACTCATATGAACGAGGCAACGCTGAAACTTTGCCTGTGGGTAGCTTCTTTCAAGTGCTGATTCAAGGCCCACCATTCCGTCAGCGATGACTAGTTGGACGTTGCTGATACCTCTTTTTACAAGTCCACCTAATAATTCTGACCAAACTTCACCATTCTCAGTTGGAGCGATTTGGTAATCAAGGATCTGTTTCTCACCGCTTGCTGTAATGCCAATCGCGATATGGACCGCCTCACGTTCAACCGTCTTTCGTCTGAGCGGAAGATAAGTCGCATCGATGAAGAGACAAACGAAGCTTGACTCAGTAAAATGACGCTTATGAAAAGCCGCAACTTGCCCTTCGACGACCTGGGTCATGTTTGAGATTGTGGTTGCGCAGTAGTGCGATCCATACATTTTCTCAATGAGATCGGCAATTTCACGTGTTGTGATCCCTTTTTCGTAGAGCTTGAGAACCATTTCTTCTAGGGCATCAACCCGGCGCGTATAGGATGGAATAAGTGCTGCTTTGAATTCACCATTACGGTCACGGGGCACACAAATATTTAGTTTTCCATACTCGGAAGCTATTTGGCGAAAGTACTGTCCGTTTCTGGAATTACCGCTGTTGAAGCCACTGCGATCATATGGATCGTAGCCTAAAATTGCGGTCAGTTCAGCTTGAAGCAGGCTGTTGACTGTTTTCTCCAATTGAGTACGAAAAACCTCCTTTAAATTTCCTTGAGCTAGTAGTGTTTGGGCGATTTCTTTGTTAAACTGATCCATGGGGAAGGCCTCCGTTGATTATGTTTGGCGATTTAATCATACGGGGAAGGTCTTCCCTTTTCAATTACTATTTACACAAAATATTGTACACTCCC
>NZ_RHNP01000087.1 GCF_003950295.1 Loigolactobacillus iwatensis
TGGGCCTAGAATAAAAAGTGTACAAGTTAAATAGAGACTCTGATTTAGTATAATTAAGGAAGTAAATTGGAGGATCAAATAATGACGAAGCACAGTTATGACAAGGAATTTAAGGAACAGGCCGTTCAGTATTACTTAGATAACAAGGATCACATGACCATGAATGAAATAAGTAAGAATCTAGGTATTGGGGCTAGTACATTACATAAATGGATTAAGCTGTTTACTGAGACTGGGGAGTTTGGCCGTGGCTCTGGTAATTTTGCCAGCGATAAGGACAAGGAGATTGCACGACTAAAGCGTCAACTTCGTGACGCTGAAGGAGCGATCGAAGTGTTAAAAAAATCAATCGGGATTCTGAGCAAGTAACTACCGAAAAGGTATACCAAGAAATGGACGTTCAGCACGCTTTGGAATCCCACCCTTCCATCAATGGTATGTGTGATTATGTTGGAATCTCAAGAAGTGGTTACTATCAACGAGAAAAGCGTCATAATCACCAATCACCGCGAAAGCTTCGGAAGAAGTTTATTCAAGGTGAAATTAAAGCAATTTGGCTCAAAAGCCTTTGTATTTACGGTGCCGGCAAAATCACCCAAGAACTTCGCTCAAAAGGATATAAGATCGCTGAACGAACTGTTGGTAAGTATATGCGTGAACTTGGCATTCACGCCGTTTACCTAACCCCTTGGACGACTACCACTCGCAATTCTAAGTTTGATAAACAGCTAATAAATATTTTAGACGAGCAGTTCAATCCATTGCGACCAAACGCCGTTTGGTGCATTGACACCACTTATATTCCAGTTCATGACGGATTCGTTTATTTAACCAGTATTATGGACTTGTACTCCCGACGGATCATTGGTTGGGACTTATCTGAAACCTTGGAGGTATCGAATGTCATCCCACTTATTGAAAAGACTAAGCACAGTCGCCATATTAGCAAGCCATTAATCATGCACAGTGATCGTGGTAGTCAGTTTACGTCTGAAGCTTACAATCAAGTTACAGCTAACATGACATTAAGCTATTCAAAGAAAGCTTATCCTTGGGATAATGCCTGCATTGAGTCGTTTCATGCCTTGATTAAGCGTGAATGGATAAATCGGTTTAAAATCCATTCATACTCCGAAGCTAAACGACTAGTTTTTCAGTACATTGAAACGTTTTACAACACAGTTAGAATTCACAGTCACTGTGGATTCAAATCACCAAAGCAACTTGAAGATGAGTATCAAACTCAAATTCAAAATTTAGTCGTGGCATAGGACAAAAAAGTCTCTATTTAAATTGTCTATTTTATTGACAGGGG
>NZ_RHNP01000088.1 GCF_003950295.1 Loigolactobacillus iwatensis
ATTTGTAGCTTCCAAAGCTGCAACCGCACGAAGCGAGTTTTTAAGTTTCGTCTGAACACTTGTATTCGGCGAGTCTATGGATTTAGGTCAAGAATCTGGACACATTTTATGTATAATTTAAGCGACTAATTTTTCCTTTTCATTTGGAGTTAAATAATCAATGCTACTGTGAATTCGAGCACTGTTATAAAAGCTCTCAATGTAGCTGAATATTGCAGCATTTGCTTCTTCAAAATCCTGATAATGGTGTTGGTAAACCTCTTCTTTTTTCAAACTGGCGTGAAATGATTCCAAACATGAATTGTCATAGGGACAGCCACGCTTGCTATAAGAATGGCGAATATGGTGTTGCGCTAAGATCTGTTCAAAGCCAGCACTGCGGTACTGGCTACCCAGATCGGTATGCACAATTAAGTTATTAGTCGTCTTTCTAGTTTCAAAGGCTTGTTGAAAAGTGCTGATCACAAGATCAGCAGTCATATGACGGCTGATTTTATGGGCAATGATTTTACGTGAATATAAATCCTGAATGCTTGATAAATAACACCAGCCATTGGCTTTGGTGTGAATATAAGTTATGTCTGCACACCACTTTTGATTTGGACTGGTTGTACGAAAATCTTGCGCGAGTATATTTGAATAATCAGTCGCATCAATATCATTAGTTTGTTGATAATGCCACTTCTTGCGCGTGATTGATTTTAACCCCATTTGGCGCATTAATCGTTGAACTAGCTTAATACTGGCAGTCTTACCTTCTTTTTGTAACGCTTTTAGAATTTTAGGTGCCCCGTAGATACGTCTAGAATTAAAGTAAATGCGTTTAATCGACTGGCTAAGTGTCTTACGACGCTTGGCTTGTGGCGATACATGATTCTGCTGATGTTCATAGTAAGTTGAGCGTGGAACTGAGAGTACTTTACAGGTTTCTTTGATACTATGGTGCTTCAAATTAATATCAACGGCTGTCTGCCAGTCATCTGGGTTTACTTTTTGGCGAATATGGTTAAGGCTTTTTTTAAGATGTCATTCTCACTTTCTAGCTGTTTCAAACGTTTTTGCAACGCTAAAACATCTGATTTGGAAATTCCACTTCCTTTGTCTTCTTTATATAGATTAATCCATTTGTAAATAGTTACATTTGATACACCATATTCGTCTGTAAGATCAGCTACCGGGGCGCCATCCTGGTACAGCTTGACAATCATTTTTCTAAAATCTACTGAGTACTTTTTCTGGCTCTCTGTCAAATCCTGTTGATAGCCAATTTTACAGCGTTAGAAGTTAGGCAACTTCTAATGCTGTTTTTTTA
>NZ_RHNP01000089.1 GCF_003950295.1 Loigolactobacillus iwatensis
CCTAAATTGTCAAACTAAGTGCAACACCGGCCAGCTTTCACTTATAAGTGGTCTAGGTGTTAGTCATGCGAGTAATTGTTCGGCCATAAATTCATTAGCCGATTTGTAGCCGAGGATTTTACGTGGCCGTTGGTTCAGAGCAGCGGTAGCCCGTTCGATATGTTCATCACTGAAGTCACCAATTGATTGCCCCTTGGGAATAAATTCTCTTAATAACCCATTGAGGTGTTCATTACTGCCACGTTCTGACGGCGTATAAGGATGAGCAAAGTACAGGTGTGTGCCGGTGACTTCATTAAGTGAAGAAAACTCGGCACCATTATCGAAAGTGAGTGACTTAACGACTGAGGCATCAAATTTATCCACAAACTGTTGAACGGCCGCCTTACAAGTTGCGGCCTGGTAGTTCGGTATTCTGATAACCGCTTCATACCGTGTCATCCGTTCGGTTAGGGTGAGCAGCGCTGGTTGGTCACTAGTCCGTTTACCTTTGACAAGATCACCTTCCCAGTGGCCAAATTCAGAGCGATCATTAGCAGCTACCGGACGTTGCTCGATTGAATCGCCTAAGATCTTCTTATTCTTCCGTACATGACCGGAACCATGCTTAGAGTGACGGCTAATCTTTTGCGGCAGGTCGATATTGGCAATCGTTAATAACCCGTGATCAATATAGCGATAAACGGTTGATGTTGCGGGGCAATATTCATCCGGGTGCTCTTGTTTGTAGGCCCCAACAAAACTATCCACACTGTGGACGCGGAATTTTGCTTTAAGGACAATTTCCAACTGTTTAAAGAATTCAGGATTATGGGCCAACATGCTTTTGCGATGACACTTTAAACGGCGCTGTTCATATTGGATTTGGCTGGTGTCGGCGAAATAACATTCAGTAAAAACGCCATAGCTAGACATTTGAGTAACGGTACCCCGTTTGATTTCACGGCTAATTGTGCTCGGGTCACGCGACAGCCTTTTAGCAATGGTTCTGATTGAATAATGTTCTTCATAAAGGCTCTGTATTTGGCCCCGCTCCACACTTGATAGTTGTTTATATGAATGTTTGATGATATCTTTAGATTGGGTCATGAAGTCCGTCCTAACTTATTGGTTTCGTCGCTTATAAGTTTAAGGCTTCATGGCCTTTTTGGTCTAGTTATTTA
>NZ_RHNP01000009.1 GCF_003950295.1 Loigolactobacillus iwatensis
AAAAAACAGCATTAGAAGTTGCCTAACTTCTAACGCTGTAAAATTGGCTATCAACAGGATTTGACAGAGAGCCAAATTTTGTGAACTTTTTATCTTTTATAATCAGCTTTTAATAAATCGTATACTAGTTCACAATCAAAATTGTATCTATCCTAAAATTAAGAACCTTGGTGCACAAAAAAATCCGCAACAACAATTAAGCTTGTTCGCGGATTTAAGATTAACTATTCTTAGTCATGTTTTCTGTGGTTGGGACCAGCTAACTTTTGCAAAGGTGGCCAACTCTTCAAAGCGGCCAGATCAATCATGTTCAGTAAGCCACTTTTCGAGAATCTCGATATATTTATCGGTCTCTTCCACAAATGACATGTGGCGACTATGCGCGAATAACTCCCAGCGTGCTCCTGGAATCCCATCATACATTGTCTTTGCAATAAGTGGTGTGCATAAATCATTAGTGCCACTAGTTACTAGAGTTGGCAGCTTGATGTCTTTTAATTGAGCAGTATAATCGTAATTTTTTAGCGTCCCCAATGGATTATATTCATTAGGGCCCCACGCCGTCACGTAAGATTCAGTTCCGCTAACCTTTTTACGCCGCAAAGGTTCTGGTGAACTGGCCGTTGGAGTTGCTGCGGCATGTTGTACCATATAACGATCATTTGCCGCTAAGTAAGCCGGAGCAGTATAATCGTTAGTTGCCTCGGCATGAGCGATTGCTTTTTGATCTTCTTTTGATAAAAATTTAATCATTCGGTGCTGCTCTTGTGCCCAAAGTTTGGCTGACGGTAAGGTACTTGCTAGTATCATGCTTTTGATACCAGCTGGCGCGTAATCGCAAGTATAAATCAACTCCAACATTCCACCCCAGGATTGACCTAATAAATGAACTTGATCTAAATTAAGGTATTTTCTTAAGGCAATCAGTTCATTTACCCAGGTTTCCGATCGCCATAACGCAGGATTAGATGGAACAGCCGAAAGACCACAACCTAATTGGTCGTACATAATTAATTGACGACCATCTACGGCCATTTGATCTAATATCTCAAAATAATTATGCGTTGAACCCGGGCCGCCATGAAGTAAAAGCAATGGTTTCTTGTTACCTTTTTGTTCACCAACAATCCGGTAATAAGTTTTATAACCCAAATACGGCATATAACCTTCTTCGATCTTCATTGATATCCGCCTCCATAATTCATTGTTATTAAATTCGTTAAAATAAAATTAATTGTAAAATTTTAGGACCTACTTATTCTTTTGTTCTAACAATTTTTGACGCCTCCGGTAGGCATAGAACCACTTGGGTGAAAACTCATAAGCCACACTTATTCCTAAAGAAATAGCAATTGCAATCTTCAGAACTTGTACACCGGTTTGTGCGGCCTTTACTGAATCACCAATAAAAAAATTATACGTAAAATTATAAATACCAATTCCTGGGACTAAACAAAAAATACCACAAATCAGAAAAATAGTTACGGGTGCGCGTAAAGCATAAGCGGCTTCGCGGGATAAAAAGGTTAGCACCAACGCGGACACAAATGTTGCGGTAACTGGCACGGTCCAATAATGCATAATAACTAGGTAGATAAACCAACCAAAGGCGCCAATCCCCCCACAATAAAGGTAATACCTTTTTGGTGATTCAAACAAAATGGCAAAAGATACTGTCCCTAAAAAACCAGCAATTAATTGAAGTAAGATAATTTGGCACCCCCCTAAAGCATATTAAACAACTGCAAAACAATACCAACACCAACCGAAATACAGAGTGAAGTCACCACTGCATCAATCATTTGGCCCCAACCAGAACTATAATCTTCGTTAAATAAATAACGAATACCATTTACTAATGGAACTCCTGGAACTAGCGAAATAATACCGCCAATTATTAAACTATTTAACCGTAAAACGGGAAATAATTTAACGGCAATACAAGCTAAAATGCTGACCAGCATGCTACTTGTAACGTTGATAACAATTTTTGACATATTGACTCGCGGTAAAATAAAAATACTGTAGATGGATAAAATAATCCCTAAAATCAGTGCCCCTAACGAATCCCAAATCGTTCCGCCAAAAATATAACAGAAACTAGCACTTCCCAAAGCGTAAGCAACTATTTTTAATCTAGTTGAAGTAAAACCTTGCTTTTTTATTTCTTCCAGCCGAGCCATAGCCTCCTCAGCAGTCACTGTGCCTTCAGACATTTGTCGTGATAATGTATTGATGCCTTCAATTCGTCCCAACGAAATTGGTGAAATTGGAATGACCCGGACACGTGCTTGAACCATGCCATTATCACAGTAGGCCGTCATAAAGATACCGTTTATTAAAACAAAGCTATCAAAATCCTTTAATTTTAAAGAAACGGCCACATGCCGAATTGTCAGTTCAACTCGTTTAATCTCCGCACCATTTTTTAACAGCGACTCCCCGATATCATAAACTAAATCAAACCGTTCCCGCTCATCCACTAGTCGCGCCTCCTACTTACCAAGCCTAAAATTTTTATGCCCTTTAACTTTTTACCCTAACCATCACGGCCTCCTCTTTTTTATATTGATTAAAAATGCGCTTACATGTTCAGTGTACTATAAACCAATCCATTTTAAACCAAGGAATGTCAGGAAAAACACTCAAGTTCGACGTCACAATTATGGTAGGTACAGAAAACTGTATTTTCAAACACGTTTACACTGAATTAGTCAGGTAAATACTAAAGGTATTTTCCAAACATAATCTAAGCTATAAAAAAAGCGCGAAACCAGATTAGTTTCGCGCCTTGCCTTAAACGGCGTTAATTTGCTATTGGCGGGAATGTGTGGGAATCGAACCCACCTAAGAAGCTCTTAACTCCTCATACTGGTTTTGAAGACCAGAGGGAACACCAGAACCCATCCACTCCCACCAAACATATTACACAGAACGTAAATAGTTGTCAATGTTCTTTTAAACGACTTGAATTAATCTTTGCAGTCTATTTCTAAAAGCAAACAGTAATAGACCAACTAAAATTGCAATAATTCCGAAAGTGCTAAAATAGGCAATTTCTGTTTCTGGTTGATAAAAGCGGACAATTTGTGCATTAATTGATTGCGCCGCGGCGTCGCCCAAAAACCAAACGCTCATCATTTGTGCCTGAAATGCTTTTGGTGCTAATTTAGTGGTTAACGATAAACCGACTGGTGAAATCAACATTTCACCAACTTCTACTAATCCCCAACAAAGAATTAACCAAAACGGGCTAACCTTGGCGGAAGTTCCGAATAGTGCTACGGGAATAACCATAACCAAGAACGAAATTCCTGCAAAAACCATACCGATAGCAAATTTATTTGGTGAAGAAGGCTGGCGTTTCCCCAATTTAGTCCAAAGAAAAGCAAACATTGGGGTGTACATAATAACGAATAAAGCATTAACACTCTGCAATTGACTAGGTTCAATGTGCATGCCCAGTATATGTAAATTCGTTTGTGAAGAAGCAAATAATGCTAAAACAACGGAACCTTGCTCGTAAATGGACCAAAAAACAATACTTGCAATGAACAGAAAAATATAAGCATAAATTCGCTTTCGTTCTGGGTCGGTTACCTTACTGCTTCTGATGATAACCGTAAAATAAACAACTGGTAAAACAACACCTACAATTGTAATCAGTAAAATAATATTAGTGATCGAAAATTCACCAGTAATCCCCATAATACCTAAAATAATGGCTAGTGCAATTAGTCCCAAGATTATTCCCTTAATAACATTTTTAGCGCTATCACTATTGAGTGGATCAGTTGGTTTTAAGCCATCATCACTTAAATACTTACGACCATTAAAGTAATACTGAAGCAGCCCTACAAACATACCAATTGCTGCAATTGAAAAGCCAAGATGATAATTATAAGTTTGACCTAACCAACCCACTATCCAAGGCGCAATCAACGCCCCAATATTAATACCCATATAATAAATTGTGAAACCTGCATCACGCCGGGAATCCGTTTTACTATATAGACCACCAACCATGTCCGATACGTTAGGCTTTAATAACCCAGTACCCATAGTAATTAAAAGAATTGATAAAAGTAATCCAATCATGCCCATTGGAGTTGATAGGACAATGTGGCCAAACATAATTAAAATACCACCATAAAGTACCGTTCGCCGGGGTCCTAATATTCGATCACTAACAAACCCACCAACAACGCTGGACATGAATACAAGGGCACCATAAATTGCCATAATTGACGCCCCTAAAGGTGCATCAATTGCTAGGCCACCATTTTTAATCTTATCCAACATATAAAAAAGTAAAATAGCACGCATACCATAATAGCTAAATCGTTCCCATAATTCAGTGAAGAATAGGGTTGAAAGCCCTCTGGGATGACCGAAAAATTGATGATCATATTTATCCATAATATTCCTCCAGTAATTTGAATACAGAACAAATCAAAAAGGTACTTTGCTAAACTTAAAAAATTATTGATTTATCTTAAGTTACTTTCTCAAAACTGTTTTTATACGTTACCTAAATCCTTATCCGATAACACTTAACGGTATCGGTAACTGAAAAGTGTTTGAAAAATTATTTTTACTAGTATTTTTCTGACCAAATTTATTTAGAATTGTCTGAAAGAACGGCCTTCTGTACTGCTTCGAACACTTTCTACGCCACAAGCGTGCACCTTAATTAATTGAAACTTTTTCACATGAGTTCTTATAGAAAAAGAGTGCCCATACTTATCAACACAAGTAATCACACTCTCCTAATTAAAATTATTGGTCGTTCTCTGGCAACATATGACGCATAATTCGTTCTCCAGTAGCACGACGAGCAAAATCGGTTGTATGGAAAACTGGTAAATTTAATTTTGGTGCAATTCCCATAACGGTATTTGTACAATCAGTACAATTACCAATTAATAAGGTCTTTGCTCCCATTTTACGTAAATTCAGAACTTTTTCAGCTTGTCCTGGGCAAACACCTGGATTAATACATTTAGCAGTCCCAGTCTTAGGATTAACAACAGCATTTTTACACCATTGAACACCGACAACATCGGCCCCCATTTTACCAGCGATTTCTTTCATTCGTTCTGGTGTCGCACTGCAGGCACAGGCTAACAAACCAACCTTTTCACCATTCAACTGTGGGAATGGAATAGTAGCAATAATGCCACCAGTAGTTTTGGTAATTGGTTGATCTCGTTCAGTATGTTTACCAGTGAAAGGACCACCCATAATTAATTCACCATAATCGGCCATTTCAGGATACTGATCTAACAATGTCCCAACGGGTGTTCCAACTGGTACATCCTTATGAACAGAAACAATTTCATTATCGCCCTGTAAACGACCAGCAATGGTAATATCTTTAGTAATAACTGGTTGGCGATCCTCAATTGCTTGTGCAACTCGAAAAACAGTTTCTACATTAATAACAATCGCATTAGCCGCATAAGGTAACTCATCCGTCTTCAAAAGCTTATCAATCTTAGAATCACGAATAATTGCTCTTTCTTCGCCTTCTGGATAACGGTTACGCAAGATTTCTAAAGAAATATCGTCATGTCCACGAATAGCTTCTTCTAAAAGAGCTACAGCATTGGTATGCTTACGCTTAATGGCAATCTGAACATCAGCAGCGTCAACAATTTCTTTTACGTATTCAATCCCCCGAATAATCTTTTCAGCATCGGTCTGAATTCTAGAAATATTATGACCCAAAATTGGCTCACATTCAGCGGCATTAATTAGTAAATGACCGTTAGTAATTGGTTTTGCCAATTTAGCATACGTTGGAAAACCAGCACCGCCGGCACCAACAATACCCGCTAATTTAATCGCATCTACATTAGAATCTGTTGCTTCTATTGGTACAAAATCTTTAGGCTGCTCATCATCCGCATCAATTACAATAGCAGAATCAGTAATGTCACTGACCTTACCACTAACACTGGCATGCAGGTAAGCACCTAAGCCTTCTGGAATTCCAATTAATTGTCCGCGTTTAACCACTTCACCGACTTTAATAGTTGGTTTTGCAGGTCCGCCAACATTTTGCTTTAATAACAAAGTGATTTGTTGCACTTTAATCATTCCCTTATGTTTTTTCACAAATGAAAAACACATAGCACACGTTAATAATAGCAGAAATAAAAATGAATGTAACCCTTTTCCAAAAAAGAAACTATTGCTTTACTATTAATCATAAATAATTTAAAGACTAATCCTTTAAAAAAATTGTTGTATTTGAACGACTAAAATATAAAGAACTAGCACCTACTAAGTTTAAACATGAGCTTAGTAGGTGCTAGTTCTGATGCATTAAAATTCTTGTTCGATTATATTAGATTCTTGCTTCCATTTCATAGCGAGTCGCAAGTTGTTTTAGTAATATTTTTCTAAATTTCTCAAAACTAGTGCCTTTGCCGTAAATTCTGTTTACCTATTCTGTCTTTTCAAGATCATCAAGCTTGCTACTCGAAAACCAGAGAATAAGGCCTAAAATAATCACGATAATTGCCAAAATACCATAGCCCTTTTGGAATTGGCTAGGGACATCCGTTTTAAGTAGCTCATAAACTTTAGGATAAATTAAAGTCGCGAAAAAGACGGCAATTGGCCAAAATCCTAGTAAAACACCCATTAATTTAGATGGTGCTAATTTTGTGATAAAGGAATTACCAACCGGCGAGAAGACCATTTCTCCGACTGACATTAAAATACTAATCAATACAATCCATAGTATTGAAGTACTTCCATGACCGACAATATCGGCCACCACCATAACAACGTAAGCAACCCCAATGAAAATTATACCCAAAGCCGTTTTTTTAAACATACTCAAATCGCCTTGTGGTCGTTGTGACAACTTAGTCCATAATTTACCAATAATTGGACCTAAGGCAATACAGGCCAGTGCATTCATTGAATCAAAATAAGAAGTTGGTACTTTAAAACTACCAATTACCCAGTTGGCACGATTTAAGAAAGCAGCGCCATCCCCGTAACCAAAGTAGTAGTAAGTTGGCATGTAAGCCAAATACCAGACCATCCAAAATACTACAGAGAATAAAGTTACTAAAATAATTGCCATAACTCTCTTTTTATCGCCTGAAGTTAATGGCTTATTCTTATTTGCTTCTTTAGTTGCTTGTTCTTCATCACTGATTTTAAATTTACGCTGATCAACTTTAAATGGCTTTTTACCAGCATCACCCAATGACTTTCCGTTAACCGTAAACCAAATAGCATCAGCAAAAAGTAATAATCCACAAATCAAGAAGACAAAATTAAATCCGTATGAGGCAATTAATAACACAATAAATGTAGTCCCAATGAAGGAACCGACGTTTACAAATGAATATTGCACTGAAAAAGCTTCATTAAGATCTTTTTCATCGGTAAATAAAAGACCATTAACACCCGATAGATTACCCTTAAATAGGCCCGTACCCACTGCTACTAAGATAATCATAATCCAAACCATTGGTATTGAATGTGCCTGCCAGGTAACTAGGTATCCTGCGCCCATTAAAAACATGCCCAAGGTGACACAAATTCGCGGACTTAGCCAATAATCCGCAATATATCCGCCAATAACGGGGGCGATATACGTCATTGCAATGAAAGTTGCCGCCATTGAAGCCGCTTTTACATCACTAAGCCCTAGTCCGCCATTACCAACGGAAGTGGCAATCCAAATCGCCAGCATATACTTAACTGTATAAAAGGCGGCTCGTTCCAGCGTAAATCCTATGGAACAGACATAAAAACCAAATGGTTTCTTTTTCTTTATCGGTGTATTCATAGTTTTACCTTCTTTCAACCAAATCTATTTTTAACTACTAATCATATTAATGTAAGCCAGCCTTCTAAAAAATAACTTTCCGTTCTCTTCTTTCATCAAGGATCACGTTTAAGTACACTACGAATTTCTGTTTAACGTAATAGTATTTAAGTAAGACAACAAATAATAATCTGTGGGATAGATAGCTTTTGCCAATTTTACCTCCTAAATATTCTAATAAGTTTACAGGTAGCTCGCAATTGATCATTTATTCACTTAAAAGGATTTAGATTTGTTAATAATTAACCTAACAATTTTATATTTACCGTGTTAATTATAGCATCTTTAAAATTACTAATATTTGTATTAAATTTTAATTAGCAGTAATTAGTCCTATTTATACTTTTTCTATAAATAAGTGATTCCAATGATTACGCCCATATGACAGGACTTATGTAGCTATCAAAAAAATAAAATAAATTGAACATAAAATATTTAAAGAGTATATTTCAAATTAATTTTAATTAAGCATTGAATAAGCACTGTTTAATAAGCGCTTTCATAAAAAACGCTAAAAATCATTTTTAAAAAAATAAATTAGTCTAATATAAGCAAAATTATACATGTATTTGTGAAATTATCTCAAACTGGTTTTAGTTGATGAAATTTTAGACTATACTTACTGTGAATTCAATTATATCTAAGGAAGTGAAGCTTTTGAAAAACGAAACAAAGATTCAAGCCTTTTTGGTAGAACAACATTTAGATGCCTTTTTTATTGCCAAAAGAGTGAATGTCCGTTTTGCAAGTGGTTGGACTGGCGATGACTCTTATATTTTGTTGACTCAAAAAAATCAATATTTCTTAACTGACCCTCGTTATACGGAACAAGCGGACCTTGAAATTCCAGACTACAATATTATTAACTGGCGCTTACCGGGAAAAACGGTTGGTGACACTGTTGCGCAGTTAGCCCAAGAAAACAACCTGAAAACAATAGCATTTGAATCGGATTATCTGAATTTTGATATGTACGATGATTTTCGAGAAAAAAGTAACGTAGATTTAATTAAGGCCGGCGGTGTTATTGATAAAATGCGTATCATTAAAACATCAGAAGAAATTCAAAATATGCGCATTGCCTGTGATATTTCTTGTCGTGCGTTCGAACGTATTTTGAAAGATATCCATGTCGGTGTCACAGAAAAAGAATTGGCCGCAAAACTTTCTCTATACATGGTCGAAGAAGGTGCCGATACTCAGCCTTATGGTAATATCTTAATTTCAGGTGCTCGCACTTCTTTACTTCATGGTATTCCCTCAAAAAAGGCTATTGAATACGGTGATTTTGTTTTGATGGACTACGGTTGTCAATATAATGGTTATTTATCCGATATGACAAGAACAGTTGTTGTTGGTAAGGCAACCGCAAAGCAGCGTGAAGTTTACGAGTACGAAAAGCGTTCATTGGAAGCTTGTGAAGAAATCATGCAAGCTGGTGTATCTGCTAAAGAATTCTATCCAAAATCATTAGAGCCGCTTCAAGGAACAAATTACGCTGACTACACTTACGCTAATATTGGCCATAGTATTGGTTTATTTGTTCACGAATTACCTTACCTTTCTACTCAGTTTAACGATATTCTGGAGGAAAATACAGTTATAACCATCGAACCAGGTATTTATTTACCTAATTGGGGTGGAATTCGTATCGAAGACCAAGTGCTTGTTAAAAAAGATGGCTTTGAAAATATGATCAGTATTCCCCATGATTTAATTGAATTATAGTTCTCGCCTTTTATTTTCAAAAGATTAACTTATTAAGATGCTGTTTTTTAATGAAGCCAACCTTAAGGAGTAATACTCATGATAAAAGATAAAAAGAATTTCAATTCAGATTGTACAGCAATACTAGTTGGGAAAAATGCCAGTATGGATGGCTCTACTATGATTGCACGTGATGAAGATGGTCATGATGGTGTTAAACCAAAATTATTTGTCACTTATCCAGCAAAAGATCACAATGGTGAAACATTTATTTCGACTTATAATGGCGTTAAGGTTCCTTTAACCGAAAAAGCCTGCCGTTACACAGCAACTCCAAATGCCGATCAAAGTGAAGGTATTTGGGACGAACAAGGTATTAATGAATATAACGTTGGAATGAGCGCTACAGAAACTGAGTTTACCAATCCTCGTGTTTTAGGCTATGATCCGTTAGTTGAGGATGGAATTGATGAAGATTCAATGGTTACCTTGGTATTACCCTATATTAAGACAGCTCGTGAAGGTGTTATTCGTTTAGGTGGCCTCATTGAAAAGTATGGTACTGGAGAAACTAACGGTATTGCTTTCAATGATAAAGACGAGATTTGGTATCTCGAAACAGGCGGCGGCCATCAATGGGTTGCCCAACGGATTCCAGACGATGCCTACGCTGTTGCACCAAATATTATGTGTATCGAAGAAATCGACTTTAACAATTCAGACTTTTTTATGACTTCAAGTAATATCCAAGCCTTTGTCGAAACAAATCATTTAAATCCAAATCCACAAACTTTTAATTTTAGAAATATATTTGGAACAAAAGATGAAGCAGACGCCTACTATAACACGCCTCGCTCATGGTATGGTCAAAAATTATTTACACCAGACTTAGAGCAAGCACCAACTAGTCAGGATATTCCCTTTATTCAAAGAGCAAATCGTAAAATTGCAGTTGAAGACGTCGAATTCTTTTTATCCTCCCATTATAATGGCACGCCTTATGATCCTTTTGATACCTATGCTTCTGGAACAAAAGACGAACAGAAAAAATTCCGTTCAATTGCATTAGATCGTAATCACTGCGCCTGCATACTCCAAATCCGTAATCATGTGGCCGAACAATTAGCTGCAGTACAATGGATCAACCTAGGTTTCTACTGCTATAGCCCGTTTGTTCCATTCTATACAAATGTCACCGATACCCCTAAAAATTATCAAGTTGCGGATGCTAAAGTTTCGCTAAATAGTGCGTATTGGCTGTACAAGGCGTTACAAGTAGTTGTTGAACCGCATTATCATCAATTTATTAGCCAGGTTAACGATTACCGCGATACAAGTCAAAGTTACGTTTTGGGACGTTTGAAAAAAATCGACACTGATGCTGCTCAGTTATCAGCTGATAAAATCACAAGCTATCTGACAAAGGCCAATGATGATACTGCAGGAAACATCACAAATAAAACTGAAGTATTATTAAGTGATTTATTCAAACAATCGTTGTTATCTTCAAAATATTTCTTTGATCGTGGACAGAACTTATAATATCTTTGTTACTATATTTATAATTAAAGAATCGCCAACATAACGAATATGTTGACGATTTTTTGATATTTTAGATAGTTAAGTATAAATGGCAATTCTGAAGCTGATACCGAAAATGTCTTTGCAATTTCCGTCGGCTCTGCTTGTACTGCTATCAGCCAATAATCTTCACACGATTAATTACTAGGTGTGGTTCTGCTGTCCGCGTTTATACGAAATAATTCGTGTTAGCTTCAGTAAGGATAACTTCGGCAGATATTAATTATTTCGTAACTCAATTAGGCCGAATTATCGCTAAGGTTAAAGTCCAATAAAACGAAATACGAAAATTATATTTTGCAAAAAGAGCGCCTGAGCAACTATTTTTACAAGATAATTGCTCAGGCGCTCTTTTTGAAATAATTTATTAGTACAAATATCCCCGTACATACTTAAAATTATTAGAACAACCTTCTAGTACTACTATCCGTTAAACATCCTTATTTATCAAAAATGGCCTTCACTAATGTAGTTTAAATCAGATTTAAACTAACGCTACTCAATGGCGTACATTTGGGTTTACCGCGTAACGTAAGCTAAGCACGTGAACCCAGACTCTTGGCACATGTTCTAGAGTGCTACTCAAAAATGGCAAACGGCTAGAACTGTTGTCCCAGCCGCTTACAGTCATTGATCATCAGTCAAGTGCTAATTCAGCCAAATTATGGCGCAACATTTTAAGTTCAATTTGACCTGGCGCTGAAGCTGCACCAACCGTTCCAAACGTTAGTGCTGAACCAAATACTTCCCCACTAATTCGGCTGATTTTACCAAGGTTACCCATTGCCATCGTAATCAATGGAATTGTTAATTGGCGGTGTGCTGCCTCGGTTGCCGCCAATAGTGTTGAAACATCTGCAGCAGACTGCGGCATTACAGCTATCTTAGCAACGTCAGCGTTCAGTTGAGCCATCTGAGTGAGCCGACTAATGATTTCGGTCTTAGCCGGTGTTTGTTGAAAGTCATGATTGCTCATAATAATCGCAATATTTGAATCGTGTGCGGCAGTAATTAAATCGCCAACAATTCGTTGTGGTAAAAATAATTCAATATCAAGTGCATCAGTTAGCTGATGATTAATAATTTGTTGATAAATGGCAACATAGTTATCTGCACTAAGTGGCATCCCACCGCCTTCTTTTTGCGTACGGAAGGTTGTCAGTAGCGGAATATCACCAAGTAGTTTATTTAATTGTAGCGCCGTTTCGCGATAATTTTCAAAATTAAGAATGTCCTGATAATAATCCAGTCGCCATTCAATTAAATCCGGCCTAGCAGCAACAATCTTATTTGCTTGTTCTAAAATGGTTGACCGATCCTTACCAGTGATTGGTACGGCAATTTTTGGTCGGCCACTACCCAACACAACTTGTTTTAATTTAACCGTGGTAACTGTCAATGAAGATCAATTCCCTTCTTAATCTGAATAAACAAACTCCTTGAAAATGATGGTGCGCACTTGCAACCACGAAGGCTACTAACCAAAAATACCTGATGATAATAGCAAACTATCTACTGCTATTTACTAGCGTCTGAGAAAAGCAGTTCATGAATATAATCCACCGGCATATCTTCACCAGTCCAAAGTTTGAAGGCCTGGGCGCCCTGCTCAAGCATCATACCCAAACCATTAAACACGTGTTTAACGCCAGCCTTCTTGGCAACCTGCATTAACTTTGTTTCTCGCGGTGCGTAAACTGTATCAAAAACGATCATATCCTGCCGGAAAAAACTAGGGTCCGTGATTAAGCTCTGATCTTGTAGTGGTTTCATACCAACACTAGTTGCATCACAATAAATAGCAGAATCAGCGATTTCAGAACGGTACTTATCTTGTTCGTCCAGTGAATGTAAAGTTGCTTTACACTTAGTTTGGGCGTTAATGGTTGCAACATTTTTTTTTGCTTGCTCCCAGTGAGCATCCTTTAAATTAAAGATTGAAATTTCTTTAACGCCATCAAGAGCTGCCTGAATCGCAATTGCCGTACCTGCACCACCTGCTCCTGCCAAGGTCATTTTTTTACCCCGAATATCTAAATTTTCATCATCTAGAGATTGCATGAAACCAGTACCGTCAGTTGTGTAGCCAGTTAAAACACCAGTATCGTTCACAATTGTGTTAACCGCGCCCACCATTTCTGCTGCAGGGTCCAATTTATCCAATAACGGAATGACTTTTTGCTTGTTAGGCATTGAAATATTTGAACCACGCATACCTAATGTCCGAATAGCATCAATAGCGCCTGGCAATTCTTTATTTGTGACGTCAAATGCAAGGTAAGCGTAATTTAATCCTAACTTTGCAAAAGCATTATTGTGCATTGTTGGTGACATTGAATGGCGAATGGGATAGGCCATTAATCCAATTAAAATAGTGTGTCCATCAAGTCTTTCTGCCATAATAAAAATCCCTCTTTCATAGTTCATTTTACAATATATTAAGCTAGCTTTAGTCAAAAAATCATTTGTTACATAGTTCACTTATAATGGTAGTGCTTTCAATTAGTGAAATAAATAATGTTAATTTGATTAAATAATAGAATGTATCTATTATTTAGTTTAGAGGTGATCATTATGAATTTACGCCATTTAATCTTTTTCCGAGAATTGGCACACACTCAGTACATGGCAAAAGCGGCCGAAAATCTAAATATTTCACAGCCTTCATTAAGTTACGCTATTAGTCATTTAGAACAAGAATTAGGAGCACCGTTATTTGAAAAAGACGGCCGTAATATTAAGTTAACTTCTTTTGGCAAGATTTATTTAGAATTTGTTCAACGTGGTTTAACTGAATTAGACAATGGTCAAGCACTAATTAGTCAGCTTTTAAATGTGAATGAAGGCCATATCCACTTAGGATTTACCTATACGCTTGGGCAACGCTTAGTTCCTGAACTAGTAACCAAATTTCAAAAAGATCCGGCCAATCAAAAAATCACTTTTTCTTTTGCGCAAGGCAACACAACGCAATTATTGACTGATTTATTGGCCGAACGATATGATTTCGTTCTGTCTTCCCATATTGCTGCTATCGGCGATCAAAACCTGCACAATAAATTGACCTTCACCCCAATTGTTCAACAAGAGATTGTTTTGGCTGTTCCCAATGATCATCCTCTAGCTAGTCGTGATACTGTCTCGCTAAAGGAAATTCAAAATTATCCTCTAATCTATTTTTCTAAAAATAGCGGCTTACGACCGTTACTAGATAATTTATTGAAGACGGCAAACGTTAAACCAAATATTCGTTGTGAAATTGAGGAAGACCACACTATAATCGGCTTTGTTCAGTACGGTTATGGCATTGCTTTAGTTCCCAACTTACCACAATTGGACCACTCATTAGTTCATATTGTACATATTAAAGAAAGTAGCGCCACTCATCAAATTTATTTAGTTTTAAAAAATAATCATTTTTCTCCACCATCTTCTTCACGCTTTCAGAATTTTGTCGAAAACTACTGCCAGAAAAATTTCACCGCCAAAAAACGGTTAATCTAGGGAGTATTTTGGGGTTAATAGTCTTGCTAGGCTTTGATTTTTCTGCTACTTTCATCCCGTGGTAATCTTAGTCGCTAAAAAAAGGGGGCCTAAAAATGAGTGAACATCCTAAATTTTCCAATACCATGCCAGTTAGCGAATTTCTAGAACATTATTGGTACAAAACGGAATTACAGACAATCTGCCGGCAAAATAAACTACCAACATTTGGCACTAAGGCCGAATTAACCAATTACTTAGTGGCATTTTTAAATGATATCCCTTCGAACAAAATAAAAACAGTCCGTAAAGTCACTAGACAAAAGTCGTTAAAATCTTACGAAATTACCCCAAAAACTAAGTTACTCAATTCAGGGTTCTCATTAAACAACGAAGCTCGACAATTTTTCACCGATTACTTTCACACCACTAAATTTTTCTTTAAAAAGATCATGACAATTAAACTCCGTGAAGTACAACGAACAAAAGATGTGCATGCGGATGTTGCCGCTTTAATTAAATTTTATTTAGATGATCAAAATCACGAAAAAAGCTTTAATAACGCCGAGGAAAGTACTTATCAGTGGAATAATTTTGTCAGAGATTTTTGTAAAGATCCACAGTCTACTAACTACTCAAATAAGCTTAAAGTCGCAGCAATTTTATGGCAGAAGGTTAAACTAGGTCGCGGTGCCAAACAATATAAGTCGGTCTTAATTCAACGTTATAGTACCGCAATTCAAAACTATCTGTTACCCAGTAAATAAATACTAGAATTCAAAGGACTAACTCCATTAAACTCACGAGTTAGCCCTTTTTGATTTTCTGATTTGATTACTATGATAATCAACAGTTGGTTGAAAAAGGCAATTTCAGTACCCTTCAACCGCTCATCTTAAAATTAAACCTGCTTTTATTTAACTTGACTGGCACTACTGCCGGCAACATAACCTGAAGCAATCCCCCATGTATTCATCATGCTTGGCATTGAGTCATGGCCGTTAGCTCCACCGACTACTTCCCCGGCGCCGTATAAATGAGCAACTGGCCGTTCGTGACTATCTTCCAAGGCCATATCGGTTGCTTGTGCCATGTAGCCGCCTAAGGTTGTGGCAAACCGCGCACGTTGTTCAATAATATAATACGTGTCACCCTCAAAGTCGTGTAAATATTGCGCATCGCGATCAAATTCGGGATCCTTTTTAGCCTGAACATAACCTTCATAATTTTTAACGGTTGTTGCTAACTTTTCCGCATCAATTCCGGCAAGTTCGGCCGCCCTTTTTAAAGTGCCCTTTACTAAAATTGGGCTTTTAGCACCATTATTATTGAAATAGCTCTGAATTTCTTCGGCAGTAAAGTCGTGCAGAACCAATAAATTATAAAATGCGCGCCAAGTACGTGCATCCATCACTAAGAAAGCAATTTGATCTGGTTGCTTCAAGATTGCATCGCGGAATGTAACGTAGACGTCAGATTCATTTACAATCCGTTTACCATTTTTGTTGACGTAAATTGCACCCATGTCCGTTGCCTTTTTCGAAGCATACGTTGTTAATTTGGCAATTCCAGGTTCGACTTCCAAACCGTGCGGGTAAACTTTATACCAATCCAAATCGTGTGCCTTTAAATCCATTGATTTCATAAATTGATATGAGTCACCGGTAGAAGTCATCGGTCCGTAATAATCGATTTGCTTGCTCTTATCACTGCGCATCGCCGTATTGGCACCGTACCCACCAGAGGCCAGGACCACAGAAGTTGCCTTCACGTTAATTGTTGTGTGCTGACCCGCCGCAACAAATCCAGTTAGTTGACCCTTATCATCTTTTAATAGATTCTCAACCCGCGTATCCAATAAAATTTGGCCACCTTTGGCCTCAAATGCATGGGCCACTTTTTTAATAAGCTCATAACTACTGGCACTAGGTAATTCAATCTGGCGCTCAACAGAGTGTTCCGGCGTTTGCGTTTGGGCTGCTTGATAGTCTAAGCTAGCAAATTGGCTGATAAAATCAATGGCCCGACCAATATTATCAGTCATTAAGTCGGTTAATTCTGGATAATTCGTATACGCACACTCCCGGGAAACATCATCAAATAAACGCTGTGGTGAGTCCTGCTTAGCTTTAGCACCGAAAATCGTTTGACTAACCTTGGAGCCAGTTCCAGTGACGTTAGAACCATTTAAAATGGTTGCACCACCTAAGTAGCCATTTTTTTCAACTAAAATGACTTTCTTCCCTAAACTTAACGCACGACATGCAGCCACCAAACCAGCCTCACCACCGCCAATGACCGCAACGTCCGCCGTTAAATCAATCACTTTGTGAGGAACTTCTGCTTTTGGCTTAGCCGCAATCTGAACCCCGTCAGTAGCAACCGCTGTTTGGGCCGAATCCAGAATCGCCTTTGTCATAACCGTTGCGCCACTAATTGCATCAACCGAAAAACTTTGTTGCTTAAGAATACTGGCCTTTAACTTACCAAAAGCTTGATTAAAAATGCCAGGAGTTTCTGAATGTTTAATGACTTTAACATCATCAATTTGGTTACCAGCAACATCAACTTCAAACGTAATCATACCGTTATGACCTTTTGCTTGTGTTTCAATTTTATCAACTTTTTTCAAACTAATAGCCTCCTAAGCAATCTTTTTAAGATTTAAATCTAACGTTAATTTAATTTCACCAGCACCCGTTACAAAATTTCAGCAACGTTGAAAGTTTGTTTAATCATTTGTTGTCCAGCAGTAATTTCAGCAAAAACAGTGAGCTAACACTAACTGGTCTAATTCAGTATTTTGATTAATTTGCATTATTTCAAAATCGTTATTATTTGCTGATATTTCTTTCTCAGCAGCAACCAAATGTTGGTAGACTGCTGCGACAACTTGCAGCCGATTTTGAAATAATATGCAGGAGATAATTATTCCCATTAATGAAAATTGTGAAATAAGCTTTTTACCCGTTATTGTTAGTCACCGCGATCCATTCAGAAGTTTGATTGTTACCTTATTCACATTAAATGATAGCCTTCCAAACTAATTAAATAAATAATAAAAATTAGATTAATCAATAAATAATATTTATGAATAGGCTTCACCAAATTAATTTTCAAAAAAAATATTGGTCTACAGGAGTTATTCAAATAAATATCTGAATAAACTCTGTAGACCAATAACAATTAATTCTTTAAAGTGACATGAAATAACGGCCCAGTCCCTACGCTCTAACCTTAAATGAAATGGTATTTTAGATTTCTTAATAGTACAACTAAAATTATTGCAACACCAATTAGTGTGACACCAACGTCGATCTGAAAAACTCGGAGCACACTAACGGCCGTGTCGTTAATAATAAAGCTTGATACAAACGGACCAACAAAATAGGTTAGCGCCGTTGCAAAACTATAGTAGCCAGTCACCTTTCCCTTTTTCAGTGGAAAGTACTGGGTCAATACGGTTAATCCTAGCTGCCAGATTCCGCCAGCGGCAAAAAAGCCGATAACAATACTGGTTATTCTAATCATCAAAAGGCTAGGCGCACTAACCAAAAGGATTAAGAACAATAAAGAAATCGCAGAATAAATCGTAACTAAATACATTGGTCGTATTTTAGTAACTAGCACTGAGGTTATAAATACTGAGCATAGTGAAGAAATTGCGTACCAAGAGATTAATCCTTTTGCGGTACCAGCACTGAGTCCCAAAACAGTGCTCCCAAAATTTGGCAGATACTGTGAATAGACGTAAAAGGTAAATGAAATCGTAAACCCAAGAATAATTAACGCCATACCATCAATTGCCATTTTTGGTCGATTATTGGTTTGCTTTGTTGCTGCCGCTGCAATCTTTTGCTTTGTGGCTGCCGGTTTTGTAGTCTGCGCGGCAAATGTACTACTGGCTATTAAAATAATATCTACAGCAATAATAATTGCCATCAAAATTAGCGTAATTTTAGCATCAGGTGCCACAGCAACAATAAATGGTAGCACAAACTGTGCTAGTGACATTGCTGCTTTAACTAACGAATTCATGCTCGCGGCTCGAGATTCAAAAGCATCCGTTAATGCTGGATAGCTAGAAGCATCATCAAAAGAATTTGTCACGCCGAGGAACAAGGCAAAAATTGCCGCCATAATCATACTGGTACTTAGGGCCAAGCCAATTAAAAATATAATAGTAGCGACCATCCCGACAATCATCGTTGGTTTACGCCCAATTCGATCAGATAAATCGCCAGCAAACAGTACCGTAATTAGACGACCAATCCCAATCATTGAAATAACTGTCGAAATTCCCGCTAAGTTTGTGTTCCACATTTTTTGAAAATTCGAACTATATTGAGAAATAATAATCGTTGCCATCCCTAAAATGGCATAATTGATGTATATTCCGGATGCTAATGGTATAAATTGCTTTTTCTTCATTTTTAACAACCTCAATCTAGAGAGTGTATGCGCCAAACTTGTTTACTTAGCACTAACTACTTGTTGCTTACTTCGTTTAACAAATAACGCGAGGCAGATCCCAATTACTGTGATCACTACATTTAATAAAATAATCAAACGTGGCGCGTTGCCACTGAATGAACCTGTAATGAATGCCGCCAATGATAAGACAGCATAGTTAGCAATACTTGACGCGATCATCACTAACGATGTCGCAGTTCCCTTATTAAGCGGGAAGAAATTAATCGTCGTTGAAGTAGCTAATTGAAGAACACCACCAGCGGCTGAATAACCAATTACAAAACTACCAATGTACAAAATAATCGGTTGTTGAATAAAGTAACACAATAATAACATGATAACGGCAATACTTGGGTAAAGAACCAAGATAGTTGTTTCTTTAATTCCCATGTGAATAAATTGGGCCGTTGCCAAAACTGCAACAGCAGCCCCGGCAGCATAGAAAGATTGAAGAACACTTGGATCTTTAATTCCATAACTGCTTCCTAATTCTTGATTACAGTTCAGCCAGAGCATAAAAGTTGTCGAGCTTGTGAAACCAATTAGAATCGCTGCTATAGAAGCGGGCGTGAAATGCATGTGTTTTTTCTCAGCTGGCTTAGCTTCCTTCTTATCCGTAACGACTTTGTTTTGAACTGGAAAAGGTAAGGTCATTACCAAAACAGCATCAATTAACATGGCAATTCCGCAAATCACAAAAATGGTGTGGTAGGAAAAATTGGCCATTGTAACCCAACCGATAAAGAAAGGAAGTAAAAATTGGGCAATTACAATGGAAAATTTAGTAAATAAGTTTGCAATTGATGCTGATTTCGGAAACATTTCCATTAAGCTTGGTGAAACACAAGTATCTAAAAACGAGTTAGCGATCCCATTTAGAATCCCAATTGCGTAGGCAAACCAGAAGTTTTGCACGATCGTGATTCCAAAAAAGAACAGTGCGTAAAGTAAAACCCCAATTAACCCGCTAACCCGGCGACCGAATTTATCCGATACCGGACCAGAAAATGGGTAAGCAATCAAGCGACCAAGTCCAAAAGCAGCCACCACGGATACGACCATACTAACGTCGACCATTCCCGAAGATAAGGTTTGTGCGCCCCAGGCCTTGGCAAATTCACTTTTATACTGACTGAGAATTGATGAGGCAATCCCCAACATCGCGTAAGCAAAATAAAGCGCAAAGGCAGTGGGAAGAAACTTCTTTGTATTATTTTCCATAATCACTACTCCTTACTGAAAAACAGAGCCTTAACTTCATCAACAGGCATTTCCTGACCCGTATAAAGCTGAAAAGCCGCTGCGCCTTGCCAAATAAGCATTCCCCGGCCACCAATCACAGTTGCACCCTGTTTTTCAGCATCTTGAAGCATTTTTGTTTTATCAGGACTATAAACTGTATCAGTAACGACTAATCCTGGTCGAAAAGCACTTGAATCTTCAATGTTAGTCGTTGCAATATTCGGAGTCATTCCAACTTTAGTTGCGTTCCCAAAAATATCACTATTAGCAATCATTTGGTATAAGTTGGCCTTATCTTGAATGTCATTGACCGTTACTTGGCAATTAGGAACACTCTTCATAATCTTAGCGGCTGTCTTTTCAGCATTTTGGAAGAAAACATCTTTTGGATTAAAAATGTTAATCTGCTTAGCGCCATCTAATGCAACCTGAACGGCAATTGCGGTTCCGGCCCCACCGGCACCAATCAACGTAATGACTTTATCCTTAACGTCAACACCATTATGCTTTAGATTTTGAACATAGCCAGCACCATCTGTATTATAGCCAGTCAAAATGCCGTTATCATTGACGATCGTATTGACGGCACCAACCAATTTAGCGGCCGGCGACAATTGATCAACCAATTCAGCCGCTTTTTGTTTACAGGGCATTGTCACATTAGCTCCCCGCATACCAAAAAGCCGCATGGAATCAAGTGCCGTTGCCATTTCTTCTGCTTTTATATCAAAAGCTAAGTAAGCATAATTAATTTTCTTGTCAGCAAAACTATAATTATACATTGCTGGTGAACCAGAATGTTTCACTGGTGTCCCAAACAATCCCAATAATACTGTACGTCCATCAATTCTTTTTTCCATAAAAATCACCCGTTATTAAATAAAATTCAGGTAGCACTATTTGTTAGCTTTGGCCTGTTGCTGCTCATATTCTTGGTACTCTTTCGCTGGCATCTCTTTGCCAACAAATAATTTATAGGCTGCTGCACCTTGCCACAATAACATTCCCTTACCTGGGGCTGTCCGGCAACCAATCTTTTCAGCATCTAAAATTAATTTGGTCTTCAGCGGATTATAGACAGTATCAGCGACCACTAAATCTTTGCGTAGAAAACTTGGATCAACCAAGGATTGACCGTCTTGTGGCTTCATACCGATGATCGTGGCGTTAACTAAAATATCAGCTGAAGCAATTTCTTCTTTAAGTTTATCATTATCTTCTAAATGGAAAGCATTAGCCGTTACAGTTGGGGCCTCTTTTTGAATCTTTTTAACGGTTTCTTCGGCACGGGCATAAAATTCATCGTCGCGATTGAAAATTGATAGTTCTTTGGCACCATCTAACGCGCTTTGAACTTGAAGCGCTGTGGCCGCACCACCAGCACCAATAACCACTAATTTTTTACCCGCAACGTCAATCCCATGCTCTTTCAAATTACGAACAAAGCCAATTCCATCAGTAATATGACCCGTAATTTTACCATTATCATTGACGAAAACATTGATTGCCCCAATAATTCTGGCCGCTGGTGACAACTCATCAACTAAAGTTGCCGCAATGTTTTTACACGGCATCGTAATGTTGCCACCACGAATATTAAATAACTTAATCGTTTTCATTGCCGCGGCCATTTGTTCCTTTTTTACATCAAAAGCCATATATGCGTAATCTAGACCTTGTTTTTGAAAACTGTAATTATACATTGCTGGCGAGCCGGAATGACCAACGGGTGAACCAACTAAACAAAATAACCCTGTTGTCCCTGAAATTCGTTTTTCCATTATCATAACGAACCTTTCTTAATCAATTTTACAAGCTCAATTTATCACTAATCATCCTAAAAAATTGGAACTACCAATTTGCATCAATAGCTCCAACTGATTTAGTGACTATTTGAAAATACTTTGCTTTCTCTATTATTTCTTAGCAGGTTGGTGGTGTTTAACGGCGTATTCACGACGGCCACCTGGCTTAGGAATTTGGTCACCCATCATGATTCCGAATCCACCTTCAACCGTTAATTCGCCACCGTTTGTATAGTCGGAACGGTCACTAGATAGATAAATAACTGCATTCGCAATATCATCAAGTGTCCCAATCCGCTTGCTAGCGGTTAAATTCTTGCGACCCTCTTCAACTTTAGGGTCGGAATAAAAGTCCTGTGATAACGGTGTTTTAACTAAGCAAGGGAGAACACAATTGCTTCGTACACCGAACTGGCCCCATTCAGCAGCTATTTGCCGAGACATCATGTTTACGCCGGCTTTAGTTGTACTGTAAGTTCCACTATAAGTTTCTGGGAAGCGTGAAGCAATCGTTGAAATATGAATCATTATGCCCTTATGTTGCTTAATCATCACACGGCCAAAGCGTTGTGACATTAAGAAGTAACCCGTTAAATTAACGTTTAACGCCATATTCCATTCATCTAGGCGTAGATCTTCTAATGGTGAAAAACGCAAAATTGCGGCCGTATTAACCAAGACATCTACTCGGCCAAAGTGATCGACAACTTTTTTAACTGCTGCATCAACTTCTTTTTCACTCGTTGTATTACATTTAACGGCTAATGTATCAACCCCATATTTATCGTGTAATGCTTTGGCACGTTCTTCCGTTTTTTCTTCAAGTAAATCAACCAAAGCAATATTAGCACCTTGTTTAGCGTATTCTTCTGTAAACTTAGTCCCCATACCACCAACAGCACCAGTTACAACAACAACTTTACCTTCTAATCCTAACCAACTATCACTCATAAATTGAACCTCCGTATAATTAATTTATTGTTTAATTTGCGTTACAACATAGAAATCAACAACTGTTATTTCAAAATTTCGGGCCAGGCTTCTTGTAATACTTTAACGGTATTATCGTAGGTGTACTTAGCCACCCAATCGATTCCTTTATTCATGTAACCGTCAGAAATAACTTCGACTCCGACAACCTTTGGATCAACACCTGCGTCTTTAACCATCTTAACGAAGGCAACCGTATCTGCTTTACCAACCCCAGGAGCCAAACGATCGTGCATTGATTCATCACGTAAAATTGTTTCTGCATAAGGTCGTTCATAAGCATCATCTAATTGAATTGAAACTACCTTTTTGGCTTGTTCCTTAGTTAATAAATCGTAGGGCTGATTTGCGCGTACCCAGTGCCAAGTATCTAGCAACATCATGGCGTTGTCGCAGTTTGCCGCCTGTAAAATTTTCCAAGTTTTATCAAGGTTTGGTAACCCGCTATAAGGCATTGGTTCCAAAGCAATAATCAAATCCCCCGCACGGCTGCATAATTCCTGTAATTTCTTTGCAGTATATTCAACTGAATAAGTTTCCATCAATCCAGTATTAATGTGTTTAACACCGAATAGTTCGCACATGTGGAAACAAGCCTGTTCTTTATACTTTTGTTCGTACGAACGTGATTCTTCACACCACTGAACGATATACTCAACTTCTGTACACCGAATTTGATACTTTCTAAGTAATGCCAAAATATCATCATCTGACAAACCTTCATTTACTGCATCTACATAAGTCTCTGCCCGTAAACCGATACCATCATAACCTGCTTCGTGAGCGGCCTTACACCGTTGCTCAAATGTACATTTATCACCGAGTGTCCATGAACTAACTGTAATTGGATGTGATTCTGCCATTCTAAAAACCCCCTCAATTTTGTAGGATCTATGTTTTGTGAAGATAAAATTTATTACTAGAGTGTGTTTGAAAAAGCGGTTAGCTTCTGCTCCGCAATTGAGTTACTGGCATAAACTTCGTAAACACGAAAGATAGTCCCTCTAAATACTTTGCTTTTATTTCAAATGAACTAATTCACAAATTCATTGTAAGCGCTCATCAAAATAGCGTCTAATTGATTATCATCGACTAATCTATAGTTAAAGGCTATAATTAGCTTGATCATGACAGTAGAAAAGGGGGCCCAACACTTGAATCTATACCATTTACGTTACTTTTCAGTTTTGGCCGAAACCGAGAATTACACCAAGGCGGCAAAATTGTTAAGCATTACACAGCCCAGCCTTAGCAACGCAATTCATTCGTTAGAACAAGAAATTAAAGTTAAATTATTCGCTAAGAAGGGCCGCAATGTTTACTTGACAAAATCGGGCAAACTATTTGTTACCGAAGTCAATAAAGCACTGACAACGCTGGATCATGGCATCTCTGAAGTTCAAAAGAGTAACCAGCACGATACATTAATCCGAATTGCGACTTTAAGAACACTTAGCACCCAATGGTTACCAAACACCGTTCATGATTTTTTGGCAGCTAATCAAAGAACACAGATTCACTTTGAGTTTTCAACTGATACTGGGCTCTCCCCAGACATCATTCAAGGCCTTCGCACTGAAAAATACGATATTAGTTTTTGCTCTAAAGTTGACGATCAAGAGGACATTGACTATTTTCCAATTGCGGAACAAGAATTGGTAGTTATTACACCAAATAATCACCCACTAGCGGCCAAAAAAGAGATTAATCTGGCAGAAACATTACCGTATAAACAAATTACCTTTTCACCGCGAAGTGGGTTATATTCAATAATGCGGCAATTATTTGCAGAGTGCGGCGGTCATCCAACAAGCGTTTACTCGATTGAAGAAGATCAAGCAGTAGCCGGCCTAGTTGCTAATAATTTTGGTATCGCGGTCGTCCCTAACATGACCATTTTAAAATCAATGCCAATTAAAATAATTCCACTAACCTTTCCAAAATGGAAACGTGTCTTTTACATGGCAACGTTGAAACAACACTACCAAACCCCTGCAGTTAACCACTTTGTTAATTTTATAAAAGAGCAAGACTAAGATCCGTTCATAAAATGATTAGGTAAAATATCTCTAAACGACAAAAAAACTGTGGCGAAAATACTTCGTCACAGTTTTTTTGTTTCTATTCGGGCTTTGTTTCACCCTAATCCGATCGACAGCATCCGTAATAATCCTCAATTGCAAAGTAGAATCTAGCTACTTTTTGAAACATTCCCTAGCAGCTTAAGCACTGTCAGGTAGTCCTTCTTTTGACTTAACAGATTAATATCCTGCTGCTTTAATTGCCGATAAAGGTAGCCGAAAATATTGCTCTCTTGTTCACTATCCTTATCAACCAAAACGACTAGGATCATGTTTACCGATGTTCGTTCAAGCTTTCGATCACCATCAAAAGTAATTGCAAATAAACGAAATGAGCTGGTTAAACTAGTCGTTGCGTGAGGGATTGATATGTGATTCAACACAAGCCGATTGCCTTCTCGTTCACGACTAATTAGACTTTCTTTTTGCTTTTTGGTCATCACTGTTCTTTTTACAAAGTCTTTCAACCCAGTTTCCAGCAAGGAATCAATATTCTTTGTACCAGGGACATGCACCCAATTAATTTCCGGGAAAAAGTTAATTAAATTTTGTTGAAAATAATTTTTAGCAGCCAGTTCATGTAACTGCGCGATCACATCTTGATTCACTACGCCAGTAAACGTCAAGTTATACTGCAATTCATGTTTCTTATCTGCCGCCTGCAACTCACCATTATAAATAAGTAAGGCAAACTTATTGGTTGCCGCCAGCCGAATTGCTTCTTTCGTCGATGTGACCAGCGTGACGTCAACATTCATTGTGTTCTCTTCAATAATTAATTTATTAATATCACCAAATGATGGTCTGGTGGCGTGTAATAAAATTTTCACGCGTGCTTCCCTATGATTTTGAACTGCATAAATTAAATAAAGCGCTAATAAGTTTTCATCAATGTAGCTATTTTTGAATTCTACAGAAAGAATATTCTTTAATTCTAATCCAAAATCGAAAAGAAATGGATTTCTAATCCGCAGCAGATCCATTTGGCCATCAAGATCGTCAATTTGATAGATTGGAAAAGTAATACTTCTGGTTAAATGCTTTAAAATTTTCTGGTAGAATAGACGGTCACTGAAATCAAAGTGATACTTTTGATTAATCGTGTCAATTATTTGGCGAATACCATCAATATCCAACTTAGCTAAATTGGCAGTCTTTAGAGCAAAGAAAGTGGTTAAAAGTGAATCTCCGCTTTCACCGGCTGAATTAATTTGGGCAAAAATATTATTATCGCCTTTAATAGCTAAATAGGTGGTTGCGTACTGCACTACTGCCAAAACCTGTGCCTGAAATTGCTTAGTATTTTCGTTTTTTAAAATAAATTCATTAGCGGAATTACTTTTTTGTAAATTAATTTTTAATTCAAGCAACTGTTTTTCTTGCGGATAAGAAAATTCAACTAATTCTGGATCTTTAAAAATAAGGTTCGACATAAAATCTAACCGCCGTTCAAAGGGTATCTCCACGAAATAGCCCTTACCAGTTTGTGATTTAATGTTTAATATTTTTGCGTATTCTTCCCGCAAATAGGCTAGCTCACTTTGAATGGCAACCTTAGACAAAAAAGTGGTTTCCTCTAACGTTGCTGCCGTTATAAACTTATTGGCCAGCAGCAAAAAAAGGATTTGATTACTCGTTTGTTTTATCTGCTGTAGATGTTGATTTAAGACGGCCTGATTAGTTATTTTAAGGTGATAGCCCTTAAAATTCGTAACCTCACCTAAGTTTTCTTCTTTTAACCAATAATTAATTGCCGCAACGTCGCGAATAATTGTCCGCCGTGATGCATCCAAAATATTTGCCAGCTCATCACCGGATAAATCGTGTTGTTCCAGTAAAGTAATTATTTTAATTTGGCGATCATTGAACATAGCAACATTGACTCCTTTTATGCGTGGATAGCCAATGCCAGCCGCTTCAGGCCATCTTCAAGCTTTTTTCTTGGGCAGGCAATGTTCATTCGGATATAGTGACTATCCCCGTACGTCGCTCCCGCCATGATGCCTACACGACCAGTATTAACCAGTTTATCTTGCAATTTTGCACTAGTTAAATTTAATTTGCTAACGTTTATCCAAGCAAGATAGGTCGCTTCTGGTTTAACAAAAATTAGTTCTGGAATATTTTTGGCTATAAAATCTTGAACCAACTGCATATTTTGCGCCAAATAAGCTTTTAACTCATCAACGTAAGTAACCGATTGATTGTAAGCGGCAATTTGGGCAGTAATGCCAAAAATACTTGCTGAGGATAAGGCATTCTTTTGCTTTAGCTCATGTAAAAATTGTACCAATAAATCATCATCTGGGCAAAGAAGGTATGATCCAACTAATCCGGGAATATTGAATGTTTTACTCGCCGAGCTGCATAAAACGATATCTTTATGCGTAAGCTCGGTAATTGGCGTATAGCAGTTAGTCCCGTAAACAATGTCACTATGAATATCATCAGAAATAATAAAAACATGATTCTGCTGGCATAACTGAACTATTTTTTGCAGCTCTTTTTTGGAAAATACCTTTCCGGTTGGATTATGCGGATTAGTTAATAACAATATCTTATTATGCTCTTCTTCTAAAAATAGTCGTAATGTATCCCAATCAATTTGGTAATCCTGGTCCGCACCAGTTAATTTAACCGGCAGCAATCGTCTGTGGTTACTCTGAATAATATTGTAAAAGGCGTCGTACATCGGTGCAAAAACAATAACGCCATCATTTTCTTCACTTTTCATTCGAATAAAGCTAGCAATTGAAAACCCCACGCTTGGACTATAGGAAATCCAATCGCCCGCAATTTTTGCTTGATGTCTGTTTTTAAACCAGTTAACAATACTGTCCTTGTATTCTGAGTGATTCCACCGAGTATAACCGTAAATTGGGTGTGCCATTCTTTTGGCTAACGCGGTTTGCACTTCCTCTGGAACGGGAAAATCAGTGTCCGAGATCGAAAACGGTAAGATATCTTCTCTGCCAAAACGATCGGAAATATAATCCCATTGTGTACTAGAAGTATGGTGCCGATCAATTACTTTATCAAAATCAATTTTCATATTAGTAACCTCCATTTTAAATCTGCTTCGAAATAAAAACAGATGCGCCGACTTCAGCACACCTGTAATTAAACGCTAATTAATTGTATGTTTAACACTTGCACTTGTATCAGTTTCTGTACTGGCTTCTACACCAACTTTAGCGTTAATTTCTGTGCTATCTGGTTCATCATTACCAGCTACCTGTAATTTTTCCAACTGCTTTTTCGCCTTATGCTTCAGCCATGCGCCTTTAAAGACAAGTATGAAAGTTACATTCAGGAACAGACCAATTGCAAGAACTAGGTAGAACCAATACCAAGGTTTCATCAAGCCAATTAATGGATCAAAGATACCGATCCCAGGAGCAAGTCGTTCCAGCCCAAACGCCATCGATAATGACCCCGTAATACCACCGGCCAACGTATTAGCCGCAATCATTGGCAACGGTGCTGCTAAGGCAAACGGAATAGCAGGCTCGGTGGCAACGGTCATCCCAACGATAAATGCTGAAACACTTGAATCTTTTTCTGCTTTACTGAACATTGAAGGTCTGATCCAGCTTGCAATTGCTGCGGCCATAGGTGGTAACAGCGTAACAACACCCACAATACCGTACCAAGTGTAAACGTGTGAACTTAACAGCGAGAAGCCGAAGAACCAGGCCGTCTTATTAACTGGGCCACCCATATCAAAGGCCAACATACAACCCACAAGGAACCCACCAGCAATTTTGGCTGAAGGTGGCATATTATTAAGGAACAAGAGCATATTTTTCATGATAAAGGCCATGAAAGGTCCGATTAAGTAATAAGTTAATAGTCCAAATATTGCGAGCGTAATAAACGGGATAATTAGATAACCCATCAATGACGCAATACTCTTAGGTAATTTTATTTTCTTGAAGTATTTTACAAAGTAACCAATACTAAGCCCAAGAACAATTGCTCCTAAGAATCCAGCACCTGATTCAGTTCCCAATAATGTACTATCGTTGGCCAAATACGTTGCAATAAAGGCCGGCGCAAAGGCTGGTTTATCACCAATCGACATTGCAATGTAGGCCCCCATGATTGGAATCATAAAAGTGAAGCCTAAATTACCAATTTGTTGAACAACCCAGGCTAAGGATGGCCGCACTCCATTTGCCAACGCCGTGTCTGGCATCCCGAATTGAACCATCATGCTACCAATAGCAACAAGTAATCCACCACCGATAACGAATGGTAAAGCTGCGGAAACCCCGGCCATCAAATGACTCATGATGCCGTCTTGGGCAACTGCACTGTCGCCAAGTTTAACCTTAGAGGCATTAAATAATTTAGCCTTTTTAGCGATGTTATCAAAAATAGTTTCAATATGTTTTAAAGCTTCGGACACTGGTAGTTCAACAACTTTCTTGTTATCAAAACGTGCCTTATCCTCATCCGTCATTCCCTTTCCTAGCGCCAGAATAACGTAATCAGCCTTCGCAATATCCGCTGGCGCCAATTTATTTTCAACACCACTAGCACCTTGTGTTTCAACGTGAATTTCGTAACCTAACGATTTGGCCTTTTGTTCCAACGCTTCAGCTACCATGTAAGTATGGGCGATACCAGCAGGACAGTTTGTCACGGCAACAATTTTCAATTTTGTCATATGATGACCTCCTTCACTTTTAGGAAACTAGAATATTTTGAATTGCTTCAAACACTTCGTCTTGACTACCATTTTTTAGAATAGCAATAAAATCTTGGTGCATTAATTGGCGACTTAATTTTGCTAATAATTTCAAATGAACATCCGATTGATCTACAGGAATCATTAGAGAAATCCAGGTATTAACGGGTTTATCATCCAATGATTGCCATTCGATTAGGTTAGAACTACGTGCAAAGAAAACGCCGGCCTCCAAAATTTCTTTGGATTTTGTATGTGGAATCGCAACACCGTTACCAAAACCTGTTGTTGATTCTTCTTCTCTGGCCAATAAGTCCTTGTACAAATTGTCGGCATCCTTAGCGTGACCGTTCTTTTGCGCAAGTTCAGCAAATTCCTGCATAACCTCTTTTTGTGTCGTGGCTTTTAAATCCATAATCATATTATCTTTTGAAAATAAACTCATAGAATTTCCCCCTTCATTTGCTTATTACAATTTTTATTTGACAAGAACGCCCTGCTTAATGATAAGCATAATCTGTCCTTGAAGTAGCTATCCTTTATTTAGCATAATTTTATTATATCTGTCAGCGCTTACTTTATTAATATGCTATTTGTCACTAACAAAGTGACAAGGTGATCAAAAGGCAGTCCAGCACTGTAATTTGGCCCAATTTTTTATTTATTTCTGTCCATTATAATAACTTTTACATTATAATTACCCACTACTAAAAAATGCTCTAAAGCTCCTCTGTAAAATAGAATCTGAATGGGCCTCTAATAATTCCCAGCAAAAATAGGCCGGGACAAAAGTCCTGGCCTATTGCTATTTCCAATCGTTTTTCTAGAACATACGCCCAAACTAAGGCTGCCTTAAAACGGCTTTAGTTAGTAACTGAATTCTGTGCCTTAGCAACGGCATTTTTAACAGCACTTTTAATTGCTCTGCTAGAGGCTGAGGCACCTGAAATGGCATCAACGTCATAGGTGTTCTTAGCAACCATCTCAGTAGGTAATTTTTCAACAGCTGCCTGGCCGACATCAGCACTTTCACTTTGTTGAACAATTTCAACTTTTTTGATTTTATCATTCGCGTAAGTGACGCGCGCAACAACCTGCCCGCCAATACCAGCATCACTTACACCTAAGTATTGATTAGGTTCAATCTTAATGTCAGTAAGATCAGTCTTTTGAGCCAGATCATTTTGACCAACAATTGCGGCAGCACCCGCAACTGGATCGGCCACAACTTCAGTATCTTCTTTTGGTTTTGCGGCATTTTCACCAGCAATTTTACCAAAGATTAAACACTCGGCCAAATTTCCGCCGCCTTGATATTGATTAGCATTAATACCGCCCAACTCACCAGCACCATAGAGATGTGGGATTGGCTGGTTATTGATATCCAAAATTTCTGCATCAACGTTTCGCTGTGGTCCACCTTGCGTATTCAAAACATCATGCGTTAATGCAGCGGCATAAAATGGACCTGCGTCAAATGCCCGTAGTGTTTTAGGATCACGATTATAAGCGTAATCACGACCGTTTTTAGCAAATTCATTAAAATCAGTTACGGTTTGTTGTAATTTTTCTGGATTAGCCTCGATCTTGTTCGCCAATTCATTTAAGGAATCCGCTTTAACTAAGTTTTCCAAGAAGGCAGCGTACGGAATCTTTTTATTCTGCTTAAATTGGTCTAATTGGGACTGATCAAAAATTAAATAGGGGTGGACATTTGTTCGTGGAATACGCCAAGTACCATGATCGTAAATGTGGCCGTGGCGATTTGTTTCATCCTCTTTAAAGTAACGACTGCCATCATCGGCAACGGTTATGATGCTTCCTGTATAAAGATCCGGCCATTGATCGATAATTAAGCGTGCTCGTTGGCCTTCTGGAACATCAAAGGCCATTCCGTGCAACATTCCTAGAGCTTCATAATTATTCATATGCCACATTTTGGCGCCAACTTCTGCGGCCATATTCAGGCCATCGCCGCGATTATAAAGTGAGCCTAGTGGTGCCAAATGTTCTGCACCTAAGTAATTCTGAATTTGCTGCTTATTATTTTCAAAACCACCCACAGTCAGTACAACACCATTTTTAGCACGAATATTATAAAGTTTGCCTGCTCGTTTAATTGTCGCACCTAAAATAACCTTTGTTTCTGGATCTTGAATTAAATGCGTCGCCCGTGAGTTCAACCAAACATCGATCTTATCCGTCCGATCCAGAACTTTTTGCCGTAAAATTTTCCACAAGGCCGCATCAAACATGCCTGCGTGCACAGTTGTGAAATCATACGCTTCGACACCCTTGTACTCTGGATATTCAAAAATTGCGTCTTTAATCGGAATATTAGTTTGGCTCAAATCAAACTCATTTTTAAAACTAAATGGTTCAACATTTAAATATTTTTTGACGTAATCACGCATATGGACCATTCCATCAACGTAAACATCAATCATATCTTCTGGAAGAGCCATTGGCGCCGTTAAAATCTTATAGTACGCTTTTGCATCCTCAAAATTATCACCCGTTCCAATTAATTGAGCCGAATAACGTGTATTACCACCCTCCTTACCTGCAGGGGCCGCATCAACTAATAAAACTTTTGCGTCATTATCTGCAGCAAACCGGGCTGCCGTTGCACCGGCACCACCAAAACCAAGAACAAGTGTATCATAGGTCGCACTCCAATTAATTTGATCAGTATAAGCCATATTATCTACTCCTTCCTTAACAGTTGGATTCAATTTCTTTACGTAATCGATATAATTAGCAAAACATTGCTCTAAAAATGAAATCGTCTGGGCGGCCTTTAAATTATGCCGTTCGTCAAAAGCATCCTTACAGTAATTCAATAAAAATTCATTTCCCGGCAAAACTGACGCATCGACACCTGGTGAATCCAAAATCTGCCGTAAATTCATTTGGGCCCGGGAAGTTCCTTGGGGACCATAAGAGGCACCCACAATCATAACCGGCTTATGCGCAAATGGATGATCGGCACAAGAAAGCCATTCAATTAAACTCTTTAACGCGGCCGGAATTGCATGATCATATTCCGGAGTTGCAATAATTACGCCATCGGCCTGAGCAACTTTTTGCGAAAATTCAGTCACAACCGCTGGTATGCAATCACTATTATTTTCGTTAAACAACGGAATATCCTGAATTTCTAAAAGATCAATCGTTGCTCTGGATGCAAAATGTCGTTTCATAAATTGCAGTAAAAATCGATTATAGGAAAAATCAGCGTTAGTCCCTACAATGCCAACTAATTTCATTAACAATCACCACTTAATTTGTATATTTTTTAACAATATTGTCTAAAAAGAAGCCTAAAATAGAACATCTTCATTATGTAATCGGTTGCTTGAAAAGTAAAATTACTTTTCAAGATTAATTTTATAACTATTTAGTAATAGTATAAATACTGTTATAATCAATTTATTTATAACTATTTACATTTAGAGGCGATTTAATGAACAACCAATTGCACTCAATCCTCATTGGTGTGAAAAAATATCCAACAATAACAAAAGTTGCACAAGCTTGCTTCGTGACCCAACCGTATATTAGTCGGCTACTGGCCCAAACTGAGAAGCACTTTAACCTTAAATTAGTTAATCGCGATGCAAAACCAATCACACTCACCTACGCTGGCGAACGGATGCTAACCTATTTACAAAAACAAGATCAAATGCAGCAGGAAATGACGGAAGAACTCAGTCATTTGGCCCAGCACAAATTTGGATCGGTCACCTTAGCGCTGAACCAGCCTCTATCTGATCGCTGGCTACCTAAGTTTTTGCCGGCCATTTCTGCACAATACCCCCAACTGCACATTAATATTGTTGAATTAACAACTAGCCTAGCCGAACAGCAACTTCCTTCCGGTAAGATTGATATTTTTATTGGCAAAACCATCTTTAATAAACGAATCATTTGTCATGAATTAGGTAACGTTAAGCTACTTTTACTAGTGCCAAGCACATCAAAGTTATACCACTCTAATCAATACTATCGGGAAATTACTGCTGCCGATATCCAAAAACTAAACAGCGAACCTTTTATCAGCTTAGGCGGAGAGTCACGATTTCAAGAAATGGTTGATCATTTCTTGCGCGATAGCGGCGTCACTATCGAAAATAGAATTGAGGCACCAAATTCGCAAATTACGACGGCACTAGCTGCTAGTGGCCTAGGCTGCACAATTACAACCGGACAGATTATTGAACAATTACATTTAACGAACGCAGATGGGATTAATTTACTGGAAATTCCCGCTGATCTACTTTCTTTAAATTTTGGTATTTCCTACCGAAAATCTAATGCGACCGCCACTGTTATTCGCGAGATCGTCCGGCAAATCCAGCAAACAAAATTATTTTAGCAACATTCGCCGCAACTGTTTCACCGGTGCCTTTACGTGTCCCTCTGGTAGAACCAATAATAACTGACTGTGAAGTGTCTGCTTTAATGGTACCAATTGAACTTGATCATCCAAAAATGGCTGTGCGGCCCGCCGAAATAAAATTGCGACCTGCTGGGCATCCCGAACCATAGCAATAACGGTTTCAATGTGGGAACTAACAAAATGAATGTTGGGCGTAAATCCCGCCGCCTGACATAAATCTAAAATTGGCTGTTGAACACCTGAATCTGCCGGTAAAGTAACGAAACTGGCCGTTCGCAATTGATTAATCGCTAACCGCTTATTGTCGGCCCAGAGACTCCTTTTAGGAACAACGGCAACTAACTCATCTTCGGCAAGTACATCTACACGTTTGAAATTAGCGGGTAATTGCGTATCGCGCACAATTGCTAAGTCACGTTCACCAGCAGTTAATTGCTGCAATACTTGGTCATTTTCAGCCTCTTCTAAATCAACATCAATTTGGGGATATTTTCGTAAAAAAGCGGCCAGCCGTGCCGTTAAACCGTATTGTGCCATAACCGGAACGGCCGCAATTCGAATTTTGCCCCGCTGCAAAGTTTGGTAACCACCAACTTCATTCAACAAAAGCTGCTGTTGCGTTAAAATAGTTGCAACATAACGAGCGAGACTTTCACCAGCATCAGTAATGATGACGCGGCGCCGATTATGCCGATCAATTAACTGAATATCTAATTCGGCCTCTAAGCGCTTGATCTGCTTTGAAAGGGCCGACTGTGAAATATTCAGGCTTACCGCGGCCGCAGAGAAGCTTTTACTTTTAACAACTTGTTCGAATGCCTTTAACTGATCGAAATTCATTACGTCACCTTCCTATTATGCCATCATAGAATAAGTCGCTTTGAAAGTCGACTTGTTCGCCTACCTAGCAAACTTTACAATGAATTAAATGAATTGTCTTGAAAGGCAGGCTAAACCTATGAAAAAGATTATTGTCGGCGTTACCGGTGCTTCGGGGACTATCTATGCAATTGCGCTGCTTCAAGCGCTACAGGCACGTTCTGATGTTGAAACTCACTTAGTTTTAAGCGCCTGGGCCCAGAAAAATTTAGCGTTAGAAACAACTTTAACCCTAACGGATGTTAGATCCTTAGCCAACTTCAATTATTCCGAACGTGATCAAGGTGCAAAGATTGCATCAGGTTCTTTTCTAAATGACGGTATGGTTGTTGTCCCGGCTAGCATGAAAACCGTTGCCGGTATAGCTTGTGGCTTTGCGGATAATTTAATTGGTCGGGCGGCTGACGTTGCACTGAAGGAACGGCGTAAATTAATTATTGTTCCACGTGAAACACCCCTTAGCACGATCCACTTAGAAAATTTACTAAAATTATCTCGTTTAGGTGCTCAAATCATTCCACCAATTCCCGCTTTTTACAATCAACCAAAGACAATTAATGATATCGTCAACCACACAACAATGAAATTATTAGACGCAGTTGGCATTTCAACTGGCATCAGTCCCCGGTGGCAAGGTGATTAGAACCTACCGCTAATATAGATACATTAAGGAGGTCTATTAATGCCTAAATTTACGGTTAAACAAACAGCCTATGAAATGCAGCTTGACTTAAAACGTGAGAACCAGGATTTACTATTAATTTTAACTGGCGGCGACGTTCCTCATTTCGGTGTTGTAACTACACTAACGAAGACGACAACGCCAGCTACTGTCCGCTTTCCAAGCCACGCCGGTCGATTACACAAAGAAAACGTACTAACGGAACGGTTGGCCAATAAGTTGCAATCTCAATTGACTGGGACTTGTACAATTATTGGTGGCGTACACGTCAATCAGATTACCCAGGCACAGATCGATGCCTCTTTTACCATGGTTGATACGCTTGCTAATCAGGCCCTGAACTGGCTTAATTTACACCCAGCCAAACAAGTAGCCATTTCCTACGCCAAACTGTCTAAACCAACTAAGTAAACGGGTCACTGAGCTAATGAATTCACTTACCGCCATCTCTTTTTTACTAATTTAATTACTACAAAAATAAAAGACGACCAAAAAGTTAGTTTACTTTTTGGTCGTCTTTCATTTCATTAATACCATTATTTCAAATATTTCCGCCAATCCGACACTTTTTTAAACTGTGCCCGGGTAAATTGTTTTTTCATATCAACTGGTACTGTACCATCCAATATCAATTTGGAAGACATCCCGCGAGTACGAATTGATTTAGGATCATATTCTGGCCGTTCTGAGGGATCTAACGGGTGATTACGCATTCCCGGTAGTACGACAATATCTTCGTCGGCCTGAAAACGTGTGTTAATCGTCCACATCACATCATTCATATCAAAAATATCAACATCCTCATCAACCAAAATGACCGTCTTCAATTCTTTAAACGAGGCAAAGGCTAATAGAGCAGCCTGCCGTTGAATTCCTTCGTCAGCTTCGTCCTCTTTATGAATTTGCATAATGGTCATTAACTTACCACCACCAGCAGGAGGATTGTAGACGTTCAAAACTTTGCCGGGTAAGGCGCGATTAACCAACGACAAAATACTGGCCTCAGTCGGAATTCCGGCCAAACTAACGTGTTCTTCACTAGGACCAATTACCGTCTGCATAATTGGCCGGTCCTTCCGGTGCGTAACGGCCTTTACTTTAATAACGTTAACCGCTGGATTTGCATCACCATCATAGCCAGGAAATTCAGGCATTGCTTTGCCTGTATTAGTATTAATATCTTCCTGAATTGTCGTTTGCGGCAAAATTTCCCCCTCAATCGTAAATTCAGCACGGGCCAACGCCTTTTCATTAACGGTTAGACCGGCTACTAATTGAACAGGCTCTTGACGCAGCGCGCCAGCAACACCTAATTCATTGTAGCCAAGTGGTGTCGTCGGTGGCTCAAAAGTTGCTCCCACCGTGATTGCCGGATCGAGACCGATGTTAATTGTGACTGGCATCGGCTTATCAATCTTTTGATAATCTTTCAAGAAGGCGCCAATGTGCCGGCCACCTGGCATAATGTAAATACCGATTGTATCCTTATCTTCCAAAACCATCCGGTGAATGGTTACATCGCTCATCGTTTTTTCAGGATTGGACCCGGCGACTAACCCCATCGTGATGTAAGGTCCGGCATCGTATTCAGTGTTAGTTGGTGCCGCAATTAATTTTCGAATATCAAAATCAGGATCACTCACGCGGTGAACTACTTCATGGGCAGGTGCTTGCTCCTCACTAACGGTTACCGGTGCAACGGGGTGTTCCACTGCCTGGTTTAACAGTTGACCCAACGTGTGGTAATCATGGTGAAATAGTTGTCCAACCCGTTTACGGCTGGCCAATAGACCAATTAGCACCCGAGTTTCGGGAAAACCGATCACGTTATTAAACATCATGGCGGGCCCTTCCTGTGTTGGCCGCTGGACCGTTCCCCCGGCACCAATATAGCGATAAACACCGGCTAATTCAGCATTGGGATCAACTGCTTCATCAGTTTCGTGGTACTGGGTTGGTTCTTCTTTTAATTCAGCCAAAACACTACGTAAATCATAAGGTTGTTTGCTCAATTTATTTCCTCCTTAATATTTGATTTCTGCGTGAATGAAAAATTAATTATCTCAAAAACGCGTTCTAAACTGCTCTCATTTAATATTTTTAGATCGCTATTCAAAACAAAATACTTCCAGCAAACTTATAGTATAGCTAAAATTTACTGGCATCAATTCAAATTTATTAGCAATCCATTCCAAATTAGAATAATAATATTAGTTGCTCCACTAATTTAGAATAAATACTGCCGATTAAAGTCCACCAAAGAAGCCCTACTTAAAAACTGAATGCCTTACGCCGCGTTTTTTTCTGCTACGTGCTATAATTTCGGAATGGTCTAAGAAGAACGGCGTGTTTCCAAACGCGCTTCTAGGCAACTTAATAAAAAATCGTTATAATAAAAACTAATCTAACAGTGAGGTGAACGGCTATGACCCAAATTTACTTAGCAGGCCCCTTTTTTTCAACTGAACAAATCAAACGCTTAAAAAAAGTTGCCGTCAAATTACAACAGAATCCAACTGTCGAAAATTATTTTTCGCCCATGATGGATACCAATCACGCCGGACTTGAAGAAGGCACAAAAAAATGGCAAGCCTTAGTCTACCAAGAGGACATGGCTGGCTTAACAACCGCTGATGTTGTTGTTGCCATTTATGATTATATACCTGGCTACACTGATCCCGGCACAATGTTCGAAATTGGTTACGCCACTGCTAAAAAAATTCCAGTAGTCCTCTATCACGAAGGCCCTGAGCCACTGAACCTAATGATTAGCCAAGGTCTAACAACTTACGTTACTGAAGCTAAACAACTTGCAACCTTGAATTTTACTAACCTACCGAAAATTGCTTACCAAGGTGACGTTTTTTAGGATTAACGCTTAATCGTTGACTTAACGAGGTACCAATAGACCGTTTCACGTGAACCAAAACAAAACTGGGTGGTAAGCGTCCGGTTAAATACCGTGTTCTTACCACCCAGAAAGTTGCTTAAAGTTTCGTCCAATATTTGGGGTTCACTTCACAGCCTCATTTTTGATTTAAAACATTAAACTGCTAACAACCTAATTAGCCAGAAAACTTTAAAGATTTACTTGGCCGGCTAAGTATTTAAACGGCTATAAAAAACAGATCGTTTTTCGCAACATTCATTAATAGAAATCTTCTAAATAGGGTTTAATCATTTGAACAACTGGCTCACTGCCTTTGCCTTCCATCATTGCCACCGTTAAGTAACGGCCCTGCTCAGGATCAAAGGCAAAGACAAAACCATTTTGTTTACCTTGAATATCCTGTTGCTGCTTTAATTCGGCCGTTCCGGTTTTTGCCGCCATTTGGTGACCATCAATTTGTAAATCATGCGCCGTGCCAGCCGGATCACTGACCACTTGTTCTAATGCTTGAACTACCGCCGCAGTATTTTGCGGTTTAATTACTTGTTGCCCTTTTTTCGCCGACTGTTTGCTCAGCAAAGTTGGTAATTGAATACGTCCTTGGTTGGCGAAAACACTATAGGTTACCGCCTGCTGAATTGGTGTCATCAGTAACTGGCCTTGACCGTAGCCGGAATCGGCCAATAATTGGGCCGACAAATGTTGTTGATTGGCAACCTGTGCAGTTGGCATTGTTAGTGGTATGGCCAACTTTTTACCAAAAATAAATGGTTTCAGGCCTTTATAAAAGGCGGATTGGCCCATTGCCAAAGTGGTTTGAGCGAACCAAATATTATCCGAATTAATCAGGGCCTGGGCCATGTTTTCCTCTGGTGTATTTGTAACCCGTGTAATTTGATAATTTCCCCAGCTATGATTTGGCTGCCACTTTAAACCACTTATTTTCCGGGTCGTATTGGTAGTGATGGTCCCGTTATCAAGCGCAATTCCTGCAGTTACAGCCTTAAAGGTCGAACCAGGCGCATAGCGGGTTAAATAACGAGCCAGAAATGGATTATTGGAATTATCAAGGTATTTCTGATAATCTTTTTGCGTTATACCATTAGCAAACAAATTTGGATCATAACTTGGGCTACTAACCAAGGTTGTCAGTTGTCCCGTTTTCGGAGCCATTGTTACCACAGCACCAGGTTGCCCCGCTAAACTCTGGTAGGCTTTTTCTTGCTGCGTTCGATCAATTGTTAAGTTTAGATTATGCCCATTCTTTTTTTGTTTCTTTTGAATGACCCGCACTAACTGATCGTCATCATAAATAGCGATTCGACCACCATCATGACCACTCAACCGTTGATTGTAAGTTCGTTCTAAACCTGTCTTCCCAATTTGATCGCCACTTTGTAAGGTTGGGTGTTTCTTTAAATCTTCCGCCGTTACTTGGCCAACGTAGCCCACTAATTGAGCGCTGGCTTCTTTGCTAGGGTATTTTCGCGCAGCAACTGCTCGGTAAGTAATACCCGCCAATTGTGGTTGTGCAGCACCCTCGGCTAACGTCTTCACGGGAACAAAACTATCCGGCTGAACCCAAGATTGTTTTAAATTTTGTTGTAACGTTTTCTTAGAAACGGCAAACGTTTGGCTAATCTTAGTTAAATTTTGCTCAGTTATTTTTTGTGGAACCATTCCTGCCTGCATTAACTGGCCGTCTTCTGCCAATGGCCGGCCTTTCCGATCCAAAATTTTTCCGCGGTGGCCTTGATCCCAAACAACATCAATTGTTTCAGTGCCAGACATTTTCGGGAAAAGTAGCGCAGGTGTCCAAATAACCCGCCATTTTCCCTGCCGCTTAACCACTTCACCACGATAATTACGAACAGTAAGCGGTCCTAGCGCCGTTACTAAATGTAGTTCATAACTAAATTGATAACGCTGCTTAGTTTCGCGTTTTAATTTTAAATTTTTAACGTTCATTTGTTTGGCACTAATTTGCCCAAAAACGTTGACACTCCTTTGAACAACTTTTTTCGTCGTATAATGGTAATCCATCCCCTTTAACTGCCGCTTATCGATGTAATTCACCATCCCGACAAAATCTTGTTTATTAAAGTGGCTGGTAAACTGACGTACCGTTCTTTCAGCTTGCTGCCTTTGTTGATACCACATAATTCCGCTGGCTCCCACTAATAGAAGTAATATCCCAGCAAGCAGACCCCATAACCATTTTTTCATTTATGCCACCTCCAATGACTCTAGATCGTATTTGGAAAATACGCTCGTTAGTATTTTCCTGACTAAGTTGACGGAAACGTGTCTAAAAAAGCAGATTATTACGGATAGCTACGCCGGTCGAACGATCCGCCGCGCGACTCTTTTTCGCCTGGCTGCCATGTTTCTTGCGGTGACTGAGACGGGCTTAGTCGAGGAAACACAGTTATGGACTTTATAACTGTGCTCCCTAATTTTCGCCACAAGAATGGACAACGTTCATAGCAGCAAAGAATATTAGCGTTCTTTGCTGCTATTCCTCCTGCATTGCGGAGTAGTAGGCTATACGCCATAATCTAACCGCTTTTTCAAACACTCTCTAGATTACACTAATTAAGCAAGTGAATTCTACAACGAATTACCTTCACGTACACAAAACGCACCGTTTTTTTTAAATTTTGAGATTAGTCCACGTTATTTGTAATAAAAGATGAGTATTTTTCCTGAAAGGTAAGCTCTTTCATTAGTTGGCAACAAAAATGAGTCAAAAGGTAATTACAACATCTAATTACCTTTTGGCTCAGCTAAATTCAAAATCACTATTCTTTTGTTGCTTTATCTCTGCTAATGATCTTCTTACTAACATCTTGCATAATCCGTAATAAATCGTTAGCCTCATCTTCACCTAATAAATCAACCCAGGCGTAAAACCGTTTATGAATGGCCTGGTTAATCCTTTCAGTAACTTCTTGGCCCTTAGTTGTTAAAAGAAGGTATAGGCGGCGCCGATCATTTATATCGCGTTCTTGTACGATGTAATTTTGTTCCAGCATGACGCGAATCTGCCGGGAAATTGCAGCGCGAGTCACACCCCGCTTGGCCGCAATTTCTGACATACCCATCTGCTGGCCGTTATCAATATCACGCATGATCAAAAATTGTTCAAAGGATAAATGATAACGTTTGGTCGGTTCAGAAACCAGATCGCCAACGTACTTAAAGGAAGTCAAATAAACATTAATGTATTTCTCTAGTAAATCATTATTTTCTTTTGCCATTTGACACACCCCTTATTAGCGATTTTATACCTCCATAATAGCATACTATGCTGCTTGCTTGGAAATTCTTTTGGCCTTTAATAAAGGTAAACTGAAAATAACCGCGAATACAAGTAGAGCTATGAGACTTGCGATTGGGCTAGTTGCCAATCCGTTCATTGCGTAATTCAAACCATTTAACAAGTACGTACCTGGTAAAATCAGGCTTATTCCGCGGTAAACGGTTGATAACATCGCATTAGGCAACAGACCACCTGAGACAATTAATTGAACGAAAAGCAAGGCTAAGGTTGCAAGAACTCCTAGCGTTCCCCACCAGCGATCAAAAGCAAAGACAATCAGTGTGAATATTCCGCCACCCAACAATAAGAAGCCGAATAAGCTGACTGGATGTGCAACTGTAATGCCCATTAACATGATAACGATGGTCATCAAAAGTGCTGATAGCCCTAATACACTACCTAATAACAATGCCTTTTGCCGCCGCGATTGTGCGCGCCAACGTGAACTATAACGATTAAAACCTAATTCGATTAAAATGGCACCTACAAATGAAACCATCAATACAACTAATGGCGCCAAAACATTCATTAATGGTTTGGCCAAATTATCAGCCTGAACCTTGTTTGAAACTGGCGTGACAAAATGATTAACGTTAGCCGGTTCAGTATTTAAATTACTGACTTGGGCGCTGCCGGCAGCCAATTTTTTATTGAGCGTGCCCATTCCGTTATCCACTTTGCTAATGCCGGAATCAACCTTACGATCCCCAGTGGCCAATTGTTGTGCGCCATCAGCCAATTGACTGGTACCATCATTTAACGTACTACTGTTACTTGTTAATTGTTTACCACCTGAATTTAACTGATTGATCCCACTAATTAGTGTTGGCACTTGACTATTTAACTGATTCAAGCCAGTTGTCAACTGATTAGAACCACCAGCCAACTGATTAACACCACTAATTAAAGTTGGTACTTGACCATTTAATTGACCTAAACCACTGGCCAATTGCTGTGTTCCACTAACTAATTGCCCATTTTGGGCGACTAACTGCTGACTACCAGTGTTGACTTTACTAGCACCGTTAGCTAACTGATTGGCCCCAGTAACGGTTTGATTGGCCCCAGTAGCTAGTTGGTTAACGCCATTTGCTAGGCTTGGAACTTGACCGTTCAATTGGCCTAAACCACTAGCCAACTGCTGTGTTCCACTAGTTAATTTATCATTTTGAGCAACCAATTGCTGACTGCCAGTTGCGGCCTTATTGGCCCCTGCAGACAATTGGGTAATGCCGCCCGTTAAGCTTGGCACTTGCCCATTTAATTGATTTAAACCACCCGCTAATGCAGTAGCACCACCAGTTAATTTATCATTTTGAGCAACCAACTGTTTGCTACCTGCTGCAGCTGTGTCCACACCATTTGTGTAGGCCTGAATTCCTGGCAGTAACCCAACTTGGCCATTGCCACCGTTTAATCCGCTGGCTACCTGTTGCAGGCCAGTGTGTAATTGTTCGGTTGCTTGAATGGCACCCATTGTCGTTGCCGTATTACCTTGTTGTTTTAAACCAGAACTAACTTTAACTAATCCTGCTTGAAGCTGACTAATAGCCGTTTTAGCACCACTAATCACTGCTGGCGCGCCAGTTTGTTGATCGGCCAATTGATTAATACCGTTCTTCAAGGCCGTTAACTTAGGCTGTAACGCGTTTAATTGTTGTAACTGCGTTTGAGTATCTTCTAATGCAGGTTTGACAGTACCTAATGCTGTCCCTACTTTGCCTAAATTGGCTTGTAAGGCCGTTGCGTCACCACCAGCACTTTGTAGCTGACTGCCTGCAGCAGCGACAGAAGTAGTACTGGTATCTAATTTAGCCTGAATGGCACTCACTTGTTTAACTAAATCAGGATTCTGTTTGAGTGTAGCGTCCGCGGCTAAACTCGCTACAGCGGCCTTGGTATCATTCAAACTGGTTGTAGCAGTCGCCAATTGACCACTCGCCGAGCTTTGATTATTAGCAAAAACTTTGGCACTAAGGTCACTTAAATTACTACCAGCGGCGGTTGCAGCAGTACCACTAGTTGTCGCTGCTGTACTGACCGTGTTTAAATCGGTCGTTATTTTACCACTATCAATTGAAGTTACTGGCCCACTGATACCGGCACTAAGCTGATCAATTCCTTTACTTAGTTGATCAAAGCCGGCGTTTAACTTTTGAATATCTGGCTGGCTAGTATTCACTTGATCATCAATTTCCTGTGCGGCCTGGGTTAATGATTGCTGTAATTGACCGCTACCTTGAACTAGCTGACTAACACCACCATTGATTTGTTGACCACCACTATTTAAAGTTGCGCTGGAACTCGTTAGTTGACCTAGGCCTGAATTCAATTTGTTAGCAACTAATGTGTAGGCTGTAACCCCGGTGCTTAAGCTACTACCGCCATCATTTAACTGAAAGACTGCGTTAGATAATGGTTGACTGGCCAATTGTAACTGAGTTAAACCAGTTGCTAGCTGCTGATTACCCGTTGCCACCTGACTAGCACCGTTTGTATAAGCAGTAACGCCACTATTTACTTGCTGACTGCCATCATATAATTGAAAAACAGCACTAGCTAGCGGTTGAATTTTTGTTTGCAGCTGATTAAGCCCAGTTGCAACTTGCTGATTGCCCGTTGCTAGTTGCTGGCTACCACTGGCCAATTGTTGATTGGCAGTCGCAATTTGACTAGCGCCATTTGTATAAGCAGTAACACCACTATTTAATTGATTGCCACCACTGGCCAACTGTGAGACACCACTGGCCAAAGGTTGCGTTTTGGTCTGTAATTGGTTCAAACCAGCGCTTAATTGTGTACTACCTGTATACAATTGGAACACACCACTGGCTAAGGGTTTGCTGGCCGATTGTAATTGTTTAACGCCGGCCGCTAGCTGATCAACCCCAGCGGTATATTTCGCTTCACCCGCCTTAAAGGTGACCATCTTATCCGCTAATATATCCAAATTACTAGCGATCTGCTTATTTCCACTAACAAGCTGGCCGGTACCCTTCTTTAATTTTTTGGTCCCATTGTGAGCCTGCTCAACGCCCTGTCCTAACTGGTTAATTGAACTCAGCATTGCTTGATCGTAAGCACGTTGCACATTGGCAACAACTTGTGACCGTAGCTTCTGGGCCACCGTATCAGTAATCAAATGTGAAGCAAAATTATTGTGATCGGATAGATCAACCTTAATTTGACTGACCTTTGGCCGCTTGTTTAAAACAGTCGTTGCGTTTTTAGAAAAATTAGTTGGTAACGTTAACTTCATCAAATAGCTACCATCTTTTAATTTTTCGTTGGCCGTTTGTTTGGAAACAAAATGCCACGTGACCTGATGATTATGCCGTAATGCCTTTTCAACACCTGTTCCCAATGCCACCGTCTTTCCCTGGAATTTGGCATTTTGGTCTTGATTAACAACTGCCACATTAATGCGGCTAGTGTTCGTTCGTTGTTCGTAGGCAACAAAATTTAACGCAATAAATAATAATAATAGCGGAATAATAATAATGAGCCCGACGAGTAGCAACTGGCGTGAATGATTCTTGATGGTTTGCATCTCCCTAGCAACCTCCTAAATAGTTTAAGGTCTATTCTGTGCTTGGTACAAAATCTTATTACCAGATAGCACGAAAAATATGACCTTCTGAAGAATTTAATGCCACTTTTGATTCTTGTTAATGGGCTATATCGTATATGCCATTAACAATATAAAACTATCGCGCAAAATTGATCGCTTGTCAATTTTATTTTTATAAAATCAGAACTAAAGCGTACTTGAAAAATACTAATAATAGTATTTATTTCATAAAATGATTACCAGGTCTTCATGCTTTCTTCAAAAACCATTAGTATGCTAATTACATAGAGATGAGGTACTTTCCTACCTTATCAATCTACCCTAAAAACTCCTAATTTAATGATAAGCAGCTATAGCCCTAACTATAGCTACCTCTAAATCAAACCTTCTAACCCTAATTAGAAGGTTTTTTTTGTCTTCAACCATAGCTTGAAAAAGTAAATGTACTTACTGCCTATTGGCCTCTTTTTGTGACTGTCACTCAAATATGGCATAATGAAGGCATTAACAATAAGGGGGTAAGCTAGTGGAACTGCCTGGTTTCAAACATCGGATACCACTGCCTAGAATATTAACTTTTGGTTTCTTTATTTTGATCATTCTAGGTGGCTTGCTTCTATCATTACCAATGGCCACGCGCAATGGCCACGCAACTTCGTTTATAGATGCACTATTCACTGCAACTTCGGCCATTTGTATCACTGGACTGACCACCGTTAATACAGCGGCGCACTGGTCGGTCTTTGGTCAAAGCATTATTATGCTGCTCGTTGAAATTGGTGGACTGGGCTTCATGTCATTTACAGTTCTGCCATTTATCCTGTTCCGCCGCCATGTCGATCTAACAACACGGCTACTGGTCAAAGAATCACTTAACTTCGAAAATCTCTCAGATGTTAGTAGTGTTATGAAGTACGTCATTGGTCTATCCGCACTTATCCAAAGCATTGGTGCTGGTCTATTATTTATCGATTTTTACCCGCGCTATGGATTAGGCCGCGGATTATTTATCAGCGTCTTTCAATCAATCATGGCTTTTTGTAATGCCGGTTTCGATTTATTTGGCAATAGTTTAGAAAGCTACCAAAATGATCCCTATTTACTTTTAGTGATTAGTGCGTTAATCATTGCTGGTGGACTGGGTTTTCTAGTCTGGCGGGATCTACTTCTGCTCCGAAAACGGAAACGACTGTCCTTACATACTAAGTTGGCTTTGAGCACCAGTGCCATTTTGTTAGTTGGTGGCACGCTTATTTTTAGTTTGACTGAAAATAATTTGGCTGTATTGACGCCTAACGTTAGCCCGTTTAATCGTTTGATTAACACCTTCTTTCTAGCGGTAACGCCACGAACGGCCGGCCTAACAACACTGCCTTACCACCAACTTTCAATTGCCGGAATTGTCCTGACGATCGTTCTCATGTTTATTGGTGGGACCTCTGGCTCAACGGCCGGCGGAATCAAGACAACCACGTTCGGTTTGTTAACTTTACAGAGTTGGGCAGTTTTACGTGGCCACCACGATGTCGAATTTAGCAAACGCCGTTTCAGTGACCAAAATATTCTGCGCGCACTCATGTTGGTTTTTGCCAGCATAGCGCTTGTCGTCACTGCTATCATGATTTTAACGGCAACGGAAGCAACGCCGGCACGCTACGGGTTAGAGTACGTCACGTTTGAGGTGGTTTCGGCCTTTAGTACCACCGGCATGTCACTTGGTTTAACACCTCACCTAAGCGTAATTGGCAAGCTGATTATCATGTTGTTAATGTTTCTAGGCCGTGTTGGAATTTACACCGTGATGTTCACTGCCCTAAACACGAACCGCACAAAAAAAGGTTACCGCTACCCTACCGAAAATATTCTTATCGGTTAGAACCTTTTAGGATGTGGTAATAATCATTGGTCGACTGCTATAAAAATGACCACTAATTACCTAACTTAAGTGTGTATCAAAAATATTTTCCAGAAAGGACCAGCCTTATGAAACAAAATTTTGCTGTCATCGGCCTAGGTCGTTTTGGTACCAGCATTTGCCGTGTGTTGGCCCAAGAGCACCAAGATGTTTTGGCAATTGACATTAATGAAGAACGCGTGAATAGTCTGGCAAATATTGCAACTCAGGTTGTTGTTGCCGATGGTCAGGATGAAGAAACTTTAAAATCACTTGGAATTGGTAATTTTGATCACGTCATCGTATCGATCGGTAAAAATATTCAGGCAAATATTCTAGTGACGTTAATTGTTAAGGAATTAGGTGTTCCTGACATCACCGCCAAGGCAGAAAATAATACCCACGCTCGTGTTTTGACCCGAATTGGTGCCGATCATGTTGTTCACCCTGAACGTGACATGGGCGAGCGTGTAGCTCATCACTTGCTATCCCCAAATATTCTAAATTATTTGGCACTAAATGATGATGTAACGATGGCAGAAATTAAAATTACGAATCCTAAGTTTACCGGTAAAACACTTCAGGCGATTAACTTTCACCAACAATTTGGACTAACGGTTATTGCCATTCAACACGGCAATAAAGTAACTGTTTCACCCGCGGGCGACGCACTGGTTCAGCTAAATGACGAATTGTCAGTCGTTGGCCCAACAACTGCCGTGGACCGACTAGACGCGCAAATGAAGAACTAATTTGGCCAAAGTAATGCTGTTTTAGCCAAAAAACTGGTATTATAAAGGTGAAATTAGCTGAATTTTAGGGAGGATCTAACAATGACTGATTTAGAAAAAGTAATGCTTGGTGCCAACAAATTAGCGTACGCCACTAGTTTGGAAAATATTCCTAATCTAAGAATTGTAAATTTTGTTTGGGAAAAAGAAACACCCGCAGTTGTCTATTTTGCTTCAGTTCACGATTCACAAGGTGTTCAGGAGTTTTTAAGTAGTAAAAAAATCGCCTTTTCAACGATTCCTGACTCCGGTAACGCTCACGTAGCAACCAACGATGCGACGGGGATTGCATCAAAACGAACTTTGGCCGAAATGCGCGAAACTTTCCTTAAACAAATTCCCGGTTTTGATAAGGTACTTAACCTAATTGGCGATCAATTAGCTGTCTATGAAATCCACATTCACTCGACTGAGGTTGACCTTGGCCTAGGTAATGGTAATAATCGTTTAACTTTCTAATCCACTAAAAATGGCTAGGGAGTGGAGCAAAAGTCGGTTTTGGGTTCACTGCGTAACGTAAGCTAATTTAATAACCATAATACGGTTATTAAATTAGCTGTAGTTAGGCACGTGAGCCCAGACTTTTGGCGCACGTTCTAGAGTAATGCCCAAAAATAGTAGGCAGTCAGGACTTTTGTCCCAGCCGCCTACTATTTTTATTTACTCAATTTATACTTTTCAGTTCGATTTTTTGTGTGGCAACAGCCGCAGTGAACATTCGGTCATGATCGACCAGTAACATTGCTGGCTGGTAATCTAAAACCAATTGTTGAATCTGCTCCCGCGTTAAAACGTCTAAGTAATTTAGCGGTTCATCCCAAATGTAAAGTTCTGCCGGTTCACACAGCGAGCGGGCCAGTGCCACTTTACGCTTCTGCCCCATACTGAATTGCTCAATTCGTTTACTAAATAATTGTCGTTCAAAACCTAATTTTCGCAGAACCGTTAATAACTGCGTTAAATCAACTTGCTTTTCTGCGGCAAATTCAGATAAGCTACCAGTTAGTTCAGAAAATTTTTGGGCCAAATATGAGTAATGACTAGTCGCCAAATTAACATTTCCACTAGCAATTAATCGCTGCTCACCTAAAATGGCCTTAAGAATAGTTGATTTCCCAGTTCCATTAGCACCGGACAAAACTAAACGTTCACCTGGCGAAATACTGAAAGCCAACGGTTGATTTAATGGTTGTTGCTGCTTAACAACTAACTGTTCAATAGTCAATAATGCCTGCTTAGTTCGTCCAAGCTGGTAGTTAAGTGGCAATTCATCTGTTTCCTCAACGTTTTGCAATAATTGCTTTTTGGCCTTGACGGCTGCAGTGGACCGCTTCTGAATTGCCAGTGATCGCTTCATTACTTTGGCCGCACGGTGGCCCACAAAACCACGATCAAGGTTAGCGTGCTCCTCACTTTTATGACTAACATACTTACCGCGTTCGGCCTGTTTAGACCACTGCTTTTTTTGCGCAGCCGTTTGTTCCAAACGTTTAATGTCGTGGCGCAATTTATGTTCTGTTCGTTGTTCAAACTGCTCCTGCTCTTTTTTGGCCTGTTGCCAAGTACTGTAGTTACCCTGTTGAACGGTTATTTGAGCACGTTCAATTGCCAAAGTATGGTCGATCACTTGGTTTAGAAATAATCGATCATGACTAACGACAATAAACCCCCGTTTCTTTTGAAGATATTTGGCAACAATCTCCCGACCAGATTGGTCTAAGTGATTAGTTGGCTCGTCAATCAGTTGGAAATGTGTATTATCCGCAAATAACGCGGCCAGTCCAACTTTGGTCTGCTCGCCTGGACTTAACGTCCGGTACGGGCGGTAAAGTATTTCTGGATCAGCAGCCAATAATTCACATTCGCGCTCAACTTGCCATTCCTCGCCGAGATCAATTTGACCATCGGTTTGTAAAATTGTCATAAAAGGCAAGCTAGTATCAATGACTTTTTGTGGAAAATAGGTAAAGACTTGATCCGTTATAATTTGACCATCATAAGCTAGTTGGCCTAACAATAGGCGTAATAAAGTCGTTTTTCCTCGTCCATTACGTCCAATTAGGCCTAGTTTCCAGCTGGCATCTAGTTTTAAAGTTGTATTTTTAAAAATTGCTGTTGCCATATCTGGATAGTGAAAATTTAAATTTTGAATTTGAATTGTTCCCATATCTGATCACCCCGTTATCTTGTGATGACCGGCTAAAACCCATTTTCTGGTACACAAAAAAGGACACAGTGCTGTGTCCTTTGATCAACTAACAAATTATGTCCTGGGAGAGTGTTGGGACAAGCGTTTAGATTCCGAGGATTACTGACGTTGTCGATCGGACTAGGATGAACCCAAGTCCGAATCGCAGCCTAAACAGACGAATTACCTTTGAAAAAGGTGATTTGGCTGTTGTAGCTACTATTCCGCAATTGAGGATTATTAGCCAAGTACGCTAATAATCTTGATGCTTCATCCGTTATCCATTCAACTACGGCGAAAGGCGCCAAGTTGAAACATGGCAACCGCAGGAATCTGCTTTTTCAAACACTCTCTAGTACCTAAACTTGATGTTATTGTGATCAAAGTGAGTCCAAGTTGCACCGAAAATAGCCTTCAGGAATAGTTCCCTGCACCGGCCGAATTTCAATTAGCGACAACTTGTATTCTTCAATCCCATCAACATCCCTTCGTTTTAAATTAAAATTAGTTTAGCACGTCCTGGCCGAGAACACAACTTGAATTAGTGATGTGCTTTGAGCCCCTGGTTCTGTCTCAATCTATTCTAATCTGATCGCCATTAGTGTGGCCAATAACAACTCTTAATTGCAGAGGCTGGGATAAAACTGCTTATTGTTTTCAAACATTGCTCTAGAACGTGAACTTCAAACCGACTTTTATTCCACTCCTTTTGGTTCGTTCCCTAGTATCCTAAAGTCTGTGGCAGCAAGTACTCACCTTTGTCAGACGTTGACTTCAATTTCTTTTGAGTGGACTTAGCAGTTTCAGCATTCAAGGTTGCGGCACCAAATAAGATTAGGAAAATTGGGAAAAGTTTAACCCCATTGGCAAACTGTACTGCAGTAACCCCAATTAGGCTGATACTAATTAGTAAGCCTAACCGGCCGGCCAGCAAATTTTTTCTAATCCAACTAAATATCATTAAGCAATAAAGACTGACACCCAACGGACCAACTTCTAATAACAGATTAATAAACCAATTAAAGGCGGTGTTATACCGTAATTGTGACCCAATTGTTTGTTCGATATAACTAGGTAACATGTTAAAGCCAACACCAAACCAATTTTTCTGATACAGGCCCAGGACAGTCATCATATTTTGATAACGTTCCTGATTACCTTGATCCTGCAAATTCATTGTTCTTACTGACTCAATTAATGAAGTCATTACGTGATTTGATTGGAAGAAATCAATAATACTCGCAAAATTTATAAATAAAAGACCAAATATTGCTGTCCCCCCAATAATCAAAAGCGATAAACTGCTATACGTTAACGACTGAATAATATATTTACGTTGAATAATCAGAAAGGCAATGAATAAAATAATCAGTAAAGCAGTATTTGCCGATGAAGAAATAATCAAAAAGCTAAATAATAGAAGGAGTATAAGCCAATGGAAGAAGCCCATCTTTTGAAAATATAACGCAACTAACAATGCAGCAATTAAAAAGACTGCGTAGTAGGACGTTTCCAAGTAAAGCCCCGAAGCACGGTACGTTGTTAAGAAATTAATATCCGTAATTTCTCTCAATTGTGCGTTCCATGGCAGTGAAACGTAGTAATCTTTCTGTGGAAATAGGTTATAAAGTGTTATAAAGCGGCTGGTAGTAAAACCAATGTACTGTAAAACTGCCATAATAACATTGGCGATAATGCCAAACCAAACGCCCTTATACACGATGCTTAAGCGATCGGGTAGACATAAAACTGCTAAGTAGACGAAGGTTGCCAAGATTAACATAAATTGACAGGTAAAAAAGCTTTTAAAAACAACTGGTTTATAAACAAAGGTGATTGCCGTTGGTATGATTGAAAGAAAACAAGAAGCTAGAAAGAGCCAATACCAACCACTGACGCGTTTAAACCCAGAAATGAGTCGCTTTCGATCACTAATACAAAGGTAAAATAATAATAAGAAACTAAAAACATATACCCAAAGAATAGGCGTAATCCCAACTAGTAAGAAATAAATTGAGTCACAACAAGCAAATAAGCCGATAAGAAAAGCCAGTATAGAAATGATGTTACCTTTAATTTTAGCCATAGGCACGCACACCCGATCTAATGATTATCTGATATAAGGACCATAAGTGATTAAATAGCCAGCCCTCAATTCGTTCTATTCTTGCCAATTCAAGTTTGCGGTAGGTACTTTGCGTGAGCTCTTGATGTAGCTCGTGTAATTGCGTAGAAAAATTAGTTGGCCCATCTTTTGCGCGTATTAATGAACGTAAGAGAATCATTTGACTTCTATAAAAATGTTTGTTTGCCAGCTCTTGCGCGTAGTGGGGACTATCTGAATAAATTAGGCGGGAGACACGACCGATATCAAATACGATTGGGTTAAAATTCTCATTCGGATTTCGTGAATTAAAGCCCTGATTAGAATGATATTCATATAAAATATCATCTATGAAAGTTGCTTTTGTAATTAACCGGCAGATTTGATAAAGATATAGCTTATCTTCGTTAATTTTGATATCTTCTAAAAATCTAACTTGTTTAGCAACTTTACGTTTGATTAACTTAGTCCACAGATTAATTGGTAACTGATCATCTAAGAATGCAGTTAAAAGTGCCTTTTGCGTGGCATATTCTGCGGCCTGACCAATTTTTTCTGACTGACCTTTTTGGTTTACTTTTAAAGCACAACAGCCGACCAAATCTTGTTGGGTTTTCATTGCCGTTTCACTTAATCGCGCTAAGTAATTAGAACGTAGGTGATCATCAATGTCACTGAAGATAACGTAATCGCCCTGGGCATGCTCTAAGCCTAGGTTTCTTGCGGCAGAGACACCCTGATTTTGTGACTGTTGCAACATTTTAGTTGGTATTTCTTTTCGTTGCAATAACTTTAAAAGGTGCTTTTGGCTACCATCAGTCGAGCCATCATCAATCAAAATTAATTCATAATTTTGATACGTCTGCGCGGCCATATCCCGTACAAAACCTTGAACATATTGTCTGGCATTAAAAAATGGGACAATCACACTAATTAACATACATTCACCTTCTTTATTTAGGAATTATTTTCAGTTATCAATTGCCGGTAAAGTTGCAACATTTGGGGAGCAGCTTCATTAATATCATAGCCAGCGGCGCGAACGTAATTAAGCCCACTTTTTCGCTGAATTAATGGCTGAGTTAATGCACGCCGCATTGCTTGGGTCCAGGCAACAGTCGGTGCATCTAATGAAATAGCCTCATAGTTTGGGGCTAGTGAAACTTCGGTCGTTACTCTATCGGAAACAACACAGGGAACCCCTGCAGCCTGGGCCTCTAATAAAATAATTGGTAACCCTTCGTAAAACGACGGTAGCAAAACGACATCGCAGGCCTGCAATAGTTCGGCCACATCCGTTCGGTAACCTAGAAAGGAAACCTTAGATTGCAGCTCTAACTGCTGTACTTGCTCTCTTACTTGGGCCATTAATTCACCATTTCCCACAAGTAGTAAGTGTGCGTTGGCTTCCTTTTGGCAAAATGCTGCAAACAAGGTCAACAACTGCCGGTGATTTTTAGAAGCAGTAAAGCGGCCAAAGTGAGCAAAAACTTTTTTCCCAGTTAACTGATGCTTGGCCCGTTCATGTTTACGCGTAGCCGGTGAAAATTGAAATGCCTTTAATGAAATAGCGTTAGGAATAACTTCAAATGAGCTTTTATCACCAAACAACCAACTACCTGCAAGCTGTGAACAGGCAAAATATGTGTTTGCGGCCTGTTTGACAGGCTGTTTCAAAAGATTGCCCACAGCACGTTTGGCAAAATTCTGACTTGTAAATTCTGTACTATGTGAATGAATAATTCTAACTGGTATTCCAGCTATTTTTGCCTGGCGTAACAATTGAAAACTTTTGCTCGAAGCATGGGCGTGAACAATATCAAAATTCGAATGTTGTTTAAAATATTGCTTAAGCTTAGTTTCAAATTTCAAAAAATCTAGGGGCGTTTTAAGTTTTACCCCCACCAAGCGTTGAATAGTTATCTTTTTTTGGAGTTCTATTTCTAGTGGACTTGGTGGATCTTCATCAAGGGTCAAGATAGTGCCATTGATTTGTCCTTTTGGAAAATGGTCAATATACTCTTTTAACAACGATTGAATACCGCCAAGCGCTAGTGTATCAACAAAATAAAGTAATTCAATGGTCTGCATAACGCACCTCCGTCTTAATAATTAGGTCCCATAGGCTTCGGAAATTTGAGCAACCATCTGTTCTAAAGAAAAGCGCTTTTGAAAATCCTTTTGAATTGTTTCCTTGCATAATTCCTGTTGGATTGCTTTTTCTACCATCAAAACTGCTTGTTTAATGTCCGTTGCATCGAATAGGTAGCCGTTAACGCCTTCTTGAACAACTTCGGTATTGCCAACAACTCGTGAAGCAATAACAGGAATATGGGCGCGCAATGCCTCTAACGGTGCGTATGGTAAACCTTCATAAAGGGAAGGTAATAGAAAATAATCATAACCCGTAACCAAACGTTCACTATCCGCCCGGTAGCCCATTAGATGTACTTGACCACCTAAATTATTTTTAGCTACGTAGTCCGAAACTTCCTTGAACAAGGGACCATCCCCCACATAAACAAAATGAATTTGAGGATATTTTTGCGTGATTTTCTCTGCAATTTTGACAAAAGTGAAGGGATCTTTTTGTTCACACAAGCGCGAATTGTTTCCAATCACGATTGCATCAGCAGGGATATTCAATTCACGCCGGATATAGCCGCGGTATCGTTGTTCGCTTTTGGGTAATCCATTATAGATAACCTTGAATTTTTTTTGATGATCAATCTTAGCCAACACCGCTCGTGTGCGTTCTCCGTTAGAGACGGCAAAAATTCGAGTTGTTGCGGCTCTGCTTAAAAAGCGTTCAATTTGGATAAAAACAAATCTTTTCTGCTTACTAAATTCTGGAGCAAGAAATGAAAATGCATGTGGTGTATAGAAGACTTTGTCTACCCGGCAAGTCTTGGCCGCTAAACGGCCCAAAATTCCTGCCTTAGAAGAATGACAGTGAACAATATCTGGTCGTAATTTTCGAATTACTTTTAATAATTGGTAAAAAGCAACCCCATCTTGATACAAATCAATATCACGACCAAGCGCCTCACAGGGAATTAGCGTTGCAACAGACTCCAGTTGAGATTTTACTTTCGTAAAGGCCGCATCAACTCGGCGCGTTCCATAAAATAAAGTAATGTCAAAAACATTTTGGTCCAGGGCCTGAATAAGATCCACCAAATGCCTTCGAACACCGCCGCTCATTGTTTCGGCAATAAGTAATAATTTCTTCTTTTCGTCCATATCAATGCGCTCCTTTCCTCGTCACAACCGTTAAGGCAGTTTGGCCAATAATTTTAAGATCAAACGGCATACTGCGATGACGGACATAAAATAACTCTAATTCACAACGCTCTGGATACTGAACATCGCTACGACCATTAACTTGCCAGTAACCGGTCAAACCAGGCCGAACTGCTAGTAATAGCGCCGTTTTATTCCCATAATGTTTTAACTCTTCAAAAGTAATTGGCCGTGGCCCAACAACACTCATATCACCTTTTAAAACATTAAATAATTGAGGTAGCTCATCCAAACTTGTTTTTCGTAAAAAACGACCTAAGCGGGTAATGCGCGGATCTTTGCCCTCAGGAAACTTATGCCCATTACGAATAAATTCGGCGTATAACTTTTCGTCTTGCTTTAATGTCTGTTCGGCATTACAAATCATTGTGCGAAATTTATAAACATTAAAACCACGTTGATTCTTCCCCTGGCGGACATGTGAAAAGAAAACGGGACTTTTGGGGTCGCTGATTTTGCTAAAAGCACTGATAATTAAGATCAATGGTAGGCCAACAACCAATCCGCCGCCTGCCAAAATAATGTCTAGCCCCCGCTTACTAAATTGATAAACCTGCGATTCTTTACGGTTATTAGTCGTCATAGCTTCGATATTTTTAGAAACTGAGGACGTATATTTCTCATCTGCCTTTTTCATACCGTAACTTCCTTCCTTAACCTTGAACGACTACCGATTTCACTACTAACTTGATCGCCGCCAAGCAACTACTACCAGAAGCAGGCTACTAATCATTAGTCCAATTAGGCCACCAACCATCATATTAAATGAGCTGCTGGGTGCAATCGATTCACCACTATATTGGGCCTGCGAGATTCTGATTGGCCGTAATGTAACTGAAAGTGTATTTGCCCTTTTAGCAAAAACTTTGCTAAGTGTTTGGTTTATTTGCTGGGCCTTCCGCGCAGTATCAGCAGTAACAATTAGTCTAAATAAATTAGAATTTTCTTGGTGTTGAATACTGACATTATTAGCTAACGAATTAGCATTAACCGAAATTCCATTTTCACGTAATTGTTGTCTAGATGGATTAAGTACAAAATTACTTTTTACCAAATCTTGATAACCGGCTACAGTCGTGTTAATTTGCTCACCACTCATATCTTGAGGTGCACTTTTTTTAGGTCGTAAAACTAACTCGCTGACCGATTGAAACTGGGGTTTAATTAAATAATTAGTTGCGGCCCAACCGGCAAAAATTCCGACACCAGTAACGACTATTACTAACCACCACCAACGTTTTATAACCTTAAAAAGGCCATTTTTATCAACTATCTTCGTCATCGCTAATTGCTCCCTTCTTCATGAAACGGTCCTTAAAACCTGTTTGGAATAATCGGCCAAAAATGGCCAAATAAGATTTAAATTCATTGATGCGTAGTAAATGGCTACCTACTAGATAGATTCCTACACCAAACGTCACTTCAATCATTAGATTAATCCAGGTGATTTGCCCGAGGAAGTAATGCAATCCCGCCACACTAACTCCCATAAAGCCGCTTAATCCTAAAATTACCAGACTATCTTTAATTTGCTGAAAAGTTGTATAGGACACAAAGCGCCCAGAATAAAATGAGTCAAGTACGAAAGAAAACAGTGCGTGAACAACTAACAACCAAATTAGTACCATAATATTTAGTTGTAGGAGGTAAACTAGGCCAAACAATCCCAGGCCGACACCTTTTTTAATCACTTCTAATCGTAAGAAAAGATCCGAACGACCAAATATCTGTAATATATTTAAGTTAATCGCCTGTAAGGGGAAAAATATCCCTGCCAGACAAAGCGGCAATAGGAACGGAGCCGCTGGTGCCCACTGTTGTCCAAAAACAAGTACTAAAATCGGTTTACTTAATGCACCAATTCCGATCATCAGTGGAAAAATAAAGTAAATTGTATGCAGAATCACCCGGCGATAACCATTGTGTAGGGCCACCTTATCGGATTGAATTTTACTCAAGGCCGGATAACTCACCTTTTGAATAGCTACGGTCGTCGAATCAGTCGTCATCTGACTAATTTTTTCAGCGTTTGTAAAGTAACCAAGTGTGGTAACTGAAAAGAAACGACCAATCACAACGTAAAGTAAGTTATTATAGGTTGTGTTAATTAATCCCGCGGCGGTTAATTTCCAGCCAAAGCTGTACATTTTTTTTAATGCTTTAAAATCAAATTCCCATTTAGGCCACCATTTTGCAGCGATCATAAATCCAATGGTCTGCCAAATTTGTGTCACAACCATTTGCCAAACAATACTCCAAACACCAAAGCCCGCTAATGCTAGACCGATAGCTAATCCACCTGAAACGACGGATCCAGTTAGTGTGATTTTCATTTGCACTTTAAAATTTAACTCCCGTGCTAAGATGGTACGACTAATTAGACTTAATGAATTAATCAATAAGATGCTACTAACTACTCGAATAACCGGTACTAAAATCCCCGTTTTATAAAAATCAGCAATTAGTGGTGCGCTGGCAAATAGTAGCCCATAAAGTAATGCTGCGCAGAGAATATTGAAAACAAACACTGTTGTGCAGGCTCGCATTGTGATTTTCTTCTCTCGAATCAACGCATTTTGAAACCCGCTATCGATTAGAGATTGAGAAAGTGCGATAAAAATGTTAATCATCCCAATAACACCAAAATCCGCTGGAATTAATAAGCGGGCCAGAAATATTTGAATGACTAACTTTAATCCTTGATTTCCTAATAGCTCTACACCAGTCCATAAAAAGCCGTTAATTGCCTTTAACCGTAAACTAGTTGGTTGTGCCATATCATCACATCCTTACGAAGCATTTGCTTCCAATTGGCCGCTATCGATAATGATCTGACAAATCTGATCAATTATTTCAAACTCAAGGTTGGGGTAAAGTGGTAAGGTTAAAACGCGCTGTGCATAATCGTGTGCGATTGGTGTTGCCTGAATTGGATAATTATTTTGAATACTAGGTGATTCGCTTGTTAATGGGTAAAAATATTTACGTGGGAAAATATTTTGTTTCATCAAACGATCAATAATCGTTTCCCGGCAACAGCCAAACGTATCGTGGAATAAAACTGGGAAATAGGCGGCGTTACTTTCTATTCCATTCTGCTGCGGATTTAATTGAATCCCAGGGATATTCTGTAATCGTTCATAATAGTACTGATACCGCATTTTACGCTGCTCAATCATGGCGTCGTTTTGCCGTAAATTACAAAGTCCCATTGCTGCGGAAAATTCATTCATTTTACCATTTAAACCAATTTCTACTGGCTCACCATTTTTTAAACCAAAGTTTTTTAATTGTGTGAGTCGATTATGGATTTGCTCATCGTTGGCAACGATTGCACCACCTTCAATCGTATTAAACAATTTAGTGGCGTGAAAACTGTAGGTTGTAATATCGCCAAACTGACCAAGACTCTTGCCAAAATATTTGGTTCCAAAACTATGGGCACCATCATAAATTAATTTAAGGTTATATTTAGTAGCAAGATCGGCGAACGCCTCAACATCACAAGCATTACCGTAAATGTGAACGGGCAAAATTGCCTTGGTTCTAGGTGTAATCAAGGCCTCTACTTTAGCGGGATCAAGCGTAAACGTTTCGGGATCTATATTCGCAAAAACTGGTGTCAGTCCTGCCCGGCAGATTGCGTTAGTTGTGGAAATAAAAGTGAACGGCGTCGTGATGACTTCGCCACCATGTAGGTCAAATGCTGCTAAGGCCAGTTCTAAAGCCGTGTGACCATTAGTTACCAACGAAAGGCTGTCTACTTCCAAATAATTTTTAAGTTGTTTGGTAAGCTTCTGAACTTTTACACCTTCATTGGTTAACCATTTGCTTTGCCACAAATCAGTAATTTCCTCGATGTATTCTGTAAGTGATGGCATTGTAGATTCCGTTACTAAAATTTTTTTGCTCATTTTTTTGGCCTTCCTTCACATAAAATTAAGTAATATCAATTTTTTTATTAGTGTTAAGCTTTGGCGATTAACAACTTCCTGATTCACTAAGGAATAAATGATTTTCATTTTTTCCTATATTTAGCGTTTCACTCATTATAGTGGGAAAAATATAGCCAAACAATAAATATACACCTTATAGAAACTATTATTTTTAGCGGATAACAGTCAGCTATAAATCTATCTTACCTATAAGTTATTCATTTAAATAGAGTGGTAAAAATGCTACTTTGATTAGAGATTACCTTATAAACGTTAATCCAGTGGCCTTTTTTAGCTAGTACGTATGAAATTAAATAGCATCTAGAACAGCAAAATTCGCTAGAAATTTAGCGAATTGTTAGTTTGCTTGCATGTACTGATGCAAAAGAAGACTACTAGATTTAGTCCCACAATATTGTGGGACTAAATCTAGTAGTCTTCTCCATAATTAAACTGATAATTTTTTAAACTAAGGTACAAAATAGATGGTAACTTTGATAATCTCGCTCTAACAACGCATTTTCTAAATCATGGTACGCAGAATTCTTAGTTCTAAAATTCGGAAAATTTTGTTTAAGTAGTTTAGTAGAAAGGACAAAAATACTTTTACGTATTTCTACTGGAAGGTCGCTAGTTCGTCGGAAATTAAGTTGAATTTGGTTTAACGTTGCATCATAGAGTTCCTGTTTTTTGGCTATTCCTAGCGTTTTCATATCAGCAAACATTTGCTCAGTAACCCAGAAAGTATCAATACTCTTGGAACTTTTGCGCGATTGCCGGCTAATACCGTTTTTATTACGCCGGTACCAGTAGACGATGTCGCTAATCGTTGTTGCCTTTTGACAACGGGTGAAAATTAAATAACGAAAAATCGTGTCGTCAAACCAATAGTCTTTGGGAAATCTAACATTCGCAAATAAGTTACTTTTAATTACCTTACCCCACGGAAATCCGTTCAGGTTTTCTAGGGCAGCAACATTTTCTCCATCGTTATGAATGTTACGGGTCAAAATATTATTATCCTTATGGAACCGAAGATAGCTACCTTCCACAATATCAGAATCGGTGGAAAAAGCGGCCTCTAAAAGCTTTTGAACGGCATTTTCTGCTAATTTATCATCCGAATCGATCAGCATTAAATAGCGACCTTCTGTAGCGTCCAATCCACGGTTGCGGGAACCGGCAAACCCTCGATTGGCCTGATCAATAACCTTAACGTTTAAAATTGATTCATATTTTTTTAAAAATTGGAGCGTGTTATCGGTCGAACCATCATTAACTATCGTAACTGAAAAGGAGTAATCCGTTTTTTGATTGACAATCGACCCAATACAGTCATCAATGTAGGGTTCAGCATTATACGCGGCCACAATAATCTCTAAATCGTATTTAACCGGGAAACGCCCCTTTGAACTGTAACTTTTTCCAACTGGCTTAGGACTGGCTTTTGATAAATGGGCAGTCGCCATTTGCTCATCAGGTAACTCGTTAGTAATGCCATTAGTCAGTGCCGCATTAAATAACTTATTTTTATAAATTAGCTGATTAAGGTTCATCCGCTTTAAGATTTCTCCAGCAATAATATTGATCGCCATTGTATTTCCCCCTTACGTTATAAAAAACGGTTGTTTTTGAAACTCACCTCTATTACTAAGTACAGCGTAAGATAAATTCATTATTTAAATTATGCCATTTTAGTTGGCCGCCAAACTAGTTTTATGTTGAGCTTTAATTAAAACAGTTATATTTTAAATAATTATTTTCTTTCTAAACAATGCGACCTTACTTTTCAGAATTCGACGTGTCATATCCTATAAATTAGTCAAATGTGCAATAATCTTAATTCTCCACCCGGTGTTCCATTCAACAAGGCATAAGTCGCCAAAAAACATAGTTATAAAGTCCATGACTGTGTTTTCTCGACTAAGTTCGCCTTGGTCACCACAGAAATCTACTTTCTCAAACACTCCTCGGATTGGCCCAAAAATAATGGGACAAATAATTTCCAAATACAAACTAAGTACACTATAAATCCTCAGAATGAACACGAAAGAACGTCAAAAAAATCGCTAAAAGCCAGCCTAATGGTCCTAACTTTTAGCGATTCTTTTCATTTTAATAATGCTCCTCATATCTAAGGACATTAATCCACTGCTCGATTATAGTAGCTAACTTGCACCGTCTGAATTTTTGTTTCACCAGTTAACACCAACTTTGTTACGGCCGCATTTGCTGGTGTTAGTTGGGTCAATAAAGTTGGCGCATACTTTGCAACTAAGGCACGAATTACTGAACTATGTGAGATTAACAAAACCTGCGCCCCAGACACAGCCTGCTTAAAAATCAATTCTAGCCCTTGATTAAAACGTAGCCAGAATTGTTGGCTGCTTTCTGCTAAATTGGTTGGGTCCGCTTGACTTAAAAAATCCTGCGCCCGGTCAATGGAATAAGTTTGAACTAAATCCGAATAATTTTGACAACGATGCTGGCGTGCTATCTTTTGCCACGTACGTGTGATCTCCTGTCCTTCAAAGGAGCCATAAAAATGTTCCCGTAAGAGTGGCGTAATAACTGGGGCCTTTTGCTGGAACTGTTGCGCAATAATTTGCCCAGTTTGGATTGCACGACCAACATCGCTGGAAAAGGCCAAAGCAAACGTTTGGCCACTTAATTGCTGGCCAGTCCTCGTCACTTGTTGAATTCCTTTTGGCGTTAAGGGCGTATCGCTCCAGCCTTGAAAGTAACCAAAAACATTAAAATAAGTTTCACCGTGTCGAACCAAATAAATTGCAATCGACTTCATAGTCACCCCCACTTTCTTTTACTATTTCTGCCGTTCGGTTCCTAAAATACCCGTTTTTTTATAGTATTGCATTTTAACCCAATCCAAGATTAAAGTTGCAAAAATCACGATTACAATTACTGTCAAAACCCATAACCAGCTAACTTGGGGCGTGACAAAACCTGTTATGGCCATAATGGTTGCTAAAACGATATCAAGTAAAACAACCCAACCAACTGATTTACTTGGGGCGTACTCCCAAAAATGGTCACGAGTTCTAGTCATAATAATCGTTGTCATGGCACTATAAATTAAATAGATAAACATTAATGTACTAATCTTGCCATTACTTAATTGCGCCACCTCTAAATAGTACCAAAACATTACCAAACCGACGACAACCCAAGAAACGGCAAAAATACTAGCAATCTTACCTAACTGACCAAGGTCCCAGTGTTCCGGAATACTGGTTGGCCAGGCACGATCAGTTCCTAAGGTCAAAGTAACGCAATCATTCATGATAACAATAAAAATAATTAAATTTAACGATACAGGGAAGAAACCAGCAAACACAAAACCTAGGGTAAGTAGTGCCGCTAATTGCGCCGTCCGCGACAGTTTAGTGATTGTCCAAGTCATCATTCGGCGATAAACTCGGTGGCCCCCATCGATTACTTTAACAATATCGGCCAACGTTGAACGCGTTAAAACAATTTTCGCGGCCGATTTGGCAATATCGGTTGCACTGGCAACTGCAATCCCAACATCTGCCCGTTGTAGTGCCGGCGCATCATTAACACCATCACCAGTCATACCAACGACCATGCCTAATTCTTGTAACTTTTTCACGATTGCTAATTTATCCTGCGGGTAGACATCCGCAAAACCATCAAATGAAAGTGGATCGGATTTGGCATCTGCTAACGTGCCAATTTGGGAACCAATTCCAACCTGTTCGGCAATCGTTTGCGCAGTATAAGATGTATCACCCGTCAACATCATAACCCGCACACCACGGTCTTGAACCGCTTTAATAGATGTAATCGCATCAGCACGTGGTTGATCAACTAACTCAATTAACCCAACGATCTCTGCTTGTTTTGCCGTTTGTAAAGCAACCGCAAGAACTCGGGTACCGCGACTAGCCAAGGCTGTTACTTCCTGTTCCAAATTTGGTTGCAAAACCGCACTTGCGGCAACAATATTCGGCGAACCTAGAATTACCACCTGAGTTTGACCATTATCTACAAAACTAGCCTTGGCTGTTTTGGTGGCCGGATCAAAGGCAGTGAATTTAGTTCGTTTAAAGGGTAACAAATGATTGGTGGCAGCCGCTTTAACCAGTGCCACGCTAACAGTGTCGGCTGCTGTTTCGTCGGTTGCAGTTAAAGCAAGTTGAAGTATTTGCTGGGCCGAAAATTGACCAAACACCTTAATTTGGCCGACCTTTGGTTGATTATTAGTAATCGTACCTGTTTTATCGATTAGTAAGACATCCATACTGGCTGCTTCCTGAATCCCAGTTAAACCAGTTACCAATACTTTTTCTTGCGTTAAATTTTTAGCCTCTAGTGAATTCGCAACGGTGAAACTAGACGGCATTGAAATTGGAATAGTTGCGATAAATAAAATAACCAAGAAAGGCAGTAATTCCTGCCAAGCCGTCCCACGAAATACTGCCGCAATAACTAAAATTACTGCTAAAACGACATCAACGTAGGCAAGGTAACGAACAATATTAAATAACAGTTTTTGAAGACGGCCAGGTGCCTCCTCAGTTCTGGACAATTCGGCAGTCTTTCCATAAGTACTGTTAGCACCAATTTTCGTTACTTTGCCAATTGCTTCACCATGAATAACCGTTGCGGCAGGGTAGAGTGCAGCGCCTTTGTCTTTTAAAATCACCTTACTTTCGCTTGTAAGCGTGGCCTCATCTACTTCCACTGTTCCAGTGATAATCTCTAGGTCGGCCGGAATGATATCGCCTGCGTGAACACGGACAATATCATCTGGCACCAACCACTTAGCCGACTGATACTGCCATTCACCATCTCGTAGCAGCCTCGCTGTAACTGATAATTGGCGGTGCAGTGTTCCCACTGCCTTTTTGGCACGCCGTTCTTGAATTTCACCATCAACGGCCGAAAATAACAATAGTGCGAAAACAAAAAATGCCTGTGTTCCCTTGCCTAACAGTAACTCAAGAATCATTGCGGCCTCCAGCAACCATGGTGTTGGCCCCCACATCCCCTTCAAAATTCCAACTAACGGATTTTCACTAGTCTCCGGAATCGCATTGTACCCGTGGCTAGCCTGGTACTTCTGCGCAGTTTGCTTATCCAAACCCTTTCCGGAATAATTTGCTTCTAGGTGATCAACATTAGTTTTTATTATCATTTTGTTTACTCCTTTTTGTAAAAATCATTTTAGTAAAAAAAACTATTTATGAGATCTAGGGTGTATTGGAAAAGTGCTTAGATTCCAAGAATTAGCTACAACAACCGAAATTCAAATCATGACTAAGACCGCCACTGCTAATAATCTGAATACTTCTGACATTGGTCATTTGACTACAATAAAATTCATCAATCTAGAATATGCTTGAAAAATATACTAGTCAAACGCTACATTATCTGGAAAATGTGCCAGACGTGCGTTACTGCCAAGTTCTTCTTCAATTCGTAAGAACTGGTTATACTTAGCAACACGTTCACTTCGGGCAGGAGCACCTGTTTTGATCTGTGCCGTATTTGTTGCAACAGTGAAATCAGCAATGAAAGTATCCTCGGTTTCACCAGAACGGTGTGAAATCATAGTTGTATAACCATTTTTCTTAGCAATTCGGATTGCTTCCAAAGTCTCAGTAACCGTTCCAATTTGGTTTAATTTGATTAAGAAACTATTGGCCATGCCAGCTTTGATCGCTTTTCGGAATAAGACTGGATTGGTACAAACATTATCATCAGTGACAATCTGGACTCGATCACCAACTTGCTTAGTAAACTTAGCAAAATTATCCCAATCATCTTCGCCGTAAGGATCCTCAATAGAAACGATTTCTGGAAACTTATCTAAAAGACCAATGTAGTAAGCGGCCATTTCGTCCGCCGTTTTCACTAAGCCTTCAAACTTATAAGTACCATCGGCCTGAGCAAAACTGGTTGCAGCAGCATCAAAAGCAATTGCGATATCTTCGCCTGGCTTGTAACCCGCAGTAATAATGGCGTCATGTAAAAATTGAAGTGCTTCTTCACTAGATTTTAGGTCTGGCGCAAACCCACCCTCATCGCCTAAACCAGATTGGTAGCCGGCCTTTTCAATTAGACTTTTCAAAACGTGATAAGTGTTGGTAATCTTTTCAAAACCATCACGGAATGATGAACGCTTAACTGGTGTGATTAAAAATTCTTGCATATCAATCCCATTGTCCGCGTGTTCACCACCATTGATAACATTATGAAATGTTTGGGGCAACTCAAGATCAACCCCACCTAAATAGCGATACAGTGGAATACCTTCATAGTTAGCGGCAGCACGTAAAGTAGCCATAGAAACACCAAGAATTGCATTAGCACCTAAACGAGCCTTATTCGGCGTACCATCAAGATCAATCATCTTTTGGTCAACATCGGCCTGATTAAATGGTGACATACCGTTTAATGCAGTGTTGATTTCTGTATTAACGTTGTTGACAGCCTTGGCAACCCCTTTCCCTTGTAACCGAGTACCACCATCACGGAGTTCAATGGCTTCCTTTTCGCCAGTTGACTTGCCAGAAGGTACTGCTGCTCGGCCCATAGTTCCATCAGAAAGAATAACGTCTGCCTCAACAGTAGGATTGCCCCGTGAATCAAAAATTTCTCGTGCTTTAACTTGTTCAATATAAACTGACATGTTGTATGTCCTCCTAAAAATATATTTGATGATTCTGTAAAATAAAGAATTCCAGTTCACAAAGAAATCTATTCTTTGCCATAACGTTCCAAAAAGAAAAGACGCCTACCTAAAAGGGAATCACCCCTCTTAAGTAGACGTCATCAATTACAGATTGTAATAAATTTGCGAACGTCATCGCCGAATATTCAACTATAAATTACCACTTATTCAACATAGAGTAAAATAAAAACAACTCATTGCTAACTTATTCCTGCACTTGGCGCAGTTGCTTCGGCTCTTTCAAAATAAGGTGGCCAGCAAGTGCAACCACTAAAAAGATGGCCGCAACACTGCAGACACCTGTCCAGCCAAAATGACTCCAGGCAAAGGTACTAAAGAAAGTTCCTAGTGCGCCACCAAGGAAATAGCTGAACATAAAAATTGAATTATTGCGACTGCTTGCTTCACGATTCAGCGATTGGACAATTGCCTGATTGGAAACTTGGCCAAATTGCGTGCCTAAATCTAGCAAAACAATCCCAACCATTAACCCGATAAAGAAGTGTCCCAAGCTGGCAAAAACAAGAAAGGCCAACGCCGAAAAAAGAATTCCCACTCCAACTGTCATTCGTGGGGAATAACGATCAACTAGTCGGCCAATAATAGAAGCAAATAGTACACCTGTAATACCCAATAGGCCAAGTAATCCGGCAACATCACTTCCCATGTGGTACTGGGCGGCCAAATAAAAGGCCAAGGTTGACCACAAAACGTTGGAAACACCAAATAAGCAAAAACCATTAATGGCGGAACCCTGTAAATGTTTTTCTTTTAGTAATAATTTAGGTAATGATCCTAAAACGTGAATGTAGCTTAAGTTTTGGTGCGCCCGTGGATCACGTGGTAGATAAACGTGTAAGATAACTAGTAAAATAGCACAGGCCAAGGCCGCGATCAGGTAAACGTACTGCCAGTTCATAATACTGCCGAGCAATCCACTAACTGAACGGGATAAAAGAATCCCCGTTAACAAACCACTCAAAACATTACCAAGAACCTTCCCCTGATGTAAATCTGGCGCTAAGTAGGCTGCATAGGGAATAATAATTTGCGGTGCCACGGACGTAATTCCAACTAACAGTGAAGCCGCCCCAAAGATTGTCACGGATGGCGCCCAAAAGGCAAGCAGCAACGCGACTATTGATAAAATTAACATCACCTGAATTAAATGATAACGATTAAAGATGTCCCCTAGAGGTACAATTAGTAGGAGCCCAAAGGCATAACCAAGCTGAGTAAGCATTGCGACAACGCCAACTGTCGCCTTTGAGACTTGAAAGCTAGTTGCAATCAGCCCCTCGATTGGTTGAATATAGTTTAAATTAGCAACAATAACACCAGCGGCAATAGCCATTAATAAAACAGTTTTGCCGGATAATTCTTTTTCTGAATTCAAAATTTAATCCTTCTTTTCAACAAAATTTATAAAGATTACCGGAATTTTGTTGAAGCCGAGAAAGGATTTTCAATTCGCATAATTAACCAATGAAATAAACGATCGTTTAACATGTTGCAACCTCCATTTGTGTTGCTAGTATAACCTAAAAGTAGCTATTATTAAAGAACTCGTCCCGGCTTAACACCAATTTCATGAAAATTTCAATAAGTCAAATCACTTAATAAGTTGGCCAAAATCAAGTAAACTAAGAATAATTATTGTTCAAACAACGAAAGGTCGCACAAAATGAATTTAAAACCACTATATAATACATTGGAGGAACACTTAGGACCACAAAACTGGATGCAAATTGAAACCTGGGCGCAAACACCTTTTCAAGTTATTTGGTCCGCAATTTTAATCCAAAACGCTAACTCCAATAACGCTGGTGCTGCCGCCGTTGATTTATTAGCTGCAACCAATAATGATCCCCAAGTCATTCGCCAATTAACAATTGAACAACTGGCCACCATCATCCAGCGTGCTGGTTTATACAAAACCAAGGCTGGTTACATTAAGGCGGCCGCCGATTGGCTGGCCACCTATCAGGATGATCCGCAAAAAATTGAACAACTATCACGAGAACAATTACAAAATCAATTGCTTGCCGTTAAGGGGATTGGCAATGAAACTGCCGACGATATTCTTCTTTACGGATTCCGTAAACCCGTATTCATTGTCGATGCCTACGCCAAGCGCCAATTCAAGTGGCTTGGCTTGACCATGCCCACTAAGTACCGTCCCTTTCAAAAAGTCGTTGAGAACGATTGGCAGCTTAACTGGCAACAGGCCCAAGAGCTCCACGCCTTAATTGATACATTCGGTAAACAAATTAAAAACCAATTACAGTGGAACGAAAGCTTTATGGGCGATTTTAAACTAACTGAATAATAAAAAAGTCCTTGCCTTAAGTGTAGTTGAAAACAGCTTTCAACCAACTCTGATAATCAAACTTAAGGCAAGGACTTCTTTTTAGTTGTTTAAATTGTCGGCCCATCAATCGGCCTTTAATAAAGCACTATATAAATTCAATCTACGCACTGAACGTGGTAAAAATTGACGAATTTCGTTCCGATTAAAACCAATTACTAATTTTGAATCACTAACAATTAATGGTGCCTTTAGTAACTTAGGTCGTTCCTGAATAAGGCGCAAAGCATCAGATAACGGTAAACTTTCTAATTTACTAGCATACGTCTGATAATCAAATGCCCGCGTGGCCAACAATTCGTTTAGCCCATCCGTGGTTAACGTCAAGATCCGCTTAAACTCGTCAATTGTCAGTGGTATTTTACTCATGTCTTGTGTCGTATATGGTAATTGTTGTTTTTCTAACCACTCTTGCGCCGCCTTTGCGGAATGACAATTTGGTAATGTATAGACAGTTATCATTGATGATACCCCCTTAATATCGCAGAAAATAGTTTCTTTTTATGATTATTTCTTATGATAACCATACTACAAAACGAGATTTTGTAAACCCAAGTTTTATCAGATAGCCCTATAAGTTAACGGTTACATCTATTCACTGGCAAATTTTTGATTAACTAATGCCTTCGCAAACCTTGCAGTTGTCTCCTTAGGTCGTGTTATTGCGCTACCGACTACAACGGCTACTGCACCTAGTTTCAACATTTTTTTTGCGTCCTCTGGTGAATAAATTTTTCCTTCCGCAATTACCGGAACGTGCCGTGCACACAAAATTTTAACGAGTTCAAAATCTGGTCCTTCCTGCTGCAGGCTCTCCTGGGTATAACCACTTAAGGTCGTGCCAATAAAATCAACCCCAACTTCATAGGCTGCTAGGGCTTCCTGCAGATTAGAACAATCGGCCATTAACATTTGCTGCGGAAATTCTTCATGAATGTCACTAATGAATTCCGCAACAGTCAGTTCATCGTGCCGGGGCCGATCAGTCGCATCAAAAGCAATCACATCTACTCCAAGTGCTTCTAATTCTGCCACTTCTTTTAAAGTTGCCGTTATTACTTGCTCTTCCGGCGGATAACGGCGCTTAATAATGCCAATAATCGGTAAACTGGTCACCGCCTGAATTTCTTTAATATCCCGCACTGAATTTGCCCGAATGCCAGCCGCGCCGCCTTCCTCTGCTGCCTTGGCCATTAATGGCATAATGCCACCCTTTTCAGAATACAACGGCTCCCCGGGCAGTGCTTGACAGGAAACAATCAAGCCATCTTTTACTTGGGCAATAAACTTATTCTTGTTCATTAAATTTCACTCCTTTATCCTAGAACACCACAAAAAGCACTCCGATTTTGCGTATCAGCGTAAATTACTGAATAATTTCCATAATCATGGCAAACACAAAATTGGCCTTTCCAAACACTTCCTAACTTACTTCAAAGTTAGCATGTTCCCTTAATATTGTAAACGAATTCATAAGCATTCTAGTCTTACCTTCATTAAAAATTTATTTTAGTGATAACTAATGTATATTTCTATCTTTCCTTATCCAAAAAAATTATGCTAATAAAAAGGCAAAAATTATGCTCATTAAAAGGAGACTCTTATGCTAAACTACGCCGTTGTCCTTGTTACCTATAATCAACAAGAAAAATTACTAGCTTGTTTAGAATCACTTCAACACCAAAATTGCCCAGCAAAAAGAATTATTGTTGTTGATAATGGCTCAACTGATGATACTGGTGTTGCAATGCTAAATCTCGTTCAAAAATATCCCGAACAAATCCAGTACGTTCGCCTGGCCACAAATCGCGGTTGTGCAGGTGGTTTTCATAAAGGACTCAGACTTGCTCAACAACAGAACTTTAAATGGATTGCATTATCAACGGATGATATTACCTACCAGTCGGATTTCTTTAATCTACTAGCACAAGCAGTACATAAAAATCCAACTGTTCAATGTTTTAGTGGTAGCGTTTATCAAAGTGATGGCACCGTTGAAACTAGTCAGCGGCGAAAGTTATTGAATCATGCAACGCTAACCCAAAAAGATATTGCTGCTAAAAGATATTCGAATGAGTTCTATTTAGACTTGTTCACCTTCCGTGGGATCCTACTTAAGCGTGAACTTATCCAAGATATCGGCTTACCCAATCAAGCGTACTTCACCCAACATACTGACACTGAATACGCACTTCGAATTCGTAAGCGAACAAAAATTCTTAATGTTTCTAAGGCAATTGTCCACCACACCAATATAGCCGAACCTAATGATTGGAAAAACTACTATTTTGTACGTAACCAAATTTTAGTCTGTAAACAATATTCAAGTTCTAAACTATTCTACCTAACTATTTTATTGGGCTCTAGTTTAAAAAAAGGACTCGGCATTTTGTTAAAGCGCAAAACTGACTGGCTAGATAAGAGCACAATTTGGCATCTTTACTGGGACAGTCTGCGTGATGGTCTTTTAGGTAAAACTGGTCCAAATGATCGCTATTCACCTACTATAACCAGCTATCAAGTTAATTTGACCAATGAACAAAAATTTACGCATAAAAAACTGGTTTAAGCGCATGCTTGCTGTAGCCAAATAAAAACAACGATGTAACCCCAAAAATAAGTAAGCGGCTGTGACATAAGTCTCCAAAAATAAACGGTTCAACTGGAAACATTCGTGTTTTCAGTTGAACCGTTTTTAGTTATAATATAATAAAAAAGAGCACTGTTTGGCGCCAGTGCCCTGCGAAATCACCCTCGAAAGGATGTTCCATATGCAAAGTTATTATAACATGAATCAACTAAGTTTGGCGATCCCAACTTATTATGAACCGGATAAAACTAATACGGCGTGGTATATCAATGAACTCGTGGAGGCTTTAACCATTAATGAACCTTATCTTTTTGGTCGACCGCGTGAGTACGACCTAGCGGCTATGCTCAAATTGGTTTTATTTGCATATACCCGTAGCGTG